>JACPDH010000123.1 GCA_016184115.1 Acidobacteriota bacterium | reverse complement strand
TGTTGGCAACGACCTCGCCGACATGCTCACGAACGAGCTCGCCGCCACGGAGAAGTTCAAGATGGTCGAGCGCGCGAAGCTCAATTCGGTGCTGCAGGAACAGGATCTCGCCGCGTCGGGGGCCGTCTCGAAAGGGACCGGGGCCAAGATCGGCAAGTTGACCGGCGCGAAGTACCTGATCACTGGAAGCGTCGCCTCGTACGAGGAGAACACGAAGGGATCCGGCGGCGGGCTGAGCTTCCGCGGGGTCAGCGTCGGTGGCAAGAAGGAAGATGCCTATCTCGCGATCGACCTGCGCGTCATCAACTCGACGACCGGCGCGATCGAATTCGTACGTAGCGTCGAAGCGCGCTCGGGTGGCTACGGAATCGGTGTCGGCTTCTACAAGGGGGGCCTCGGCGGGAATCTCGGCAAGTACGACAAGACTCCGGCCGGTAAGGCGATTCGCGCAGTTCTCATCGAAGCGACCGATTACCTGAGTTGCGTCATGGTCGACAAGGACGGGTGCGAACAGGAGTACGCCGCCAAAGAAAAGGCGCGCCGCGACAAGACGAAAGGCTCGGTCAAGCTCGACTGAGCCCGAGTGCATCGAACCCAACGAAGAGACCCGCAGCGATGCGGGTCTTTTCATTGCTGTGCGACGCTATAATCCGCGCTATGCTGCAAACTAGGCTCCGGGAGTATCTCGAGCCGCGCGTGTCGATCATCGTCGGCACCGTGAGCGCAGATCGTATGCCGGCTTCGTGTCGCGCGATCGCGCTCCGCGCGAACGAAGAGCTGAGCGTATTTACTGTTTACGTGCCGGTCGCGACGAGCCAGGAGACGGTCGCGAACGTCGCCGCGACGCGACGCATCGCCGTCGCCTGTTCGCGGCCACGCACGCACAGTACGATCCAGTTCAAGGGCGCGGCGCGCGAAGTCCGGCTCGCGGCCGACGAAGAACGGGAGTTCGTGAGTGGGCGGCTTCAGGCGTTCGCTGACGAACTGGGAGATCTCGGCTATCCGCGGAGGAGCATCGGAGCGCTTGCGCACTGGCCGGCCTTCGCGATCGAGATCGCCGTCGAAGCGCTGTTCGAACAGACCCCTGGGCCTAACGCCGGAGTCTCGCTGCGATGATCGGAACCTCCCCCGCGCGGCTGTCCGATCTGTCGCGTTGTTTTCTCGGCGTGATCCCCAGCATCGTCTCGACGAGCGACGCGGAGGGAGTTCCCAACGTCACGTACGTCAGTCAGGTCTTCTACGTCGACGAGTCGCATGTCGCGCTCTCCTGCCAGTTCTTCAACAAGACGAGGAAGAATCTCGACAGCAATCCTCTCGCCTGTGCGCACGTCGTCGACCCGATGACGTTTCAGGCTTACCGCCTCCGGCTTCGCTTCCTTCGATCCGAAGCGAGCGGTCCGCTCTTCGAGTCGATGGCGATTCGCATCGAAGCGATCGCGTCGCAGACCGGGATGGCGGGAGTCTTCCGCCTGCTTTCGGCCGACGTTTTCGAGATGTTGAGTGTCGATCGCGTCGAAGGCTTTCTCGCAGCGCCCGCGGAGGACGATCCAGCGGACCGCTCGGTCGCAGCAGGGCGAAGGACCGAGCTCCGCGGACTTCGCTGCGTCTCGGAGCAGATCAATCGCGCCGAAGATCTCGAAACGCTCCTCACCTCGGTGCTCGAAGCGCTCGACGGCTACTTCGGCTTCGCGCAGACGATGGTTCTGGTCGCCGAGCCGGGATGCGGACGTCTCATCACGGTCGCAAGCCGAGGATACGGCGAGAGCGGTGTCGGTGCGGAAGTGCAGATCGGAGAGGGACTGATCGGCACAGCCGCAAAGGAGCGCAGGATCTTGCGAATTGCGGGACTCGACTCCGAGCTGCGCTACGGGCGCGCGATGCGTCGCGAAGTGATCTCGCGCGAGAGTCACCGCGTCGCACCGGAGATTCCGCTGCCGGGGCTTCCCGACGCGCAAAGCACGCTCATCATCCCGCTCACGGTCGGCGTCGACCTCGTCGGCGTGCTCGTCGCGGAGAGCCGCGAGCTCGCCGGCTTCGACGAATGGCACGAGGGTTACCTCGAAGTCGTCGCGAACCAGATCGCGCTCGGAATCGACCGCATGTCGGCTCCCGACGACGACGGCATCGAAGACTCGTCAACCCGGCCCGCAGCTGTCGCGCCCGCGGTTTGTTCACGCCGGCGCCGGATCATGACGTACTACCGCGCGGACGACTGCGTGTTCGTCGACAATGACTACCTCATCCGCAATGTCCCAGGAAGAATCTTCTGGAAACTCCTCACGAGCTGGTCGCAAGAAGGGAGAACCGAGTTCTCGAATCGAGAGCTTCGGCTCGACGACTCGCTCGGGCTTCCCGAGTACAAGGACAATCTCGAAAGCCGCCTAATCCTCCTGCGACGGCGGCTCGAAGAGAAGTGTCCGGAAGTTCGTATCGAGAGGACGGGACGCGGACGATTCGCACTCGTCGTCGATGCGGAGATCGAGCTGACAGAGAAATGACGCGCGGGCTCAGGCGATCCAGATCGTCTTCGCGTTCACGAACTCGCGGATGCCGTGGGGGCCTAGCTCGCGTCCGAATCCTGATCGTTTGATGCCGCCGAAAGGGACACGCGGATCGGACGCGACCATCGTGTTGATGAACACCTGTCCCGCCTCGATCGCCTCGGCGAAGTAGCGCTGCTCCTCCTCATCGCGGGTCCAGGCGGAGGCACCCAGGCCGAACGGTGTCGCGTTCGCGATTCTCACTGCGTCCTCGCGGTCGTGCGCGACGAAGAGCGCAGCCACCGGCCCGAACGCCTCCTCGACGTTCAGCTTCGCCGCGGGAGGGATGTTGGCGATGACCGTGGGGGGATAGAAGTTTCCGGGGCCCGCGAGGCGCGTGCCTCCGCAGAGAAGCGTGGCTCCGCGCGCGACGGCGTCGTCGACGAGCGCGGCCACCTCTTCGAGAATCTGCGGAGTCGCGAGCGGGCCGACGTCGACAGTTTCGTCCATCGGGTCGCCGACGCGTAGGGCCTGCATCGCGTCGACGAACTTTGCCGTGAACTCGTCCGCCACCCCGCGATGCACGATGAATCGCTTCGCCGCGATGCACGACTGGCCGTTGTTGATGCATCGGGCTTTTGCCGCGACCTTGGCCGCGAGATCGATGTCGGCGCTCGGCATGACGATGAACGGATCGCTGCCGCCTAACTCCAAGACGACCTTCTTGATCTCGCGACCCGCGATCGATCCAACGCTCCTTCCCGCTGCCTCGCTTCCGGTGAGCGTGGCGGCGGCGATCCGATCGTCGACGAGAAGGCTCTCCACCTGCGACGAGGTCAGCAGCAACGTTTGGAGCTCGTCACGATCGAATCCGGCGCGGCGGAGAATCTCCTCGATCGCGAGCGCCGATTGCGGCACGTTCGACGCGTGCTTCAGGATGGCGGCGTTCCCAGCCATCAGTGCCGGGGCGGCGAAGCGGAAGACCTGCCAAAAGGGAAAGTTCCACGGCATGACGGCGAGCACGACGCCGATAGGTTGATACGAGACCCAGCTCTTGCGCGCGTTCGTCGCGATCGTCTCGGGCGCGAGCTGTTCCGCACCGTGCTCCGCGTAGTAGCGGCAGGCGAGTGCGCACTTGGCGACCTCGGCGCGCGCTGCACCGATCGGTTTGCCCATCTCCAGAGTGAGCAAGCGGCCGTAGTGGCCGGCGTCCTCCTCGAGGATCGCCGCGGCGCGAACGAGCTTGGAAGCACGAGAGTCGAAGGTCGTCTTGCGGTGGTGTTCGTAGGCCGCCGCCGCACGCTCGAGCGCGGCTTGAATGCCCGCAGCGCTCACCGGCTCGAACGACTTCACGAGTGAGTTGTCGATTGGGTTGATCGTGGCAATCATGTGTTGCGCTCCCGATGCGGAAGAATAGCGCCGATCGGCGCGTCAGAGGACGTAGCGGCTCAAGTCGACGTCCTGGACGACGTCATTGAGCGCGCCGCGCACATACTCGGCGTCGATGACCACTTCCGTGCCTGCCCGCTCGTCCGCGGTGAACGAGATCTCGTCGAGAAGGCGCTCGAGGATCGTGTGAAGTCTGCGCGCGCCGATGTTCTCCATCCGACGGTTCACTTGTTCGGCGAATTTCGCGATCTCTTCGATCGCGTCATCGGTGAAGCGGAGCAGGAGCCTCTCGGTCGACATCAGCTCGACATACTGCGTCGTCAGCGCATGCTCGGGCTCGCGGAGGATCCGGACGAAGTCTCCATGGGTGAGTGACTCGAGCTCGACCCGGATCGGGAAGCGCCCCTGCAGCTCGGGAATCAGGTCTGAAGGCTTCGACACGTGGAACGCGCCTGCCGCGATGAAGAGGATGTGATCGGTGCGCACCATTCCGTAGCGCGTGTTTACGGTCGTGCCCTCGACGATCGGCAGGAGATCGCGCTGTACCCCTTCGCGCGAGACGTCGGGTCCCTGTGCTCCTTCGCGCCCCGCGATCTTGTCGATCTCGTCGAGGAAGACGATCCCGCTCTGCTCGACCCGCTCGATTGCCTCGTGCGTCGCAGACGCCTGGTCGACGAGCTTCTCCGCCTCCTCGGCGATCAACACTTCGCGCGCATCGCCGATCCGCATCTTCCGGCGTTTTGTCTTGCCTCCGAACAGTCCCGGAAGCATGTCCTTGATGTTCACACCCATTTCCTCGACACCTTGAGGCGTGAAGATCTCGAACGACGGGGTCGATTGCTCCTTCACATCGACCTCGATCTCTCGCTCGTCGAGCTTGCCTTCGTCGAGCCACGCAGCCATCTTGTCGCGCGTCTCGGAGCGTTCGTCGGCTTCCTTGCGCTCGGGACCGACGAACGCGGGATAGGCTGTCGGTTTTCCGGGGAGAAGCAGCTCGAGGAGACGTTCGCGCGCATTGCGCTCCGCCTGGATGCGCACGGAAACGCGACGTTCTTCCTTCACCATTTTCACCGCGAGCTCGGTTAGGTCGCGAACGATCGTCTCGACGTCGCGGCCGACGTAGCCGACCTCGGTGAACTTCGACGCCTCGATCTTGAGAAACGGCGAGTGAGTGAGCTTCGCGAGCCGTCGCGCGATCTCGGTCTTACCGACACCGGTGGGACCGATCATGATGATGTTCTTGGGGGCGATCTCGTCGCGGCGCTCGGCAGAGAGTTGCTGCCGGCGCCATCGGTTGCGCAGCGCGATCGCGACGGCGCGCTTCGCAGCAGCCTGGCCTACGATGTGTTTGTCGAGCTCGGAAACAATCTGCTTCGGTGTGAGACGATCGGCCGTCTCGCGCAACTCTTCGATGTGTCCGGGAAGGGGGATGACCATGCTCACGCCGCCTCGATGTCGGTTTTTGTGAAATCACGCCCGGTAAAGAGCAGCGGTTCTCCCGCCACCTGTGCGACCGCGTAGGCGAGGCAGTCGCCGAAGTTGAGGGACGCCTTGTGACGTCCCTTGCCGTAGTGGAGCCAGGCACTCACAGCCACGGAAAAATGTGCGTCGGTGAGCGGAATCGTCTCGATCGCGCCTTCCATCAGCAGGCGGGAGATGATCCCGCGCGCGTCACGCCCCAGGCGTGAAGAGAGAACAATCGTAGCCTCCGAGAGTGTAGGAGCCCCCACCGCCACGATCGTCGCCTGCCCGATCTTCTCGACCAGGGACTCGTGGCCTTGTTCGCGAGGTACGATCGCCACGATGGGCGAAGAATCGAGGATCAGACTCCCTCCCGTCCATAGCCCAGGATCGCCTCTTCGTCGCGTTTCGCGAGTCTGCGCATCTGCGGAATCGAGGGCCAGACCTCGGTCTCCAGAAAGCGCTGAAGCCTCGCCCCGCGAGCGAGAGGCCGGGCGCGCAGCGCGAGATGCGAGCGCCGCTCGATGAGGGCCTTGCGGACGACCTCAGTTTTGGTCTCGCCCGCGAGGCGGGAAACTTCGTCGACCAGCCGTTCGACTTCGCGATTCTTGATATTCAGCGGCATCGATAGTCGCAACTATCCACCATGGAGCACAATTTCCACCATGGTGCCTCGCGCGATCGCCCCACCATCACAGCTCTTCCACCGTGATCCGGTCGTTCGTGTAGATACAGATCGTCGAGGCGATGCGGAGACCTTCCTTGGCGATCTCGGCTGCCGGCAGCTCCGTGTGCGCCATGAGTGCGCGGGCTGCGGCGAGGGCGTACGGGCCGCCCGATCCAATTGCGAGCAACCCATCATCTGGCGAGATCAGGTCGCCAGTGCCGGAGATCAAGTACGAGCGCTCCTCGTTCGCAACGATGAGGAGCGCCTGGAGCTGGCGCAGATATTTGTCGAGGCGCCAGTCCTTCGCGAGCTCGACGACGGCACGCTCGAGATTGCCGCGGAACTCCTCGAGCTTCGCCTCGAAGCGGGCGAAAAGCGCGAAGGCGTCGGCAGCTGACCCGGCAAAGCCGGCGATGATCTTTCCGTCGTAGAGACGGCGCACCTTCGCGGCGCTGTGCTTCATCACGGTCGTGCCGACGGTGACCTGGCCATCTCCGGCCATGGCGACGCGCTCGCCGCGCCGCACGCAGAGGATCGTTGTCGCGTGGAAGACAGGTGATTTGCTCACGGTCTCAGGATGCTACCAGAATCGTGCCTCGTGCTCCGGCCGGGAACTGGGAGCGAAATCGTACCGAGTTCACGGCCAGGAAGCGATGAAGCCCCGGACGGCGCTACGGTGCAGTCACAGTGGCCAGCCCTAGCTCCATCGCGACTGCCTCGAAATCAGACGGAAGCGCGGCGGTGAAGACGCCGATTCCGGGAAGGCCGAGCCGCAACGCATGCAGCATCGGTCGTGACGGCCTCTCCGCAGGTTGAAGCGCCGCTCCATACTTGCGGTCGCCGAGCACCGGATGACCCGCATGAGCGAGATGCACCCGGATCTGGTGGGTGCGGCCGGTTGCAATCCTCACCTCGACGAGCGACGCACGGTCGCTCGTCGCGAGAACGCGCACCTCGCTTCGTGCAGCCTTGCCCGACACGTGCACGCGGAAGAGGTTCCCTGCCTGCCGTCCTATCGGCGCGTCGATCGTCGTCGATGCGATCCGTCCAACGACGATCGCGCGGTAGAGCTTCTCGCTCGTTCCCCCCGAGATCAGCGTCGACAAACGTTCCGCCGCGCGCCGGTTCCGTGCAAACGCGATCGCGCCCGTCGTGTTCGTGTCGAGGCGATGGACGAGAAAGATCTCCGATGGCTCGCCGCGTCGCTTCATCATCGACGCGAGCAGTTCAAGGAGCGCCGGGTTCGAGCTCCCGGGACTCGGTTGCGTCGGAATCGCAGCCGGCTTGTCGGCGACGATGACTTCGTCGTCGGCGTAAAGGAGCGCGACCTCGGCGTCGGGCGCGAGAAGCGTCAGATGCGCGCCAGCGCGAGCGACACGCGATGCGACGGCGACGGGACGAGAGTCGAGGATGACGCGGCCTGCTTCGAGTACGCGCTTCGCTTCGCGCCGCGAGAGTGCGAACGGGGGTGCAGTCAGCGCCAGATCGAGGCGCTGCGCCTCACCAAGGTCGGACGAAACGCCAAAGCCGCTTGCCACGCCTCGCGATCCTACTTCACGCGGAGCAGGTCGATGACCTTCGCGACGCGTGAAAGCCTGGCGACGCCATCGACCGCGAACTTGTGACGCGATGCGTCGGGAACTGTCCCGCGCAGCGCGACGAGACCATCGCAGGCCTCGACGTTGATGGCTGTCGCGTGTGCGCCGATCTCAGCAGCCAGCGCGACTTTTGCTTCGCTCTCGAGTGCGGCGTCATAGCTCTCGTCCTGCAGCTGCCCCTCCAGGAGCGAGCGGTCCTTCTCGGCCTTCAGCTGGTTGTCGACGGAAGCGACTTCGAAGAAATAGAGCGCGACCTGTTCGGCCAGCTCTTGC
>JACPDH010000120.1 GCA_016184115.1 Acidobacteriota bacterium | reverse complement strand
TCGGTTCCGTCACGGCGTTACCTGATCGCGCGCAACCGCGGCGTGGAGATTCAGCGCGCGGTTGTCGAATATACGAACGACCGAGGGGAGACGAAGACCGAGGAGTTCCCTCAAAACATGAAACTCGCACCGGGACAGCACACGGACCTCGACCTCGCCGCGTTCGGCTGGAGCCCGGTCGTGACCGTGTGGGGATTCAGTGACGAGAAGCTCGGCAAGAACGCGTCGCTCACGATTCAGATCATCGAGCCGAAACTCGTTGACAACATCAAGAGCCCCTACTTCAACGCCGTTCAACAGGCCCACGCCCTCCCGAAGGCGATCGACCGCGAGGACCCCACGGAAGTGCGGCGACTCTGCGATTCGATCGTCACGACGATCGAAGGAGTCAGTCCGGAGGCTGCTTCGCAGGTCAATTCACTGTTGTCGCGGGGAGAGACACCGATAGGCGACGCGATGCCTGCCGGCGCTCCCGTAGGACACGCCACGACAGAGCTGAACCAAAGGCTCCAGGAGATCGAGGATCTGCTCACGGGCAGCGACGCGGAGAGGGCCGAAGGGATGGCGAAACTGCATCAGCTCGTGCGCTCGACGCGACCCTAAACGCGCAAAAATGCGCTGAAAATCACTACAAATCGGGGCAAAGTCGTGTATAATGACGCGTGCTCGCGACTCCACCGCGGGTAATCCTGAAAACGGGTGCCCGGCATTCGGGTATCGCTCTCCAGTTCCGTCGGCAGCCTGAGTTGTCCCGTCGGAACATCAAGACAATGAACGGTAATAGGCAAACGCAAGTGACGGAAAGAGTTCCGGCCTCGGAGCTCACTTCGCTCTCCTGCGCCTGATCGGGGTTTAGCGCGTTACGGCTTGTCGTCGAAAAACAACCCGCGAGAATGGGCGTGAGTGGTGGGCGTGCTCGCAGACATCGCAACGGAAGGAGTGCCTGTGTCTTTCAAAATCGGTGAAAAAGTCGTTTACCCCAACCATGGTGTGACGGTCGTCGAGAACATCGGCGAATCGAGCATCAACGGATCGCAGCACACGTTCCTGCACCTCCGCCTCCTCGCCAACGATTCCAAGCTGATGGTTCCGGTCGACAACTCGAACCGGATCGGGCTGCGCCCGCTCTACAAGCGGACCGAGATCAAGGGACTCGTCGCCCTGCTCGAAGTGCGCGTCGGCTCGAAGGTCAGCGACTGGAAAGACCGTTATCGCGAGAACCTCGAGAAGATGAAGACCGGAAAGCTCGAGGACGTCGCCAGCGTGCTGAAAAACCTCAACCAGGTCTCCAAGCGCAAAAGCCTCTCGTTCCGCGAAAAGAAGATGTATGACCGGGCGAAGTACCTGCTCGTCTCTGAGATCGCGATCGTCAAGGGCATCACCGAGATGGACGCCGAAGGTCTCATCGAGAAGTCGCTCGAGAAATCGCTCGCGCAAGACCACTAGCAGCCCGCCATGCTGCTTCCGAAGAGCCGCCGCGAGGCGGCTCTTCGCATTCCAGGGGATCGGGCGGGTGGGGTGAAAACGAATTGAAGCCTGAAAGTAAATACAGGAACCCATAATTAGCACCTACTACAAATATCGATTAACAGAACATTTGTAGCATTTCATTATCGTGTAGTTTTTAGCTTTCACTTTTCAATTTGGTGCCGCGATTACCGTACAATCCGCCCGATGACCGCCCCCCGCCGCCTGCCGGAGTGGATCCGGGAAAAGAAAATCAACCTGAGCTCGCTCCACGAGATCAAGGCGTTGATGCGCTCGCGATCGCTTCACACGGTCTGCGAGGAGCTCGCGTGCCCCAATCGCACCGACTGTTTCTCCCGAGGGACCGCGACATTCATGATCCTGGGAGACGTCTGCACCCGCGCCTGCGGCTTCTGCAACTCCGCGACGGGTCTCCCCTCCCGCGCACCCTCGACTGACGAGCCGCGCTCGGTAGCCGAGACGGCCGCGAAGATGGGCCTCCGTCACGTCGTCGTCACTTCGGTCAACCGCGACGACCTCCGCGACGGCGGCGCGCAGCATTTTGCCGACACGATCATCGCCCTCCGCGAGGCACTCCCTGCCGCCGCAATCGAGGTGCTCACTCCCGATTTCAAAGGCGACGAGAGAGCGATTCGCGTTGTCACCGAGGCGAAGCCCGACTACTACAACCACAACGTCGAAACGGTCCCGAGGCTCTATCGTCACGTGCGCCCAGGCGCGCGATTCGAGCGGTCGACCTCGTTGCTCTCACTCGTGAAATCGATCGACCCGTCGGTCACGACCAAGTCGGGTTTGATGGTCGGCCTAGGGGAAAGTCGCGACGAGGTGATCGACGCCATGTCACGCCTTCGCGATGCCGGCTGCCAGATCCTGACGATTGGACAGTACCTTCAGCCGAACAAAGAGAAACTCGAGGTCGTCGAGTACATCCATCCTACGGTCTTCGAGGAGTACCGCATCGCCGGCGAGAATCTCGGCTTCGATGCGGTCTTTTCCGGCCCCTTCGTCCGCTCATCGTACATGGCCGACATCGTCGCCCATGAGGCGGTGAGAGGCAGTGCTCAATCCTGAGTCCTGAGTCCTAAGTCCTGAGTCCTGAGTCCTCAGTTCTAAGTCCTGAGTCCTGAGTCCTCAGTCCTAAGTCCTGAGTCCTGAGTCCTCAGTCCCGAGTGCTCGGTCCTCAGTGCTCGTTCGTCAGTGCTCAATCCTGAGTGCTCAGTCCTGGGTGTTGAGATTGACGAGACGGCCGCGGAAGCGGCCGTTTTTGATTAGCCCCGCCCGTGAGGGCGGGGTTTGCAGGTTCGCCCGATCTTCCCGAGCCGCGTCAGCGGCGACGTCTGATACCCCCCCGCGCGTGAGCGCGGGGTCGTCGCACGCAACACGCAATTCAGAATGGCGCCGCTCACGCGGCGCCTAAGGAACTTCGCGATCTCGATTCCCCGCCCCCACGGGTGGAGCCATTTAGAGACCGCCGCTTCGCGGCTGCCGTCACTGACAACTCAAAGAATTCTCGATCCAGAATCTAGCACTCAGCACTCAGCACTCAGCACTCAGCACTCAGCACTCAGCACTCAGCACTCAGCACTCAGCACTCAGCACTCAGCACTCAGGACTGAGGACTTAGGACTGAGCACTGCCTCCCGCCTATCGCCTAAAATGACCTCATGCCCCGCGAGCGCAAGCCACGCGAGATCGACCCGGAAGCTGAGGAGACGTCGGAGCTCTTGACGCGTTACCTGCCAACCTACGTCGATTACCTGACGGTCGAGAAGGGGCTGGCGAAGAACTCGGTCGATGCGTATACGCGTGACCTCCGGCATTTCGGGCATTGGCTCCAGTCGCGCGAGGTCGACATCGGAGCGGTAACGCGCCTCCATCTCGTGCGCTACTTCCAGTGGCTCCGCTCGGCTGGGATCGCCGCGCGGTCGGTGTCTCGCGGGCTCGCCGCAATCCGTGGCTTCTATCGCTTCGCCGTGTCGGAGAAGTTCGTCACCGGCGACCCTACCGAGAACGTCGAGAATCCCAAGCTCTGGACGACCCTCCCGAAAACTCTCGCGCCCGACGAAGTCGAGGCGCTGCTTGCTGCCCCCGACATGGCGTCTCCGCTCGGCGTTCGCGACCACGCAATGATCGAGCTTCTTTACGCGACGGGGCTCCGCGTGAGCGAGCTCGTGCGCGTCCGGATCGACGAGTTGGTGCTGGACGCCGGCTTCCTGCGCACCATCGGCAAGGGGTCAAAGGAGCGGATCGTGCCATTCGGCGAGACTGCACGCGACGCGATCCTGCACTATGCCGAGAAGGTCCGCCCCCTCTTCGACAAGCATGGCGATCCTTCGCTCTTTCTCACCGTGCGGGGCCGGAAGATGACGCGCGAGATGTTTTGGAAGACGATTACGAAACACGCACGTGCGGCGGGAATCAGGACACAGATCTCGCCGCACGTGCTCCGCCACTCGTTCGCGACCCACCTGCTCGAGAATGGAGCAGATCTCCGCTCCGTCCAGATGATGCTCGGCCACTCCGACATCTCGACCACACAGATCTACACCCACATCTCCCGCGCCAGGCTTCAGAAAATCTATGAGACGTATCATCCACGAGCGTAGGAGGAAACGCGAAACGCGGAGTGCGGAACGCTAAACGAGGGACTGCGGAAGACGGAAGGCGGAATGCGGAATGCGAAACGCGAAAGGCAAAATGCGGAGTGCGGAATCCGGAATGCATGGCCGCCCGTCTGTCCTGTTCGGATCGATTGCGCTGTGCGGTGCGCTGCGGCTCGTAGCGCGGCGAACAGGGCGATTCCCCATTCCGCATTCCGCATTCCGAAATCCCCAATGCCTTTCCCTGGTTCTCGTCCAATCGAACGTGCTGCCCCGCCTTGCCCTCGCCGTCCTGATCGCCGTGGCGCTCCCTGCGAGCGCGGAGATCGCCGTGTTCACCGACGGCAGGACGCAGAAGATCTCCGCATACGAGGTCGATGGAGAACGCATGAACCTCGTGCTCGACGGAGGCGCTCGGATCGACATCCCGATCATCCGCATCGAGCGAATCGTCGACGACGAGATCGTTCCGGAGCCGGAGATCGTGGTCGCGGAGCTGCCGACGCTCTTCCCAAAGCGCTCCTGGCGCTACGACGAGGCGACCGAGGTCTCGGCGCCGCCCGGCTGGGAAGAGATCATTCGTGACGCTGCGAGGACCCACGACGTCGATCCGTCGCTCGTGGCTGCAGTGATACGAGCCGAGTCGAACTTCGATCGCCGCGCCGTATCACGCAAAGGGGCGCGCGGCGCGATGCAACTGATGCCCGCCACGGCGTCGCGCTTTGGCGTCACGAACTCGTTCGACCCGACGCAGAACATCCACGGCGGTACCCGTTACCTCCGCTGGCTTCTCGATCGCTTCGAGCGCGATCCCGAGCGCTCGGTCGCCGCGTACAACGCCGGTGAAGGGAACGTCGACAAGTACGAAGGAGTTCCGCCGTTCCGCGAGACGGTCGAGTACGTGAAGCGCGTGGCCCGACACGTCGGCGCCGAACCGGCCACGGTCGCTCCCCTCGCGCTCGCGCGATAGCGCGCAACGCGCGGATCGGGAGAGGCGACGCGCCGAGCTGCGCCCACGACTCACGCGCGCATTGACTCGAGGTCGTCTGTCAACCGAGCTCGCCTAACAGTTCGGCGCGCGTGTGCAGCGCCTCGAGCTGGTCGAAGCGGAGGATCATGACGGTACGATCATCATCGGAGCAGCGGTCGCCTGAGTGGCTTGCGACCGCGCGCAGCAGAGCATCCTGCACCTCGGCCGGTGAACCGCCTACGAGTGAGGCGAGGAGCGACTCGACCGCGTCGAAGCCGAGCGGCTCGCGATTGTCGTTCTGCGCCTCCACGATTCCGTCCGAGAGGTAGACGACCGTATCGCCTTCCTCGATCTCGATCTCCACCGTCTCAGGCTCCACGTCCGCACGCACACCGAGCGGCAACGAGGGAGCCTCGATCGCGATCGGCGCCACTCCCGCGCGCAGGACGTACGGGTAGATGTGTCCCGCGTTCGTGTGGCGCAGCACGCGGCGCTCGAGGTCGAAGATCGTGAAGCCGAGCGTCATGAATGCGCGCTTGTCGGTCGACTTGAAGACGAGATCGTTGAGTCGCCGGAAGAGCGCGGCCTCACTCGTGCCTTCCTCGACCAGCGTCGTCATCGCGGCCTTGACCATCGCCATCACGAGGCCCGTCGACAGGCCGTGCCCCGACACGTCGCCGATGGCGACGGCGAGTCGTCCGCGGTCGAGCGAGAAGACGTCGTAGTAGTCGCCGCCAATCGCGGCGCTCGGTTCGAAGTGCGCCGCAAAGCTCACTCCGGCAAGCGTCGGCCCGTCTTTCGGCAGCAGGTTTCGCTGGATCGATGCGGCGATGTCGATCTCGCTCTGGAGCCGTTCCTGCTCCGCAACGCGAAGGAGCAGCTTCGCGATCGACTCGGTCATGTGGTCGAACGACTGCGCCATCTCGCCGAGCTGGCTCTGCCGGTTCATCCTGATCCGGTAGCTGAAGTCGCCCCGCTCGACCGCTTTGGTCCCCTTTTCGATCCGGTTCACGGCCCGGGTGATCGAGAAGATCAGCATGCCTGCAAAAAGGGCCGCAAAGGCATACATGACAAAGAGCGTGGCGCCGAAGCCGACAATCCCACGCAGAAGAGGACCCGAGTACTCCTGGCCGCCGAAGTAGGTGTCGCGAAGATTCGGAATCGGGTTCGCGATGATTGTGGAGACCGTCTTCTCCTCGTTCGTCGCACCGCTCTCCCACTCGACGAGCGCGCCGGTCTGATCGAACCAGACGATCTCCCGGAACAAGTGCTCGTTGAAAAAGGCGTCAACGTCTGTCTCGGTCCCGCTCGCGCGGAACTTCTTCCTTTTGCCGTTGATCTCGATCGACGCCCCATGTCGATCGTTGCCGCTTGCACCGATCTTGCCGTCGGCGCCGTTCGAATCGGCGTCAGGCTCGTCCCACGAGACGAAGTTGAACACGCTGAAGCCTGCGCGCTCTCGAACGTCATTGTTCCAGCCATCGTCGAGCGGAAGCACGAGCGTGATCGTCCTCGGCTTGCCGTCGAGAACGTAGACGCGCGACGAGACGAACGCGGCATCGCCGCCCCGCGCCGCGATTCCACTGAACGATCGATTGCGCAACCAGTCAGGGGTCTCCTCGGGTCGCTTCTTCGCGGTGTCGTAGACCTCGACACCGTCGCCTTCGCCCTTCGGCAATTTTCCACTGAGCGAATACTCGAGATTCCAGCGATCCATCCTGACGAGTGTCGCCTGGCGCTCCGAGCGAACGGCGGCGCGGCTCAGCGCCCCGCCCATGACGTAGCCCATCACCAATAGCAGCACTGCGAACATTAGAAACGGAAGTGCACCGACGAAGAGGTAACTGAGAAGCAGCCTTCGCCCCACGCGCCAGAAGAGCCGCCGAAGGAGGTACCGGAAGAAAACCGCAATCCAGTACACGCCAAGGACGAGGACGACGATCCACGTGACCAGCGTGGCGAGCTCGAGGCCTGGCAGGTAGCGCTCCGCACCGTCGAGAAGGCTGGATACTCTCCCTTCGATGACCAACGCGGCCACCGCGGCGAGCCAGATCACGAGGAGTGATTTTCTGAATTTCGACATCGCTCGTTCGGATTCCTGGGACGCCCGCCATCCCGGGGAGCTTTTTGCTCAGCATACCCGCGGCGGGGACCTCTGTCGAAGCGTCCCGCTCGGATATACGGGAAACCGGGCCGAGAGTTCCTTTGGCCTCTGACCTACCTGCTGCGCCGACGAAACAGCAGCACGGCGCCGGAGCGGACTATGATGTTGCCAATGGGTATCTACGGCGAATACGACGGTCGATTCCGCGATCGCCCCTCATCGCTCGCACTCGTCTCCGTCAGCCTCTTCTCGACACTGGCCTGCGCGCTCATCTCGAGCGCGATCGTTTCGTTCCTGCGCGTGATGATCACGCGCACGGTTCGCCACGAGCTCCCGCTCGCGCTTTACTTCCCCTTCGCGGCCGATCCCTTTTCGGGGCTCTACCCGCTGCGTTCCGACCAGTCGATCCGGGCGGCTGCTCCGGCGATCGCGATCCCGCTCGCACTCGCACTCGTGTTGCTTTTCTTCTATCCAACGACGCAGAAGCTCGCCGGGCGGCTGAATCTCCACACGTTCGTCACCTGCCTCGTGGTCTTTGGCACACTCGCTCCGGTTCTCGATCCCGCGCTGTTCCGCGACTTCCGCTTCGCCGCACGCCTGGAGCGGGAGCCAGCTCTCGCGATGGCTGCCGCAGCAGCCGTTCTGCTCGCGTTCGTTCTCGGGCTCATCGAACGACGGACGTTCCGTATCCTCGGCAACGTCTACGACACCAGTTCACCCGGCAAGCGGCTCTACCTCTGGCTGCTCCGCGTCCCGCCACCGTTTCTCGCACTTGCAGCGAGTGCGCAGCTGTCGGGATGGACAGCTGGAGCGATCGCGTCGCTCGTCGTCGTCGTCGCGACGTTCTTCGAAACGATCTCGCACCTGCCCAAAGTGCATCACGAGTCGTTCAGTGACGTGAGGATGCGCGAAGCCGCAGCCACGTGGCCGTTCATCGCCGCGCTGCTGATCGGCGCCTCCGTCTGGGCGTTCGGCTCCGAGCCTCTTCGCCTCACGCAACGCGCTGTGCGCGTCGAAGGTACGAGTCTGTCGTTCGTCCCACTCGACGCACTCCAGGCATCACAGAAAGAAACGATCGAGCCGAAGATCGAGATGAACTGGCACAAGGAGAGGAAGTAGCGGCCGCCGCGGGTGGGCCGGCCTCAACGAGCGCATCATCCCCAGGGTCGATCCGGAGGGCTGGCAGCTCTGCCTCCGAGGAGCCGCTCCCCGTCTGACACGATTGCGCTCCCATCGTTTCGAAATTACTATCGTAAGCACGGTCGTTCTAACGGCTGAAGCGAGGCGCCGACTGATGCCCAGCTATGCTACGCGACTGATCCTGACCGCACTGGTGATTCTCGTGTTCCCGGCATCGGCATTCGCCGCTTGCATGAACAAGTTCGTTGCAAGAACTGAAGGGAACAAGAAGGTCGTTACTCTCCTGACCGGCTCCATCACGTTTCAGGAGGCGCAGGAGCTGTCGAAGAACATCCAGTCGAAGAAGGCCATTGTCGAGTGGGTCGACGACAAGGGGAAGGCCATCGCGACCGCGGCCGAATTTCAGCCCGTGCGCCCAATGCCTGTCGCATGCGGCGACAAACCATCCGGAGCCGTGCTCAACGTCGTCTTCCTCACGTTCGCGAATCCGTCAAAGGCGATGACCGTCAAGCTCGGCGAAGCGACGACGGTCACGTTCTCGGAGCAGGATAAGTAGCCCCGGCCACTGCTCCCGATTATCATTCGCCACCATGGCGAAGATCCGCGTCTCCACCGAAGGCTCTCTCTGTCGCGTCACGCTCGACGCCCCTCCACTCAACATTCTCGACATCGAGATGCTCGGTGAGCTGCGCGAGGCGCTGCACACCATTCCGCGCGAGGTCGCGCTCCTGATCGTCGACGCCGCTGGCGAGAAGACGTTTTCGGCAGGCGCGAGCGTCCAGGACCACCTGGGTGACTCCGTACAAACGATGCTCGCGCTCTTCCACGACTGCTTCCGCATTCTCGACCGCGCGCCGTACGTCTCCATCGCACTCGTCCGAGGCGCCGCGCTCGGCGGAGGGTGCGAGCTCGCGATGGGGTGCGACCTAGTTCTCGCGTCGGAGCGCGCAAGATTCGGACAGCCGGAAATCAACCTGGGCGTCTTTCCTCCCGTCGCCTCATGGCAGCTCTCCCGTCAGCTGCCCCCTCGCGTCGGCCTCGAGCTCCTGCTCACCGGCGAGCCGGTCGACGCCGTCCGGGCGTTCGCGCTTGGACTCGTGAATGCCGTCTTCCCGCAGGCGGAGTTCGACGCGCGCGCCGCGGAGTGGATCGCGAAACTGCAGAAGCAAAGCCCGTCGTCGATCCGCTTTGCGAAGCGCGCGTTCCGTCTCGGCCAGCCCGATGACTTCGCGCAGCGGCTCGAGACGATCGAGCGGATGTACCTCGACGAGCTGATGGCGAGCGACGACGCGAATGAAGGGCTCGCCGCGTTCATGGAGAAGCGCACGCCTGAGTGGAAGGGGCGGTAGGCGATACGGCTGAAGTGAGAAGTTGAAGCGCTGAATCCAGAATGAAATCGTTTCTGGATTCAGCGTTCAGCGTTCCAACCTCTCACTTCAGCCTCTTGTCGACGCAAACCCGCTGCTACCCGCCGTCTCGCATACAATCCCCCGCATTCATCCGACAGGAGGCCCGATGCATCGCATCCTCATCGCCGCAGCAATGCTCGCCGCAACGACGTCCGGCGTCGCGCAAGAGAGACCGCAGGCGTTCGTCGGCGCAACGATCATCCCGATCACCGGCGATCCGATCGCGAAAGGAACGCTTCTCGTCGAGAAGGGGAAGATCGTCGCCGTCGGCGCGAACGTTGCGATCCCTGCGAACGCTGAGCGGCACGACGTGGCCGGCAAAGTCGTGATGCCCGGCCTTGTCGACTCGCACTCGCACATCGGAAAAGTGTCGGGAGCCGACTCGAGCGGGCCGATCCAGCCCGACGTCCGCGCGCTCGACTCGATCGACGCGCGCGACGCGTCGATCCAACGCGCGCAGGCGGGAGGTATCACCACCGCCAACATCATGCCAGGATCGGGTTACTTGTTAAGCGGGCAGACGCTTTACGTAAAACTGCGCGACGGTCGAACGATCGACGACATCGCGATCCGCAACGCCGACGGCTCATATGCCGGCGGGATGAAGATGGCGAATGGCACGAATCCGATGCGTGAGGCGCCATTCCCCGAGACGCGATCGAAGTCGGCCGCGCTCGTCCGGGAGCAGTTCGTGAAGGCCCAGGAGTACCGGAAGAAGATACGCGACGCAAAGACGCCAGCCGATCGTCCCGCGCGCGATCTCGCAATGGAAGGGCTTCTCGACGTCCTCGAAGGCAAGCGCGTCGTCCACTGGCACTCGCACCGTCACGACGACATCGCAACGGCGCTCCGCGTCTCGAAGGAGTTCGGCTTCCGCGTCGTGCTGCAACATGCGACTGAAGCGGGCAAGCTCGCCGAAGACATCGCGAAGGCGGGCGTCCCGTGCTCGATCATCTTCGTCGACAGTCCCGGCGGGAAGCTCGAGACGGTTGATCTGACCTGGAAGTATGGGGCCGTGCTCGAAAAGGCAGGCGTGCTCGTCGGATTCCATACCGACGACCCGATCACCGACTCCCGCTGGTTCATCCGCGACGCGGGGCTCGGTGTGCGCGCCGGCATGACACGCAAGACGGCCCTCGAGGCACTCACGATCAACAACGCGAAGATCCTCGGGCTCGAGGATCGCGTCGGCTCGCTCGAGGTGGGCAAGGACGCCGACTTCATCATTCTCTCGGGAGATCCACTCAGCGTCTACACGCACGTGCTCGAGACCTGGGTCGACGGCAGCCGCGTCTTCGATTTGAATAACCCGGCCGACAGGCTGCGCGCCGTCGGGGGACTGGGAGCCGGCGAAAGCAGACACGCCCACAGCGAGCTCGAGCTCGAAGGAACGAACTGATCATGAGAGCCACGATGCTCCTCTTGCTGCTCGCCGCGGCGACGCTTCCCTCAGCGGCGCAGAATCTCGCGATCGACGCCGAGGTCATTCACACGATGGCGGGGAAGACGATCCGCAACGGCGTCATCCTCATCAAGGACGGAAAGATCATACGCGTCGGGCCCGAGAGCGAAACGCCAGCGCCGGCCGGCACGCCCAGGCTGACGGCAAAGGTCGTCACCCCGGGCCTCATCGACGCGCATTCGGTCGTCGGCCTCGCGGGTTACCTCAACCAGCCTCACGACCAGGACCAGCTCGAGAAGTCGGCGGCAATCCAGCCGGAGCTCCGGGCGATCGACTCCTACAATGCGCGCGAGTTTCTCGTCGGGTGGCTCCGCGGCTTCGGCGTGACGACGATCCACACGGGACACGGCCCAGGCGCCCTCGTCTCGGGCCAGACGATGATCGCGAAGACGAGCGGAGACACGATCGACGAATCGGTCGTCGTCCCCTCCGCAATGATCGCCGCGAACCTCGGTGAGGATGCGTTCGCAGAGAACGGGAAGTCGCCGGGCACGCGGGCGAAGGAGCTGGCGCTGCTGCGACAGGCGCTCCTCGATGCTCAGGAATACCGCACGAAGATCAGTTCCGCGGCGGCCGATAAGAAGCCGTCGCGCGACCTCCGCAAGGAAGCGTTTGTCACCGTGCTCGAGCGGGCCACGCCGCTGATGATCACCGTGAATCGCGCGCAGGACATCGTCTCCGCGCTCCGACTCGCGAACGAGTTCGACATTCGCGTCGTCCTCGACGGTTGCGCCGATGCACACCTCGTCGTCGACGAGATCGCCGCGGCGCGAGTTCCCGTCATCGTCCATCCGACGATGGCGCGTCCCTTCGGCGAGGACGAGAATCTCACGCTCGAGAACGCCGCGATTCTCGAGAGGGCAGGGATTCCAACCGCACTGCAGAGCGGCTACGAAGGCTACGTGCCGAAGACGCGCGTCGTACTCCTGGAGGCGGCGATGGCGGCTGCGAACGGCCTCTCGTTCGACGAGGCGCTTGGCATGATCACAGTCGACGCGGCGAAGATTCTAGGCGTCTCGGACCGCGTCGGCTCGATCGAGCCGGGCAAGGACGCCGACCTCGCCCTTTTTGACGGCGATCCGTTCGAATACACGACCCATATCACGGGTGTGGTGATCAACGGGAAGGTCGTGAGCGAAGAGGTGCGGTAAGGCGGGCGAGAGGCGACAAGCGGTCGACGGCCAAAGGCCAGAGCAAGCGGGGTGATCGCGGCTGGGGTCGCGGAAATCACGTCGGGGGCGGGGGACGTCAACAGCCGGGCGCGGGCTCGGGTACGTTCACATTCACGGAGTACTCGATCGGCGCGATCGTGCCGAACGATTCGTCCGAATCCCGGTCTCGCAACTCGAGTCCTTCGTGCGGCTTCTCTCCCGTGTCGCCCGGAGGTTTCCCTGTTAACGCATCGGGGCCCGACGTCTCGCCCTCCCCGATCCCGCCGGCTACGTGCCCCGACTCACCGCCTGCTGGCCCTCGGCCTTCCTTACCTGCTCTGCCCGTTGGCCTCTGACCTGCCTTGCTGCCTGCGCGGCGCCTCTCGTTTCTTCCCTCATCGAATACTTAGCCGGTTTCCTTTTGCTCTCCTCTCTTGTCCAACTCTTCGAACTGCACAACGGAGGAGAATGAAATGAAACGGATTGCCGCTCTCGTACTCCTGGCTACCAGCATCGCGTGTTCGCACGAGAAGGGAGCGGACCCTTCCGACATCTCCCAGTTGCCACCCCCGAAACAGGAATCATCGAAACTCGCCGACGCGCCGCCTTCTCCTCCTCCACCGCCCCCGCCAGCACTACGCACCGAGCCCTCTTTCGCGAAGGGTGTCGAAGGTGGCGTAGCGGGGGGCGTTGCCGGCGGCGTCGTCGGCGGGGTAGTTGGCACCACGATGTCGCCGTCCGCCATCCCGATGAGCATCGCCGCGGAGAACGGCGGCGCCTTCAAACGAGCTGCCCGTTCGCCAGGAGCTCCCTACGAGTACGACAGCGACCACAACACCGAGGAGTACGGGAGAATCGTCGAGAACCGCTTCCTCGACCCGACCCGCGAACCGCTGTCGACGTTCGGCGTCGACGTCGATCGCGCCTCGTACGCCATGGTCCGCCGTTTCCTCGACTCGGGGCAGCTTCCCCCGCGCGATGCGGTTCGGATCGAGGAGCTCGTGAACTACTTCGAGTACGACTACCCGGCGCCGCGAGGCGGGGAGCCCTTCTCGATCACGACCGAGGTCGCGTCGTGTCCCTGGAACGACCGGCACCGCCTGCTCCGTATCGGCCTCCAGGCCGAGAAGATCGACCTGAAGGACCTGCCGCCTAACAATCTCGTCTTCCTCCTCGATGTCTCCGGCTCGATGGCGTCTCCCGACAAACTGCCACTCCTCAAGTCGTCGCTTGCAATGCTCGTCGACAACCTTCGAAGCGACGACAGCGTCGCGATCGTCGTCTACGCGGGCAACGCGGGCCTCGTGCTTCCGCCGACCCCGGGTACGCAGAAGGGACGCATCCTCGACGCGCTCGAACGCCTCGAGTCGGGCGGCTCCACAGCGGGGGGCGCGGGAATCGTTCTCGCCTATGAGACGGCGCGCGACCATTTCCTTCGTCGGGGTAACAACCGCGTCATCCTCGCGACTGACGGTGACTTCAACGTCGGTGTCTCGAGCGACGGCGAGCTGCAGCGCCTCATCGAGAAGGAGCGCGCGAGCGGCATCTTCCTCTCCGTCCTTGGGTTTGGCACCGGAAACGTGAAGGACTCCAAGATGGAGCTCCTCGCCGACAAAGGCAACGGCAACTACGCCTACATCGACGGCCTCGGTGAGGCGAAGAAAGTACTCGTGACCGAGATGGGCGGTACGCTCGTCACAGTGGCCAAGGACGTGAAGCTCCAGGTCGAGTTCAACCCGGCGCACGTTGCGGCTTACCGGCTCATCGGTTACGAGAATCGTATGCTCGCCGCAGAAGACTTCAACGACGATAAGAAGGACGCGGGCGAGATTGGCGCCGGGCATTCCGTCACCGCGCTTTACGAGATCGTCCCTCCGGGCGTGCCGGTGCCGTCCGGCTCGGTCGATCCGCTCAAGTACCAGGCGACGCGCAGCGACGCGACCCGTAAGGCGAGCGGCGAGCTCGCGACGGTAAAAATCCGCTACAAGAAGCCCGACGGCGACCGCAGCATGCTGCTGAGCGAGACCGTCAGCGACTCGGGGCTGAAGATCGAAGTGTCGTCGTCCGACATGCGATTCGCCGCGGCAGTCGCCGAGCTCGGCCTCCTGCTTCGCGACTCCGAGTACAAAGGCGATGCGTCGTTCGCCGAGATCACGCGCCTCGCCACTCGCGCCGCGGGGCGCGACACCGAGGGGCATCGTGGCGACTTCATCGGCCTCGTCGGAAAGGCCGAGCGGATCGCGGGAACGAAAGAGATCGCGATGCGGTGAGGCGGATTCGAGGTCAATGGTCAAGAGGCCAGAGGCCAAAGAAGACAGAGAGTTAGGGCGCCGGCGCGAGTCGGCGCCTTATTCATTTCGTAGCGTCGGCGTCTCGCCTACCGCCTCGCGGGCGTCCGCATCCGCGAAAAGCGTTTCGGCGATCGCTCGACGGCGAGACGCCGTCGGGACGGCCCGCGAGACGCGGGCGCTACGAATCGCGCGAGACGCGGGCGCTACGAATCGCGCGAGACGCGGGCGCTACGAACCGCCCAAGACGCGGGCGCTACGAATCGCGTGAGACGCGGGCGCTACGAACCGCCCAAGACGCGGGCGCTACGAATCGCCCAAGGCCGCTCTTTGTTACATCCACGTCAACTACGAAACTCTTCGTTGATTCTACGAAGAACCTCGTATACATTCCTTCGTACAAGGAACAGACGAGGAGGCACCGCCATGACGCCACGAGACGTGCCACGACCGACCGACGCCGAGCTCGCGATTCTGAGAGTGATCTGGAGGCTCGGATCGGCAACGGTGCGTGAGATCCACGACGCGCTGCTTCAGGATCAGCCCAAGACCGGCTACACGACGGTGCTGAAGATCCTCCAAATCATGACCGACAAAGGAATCGTCGTGCGCGATGAATCACAGCGCGCACATGTCTACGCGGCGAAGGAAAGCGAGCAATCGACGCGAGGCCGCCTGGTGCGCCACCTCGTCGACCGCGCGTTCGACGGCTCGGCCACGGCGTTGGTGATGCAGGCGCTCTCGACGAAGAAGGCATCGCCCAACGAGCTCGCGACGATCCGCGCAATGCTGGAAAAGATCGAAGGAGAACGCCGATGAACGCGATCGTCACTCTTCTTGACGGACCATTCGCGGACGCGCTCGGCCGTGCGCTGGTTCACCTCGTCTGGCAGGCTTCGCTGGTCGCGCTGCTGCTCGCAGGCGTACTCGCCGCGATGCGGCGCGCGAGCGCTGAGGTGCGCTACGCCGCGTCGTGCGCGGCTCTCGTCCTCACCGTCGCGCTTCCCGTTGCGACCGCGTTTCTCTCTTTCGACGCGACCGTTCCGTCTGCGACGATCACCACCGGATTGCCTGCGGCGGCGATTCCCCCAGTCGCCGTTGCCGCCCAGGCTCCTACCGAGGGAACGTCTCCCCGCCCGGTCGCAGCGTGGCCGCTCGACCCTGCACTTCCCTGGGTCGTCGGTTTCTGGCTCGCAGGAGTCACGCTCCTCTCCGTGCGCATCGGCGTTGCGCTCCTCTCGGCACGGCGCCTCGCAGAGAGCGGTATCGACACGCTTCCGCGAGAGTGGCGCGCCTCGCTTTCTCGCCTAACGAGCGCGATGAGAATCGACCGTGCCGTTCGGCTTCTCGAATCGACGCGCGTCGACGTTCCGACCGTCGTCGGTTGGCTCCGTCCGGTGATTCTCGTCCCCGCGTCGGCGCTGACCGGTCTCACGCCGCAGCAGCTCGAGACGGTGCTCGCGCACGAGCTGGCGCACATCCGGCGCCACGACTTCGTCGTGAACCTCGTACAGACCGTCGTCGAAACGCTCCTGTTCTACCACCCCGCAGTGTGGTGGATCTCGAACCGCGTCCGCGTCGAGCGCGAGCACTGCTGCGACGACGCCGCGGTAGCGATCTGCGGCGACGCGGTCGGCTACGCGCGTGCGCTGACGACGCTCGAAGAGATGCGCACCGCGCGCGTACCCACCGCGCTGCTCGCGTCGACCGGCGGTTCGTTGCTCGACCGCGTTCGCCGCCTCGTCGGGCTTGCCGGCGACGATCTCGGCTCGACGCGGCCGATCGCCGCGCTCATCGCCCTTACGATCGTGACGGCCGCGATTGCGATTCCACTCTCCGCGCGCGTCGGCCGCACAGGCGCCGCGAGCGGCACGACGATCACCGTCGACGCCGCCCACTCGGACGAGGGCGTCGCCGGCATATGGGTCGACGGCCCGGCGCCGGGAGCTCCTGGCGCGAGCAACGGTGGAGACGAGCCAGTAGCCTGGATCCTCCAGACCAGCGAGATCGCGGCCGCGGAGATCGAGGTCCGGCAGGCGAAGATCGAGCGGCAACTTGCGCGCATCGATCGGGAGCGCCACGAGATCGATACGGTGATCGCCGCGGCGATGAACGCGCGTAATACGACCCGCGCGCAGCTCGCAATGGAACGCGACGCGATGGAGCGTGCGATCGCCGAAGCGCTGTCGGCAAGAGAAGTCGCCGACGCGGAGATCGCCGCGATTCTGGCAGAAGTGCAGCCCACGCCTCCTGCGCGCCCTGCACCCGCACCGCGGCCCGAAAGGCCCGCGGAGCAGCCTGCGCCGCGTGCCGTGCCGTCTCCTCTGGCCGAGCCCGCCTGGTCATGGCGCAGTCCGGTGCCGCCAGTCACGCCGGTGCCAGCGATTGCACTGCCTCCGCCGCCCGCGTCGCCGGCACCGATTGCGCGCACGCCTCACCCCCCGATCGCACCGCTTCCGCCGCCGGCACCGATCGCGCGGACGCCTCACCCCCCGATCGCACCGCTTCCGCCGCTCGCACCGATTGCGCGGACGCCTCACCCCCCGATCGCCCCTCGCGCCTTCATGGGAACGAGAAAGCCGGTCGACCCTGACAACCCGGCCATCGACGATCTGGTTTTCCTTCACGTCGACCGCGCAGAGCTCGAGCGGATGCGCGAAGCTCTGCAGCGCTCTCGCGAGGCTCTCGAAGCAGCGCGGCTCCGCCTCCTCGACGTCGACGACGCGTATGTTGCCGAGCTCGAGCGCGCCGGACTCTCCGGCCTCTCGAAACAGGAGCTTCGAATTCTGAAAACGACCGGCGTCGACGGCGAATGGGTGAAGCACGTCCGCGCATCGGGATACCGGAGCTTCAGCGTCTCCGAGCTCGCGGGGCTCCATGCTTCAGGTGTCGACGGCGACTATCTTCGCGATCTCGCTTCCGCGGGCTTCACAGGGCTCGACGCCTCACAGTTGATACGTCTTCACGCGGCCGGATTCGACGCAGACGACCTGCGTCAGTGGAAGAAATAGCGAGCGGCAACGCGAAACGCGGAACGCGGAATGCGAAATGCGAAATGCGCAACGCGAAAGGCGGAGTGCGGAACGCGGAACGCGGAGTGCGGAGTGAAGGACTGTACTGTCGCATGAAGAATAACGAATTAAGAATGAAGAACTAAGCTTCCGCGCGGTGCGAGCCAACCGGTTCGCGCCGCGTTTCTTTCTCCATTTCTCCATTCCTCATTTGAAATTCTCCAATTCACTTCTGCTGGCGTTCCGCGTTCCGCCTTCCGCACTCCGCCTTCCGCACTCCGCCTTCCGCACTCCGCCTTCCGCCTTCCGCACTCCGCGTTTCGCGTTCCTCATTCCTCATTCCTCATTCCGCATTCCGCGTTTCGCGTTCACCATTCCGCGTTCCTCGTCACCGTCCCGTCACATCCTGGAGAATTTCGCGCGGCATGGATCGCGTACAATCCTGCCGCCCGCCCACGGCGGAGCGAACCCTCCACCGCCGCGCGATCCGCGCCAACGGCGACTCCAGGAGCCTCAATGAGCAAGAGAGCAACCATCATCCTCATCGTCATCCTCGTTCTTGCAAGCGGCGGCTACTGGCTCGTCAAAGGCCGCAAGGGGAAGAACGGTGACGAGAGCAAGTACCGCACGCAGACGGTCGATCGCGGTAAGGTCACGATGACCGTAACTGCAACCGGGACCGCCTCGGCCGTGACGACCGTGCAGGTCGGCAGCCAGGTGTCGGGCGTGATCGCACGCATCTATGTCGACTTCAATTCGCCGGTGAAGCGCGGAGAGCTCCTCGCCGAGCTCGACCCGACACCGTTCGAGGCACAGGTGCAACAGCGCCGCGCCGACCTCGAGAAGGCGAAGGTCGACTTTCGCAACACGCAAATATCGCTGAATCGGCAGCAATCGCTCGCGGCTCAAGGGCTTTCTCCTCAGGCCGATCTCGACGCCGCGACCGCGCAGCACGACATTGCGAAGGCGCAAGTCGAGCAAGCCACGGCTGCACTCTCGCAGTCGGAGACGAACCTCGGCTACGCAAAGATCTTCTCGCCGATCGACGGCGTCGTCGCCGCCCGCCAGTACGACGTCGGCCAGACGGTCGCCGCGTCGTTCCAGGCGCCGACCCTTTTCACGATCGCGCAGGATCTGACGAAGATGCAGATCCAGGCCGACGTCGACCAGGCCGACATCGGCCGCGTGACGGTCGGGCAGCTCGCGCACTTCACCGTCGACGCCTACCCCGAAGAGCAGTTCCGAGGGGCGATCTCGCAGGTGCGCCTCAACGCAACGGTCAATCAGAACGTCGTGACCTACCCGGTCATCATCGAGGTCGCGAATCCGGAAGAGAAGTTGCGGCCTAACATGACGGCGAACGTGACGATCGATGTCGCCGAGGTCGCCGACGTGCTTCGCGTGCCGAACGCAGCGCTCCGCTTCCGTCCCGCCGAAGACGAGGGCGCGTCGAAGCAGGAGGATGCGGGAGCCGGAAACGGACAGTCGGGACGGAGCGGTGGATCGCGGTCGCCCGAGAGGGCGATCGCCGACGCGAATCGTCCCGGCCAGCGTGGCGTCGAAGGCGCTGCCTCGGCGCTCGGTCAGGCGACCGCACGCAGCCGCAAGCCTCCGACGACCGTCTACCTCCTCGGAGAGGACGGAGAGCCGAAGAAGGCCGAGATCAGAACGGGGATCACCGATGGCCGCTTCACACAAGTCGTCGAAGGCGCACTGAAGGAAGGCGACAAGGTGATCGTCGGTACGCAGACCTCGAAGGCCGACGGCCGCACCATTCCGGGCGCGATGGGTCCCGGCGGAGCCGGCGGCGGCCGCAGGAGATAGCCTTGCGCGACCACGTCATCGAGACACGCGACCTCGTCAAGGTCTACCAGATGGGCGATACGGAGGTGCGCGCCCTCGCAGGCGTGAGCCTCGTCATAGGCCAGGGCGAGCTCGTCGCGATCATGGGCGCATCGGGCTCGGGCAAGTCGACTTTGATGAACATCCTCGGATGCCTCGACCGGCCGACGTCGGGAACCTACCTGCTCGACGGCGTCGACGTCTCCGGCCTCGATCGCAATGCGCGTGCCGACGTCCGGAACTCGAAGATCGGCTTCGTGTTCCAGAGCTTCAATCTCCTCGCGCGCACCTCGACGCTCGAGAATGTCGAGCTGCCACTGCTCTACAGCGAGAGCACGTTGCAGCAGCGTGAACGCCATGAGCGTGCTCGCGCCGCGATCGCGCGCGTAGGACTCGACGGCCGCGAGGGGCACTATCCTTCACAGCTCTCAGGCGGGCAGCAGCAGCGCGTCGCAATCGCGAGGTCGCTCATCAACGACCCGGCGATCATCCTCGCCGATGAGCCAACCGGGAACCTCGATTCCGTGACGAGCGAGGAGATCATGGCGCTCTTCCAGGAGCTCAACGACAACGGCAAGACGATCATCCTCATCACGCACGAGCACGACATCGCACAACACGCAAAAAGGATCGTCCATGTGAAAGACGGCAGGATTCTGAGCGACGAGAGGCACGAGCAGGTGCGGGTCAGAGGTACGCGATGAACTCCTCCACACTTCGTCTCTGGAACATCACGAAAGTCGGGTTGAAGGCGATCTCGCGGAACAAGATGCGATCGAGCCTCACGATGCTCGGCATCGTGATCGGCGTTGCGTGCGTCATCGCGATGGTCGCCGTGGGGAGCGGCGCGTCGAAGGCAATCCAGGCGAACATCAACGCACTCGGGTCGAACTTCATCATGATCTTCCCTGGCGCCTCGACGACCGGCGGCGCGCGCATCTTCACCGGCCAGTCGACACTCACCGCCGATGACGCGAGCGCGCTCAAGGTCGAGTGCCCCGCGGTCCGCTATGTCTCGGCCGGCGTTCGTACCGGGGGCCAGATCGTCGCCGCGGAGCTCAACTGGGGAACCCAGATCATGGGCTCCGACGTCGAGTGGCCGCTCATCCGCGAGTGGAACCTGTCGCAGGGCGAGTTCTTCACCGAGGCCGAAGTAAAGGCGGGCGCCAAAGCCGTGGTGCTCGGCCAGACCGTCGTCGACAACCTCTTCCCTAACGGCGAAGCCGTCGGACAGATCGTCCGGATCAAAAACGTCCCGTTCCGCGTCATCGGCGTCCTCGAGCAAAAGGGAGGAAACCAGATGGGGCAGGACCAGGACGATACGGCCGTCGTCCCCTACACGACGGCGATGAAGAGACTCATGGGAACGCCCCGTATCGGCATCATCTATGTTTCCGCTGTCGCGCCCGACCGGGTGAGCGAGGCGATGGAGCAGATCGATGGGGTCCTGCGGCAGCGCCAACGCATCCCGCCGGGGGGAGACGCGAACTTCATGATGCGCTCACAGGAAGAGATCGCTTCGAGCGCCTCGCAGATGTCGAAGACCCTGTCGACGCTCCTCGGTTCGGTCGCCGCAATCTCGCTGCTCGTCGGCGGCATTGGGATCATGAACATCATGCTCGTCTCGGTGACCGAGCGGACGCGAGAGATCGGCGTGCGCATGGCGATTGGCGCGAAGGGACGACACGTCCTGCTGCAGTTCCTATTCGAGGCGATCGCCCTCTCGATTGCGGGAGGTCTGATCGGCGTGCTCCTCGGGGCGGGAGTGTCGAAGCTCATCGCGAAATTCGCCGGCTGGCCGGTCGACGTCTCCATGGGATCGGTGCTTCTTGCCTTTGGCTTTTCTGCCGCGATCGGGATCTTCTTCGGCTTCTACCCAGCACGCAAGGCGTCGATGCTCGACCCGATCGACGCGCTCCGGTACGAGTAGGGGATAATGGCTCCGCTTGCTTCAGGAAGGCACCCGGCTCGGTCCCTATGAGATCGTCGCGCCGATCGGCGCTGGCGGGATGGGAGAGGTCTACAAGGCTCGCGATACGCGTCTCGGGCGCGAGATCGCGGTCAAGGTGCTCCCCGAGCAGCTCTCCGCCGACGTCGATGCGCGAGCCCGCTTCGAGCGTGAGGCGCGCGCGATCGCAGCGATCTCGCACCCGAACATCCTCGCGATCCACGACTTCGGGAACCAGGAAGGGACCTACTTCACCGTCACGGAGCTGCTCGAGGGCGTGACCCTTCGCGCCCGCCTCCAGCAGTCGAAGCTCGACTGGAGGACGGCGATCGAGATCTGCGCCGACATCGCCGACGGTCTCGCACACGCACACGGACGGAGAATCGTTCATCGCGACTTGAAGCCGGAGAACATCTTTCTCACGACCGATGGGCGGGTGAAGATCCTCGACTTCGGACTCGCACAGGCGAGCGAGGCGACGGTCAACCCTGACGGCGACACCTCGCCGCTCGCCGTCACTGGGCCTAACCGGATCATCGGCACGCTCGGTTACATGTCGCCGGAACAGCTTCGCGGAGAGCCTGTCGACGAAGCGACCGATATCTTCGCGCTCGGCTGCATCCTCTTCGAGCTCGTGACCGGGCGTCGCGCATTCTGGCGCGATACGCCGGTCGACACGATCTCCGCGATCCTCCATGAGTACCCCGACGACTACCATGATCTCTCGCGCCTCGTTCCGCCCGACGTCGAGACGATCGTCTCGCACTGCCTCTCGAAGACGCGCGAGCAGCGCTACCAGTCGGCGCGCGACCTCGCGATGACGTTCCGGGCCATCTCGTCACGCTCGGGAGAGCACATCGTGCCGCTCACGCTCGCGAAAACGACGAGGCGCAAGCGTGCCACGGCGCGCATCGATTCACTCGCCGTCCTCCCGTTCTCCAATGTGGCGGGCGTTCCGGAGGCTGAGTACCTCTGCGACGGCATCACCGAGACGCTCATCAACACGCTTTCGACGATTCCGAAGCTGCGCGTCTTGGCGTCGAGCACCGTCTTCCGCTACAAGCGCGAGCAGCTCGACCCCGTCACGATCGGCAGGCGACACGCCGTCCATACGATTGTCGCAGGCCGCGTTCTCTGGAGCGGCGATGACCTTTCGGTCAGCGTCGAGATCGCCGGCACCGCCGACGGAACGCGGATCTGGGGCAGGCAGTTCCGTGGAGACAGCGCGAATCTGCTCGCGCTCGAAGACGAGATCGCCGAAGCCGTCGAGGAACAGATTCGTGCACGCGTCGGTGGCACGCGCACGAAGAAGCCAGCAAAACGGCAGCCGACGACCGACAGCGAGGCGTACCAGCTCTATCTCCGCGGCCGTTTCAACTGGAACAAACGAACGGTCGAGGGAATCCGCCGCGGAATCGAGTACTACGAGCAGGCGATCGAGCGCGATCCATCATTCGCGCTTCCCTGGGTCGGCATCGCCGATGCCTACGTCACGCTCGCGACGAACATTCCGCTTCCTCCGCGCGAAACGATGCCGAAGGCGAAGGCAATGGCGCAGAAGGCTCTGGAGCTCGATCCGGAGCTCGCCGAAGCGCACGCATCGCTCGCGTCGGTGCTCTGGTGGCACGAATGGAACCGCAACGACGCGGAGACGTCGTTCCGGCGGGCCCTGCAGCTCAACCCGAGTCTCGCGCAGGCACGCGACGCGCTAGGCCTCATGCTCGCCGAGATGGGGCAGTTCGACGAGGCCGCGGAGGAGCTCTCGCGCGCGCACGAGCTCGATCCGCTGTCGCTCACGGTCGGGGTACATTTCGCATTGCCGATCCTCTTTTCCGGCGCGGTGGAAGCGGCGCTCGAACAGCTCCTCCAGGTCCTCGAGATCGAGCCTAACTTCATCCCGGGACTCGGATGGCTCGGCATCACCCAGGAGCATCTCGGCATGCACTCCGAGGCGATCGAGACCTTCACGAGAATCCTCTCGATCAATGATGTCCTGATCATCCGTGCGGCGATGGCGCACGCGCTTGCGGTCTCGGGGCGGCGAACCGATGCGGAGGCGACGCTGCACGAGCTCATGTCGCTCTCCGGCCGGCGTTACGTCTCGCCCTATGACATCGCGGTCGTCCACGCGGGTCTCGGGAATACCAAGCTCGTCTTCGACTGGCTCGAGGCGGCCTTCACCGACCGCTCGGCGTGGATGGTCTTCATCGCCGTCGACCCACGCCTCGAGCCCTACAAGGATGACCCACGATTCAGGGATCTGCTGAAGAGGTGCGGGCTGGACGACAACGCAGGCCCGAGGCCATAGGCCAGCAGCCGCTCATCGATCTGCCGCCACGCTCGTAGCGGCGGATTCCGATCCGCCGCACTCCTCGTGCACGGGCCAACTCTCGAGAGTCACAAGGAATCACGCGGCGCGTTGCTACTGCGGACTCCAACCCTCCGCGCCACGATTAGCGCTTCGCCGACGACGCGCCCCTGTCGCCTGCCGTGGCCTCTGGCGTTGGTCCCGCGACTCCCGGCCTCTGGCCTCGCTTCAAGGCGTAAACTTGCGTCATTACGCACATGTCCGACTCCGGCAACCGACTCTGGTTCGCAGGGCTCGAAGTGACTGGCCCCGTCGAGCTGACGAATCGCGACGAGGTGCGACTGCGACGGCTCGTTCGATCGCGTCGCACGCTCGTCGGCGCCGCGTTCCTCGGCGGTCCCACCGCGGTCGCGGTTCTCGGGCTCGCGATCGCCGTCAGCGCTCGTGCCCTGAGGCGCGATCTTGGAGACACGGCGGAAGCGGCATTCTCCGCCGCGCTCGTCGTCGGTGTCCTCTTCACCCTTTTCGCCGTCGTCCCCGTCTCGCTCCTCGTGGCACGCGATGCTTGGCGACAGTACCGCGTAGCGGTGCGCGCGAGGCGCGCCGGATCGCTCTATCGATGTCGCGGCGCGATCGCCGACATCGTCGTCGACCGGAAGACGTGGGAGCGTATCGTCGATTCGGGACTTCTCCGCGGCGCGGAGATCGAGATCGACGTCTTTGACGACTCCGGTCTCCTCTGGCGCATCAATGGCGTGGAGGCCGACCGTTGGATCGAACTGCCGCGCGGCATCACCACTTCGACTCCTGAGTACGCAGCAATCGCGTCGCGATGGACGAGGCCGGTGGAGACGCCGACGGGCGTGATCGACTTCAACCGGCGCGGCCTCTCGGATAGCGAAGTGGCCGAGCTTCGCGGCAGCGCGCCGAATGTCGGCACGCTGCGCGGAACGCTGATCGCCGCGGTGAACCTGCTCGCGCTTGCCAACGCCGCGGACGTGCTCCGCGGTGATGGCGCCGCACTGCAGACGATACTCGCAATCGTCATCGCCGTCTGGGCAGACGTCGAGCTCGCGAGCCTCGTCAACATGCGGCGGCGCATCGACGCCGATGCGCACGAGGGATGGGTTGCGATCGTCAGGTCCGCGGCCCAAGACCACGACATCCCGCGTCCCGGCGCGATCGTCGAGTACCTGCCGAAGACCGGACTCGAGTGGACGATCGACGGCCTGCCAGCTCCATGGCGGCGCATCGCGACGCGTCGGGCAGCGGTGTCAGGAAGTTGACGAGCGAAGAAGGCCCGCAACGACAGCGCGAATGATCGCCACGGAAGCGGCGAGATCGAGCGCCGCCATCGCGCGCGCGAGTTTCTTCAGATCTTCGACCAACAGGGCGCCGAGCCTCCCGGTCCCGGGCCATGCGCGCGCGACGATGTAGCGGTTTCTCGTCTGCAGGTAGAGGCGGTGCCCTCCCAGGCGATGCGCGGTCGCCGACCCTGCGTGCGTCGCGAGGATCGCGCGATTGAGCGCGACGCTCCAGCCTCGGGCCCGGAGGCGCGCAGAGAGCTCGACATCCTCATACCAGGCAAAGAGCTCGGCACGCAGCAGATCGCCTTCCGCCGCCACGTCGTGCAGCGCATCGGCACGGTAGAGCGCGGCTGTGGCCGAAACGCCCCACGGCTCCAGCGCGCTCGCGGCTCGCTCAGCCTCACTCCCGTGCAACGCCTGCCGGATCGTTCCGTCGCTGACATCGACACCTGCGCCGTCGATCAAGCCTTCGGGTGTTGCGATGATTCCCTGCACCGCCGCGAGGCGGGGTGCGCCGTCGAACATCGGCCGTAGTGTGGCGATCCATCGCGGATCGAGCTCGACATCGTTGTTCACGAGACCGACGAACGGCGCCGAGCAGAGCGCGATCGCCGCGTTGACTCCGCCGGTAAAGCCGAGGTTCTCCGCCGAGCGCGCGATCGAGAGCTCGAATGGAAAGCTGCGTCCCTGCAGACGATCGGCGACTGGCGACTCCGAGCCGTTATCCCACACGACGACGCGCGCCACCGCAGCCTGCTGCGCGGCGATCGACGCGAGACAGCGCTCGAGACGCTCGCCGCCATCGAGATCGAGAACGACGAGCTCGACGTCACTCGGACGCGATGCGATCGACAACGAGATCTCCCTTCACGCAGAGCAGAGTGTAGCGTCCCGGCACGCGCGGAAGATCGACCAAGGCAGTCGCGTAGGCTCCGCCCGTCGAGGGGAGCTCGATGCGACGACCTCCAATCTCGACCGTCGCGGGCGCGACTGCGCTGTAGCGGAGCGTCGACGGCCCCCCGGCGAAGAGAAAGCTCGCCTTCGTCGCCTCGTGGAACTGCCAACCACCGCGGAATCGGAAGCGCGCGACCGTGAAGACGTCGGGGAAGAGCTCTCCGCCGTAACGACGGACGTGCGCGTCTTCAAGCTCGACGATCCGCCCCGGCATTCGGGCGACCGTGAACCCGCAGGCAACGATGACCGCAATGAGCGACGCGACGACGGCCGAGTTAGGGCGCGTCAACCGGGAACGCTCCGGCCGAAAGAAGCTCCAGGCCGCGCCGGACAGAACGATCACGAGCACGATCATTGCCGCTCCGTTCGGCCGTATCGCGCTCGGCACGAGGCGCGACAAGTCCGCACCCCAGAACGCGCTCACCCACCTCCCCCAGACACTCTCCCCCGACGCAATCTGGAAGAGTGCGTTAGGGAATGCGAGAGCATGGAGCGATAGCCCCGCGGACCACGTCGCCGCAGCGAGTATGGCTCCGCGAGAGAGATGTCTATCGATCGCCGACGCCGCGAGAAGCGCGAACAATGGCACGAAGACGACGAGGTAGCGGAGCGGAGGCGACCAGCCCCCGTGCCACTCCGATCGGGGGAAGAGGAGAAGGAGATACGGAATCGCCGCAACGATTCCGAGCTTCGTTGCCGCGCCGAGCGAGCGCCAGCGGAACGCTGCTATCAGACCCAGCAGCCAGAACGGCGCCTGAAAGAGGAGTCCCGCCTGCCCGTCGACGAGCAGCCCGCCGAAGCCACGCAGGTAGTTGCGCACCGTGAAAACATCCTCAGGATCGAACATTCGCACCGCGATCACCTGCGGGTAGAGCGCGAGGATCGCCGCTGCAGGGATTGCGAGGAACGCGAGTGCGACGAGCGCCTTCTTCCGCGACTCGCGCTGCAGCAGCAGCCAGCCCGCAGCGATCGTCCCCGAAATCAGTGCGAACCGGATTTTGAGGAGCGCAAGCAGCACGAGCGCGAGTCCCGCGCGTGACCGCTTCCCGCGCCTCGCGGCACGCAGCGCCTCCGCGAAAAGCAGTGCCGCCGGCGCCTCGGGCCAGATTCGCGTCGCGTACGCCAGAAGGGGCGGGCCGAAGGCCAGAAGTGGAAAAACCACGAGCGTCGCGCGGCGAGAAAGCCCTTCCTCCTCGAGAAGCCTGAGCGTCGATGCGACGCCTAACGCCGCCAGCAGCGCGATCGTGGCAACCGCGCCGTGAAGGCCTCCCGCGAGGTAACCGGGAATCAGGACGAACGGCAGTAGCGGCTCGTGACGAGAGTACTGCTCCCCGTCCGCGCCGACCGGATCGCCGAGTTGTGGAGCGAGGTCAGTGCGCCCCGTCTCCGACCGAGAAAGCTCCGCGTACTGATTCCGAAGGTCGAGGTCGCGATCACGGACGAGCGACTCCGTCACGAGCAGGTAGAACGGCTCATCGCCGTCGATCGGGCCTCGCGACACGACAAACGGCACGAGCGCGAGGTAAACCGCGCCCGCGAGCAGTGCCCCGCGCAGCGGCGACCAGGCGAGATCCTCGGAGTCGTGACTCGCCACGAGAAGCGCCGAGATCGTGACGAGCTTCGCGACGACGAACGCGGCAATCGCGACGCCGGCGTCGGCGCCGATCGCAAGCCTTGGGAGAAGTAACCAGAGCGCGAGCGACGCCGCCGATACGAGAGCATCGATCGTCGCAAATCGAACGCGAAGCGCCCCTCGGAAAACCAGGAGAGGCGCAACGCTCGTCGCCGCAACGAGGAGTGCGAAGCATCCGAACAGCGTCATCGGTGTGCCACCGTGATCGAGTCGATCTTGACGCGCCCATCCCGCGGCAACGACGTCGCCGCCGTCACCCGCACGCGAGTCGCCGACGGAAGCGTGACGATGATGCTTCCCGAGCCGCCGAAGAAGGCCTCATTCCCGTACTCCGCGACCTTCGCGTCGCTGACCCATGGCCACTCGTTGTGCGCCGCAAAGTAGTGTCCGGGCCGGCCGAATCCCCAGTCGGCGACGTCGCCGATGACGATGTTTCGCTGAATGGCGCGACCGTTCGCGTCGAACGCCTCGACAACGCCAAGAGGAGCTCCGGCACGCTGCGATGTCAGGTTCCCTCCCGCGATCTCGACACGGATCTCGTCCGAGGCCTCGATCGCGAGCTCCCACGACTCGCCCGGCGCGAGGACTTCGTTCACCTCGATGGCCGTTCCTTGCCTAACCACCGAAGAGTATGCGACCGCGGCGACGAGCGCCACCGCCGAGAGCACCACCGTCACGGCGGGCAGGCGTCGTGCTGGCCATGCGAGAAGTGCCGGCAGCGCGACGAGGGCGACCGCGACGTAGGGAAGCGGCAGTGGGAACCTCGACGCGACCGCACCGGAGAACCCGGCCAGCGACAGCATCGCGAAGACGAACGTCGCGGCGACGAGCGGCACGCCGCGACGCATTCCAACCCGCGGGTCGCTCGCACTCTCTTCATCGGTCATCAGAATTGCCAGCGCCGCGATCATGTAGAGCGCCCCGAGTGAAGGGCGAAGAACGAGTGCCGCGAGCGCGACCGCGACCGCGGCGTGCCGCCTGCGCATGGCCAGGCGTGGCAGCGCGAAGATGCTCTCCGGCGAAAACGTCGCCGCGGCGAGCGCGCCCGTTCCAAGCGGGAGCGCTCCGAAGGGAACCACCGCGAGCGCAGCCGGCACGGTGCGTCGCGCCTGCACACTCCCGATCACCTCTTCGAGCAACATCGCGCATACAACGAGACCCGCCAGCGGCCACGCCCATCGACCTGCGATCGCCGCGGTCACCGCGACTGCGGCGATTGAGAAGGGGCTCGGCCCTCGCAGCGCGCAGAGAACGGCCGCGAGCAGTAGAGGAAAGAGCGAGCCTTTCGTCGGAACGAGGGGAGCAACCATCCCCGCGGCAAGGCACACAATGAGCGCCCCCGCGCCGAGGCCTTCGCGCGTCGCGAGCGAAAGCGCCAGCAGCGCGACTCCGAACAGAACGATCGCCTGCGGCAACGCTAGCTCCACGCTGAATGGCACGAGCTTCATCGCGGCAACGCAGACCACGACGAGTGCGACACCCTCGCGCGTCGTAAGTCGGCCGAATCGTGCGAGGACGCGAGCGGTCAGCGTAATCACGGCGACGGCGAGAATCACACCGTAGACGAGGATCCTGAGATTCTCGTCGAATACGGCGATCCGGATGACGCCGAGCAGCGGCAGCGCGAACGCGAGCTTCGCGTCACCGAACCGAAGCGCTTCGAGCAGCGCAACCACCGCGACCGCCACCGCGTAAAGCGGCAATGCACGGTCGATGAAACTGTCGCTCGGCGCCTGGAGTGAGATGAGCCACACCGAGGCGACGCAGGTCGCAAGCGGCGCGACGAGGCGCACGAGTGGTCGGTGTGTAGGATCCAAGGTCGTAGTAGTTACGGGCGCGGCCCGTCCGACGTCGGGTTGCGCACCCAGTCGGCGTCGAAGCCTTCGATCGTCTCCGCCGTCAGCTGCGACTTGTAGACGAGGCGCGCGTCGCCCGTCAGCCTCACCTGTCTCACCTGGCGCTCTCCGCCAATCTCGTCGATCTCCATCTCGACAAGGTAGCGAATCCCGCTTCGCGTGAGCACTGAGATCGTCCGGTCCACCTTTCCGGTGAGCGCAGAAACGCATGATGACGCGACGACTCCCGAACCGCATGAGAGCGTCTCGGCCTCGACACCCCTCTCGTAGGTGCGGACGCGTATCTCGCTCGGCGATGCGACCGACACGAAGTTCACGTTCGCGCCGTCGGGAGCGAGCGACGCGTGGTGGCGAAGCGCCCGTCCGACAGAGTCGATGTCGCGGGACCAGAGATTGCCGAGCACATAGGTCACGTAATGTGGCACGCCGACGACGATGTAGCTTCCCGCGACGGTTCCGCCCGGGGTCTCGAGCGGCGTTTCGGCCTGAAACCCTTTCGGAGCCGGCAGCGTCAGCGACACGGACGATTCCTGAATCTCGGCACCAACCACTCCTGCGTCAGTCTCGATGGTCATCCGGCGAGGCGCCATCACGTTCAGGAAGGCGAATCGCGCGGCACAGCGCGTCCCATTGGCGCAGAAGTCGGCGCGCGAGCCGTCCGAATTGAAATAGACCATCCTTACCGTCGCCTTGGCCGAGCCTTCGACGAGAATCAGCCCATCGGCGCCGACCGAGAGCCGCCTCGTACAGATCCTCCGTGCGAGCGCCGCGCCATCGACGAGACCACGGGCGCGGTTGTCGATGACGACGAAGTCGTTCCCGCCTCCCGCCATCTTCGAGAATTCGAATGGCGCGTTTCGGGGGCTGCTGTCAGGGGTTTGTCGCGAGCGAACGATCATGGCTCTGTCGGTCCGGGCGCACATTTTGTCACTTCCGCTGCCGATTCCCGAAATCGTTCCACGGACCGCGCTGTTCGGTTAGAGGCTGGACGCAGTGCGGCATCCCCATACCGGAGGAACGACTTGAAACGATACCTGCCCTTCATCTTCACTCTCGCGGTGGCCTTGCCGCTCGCGGCCGCGGACGCCCCGCAGCAGAAGCCCGACGACGTCTCGAAGCTGGTTCTCAGCGTCGACGTTCGCGTCGTGAGCGTCGACGTGGTCGTGCTCGACAAAAAGGGGAAGCCTGTCACCGGACTCAAACCGGAGGACTTCGTCGTCTTCGACAACGGGCAGCAGAAGCCGATCTCGAACTTTTACGAGGTCGTCGAGCGCCAGGTGATCGACCGCTCGACGCCGCCGCCAGACGCCGCGCCTGCAGAGCCGCAATCGGAACCGCAGGAAACGGCGCCACTCAGCGAACGCGCGCTACAGCGTCGTTTCGTCTTCTTCATCGACAACCTCTCGCTCGCCCCGTTCAACCGCAAGCCGATCTTCAAGGAGATGCAGAAGTTCATCGACGAGAATCTCGCCGAAGGCGATCGTGCGATGATCGCGACGTTCAATCGTGATCTGAAGATCCGCGTCCCATTTACGAACGACCACACGTATCTCAAGCAGACGCTCGACATCATTGCCGAGGAGAATGCGTTCGGGCTTCAGAACCTCTCCGAGCGGCGCAGCGCCGAAACTCAGATCCGCGACTCGAAGACCTACGAAGAGGCGCTGGGAGTGGCACGATCGTACGCCTACTCGGTCGAGAACGACCTGCGCCAGGCCGTAAACGCGATGAAGAGCCTGATGACCACGCTCGCCGGCGTCGACGGGAAAAAGGTGATGGTCGTGACCTCGGAGGGTCTGCCGATCCAACCTGGGCGCGAGCTCTTCTTCTTCATCGACGAGATTGCGGCATCGAAACAGTGGCGCGCGAAGTCGTCGGTCATGCTGGAAGCGACCCACTTCGACTCACACTCGTTGATCCAATCGATCGCCCAAAGCGCCAATGCGAACGGCGTGACGCTTTACACCCTTCACGCGGGTGGCCTCGGCGCCTCGTCATCCTCGTCGGCCGAGAACCAGACCGCGACCCCGCCAATCGTCGCCAACGCCGCGCTCACCAACAGCCAGGAGTCGCTCCGCATGCTCGCCGGCATGACGGGCGGCGTGTCCACGACCGGCACCAACAACTTCGGCGGAGCGTTCGACCGGATCAAGAGCGACATCAGCTCGTACTACTCGATCGGCTATCGCTCCGGGGTCGAGCGCGTCGACCGGCAGCGTGCGATCGACGTCAAGACTAGGAATAAGAGCTACGTCGTCCGGTCGCGCAAGTCGTTCGTCGAGAAGTCGCTCTACACCGAGATCAGCGACAAGGTCATCGCGAACGTCTACTACCAGGAGCAGGAGAACCCGATGGGGATCGTCGTCACGACCGGGCAGGCGCGAGCCGCTGGCGACGACCGCTACACCCTCCCGATGGAGATCCGCGTTCCGATGGAGAACCTCGCGTTCCTCCCTACGGCCGCGGGGATGCGCGGCGGCTTCTCGGTCTTCATCGTCGTCGCTGACGACCGAGGCGACATGTCAGACGTGCAGCAGCAGAATCACCCGCTCACGTTGAAGGAAGAAGAGCTGAACGAGATCAAGGGCAAGTTCTACACGTACTCTGTCGACCTCCTGATGCGGAAGGGACGCAATCGGATCTCCGTGGCGCTGGTAGACGACGTGAGTAAGCAGATCGGCTACGGCACGCGCGAAGTGCTTGCGGCCGACCTTCGCTGATCCCTGCCGCCGCCATGCCCCGCGTACTGCTGACGATCGAGTTTCTCGGAACACGGTACGCGGGATGGCAGCGGCAGGAAAATGCTCTCGCCGTTCAACAGGTCGTCGAAGAGGCGCTCGCGACGATCTGCAAGGAACACGTCGTCATCCACTCCTCGGGGCGCACTGATTCCGGCGTCCATGCTCTCGGGATGCGGGCGCACGCCGACATCCCGTACGAGATCCCCGATCGCGGGCTCATTCTCGGCATGAACGCCCGCCTGCCGCACGACGTGCGCATTCGCGCCGTCGAGCGCGTGGCGGACGATTTTCATGCCCGATTCTCCGCGAAGCGGAAAACCTACCTCTATCAGATCTGGAACGACGCCGTCGCCAACCCGTTCTTCGATCCGACGCACGCACACGTGCCGCGATCACTCGACGTTGACCGGATGCGCGATGCCGCTCAGGCACTGGTTGGACGACATGATTTTCGTTCGTTCAGCATTCCCGAGCCTGAGGTGAGCTCAACGGTCAGGACGATCGAGCGTGCGGAAGTTACGGCGAAGCCACAACGAGTGCAGTTCCGGGTGACGGCCGACGGCTTCATCCGGTATCAGGTGCGCAGGATGGCGGGCATCCTGATCCAGGTCGGCATCGGTGTCCAGCCGGTGAAGGCGGTCGCGGACGCACTCGAGCCGCTCTTCGCGGAGTCGCGTTGGACCGCCGATGCGCGCGGCCTCGTGCTCGAGAGCGTCGAGTACGTCTGAGGCCAATCTGTACTAAGATTCGACGCGGCCCGATGATCGACCTGAACCAGCTCGCCGAACCAGGATCGGCCGAGGAGGAGATCCTCCGGCGGATCGACCTCGCGCGCCTTCCTCGCCACATCGCCGTGATCATGGACGGCAACGGACGCTGGGCAAAGGCACGACAGCTTCCTCGCGTCGAAGGACATCGTGCCGGCATCGCGTCCGTGCGCGAGATCGTCGAGACCTGCGCGCGGCTCGAGGTTCCGGTGGCCACCCTCTACGCCTTCTCGGTGGAGAACTGGAAGCGTCCCCGTTACGAGGTCGCCACCTTGATGATGCTCCTCAAGGAGTACATCCGCCGGGAGATCAACACGCTGCAGGAGAACAACATCCGCTTCGTTCCGATCGGGAGACTCGACGGGCTCGATCCCTCGGTGCAGCGCGAGCTCGAATGGGCGCGCAAGGAGACGTCACAAAACTCCGGCCTACGCTTTCAGATCGCGCTCAACTACGGCGGCCGTGCCGAGATCGTCGACACCGTGAACCGGATCATCGCGTTGCTCCGCGAGAAGGGACTGACCGACTTCCGCGTCGATGAAGAGTTCTTTTCCAACCATCTTTACACCGCGAATACACCCGATCCCGACCTGCTCATCCGCACCAGCGGCGAGTTGCGAATCTCCAACTTCCTCCTCTGGCAGGTCGCTTACGCCGAGATCCACGTGACCAGGACTCTCTGGCCCGACTTCCGGCGCCGCCACCTCTTCGAGGCAATCCTCGACTTTCAGGGTCGCGAGCGACGCTACGGCGGGATCGACGAAAGCGAGCGCGAGATGTTCGTCGAAGCCGGCGAGATGCCAATCGAAGAGTAGGATCTGCCGGCACGATGAGCGACATGACGCTGACAGCACCTCCCCGACGCTTTACGCGCGAAATCACCAGCGCGATCTGCGCTCCGATCCTGATCTGGTTCATCGGTTGGGTTCCGCTCGCGATGGTCGCGACGATCGCAATCGCGGGCATCCTCGCTCTCTGGGAGTTTCTCGCCCTCGGAATCGCCAAGGGCTACCCAGTCGTGCGCTGGACGTCGATGTTCTTCGGCGTCCTGCTTCTCGCGTCTTTCTTCATGCCGGGGAAGGCAGTTCTCCTCACGGTGTTCCTGACGATTCTCATCGTTCCAGCGGTCTATTCGCTCCGCCAGATCGAGCTTGCGGAGGCGCTTCCCGCCTGCGCCGTCTCGGTGTTCGGCGTCATCTACATCGGCTTCACGGTCGGCGCGTCGATGCGACTCCGCCTCGATTTCGAGCCATATGGCGGCGACCTGATCTTCTTCCTCCTTCTCGTCGTCTGGCTGAACGATGCCGGTGCCTATTACGTCGGCAAGAACTTCGGAAAGACGAAAATGTCTCCGAGGGTCAGTCCGAAGAAGACGGTCGAAGGGCTGATCGGCGGACTCGTCGTCGCGATGATCACCGCGGCGGTCGTCCACTTCACCTTCTTTCCCGAATTTCCTCTCGTTCACGCGATGCTGTGCGCACTCCTGCTCGCGTTCGCTGGCGTGATCGGCGACCTCGCAGAGTCGGTCTGGAAGCGCTCCGCGGGAGTGAAGGACTCCGGCGCAACGATCCCCGGACACGGAGGCTTCCTCGACCGTCTCGACTCGGTGCTCTTCACCGCGCCGATCCTGTACATTTACTGGGCCCTGCTTACGCAGGGGCTCGACTGGATGAAATGACGCACAGGATCTCGATTCTCGGAAGCACGGGCTCGGTCGGAGGCTCGACGCTTGCAGTGGTCGACGCGTTCAGCGATCGCCTCGACGTCGTCGCCATGGCTGCCGGGTCGAACGTCGAACGATTCGCCGAGCAGGTGAGGCGCTACAAGCCGGAGCTCGTCTCCGTCAGGACCGCCGACGACGCGAAGACACTCGCGGCTCTCCTCTCGGGCCAAAAAGTCGAAATTCATTGGGGTGACGAGGGGAACATCGCGGTCGCCGAGCACGACGACGCTGAGACAGTCGTCGCGGCAATCGTCGGTGCGGCGGGAACGCCCCCCGTGCACGCGGCTCTGCTGAAGGGCAAGCGCGTTTCGATCGCGAACAAGGAAGTGCTCGTCGCCGCGGGCGACGTGATGACCGCTGCCGCGCGCGCACATGGCGGCGAGATCCTTCCGATCGACTCGGAGCACTGCGCTGTGCATCAGGCGATCCGCTGTGGCGATCACGGCGAAGTCGAGAGGATCATCCTCACCGCATCGGGCGGCCCGTTTCTGCGGCGTGACCCGGAGACGTTCGCCGCGATCACGATCGCGGACGCGCTCGCCCACCCCACGTGGAAGATGGGGAACAAGATCAGCATCGACTCAGCGACGATGATGAACAAGGGGCTCGAGGTCATCGAGGCCCACCATTTATTCGCGATGCCCGCGGAGAAGATCGACATCATCGTCCATCCGCAATCGATCGTGCACTCGATGGTCGAGTACATCGACGGCTCGATCATGGCGCAACTCTCGACGACCGACATGAAGTTCCCGGTGCAGTACGCGGTGCTCTACCCGGAGCGGGCACGAGCGCCGTTCGCGCGCCTCGATCTCGCGGCGATCCGCACCCTCGATTTCCTCGAGATCGACCACGACCGCTTCCCTGCCGTGTCGCTCGCGTACGAGGCATGCCGTACCGGAGGCTCGATGCCTGCCGTCCTCAACGCCGCCAACGAGATCGCCGTGGCGCGCTTCCTCGCCGGGGAGATCCCCTTCGTCGCGATCGTCGAGACGGTGCGCCGGGTCATGGAAAGGCATGCGCGGGAGGTTACGCCGGTGAAAACGGTCGAGGACGCTGTCCTTTGGGATGCCTGGGCCCGCAATGCGGCGCGCGAGACCGTTGTTGCATCGTCCGCAACCGCTGGCAGAGGATGAGTCCCGAGCCACCTGAGCGACCTGATGCTCTACACAATCGCCACAAACCTCTTCGCCTTCGTCATCGTCCTCGGCTTCCTCATCTTTGTCCATGAGGCCGGGCACTTTCTCGTCGCGAAGCTCTTCGGCGTTCGAGTCCTCGTCTTCTCCTTCGGATTCGGCCGGCGTCTGTTCGGCTTCGAACGGGGCGGCACCGACTACCGCGTTTCGCTGATTCCGCTCGGCGGGTACGTCCGGATGGCAGGCGACATCCCCGAAGAAGGGGAGGAGCACGCGCCCGACGAGTTCCTCAGCCGGCCGAAGTGGCAGCGCTTTCTCATTCTTTTCGCCGGTCCCGCGATGAACATCGTCATCGCAGTCCTCTTCCTCACCCTGCTCAACATGGCGGGGCTCGAGATGCTCAAGGAGAACGAGCCGGTTCTCGGCGCGGTAGTCGAGGGGCGTCCCGCCGCGAAGGCGGGACTGAAGACGGGCGACCGAATCGTCGAAGCCAACGGGCAGAAGCTCGAGACGTGGGACGATTTGAAACTCGCGATCAGCCTCAACCCCAACACCCCGGTGCGACTCATCGTCCGTCGCGGAACAAGTGAGCTGTCGACCGTGATCATCCCGGAAAAGCAGATGACCGAGTACGGGATCGCGGGAGTCGCGGGCGTGCAGAAGTTCCTCTCGACCGAAGTCGGCAGGGTCATCGACGGGAGCCCGGCAGCACTCGCCGGTGTGCGCGCGGGGGATCGGATCATCAGCGTCGCAGGGCGCGAGGTCTCGCAACTCGTGGAGATGCAGGAGCAGCTCGAGAAGTTCGCGAAGACGAACGTGACCGTCGGTATCGACCGCGCCGGTCAGAAGATCGCGCTTACGCTGCCCGCGGCCGGGTCGAGCGATTCGCTGCGCGGTATCTTTCCCCCGACTGAGATTCGAAAGCTCGCATTCGTTCCCGCCGTGCGGGACAGCATCGACCAGAACATCAAGATGGTGCGATACGCCTGGATCGTGATCTCGCGGCTCTTCAAGATGCAGGGAAGCGTGAAGGAGTTCAGCGGACCGATCGACATCGCCCGGATCTCGGGAGAGATGTTTCGAACCGGCTGGAAGGCCGTCGTCTACTTGATGGCAGGAATCTCTCTGCAGCTCGGCATCATGAACCTGCTGCCGATTCCGGTACTCGACGGCGGGCACATCGCAATACTCGCGGTTGAAGGGGTAGCCCGGCGTGAGCTGTCGATCGCGGTCAAGGAACGGGTCCAGCAGATCGGATTCGCGATGCTCGCGGCGTTGATGCTCGTCGTTCTCTACAACGACGTCATCAAGAATTTCCTGCTGATGAGACAGTGACGCCGCCGCAGAATGGCTTCGCAAACCCCGAATCGACCCCCTTCCGGCGCACGTCGCACGTGCGTCGAAAGCTGTAAACAAACGCTCGAACCAAAGAAAAACCGGGTTTTTGAGGCGGTGTCATTGTAGACTTCGCCCGCGGGCAGACTGTCGGAAGCCTCAGGGCACCGGCGTGGCCGCAGAAAGAGAGAGAGTAATTCATGGCATCAAAGTTGTTTGTTGGCAACCTCGCGTTCGATACCACCAAGGAGGAGCTCGAAACGCTCTTCCGCGAGGTCGGGCCACTCAAGGACGTATTTCTCCCGCTCGACCGCGAGACGCGCCGTCCGCGCGGCTTTGCATTCGTCGAGTTCGAGACCGATGAAGATGCCACGAAGGCGATCGAAAAATTCAACGGCCATCAGCTCGGCGGACGCGCGATTCGCGTGAACGTTTCCGACGACCGGCCGCGCAAACCGCGTCCCGCGTTCGGCGGCCCGCCTCCCCGCTTCGAAGGCGGTGGTTACGGCGGTGGCTTTGGCGACCGTGACGGCGGATTCGGTGGCGGTGGGTTCGGTGATCGTGGCGGTTTCGGCGGCAACAAGAACAAGGGAAGCCGCAGGAACATCCGCGCCAAGAAACGCAGCCTCTAACTGTCGAGCTTCACGAATCCCACGCGGCGAAGGTCTTCGGATCTTCGCCGCGTTTCATTGCGGGCGGCACCACGACACTGCGCATCTGCGCGGGCGTCGCCGAGGCGGTTCGGAAAGCCGAATCGTCTTGGGCCGTCGCAAGGCGAGCCGCGTCCAGCGCGGCCTCACTCCTCGGCTTGCACCACGTTGTCACGCGTCGGACGCACCTCGTGACGAGTCCGTCACTCGCACGACACGGATCAGAGACCCAGCCACACATTCCTCGCCATCCGGCTGAGGCTCGTGAACGCCAACGTCCGACGGGAAACCGATTTGAATCCGGCACAGAGCGCGCTCGAATACGGCGCGACGAATCGGGCGGCTGAGCTCGGAGAGAACGAGGTTTGTATTTTCAATGACTTGACCCCGCCTCGCGACTGGCGAGCCACGTGCAAATGGTAACAGCGGGTCGCGACCCACTACGTTTCCGCAACGAAGGAGGGAGACATGTGGGATCACTCAATCGGAAAAGCTTCGTGTGCCTGGCGTCGTCTGTGCGCCGTGGCGCTCGCCGTCGCCATTTCAATCTCGCCACTCGCCGCATGCAGGACGTCGAATGCTCCCGACGCCGCGGCCTCACCCTCATCCGGCAGCATCGTGATTGCGACAGCTGGGCCCGCGGCGGGTCTTGGCGCGATCAGCGGCACAGTCGTGCACGAGGGCTCTCCGCTCCCCGGCGTCACGATCACGATCTCGTCGCCTACGCTTCAGGGGACACGCGTCGCCGTATCGAACGTGAACGGCGACTGGATGTTTCGCGCACTTCCAACGGGTGACTACACAATCAAGCTCGAGATGGAGGGCATGGCGACGGTCACGAAGACGTCGCGCGTCGGCGCTGGAACTGTCGCGCGGGTGTCGTCCACATTGAGTCTCTCCTCGGTGGCTGAAGCGATCACCGTGACCGCCGCGGCACCCTCTGTCATCGAAGGAAGCGCCATTACCGCGTATCTGCCGTCACGCAACAACGGTGGGACCGTGAGGCGTTCGGCAACGTACAAAGAGAAGATCACCGTCACCGCGGCTGCGCCAGCCGTTCTCGAAACGACCGAGGTGCAGTCGAACTACAGCTCAGCGATCGTCGGAGCGCTACCCGTCGGGCGAACCGCGCAGTCGGCCGCGAGCCTCGCCGCGTCCGGAGTTCCGCAGGCCGCTGTCGATGCGTGTAGTTGCGAGAAGTATGCAAGCGTCGTGGAGGGTGCGTTCCGTCGCGCATCCGAGGAACCAATCTCCACTTTCTCGATTGACACGGATCGCGCGTCGTTCTCCAACGTACGCCGCTATCTCGAGTTCGGCGCGCTGCCGCCCGTCGACGCCGTACGCGTCGAGGAGATGATCAACTATTTTGACTACGGCTACCCCGACCCAACGGACGGGCGGCCATTCTCGATCACGACGGAGATCGCCGACTGTCCATGGAACACGAGCCACAAGCTACTGCGCATCGGCGTGCAGGGCAGACGAATGCCGCCATCGGCGATCCCGCCGGGAAATCTCGTCTTTCTCGTCGACGTCTCAGGCTCGATGCAGTCGGCCGACAAGCTGCCACTCGTCCAGGCGTCGCTCAAAAAGCTCGTACGGCAGCTGCGTGATGAAGACCGCGTCGCGATCGTCGTCTACGCAAGTGCCGAAGGGCTCGCTCTTCCATCGACGAGCGGACGCGACAAGTGGGCAATCGAACGCGCGATCGACTCGCTTCAGGCGGGCGGCTCCACCGCCGGCGGCGCCGGCATCATGCTCGCGTACAAGATCGCCGCGGACAACTACCTCCGCGACGGCAACAATCGCGTCATCCTCGCGACCGACGGCGACTTCAACGTCGGCGCGAGCTCGAACGATGCGCTCCAGCAACTCATCGAAGCGAAGCGCAAGGAGGGAGTGTTTCTCTCCGTGCTCGGCGTCGGCACGGGAAACACCAACGACGCGGGGATGGAATTGCTCGCCGACAAGGGGAACGGGCAGTACTCGTATCTCGATAGTCTCGACGAAGCCGAAAAGGTCTTCGTGCGCGAGATGGCAGGCACGCTCCTGACGATCGCGAAGGATGTGAAGATCCAGATCGAGTTCAACCCGGCGCGTGTGGGCGCCTACCGTCTCGTCGGCTACGATAACCGGATCCTTGACCGCAAGGACTTCGACGACGATACCAAAGACGCGGGTGAGCTCGGTGCCGGCCACTCGGTGACCGCGCTCTACGAGCTCGCGCCTCCGGGCGGCGAGCGTGAGGCCGGAGCGAACGGTGAAGCGCGCGAGGAAGTTCCCGCCGACGAGCGGACGACGTTCGAAGGTGTTGTGTTGGCGCACGTCAAGCTGCGCTTCAAGGAGCCGAAAGCGGATGTCAGCGGTCTCGTCGAGACTCTCGTCGCCGACAGCGATGCGAGTATCTACGCGGCGAGCGATGATCTCCGTTTCGTGTCGGCCGTCGCACAGTTCGGGCTGCTGCTCCGCGAGTCGCAGTACAAAGGCTCCGCGAGTTGGAAGAGCGTGGCCGACCTCGCGTCGTCTGCCTCATCGCTCGACACAACGGGCGATCGCGCACAGTTCGTCAAGCTCGCGAAAAAGGCCGAGGAGCTCCAGTCGCGGAAGATCGCACAGGGAACCCGCTGAATATTCAAGAACGTCGGACGGCGGCGGAAGTCGCCGCCCGACGCCTCACCATTCTCGCCGTTGCGCCGGCTACGACAGTCGGTCGCGGACGGCGAACGGCCGCGGTCGCTTCGCGTCCATGGAGCATCCAACCCGAAAACCGCCTAACGGAAGCCCTGCTCCACCGCCATCATCACCCCAGCCCGAGCTCCGATGCCTTTTCCTGCAAGGCCATGAGCACGAACTCGATGTGGGCATCGAGCTCGACGCCGAGCTCCGAGGCGCCATGAACGATATCGTCGCGATTCACGCTGCGCGCAAACGCCTTATCCTTCAATTTCTTCCTCACCGACGAGACCTTGACCTCGGCGAGCGACTTCCCGGGCTGCACGAGCGCGCACGCGGTAAGAAAGCCGCAGAGCTCATCGCATGCAAAGAGCGCCTTCGCCATCACCGTGTCGCGCGGCACGCCGGTGTATTCGGCGTGCCCCAGAATCGCGCGGCGGAACTCTTCATCCCACCCCTCCGCCTCGAGGATCTTCGACCCGACGAACGGATGCTCTTCAGCGGTCGGGTACGCCTCGTAGTCGAAGTCGTGGAGAAGGCCGCACATCGCCCAGCGATCTTCATCGCCATGGTATTTCTTCGCGCAAGCCCGCATCGCCTGCTCGACGGCCAGCGCGTGTTTCCGTAGCGAGTCGGACTTCGTGTAGCGGTAAAGCAGGTCGAGGGCGTCGGTGCGAGTTTTGGTCATCGTTCATCAATCGCTAGCGTTCGAAGTGCTGACTACTGACTACTGACTACTGACTACTGAGTGCTGAGTGCTGAGTGCTGAGTGCTGAGTGCTGAGTGCTGAGTGCTGAGTGCTGAGTCTAGCGAGTCGGCCGCGGAAGCGGCCGTTTTTAATTAGCCCCGCCCGTGAGGGCGGGGTTTGTACGTTCGCCCGAGCTTTCCGCGCCGCGCCAGCGGCGAGGTCTGATCCCCCGGCGCGTGAGCGCGGGGTTCGTCGTGCACAACACTCAATTCAGAATGGCGCGGCTGACGCGGCGCCGGATGACCTTCTCGATCGCGGTTCCCCGCCCTTACGGGCGGGGCTAATTAAAAGCGGCCGCTTCCGCGGCCGACATCACTGACCAGGCGCGTTCGGTGCGAACCAACATACTCAGCACTCAGCACTCAGCACCCAGCACTCAGTACCTTCCTCAACAGATCCAACGCCGCATTCGTCGCGAAGCGCCGCACGTTCTCGCGTCCCCCGGCAAAGTAGACTCGTCGATGCTCCACGTGATCGCGCGAGGCGACCGCGAGATGGACCGTGCCGACCGGCTTCGCATCGCTCCCGCCGTCGGGCCCGGCGATTCCGGTCACACCGATCCCCCACCTCGTTCCAAAACGGCGGCGGGCACCTTGCGCCAGGTCGCGCGCTACCTCCTCCGACACTTCGCCATGCTTCTGAATGTGTTCTGGATCGACGCCGAGCATCGCCATCTTGACGTCAGCAGAGTAGGCAACGACGCCGCCGGCGAACCACTGCGAGCTCCCCGGGACGTCGGTGATCCGGCCCGAGAGCAACCCTCCCGTGCACGATTCGGCCGTCGCGACGCTCTCACCCCGCGCAAGGAGCATCCGCCCGACGACCAGCTCGAGCGTGTCGTCCGCGGTTCCGTACACCCGCTCTCCCAGCGCCTCCCGGACTTCGGCCTCCATCGCGAGCAGCCTTGCGTAGGCTGAATCCTCCGGCCCGTTCGCGTAGAAGTGGAGCGAGAGCTCGCCACGCGACGCGAGGATCGTGACCGGCGTCTCCCGGTACCGATCGTAGAACGGCTTGAGCTTCTCGTCGGCGAGCGACTCCGGCATCCCGGCGATCCGAAGCGTTCTCCAGAATCGCCGAGCCAGGCCAAGCGTCCGGAGCCACGGGCCGAAGTCGGCCTCGAGCATGCCGTGCAGCTCGTTAGGCACGCCTGGAAAAATCCAGAGATGCCGCGGGCGGCCCTCCCAGTCGAAATCGAGGTGGAACCCAGGCGCCGTCCCCCGTGGATTACGCAGGAACCCATGTCCCTCGAACACGAAGGCCTGCTTGCGATTCGACTCCGGCATCTCGTAGCCCCGGTTCGCGAACAGTGCGGCCATCCGCTCCAGAATCTCCTCTTCTTCGCGCAGAGGGATTCCGAGGACCTCCGAGACGACTTCCTTCGTCACGTCGTCTTCGGTCGGGCCGAGTCCGCCCATGACCGCGACGATGTCGCATTCCGCGAGCGCCGCGCGGAGCTCGTGCGCGAGGTCGGCAGCATGGTCGCCGACGACCGATTTGCGAACCAACTCGACTCCCCATTCTTCGAGGTGACGCGTCACGTCGAGCGAGTTCGTGTCCACTCTCGAGATTCCGAGCATTTCGCTTCCGACGGCGATGATGGCTGCTCGCATCGAGGCACTCTCCCTTTGGATATAATTCGGAACATGTCGAGCATTCCGGAGAGCCTCGCCCCCGGGTTCCAGCTGCTTCACTACGTGCTTAACGAGCGCTTTCCGGGATCGATCAACGCCTGGAAGGCGAGCGACTCGCGAAGCGGCAAACCAGTTGCAATCAAGATCCTCACACGCCTGGTTCCGAAGGACAAGGCCCAGCGCGATGCGATGCTCAAAGAGGCACGCGTCGGCGCGGCGACTCGCCACCCGGGAGTGGCCCAGATTCTCGAGATCGACATCGATCGCGACATGTTGTTCATGGTGCTCGAGCTGATCGAAGGCGACAGCCTCCGGCAGCGGACGCGCGTGTCACCGCCGGCGCGAGGCGAGTTTTTGCGCCTCGCATTCCAGATCGCCGATGCCGTCGCCCATCTTCATTCGAAGGGAATCGCACACGGCGAGCTCAATAGCGAGTCGTTCGTGGTGACGCCGCAGGGGGACGTCCACCTGGTTGGAATGGGCTATGCGTCGATTCGCCGCAAGCACGAGTCGGGCCCGACGTTCCTCGGCTCGCTCCGGCCGAACGACGCCCTAACACCGCTATTCCTCTCGCCCGAGCAGGTGATCGGCAAGCCGGTCGATTCGAGGAGCGACGTCTTTGCACTCGGCACCGTCTTCTACGAGATGCTCGAAGGGAAAACGCCGTTCCGCGGCGCGACTCCCGCGGAGATCACGCAGGCGATCGCGCAGAGCGCGCCTGCGGCACCGGCGGCCCCTACCGCCGATCGCTCGATCCTCTCTCTCATCGGGCGCTGCCTTCAGAAAATCCCCGACAAGCGCTATCAGAAGGCTGACGAGATCCTCGCCGACCTGCGGAAACTCGAGCCGAACATCGACCGCCTCGCGGCACGGAAGACGGTGACGCCCGTCGCTGTGGCGCCCCCGCCGCAGGCCGCCGCCGCTCCGGCGTGGATCGTCGTATGCGAGCTGCCGTATCACGAGCTTCTCCGCAAAAAAGATCCGGAGCAGGCGTCTCGCCTCGAAACGCGAATGCAGCAGTATCTCGGCGAAGCGGTCTACCTCTTCGACGGGAAAGTGCTCGACTCGTTCGGCCCGCGTATGGTGGCTGAGCTCCCCGACGCCTCGAGCGCGCTTCGCGCCGCGCAGAAAGGGCTCGCCGACATCGTCGAGCACAACATGTCGAACGCCGCCGAGCCGGTCGAGCCGCGCACCGTCGTTCACTTCGGCGAGCTCGTCGCGACGACCGGGAAGCCAGGCGGCGTCGGCCTCGAGATTGCCGATGCCGTTCTCGACGCGATGGAACCGATGCAGACGCTCGTTTCGGAGCCGGTCATCCGTGCGCTCGGCCTCACATCGATCCCCTCGCCCGCCGGCGCGTTCCGAGGAGTGAACTTCTACGCCGCTCCGACGCTACTTCCCCGCGCGCAGGCAGTGCCAACGAACCTAGCGCCCCCCGCAGCATCGCACGACGCCGCGCCAGCCCCGGTTCCCGCCTCACGTCCGGCACCCACAGCTCATGCCACGAAGGGGGCAGCTCATGAGGAGATCGACGACGCTTCGATGGACGATGAAGCAATCGCGCCGTCGCCCACGAAGAAAAAATCATCGAGCATGGCGCTCGTCGCCGGCATCGGCGCCGTCGTCGTCCTTGGTGGAGCAGCCGCCGCGTTCTTCATGATGCGTAAGGGCGACGCCGCGCCTCCCGTGCCCGTCGCCGTCGCGGTTGCAACTCAGGCCCCCGAACCCGCAACCGCGGAACCGCCGCCGCCCACAGACACCGCACCGACGATCAATCCGTCGGAGGTGTTTCTTGGCGGCGTCGTCGTCGAGACCTCGGCTCCCCCGACGACTACCGACACGACGGCGACTACGACTGCGCCACCACCCGATCCGAAGCTCGTCGCGCTCGCGAACGGGATCGGCGCAATGACTGCATCGATCGTTCGTCTCGACTCGTCGTTGACATTCGTCGACGCGGCAGCACCGACGAGCCGAGTCCTTGGCGCGGTCGTGAGAAAGGGCGACGACGGTCTCGTTCTCGTTCCTACCCTCGTCGAAGGCTCGACGCTGACCGAAGGCGATCCGATCGCGCTCCCCGCAAAGGTGAAGGATTATTACGAGCCAGCCTTGGCGCTCGCGCACTGGATGGCATCGACTCTCGGCAAAGACCTGGCAACGGTCGTTTCGACGAACGCGGGCGCGACGAAGGCGTACATCGACGCGGTCGCGCAGCAGCGCGCCGGCGATGACAAGAAAGCAACCGCTTCCGCGAAGAAGGCCGTGGCCGCCGACGCGAAGTACCTCCGCGCCCACGAGCTCCTCTATGCCGCATACTTGCGGAGCGGAAACCGCGACGACGCCTTCAAGAGTGCGGCGACGATCGCCTCGCTCGACCCCGCAAACCTCGAGATCCGCAAAGAACTCGCACGGTGGGAGGCGGAGCGCGGCAACGCGCCGAAGGCGATCTCGTACCTCGCGGCGCTGCTCAGCGCGAAGGGTGACGACCCCGAAGTGCTGACGCTCGTCGGAGACTATGCCCTCGCGGTTGCCGACGAAGGAAAGTTCCAAACCGTCGTGGCACGCCTCGCGTCAGTTCGCGCGTCGAACCCTCGCCTTCACGAGCCCGACATCACACTTGCGCGCGGGAGGGTCGACGCATCAGTCAAGGCGTACTACAAGACCCAGGAGACACAGCAGGACAACCCCTGGCTCTCGCTGAAGATCGGGAGGCTCGCGGTAATCCGCCGGTCCGACTCGATCATCGAGCTCGAACAGGCGCGCCAGCAGCGTTTGAACGATCCCTACACGCTTCCGATGTTGAGCGCGTTCATCGCCGCCGGCAAAGGCGATGCGGCGACTGCCGATGCCGAGATCGCCAAGGCTGAGTCGGCGGTCACTCGCGCTGACGACCACTACACCCTGGTCGCCGAGGTCAACGTGCTCCTCAACCGGCAGAAGCAGGTGCTCGCGGCACTCGAGACTGCGGTCGCGCACTCCGAGCCGTCGCTCACCTACATCGTCTCCAGTCCCCTTTTCGGCTATCTCGGAACTGACCCGCGCTTCACGAAGCTCAAGAGGGTGATCCGCGAGAAGTCGGCGGGACTCTCCGCCGCGCTGCAGAGCATGTCGCTCTGAGCGGCGCGACCGGGAAGCAGCGGGGAAGAAGCGCGCGACCGGCACGCTTCTGAGGGGCGTTGCGCGATCCGTAACGCCAGGAGACCGACTCGATGATCGTTACCGCAAAACTCGACTTCTCCGCCGCGCACCGGCTGAACAATCCCGCGAAGGATGCCGAGTGGAACCGTCGCGTGTACGGCAAGTGCGACAACCCTTCCGGCCACGGACACAACTACGTCCTCGAGGTAAGCGTGCGTGGATCGATCGACCCGGAGACCGGCATGGTCATCGACCTCAAGCGCCTCAAGGACATCATGCGCGAGCGCGTGGTGAACCGAGTCGATCACACGAACCTCAACGTCGACGTCGAGTTTCTTCGTGGCATCATCCCGACGGCAGAGAACCTTGCAAAGGCGTTCTGGGACCAGCTCGCTCCGGCGATCAGCGAAGGACGCCTCTGCCGTGTCGTCCTTCACGAGACCGAGCGGAACTCGGCGACCTACGAAGGGGAGTAAGTGATGGTCAACGTCGAGCTGGCGATGATGGTTCTCGAAGGGCTGGCGAAGTCACCCATCGGACTGCGCATCTCGGGTAGCGAGGTGATCCTCGAGGGAGACCGGCTCGCGATGCGTGAACTTGCACGGCTATTGCTTCTGCTCGGCGCCGACACGTCGGAGCCCGAAGACGGCTTCGAGTTGAAACCGGGCATGCACGCGACCGCGGGATCGCCAACGCTCAGGCTGCAACTGCGACCCGGCGCGTAGGAAACGCGGATCGCGAAACGCGAGACGTGGGCCGAAGACGTGGAGCGTGAACGTGAAGCGCGGATCGCCACGCTTCTCAGATTGAGCGGATCGCTTTTCGGCGCGCATCACCGAGGCATCCGTAGCTCCCATCTTCAGGCGTTCAGCGTTCCGCGCTCCGTGCTTCTTCGTGCGACTCTGCCGAGCCCGTCATACGCCGCGTACTTGTAGACCTCGCTGAGCGATGGGAAGTTGAAGACCGAATCGATGAATGCGTTGATCGTTCCTCGGAACTGCATGACCATGAGTCCGGTGTGAACGATCTCCGATGCGCTTTCGCCGATCGCGTGCACGCCAAGAAGCTCGAGCGAATCCGCGCCGAACACGAGCTTCAGCAGACCCGAGTCGTCGCCGATGATCTGACCGCGTGCGTTCGCCGCGTAGTACGCACGGCCCGTCTCGCAGTCGATCCCCTTCTCCACGCACTGTTCCTCCGTCAGGCCCGCGCTCGACAACTCCGGAATCGTGTAGATCGCGTATGGCAGGAGACTCGCCACCCTCGTCTTGTACTTCAGATCGAACGCGTGAACCATCGCCACGCGTGCCTGCTCCATCGACGTCGACGCGAGCGCGGGAAAACCGACGACGTCCCCCGCCGCGTAGATGTTAGGGACGCTCGTCTGGTACTGCTCGTTCACGATCACGACGCCGTTCCGGCCCGTCTTCACGCCGACAGCCTCGAGCCCGAGGTCTCCCGTATTGCTCTGCCGGCCGGCGGCGTAAAGGACTTTTTCGACACGCACGTCGAGACCACTGTCGAGCGTAAGCACGACGCCCTCGTCGAGCAGTTCGATTGCCGCAACCGGAACACCGAGGTGAAGCTTGATTCCGAGCCGCGTTCGAAAGCTGTCGAGAAGGACGGCCGCCACTTCCCGATCGATGTGGCCGAGTAGCGCCGTCCGTCCGTCGATCAGCGTCACCGGGACGCCGAGCGACGCGAAGATCGATGCGTACTCGCAGCCGATCACGCCGGCGCCTACGACTGCAAGGCTTTTCGGAATCGATCCAATCTCGAGAATCGAATCGCTATCGCAGATTCTGTCGTGATCGAACGGAACGTGCTCGGGACGGAGGGGAGACGAGCCCGATGCAATGAGAATCACGTCGCCCGACAGCGTGCTCGCACCCGTCGCACTCTCCACGACGACCTCGTGTGTGCCGGCGAGACGAGCGGAGCCACAGAAACGGCGGATGTTGTGGCGTCGGATGTTCTCCTCGATCGTCGCATGCTCGCGCTCGATCACCGTGCGCTTGCGATGCATGAGATCGCCCATGTTGACGTTCTCGTTCAGCGAGTAGTCGACGCCGTAGACTTCCCGCCGCCGGAACCCGGAAAGATGGAGCGCGGTCTCGCGAAGCGTCTTCGACGGGACGGTGCCGGTGTTCACGCAGGCGCCGCCGACGACGCGCTCCTTCTCGACGATCGCAACGCGCTTGCCGAAGTAGGCGGCCTGTGCCGCGCCTTTCTCACCCGCCGGCCCGGCTCCGATGACGATCAAGTCGAAATCGCGCATGCACCGTCCTCCTCCGGCGAGCTGTGCGGAGCGCTCACCTTCCCAACAAGGGGACCCACGTCAGTAGTGGACGGCGACGTTGACGGGAGTGCCGCCGAGTTTCTCGCGTCCATTGAGGAACGTGAGCTCGATCACGATCGAGTAGGCGAGGATGTCCGCGCCGAGGCGCCGGACGAGCTCGCCGGCCGCGCATGCAGTGCCGCCGGTGGCGAGGACGTCGTCGATCACGACGACCCGCTCACCCGGGCCGACTGCGTCGTCGTGGATCTCGAGCGCATCGGTTCCGTACTCGAGCGCATACTCGCTCCGGTGTGTCTTCCAGGGAAGCTTGCCTGGCTTGCGGATCGGCACGAAGCCTGCGCCGAGCCGCTGTGCGACGGCCGCACCGAAGATGAATCCGCGCGATTCGATCGCGGCGACCTTGAGCGCTCGCTCACCCTCGAAGGGAGCCGCAAGCCTCTCCACCGTCGCGTTGAACGCATCGGGGTGCTTCAGCAGCGGGGTGATGTCCTTGAACATGATTCCCGGCTTCGGGAAGTCGGGAATGTCGCGAATGTAGTCGCGAAGGTCGATGTGAGGCGTTGGCTGGGCCATGTCAGAATTTCACGTCGAAGTCGGCGAGCGGGCCCGCGTTGTCGCGGCGCTCCTGATCGATACGCACGACCTCCGCATAGCGGGGGCCTTCCTTGATCTCGGTAATCCACTCGTCGATCTTGGGTGCCTCGCCCTCGACCATCGCCTCGACCGAACCGTCGCGCAGGTTCTGAATCCACCCCTTGAGGCCGAGACGGCGCGCGATTCGTGTCGCGTAAAAGCGATAGCCGACGCCCTGCACCTTGCCATGAATCCTGATGTGGCGGATTTCCTTCATTCGTCGTCGTCCGTGACGTGGCCATGATAAGGCTTCGCGTGCAGGGATTGAAAGGCGGATGCCGCGAGGATGCGTTGGAGAACGCTCGGGTTGCGTCGGCTCGGGCAAGGATAATCGGAGAAGCCCCGCGCGGGCGCGGGCCCGGGCGCGTTCACGGCTTCGCGAAAGTGGCCAATACTCTCGAGCGACCCACGGAGGAGCCACATGAACGCGGGATCCGGGAAGTACACCCGTGAACGTGAATGCTCCCGGGCCCGAGCCCGGCTTTTGACGTTCCCACCGAACAGCCAAACTTCAGCAAATCCGTGAACGCGCCCGCGCCCGGCCGTTGACCTTCGTCCAGCCTGGTGAGCACGAATTTCGTGCCGCCCACACGTCACTTCCCCTTCTCCTCGTCCTTCCACCCGAATCTCCCGATCAGAGGAACGAATGAGGCGGGACCGCAGTCTTCGATCTGGACGCCTGTGCCGATACGGCGCACCCTCGCAAGTCGCTGATTCTCTCCGCGCCCGAGAGGGATGACGAGCGTGCCCCCGCGTCCGAGCTGTTGCACGAGTGGCTCAGGAAGCTCCGGTGCGGTTGCGGCGACGATGATCCGGTCGAACGGCGCCTGGTCGCTCCATCCGTACGTCCCGTCGAAAACCTTGACACTGACGTTGTGGAGCTTCAGCTCGCGCACGAGCTCGACCGCCCGCAGCGCGAGCTCGTTGATCCGCTCGATCGAAAAGACTTTCGCCGCGACCTTCGAAAGAACGCACGCCTGATAGCCGGTCCCGGTTCCGACCTCGAGGACCTTTTCCTTCCCAGTGAGCTCGAGGAGCTCGATCATTCGTCCGACGATCCATGGCTGCGAGATCGTCTGCCCGGAGCCGATCGGCAGCGCGCCTTCACCGTACGCCTTCGCACGCACGACTTGAGGAACGAATCGGTGCCTGGGAATCTGGCGCATCGCTTCGAGCACGCGAGGATCCTTCACTCCGCGCCCCGCGACGTAGCGCTCCACCATGAGTGCGCGCAGCTGCGAGAGCTCGCGATTCTCCGCTGAGGACGTGGCGTCAGGCTTTGCGAGCGGCATCGCCCAGCCTCTCTTCCAATCGCCGCAGCGGAGCGATCGACGGATGGTGGGTCATATCGAGATGCAGCGGCGTGATCGAGACGTGGCCGCTCGTCACCGCCTCGACGTCGGTTCCTTCGCCCGGATGCCAGACCGGCGGTTCGCCGCCAATCCAGTAGTACTTTCGCCCTCGCGGGTCGAGCCGCTCGATCACGCCAACGACGTACTCGCGTCGTCCCTGCCGCGTTAGGCGCACACCCGCAAACGGCGGGTCGGGAAAGTTCACATTGAGCACGATTCGCGGGTCGCGATGCGTCTCGAGCGCTTCGGCCACGAGCTTTGCCGCAAACGCAGCGCACGGACCGAAGTCGAAGTGCTCGCCGACGAAGGCCGAAAAGGCGATCGACGGCACGTTGAGCAGCGACCCCTCGAACGCGGCCGAGATCGTTCCCGAGTAGGTCACGTCGTCACCCATGTTCGGGCCGAAGTTGATGCCCGAGACGACGAGGTCGGGACGTTTGTCCTTACAGAGGTGAAGCAGCGCGAGATTCACGCAATCGGTCGGCGTCCCGTCGACGATCCACCGCTCGTCGCCAATCTGCTGCAGGCGAAGCGGCCGATTCAGCGTGAGCGCGTGGCTCGCCGCGCTTTGTTCGCGGTCGGGCGCGACGACGACGACCTCGCCGAGCGGTGCGACAGCCTCGACGAGCTTCGCGAGCCCTTCGCTGTAGATCCCGTCGTCGTTCGTTACGAGAATCCTAGGCATGCGGCCACTCTCCTCCCGTCGCGCCACATCCGGGGATCAGTGCCGCGCCACTCCCCGCTCTCGGACGTTGCTGCTCCTGGTTGAGGCGCACCAACCTCGAATGAAGGCTCATGAGGAGAAAAAGCAGAATGAGAATCACCGCGATGCCGATGATGCGGACAATCCAGATCGTGCGTTCGTTCAACTCTTGAACTTTAGCGCATGCTTCGCGGCCCATTCAATCGCGTATCGCATGGGCCGCGCATCCGCGACTCCCCTGCCGGCGATGTCGAATGCCGTGCCGTGGTCGACCGAGCATCGCAGATACGGCAGGCCGATCGTCACGTTCACCGAGTCCTCGAAGTGCAGCGCCTTGACCGGGATCAGCCCCTGGTCGTGGTACATCGCGACGACGAGGTCGTACCGTCCTCGGCTCGCCGAAACGAAAACCGTGTCAGGAGCGAAGGGACCGATCGCGTCGACTCCCCGCTCGCGCGCAAGGGCTACTCCCCGCTCGATCTCGATCTCGTCATCGCCGAATGCACGATCCTCGCCGGCGTGCGGGTTCACCCCGGCGATCGCCACCCGCGGCACCGAGCCGTGAAGTCGTCTGTAATGCTTCGACGCGAGCCCCGCAAGGTCGGCGACTTTCTCCGCCGTAATCGCCTTGATCGCGTTCGTCAGCGAAAGGTGAACGCTGAGCAGCGCGACACAGAGCGTCGGCGAGTCGAACATCATCGCGTAGTCGAGTCCATAGGTCTTGAGTCCCGCCTTCGTTGCGAGGATCTCCGTGTGCCCGGGATGTTCGCTACCGGCGAGCTTAACCGCCCGCTTGTGGATCGGCGCCGTCACGAGTGCCGAGCAGTGGCCAGCCGACACCGCATCGATCGCAGCGTCGATCGATGCGAGCGACACACGTCCATAGTCGGCCCTGACCACGCCAAACTCGAGAGGCGTCGCCTCAGCGGAGATCCCGATCATCGCCCGCGTCGCACCGGCCGCAGCCGCACTCCTCGCCGAAGAAAAAACCGGGAGGTCGAACGGCACGTAGGCGAGCTCGGCCCCTTTTTCGGCGTAGCCCCGGTCGCCGAAAAGCCAGACCGGCGGCTCTGGTCCTAGGTCGCGGAGCGCCTTGAACGTCACCTCGGACCCGATTCCCGCCGGGTCGCCGAGGGAGAGCGCAAGCGGCTTCTGGAGCGTGTCGGGCATGAAGGGGAAGTTGTATCACAAGGGGCAGCGGGTTAGTGGCAATGGGCTCCGGCTGTGGGGCGGAGGCAGGAGGCCTCCACAAAGGCCGAAGTTAAAACGTGGAACGCTGAATGTTGAATCCAGAAAGGGGAACCACCGAAGATCCCTTTCTGGATTCAATATTCAGCGTTCCACGTTCTAACTTCAAGAAAATCAGACGACAGGCGGCGAGCGCGCGCCAGAGCGGATCCCCGCGTTCCGCATCCCGCGTTCCGAAATCCGCATTCCGATCGTCCGGCTTGCCGCCTCCCCCCTGCTTTCCATAGAATTCGCCCTCGATTCACCCCGCCCGAGGAGGTTTCCCCATGAATTCAATCGTTTGCATCACTCAGGTACCCGACACCGAGACCCGGATCAAGATCGGCGGCGACGGCCGCTCGATCGACGAGACCGGGGTGAAGTTCGTCGTCTCCCCGTACGACGAGTACGCGCTCGAGGAGGCGGTCAAGATCCGTGAAGCGAAAGGCGCCGGCGACGTCACCGTCGTCTGCTTTGGACCGGAGCGCGCGCAGTCGGCGATCCGCGACTGTCTCGCGCGCGGCGCGACGAAGGCGATCCATGTCATCGGCGATAGCTTGCGCGCCGACTCGCTCGGCATCGCAAAAGTTCTAGCGGCAGTGATCCGTTCGCAGCCTCACGACCTCGTCTTCGTCGGCAAGCAGGGGGTCGGTACCGACAACTCCCTCGTCGGCCCGATGCTGGCCGAGCTTCTCGGAATCGCGCACGTCACCGTCGTGACGAAGCTCGAGGTCGGAGACGGCAAAGTTACTGCGTACCGCGAAACCGAAATCGCCGAAGAAGTGATCGAGTGCTCGCTGCCAGCGCTCGTCGCCGCGCAGAAGGGGCTCAACAACCCACGCTTCGCGTCGATCAAGGGCATCATGGCTGCAAAGAAGATTGCCATCGAATCGAAGACGCTCGCCGACCTCGGACTCGCAGAGGGCGACGTCTACGAGACGCGCGTCAAAGTCGTCGCGATGGAGCTTCCGCGTGAAAAGCCAGCGGGTCGTAAGATCGACGGCAGCGATCCCGTCGCCGCGGCGAAAGAAATCGTTCGTTACCTGCACGAAGAGGTCAAGGCGTTCTAACGCCGCGACATCGAGAGCCGAGGAGCAGACATGGCTGACGTACTCGTTATTTGCGAAGTGAAGGATGGGAAACTCAAGAAGTCTTCGCGCGAAGCGCTGACGATCGGTCGGCAGCTTGCCGCGGCCGCCGGCGGCTCGCTTAACGCGTTTGCATGCGGTTCGTCGGCAGCGGCAGCAGCGGCGGAGGCCGGAAGCTTCGGCGTTGCGACGCTGCACGTCGCCGGAGACGCTGCACTCGACGCCTACGCGAGCGAGCACTGGACCTCGGCCGCGAAGTTCGCGGTCGAAGCGTCGAGTGCCGCCATCGTCGTGATGTCAGCGACGAGCGCCGGCCGCGACCTCGCACCGCGCCTCGGCGCGCGCCTAGGTGCCGGCGTCGCCTCGGACGTCGTCGCCCTCGAGTGGGCTGATGGCAAACTCCGTGCGCGCCGCCCCGTCTACTCGGGCAAGGCGTTCGCAACGGTCGAGATCGGCTCGAATCCGGCGATTGCGACGTGTCGCGCCAACGCGTTCCCCGCGGAAGCGACAGGCGCCGGCGCGTGTGAAGTCTCGAACCTCGCCTGGAGCGCTGGCGACACGAAGGCGAAACTCGTCGCGGTCAACGTCCCAGAAACAACGGAGGTTTCGCTCGCCGACGCCGACGTCGTCGTCTCCGGCGGGCGCGGGCTGAAGGAAACGGCGAACTACGCGATGATTCACGACCTCGCTCACGCCCTGGGTGGGGCAACTGGCGCGTCACGCGCCATCGTCGACGATGGCTGGGTCGACCATCACCACCAGGTCGGTCAGACGGGGCGCGTGGTCAGCCCTAACCTCTATATCGCCATCGGCATCTCCGGCGCGATTCAACATCTCGCCGGCATGTCGTCGTCGAAGCACATCGTCGCGATCAACAAGGACGGTGAGGCACCGATTTTCCGCGTCGCCGACCTCGGTGTCGTTGGAGACCTCTTCCAGATCCTCCCGCCACTCATCGAGGAGATCAAGAAGGCGAAGGCGCATTAGGCGCCACACCCAAACGCTGCTCGTTTCCGAACGCCGCCCGCAAGGGCGGCGTTCGCATTTGTGCCCGCGGATTCCGATCCGCGGCACGGCGCGAAGCGCCAGTGGCAAGATCAGGGACGCTGCTCGTACGACGGAACCGCGGCGCTCCGGTTACGGTTCGCGTTGTAAACTTCTCTCTTCTCCCTCAACTCGGTCTCCATTCCGAGCGAAAGGCCTGCGCCATGGACCAGAAGATCATCGACCTCTACGACGAGTTCACGCACGGCGGGTCGACGCGACGCGAGTTCGTACAACGACTCTCAATGGTTGCAGGCGGCATGCCGGCCGCGATCGCGCTGCTGCAGCAGCTGGAGAACGACTACAAGAGGCCGGCGCGCATCGCGGAGAGCGACGAGCGGATCAACCGAGGCGTCTCGGAATACGAGGCCGCGCTCAAGGCCGCGGGAATCCGTTACGACAGCAATATCTACGACGGGAAGAACCACGCGATCCACAACGACACCTCGCCGAACCGCTACGACGCCGAGGCCGCGGCGCTCGCCTGGAAGCGTACGATCGCGTTCTTCGGGAAGTATCTGGAATAGCCGATTCGTAGCCGCGGATTCCGATCCGCGGCACGGCGCGACGCGCCGGTGGCGAGATCGGGAACGCTGATCGCACGAGGGGACCGCGGCGGATCGGAATCCGCCGCCACGAGGGTCCCGCCTCGTTCCTCGCCTTCGGTCGCATTTCGATACAATCGCCCGCGATCAAAGGAGCGACCCGATGGCCGAGCTGCCCGGAATCGAACGCGAAACTCTCGAGATGGACGTCGTCATCGTCGGTGGAGGCCCGGGAGGCCTCGCCACGGCGATGCATCTCGCGCGCCTCATCAAACAACACAACGACTCGGGCAAGGGGGAGAAGCTCGAAGGGCTCTCGATTGCACTGCTCGAGAAGGGAAAAGAGATCGGCTCGCACGGCATCTCGGGCGCTGTCATGGACCCTCGCGCGCTCGACGAACTGATTCCCGATTGGCGGAAGAAGGACTGCCCTGCCGTCGCCGTCGGCACGGATGAGATGTGGTACCTCACGGAGTCGGGAAAGATCAAAGCTCCGATCATGCCGCCTCCGCTCCAGAACCACGGCAATTACGTCGTCTCGCTCGCGGAACTGCTCCGCTGGATGGAGCCGTTCGTCGCGGAAGCTCCCGAGATGAACATCTTCCCCGAGTTCCCCGCGGCACGCGTGCTCATTGAAGCTGGCAAGGTCGTGGGCGTACGCACCGCCGACAAGGGAATCGACAAGAACGGCGAAGCAAAAGGTAACTTCGAGCCGGGAATCGACATCCGCGCGAAGATCGTGATCCTCGCCGAGGGGCCCCGCGGCACGCTCACCAAGCAGCTCTACGAACAGTTCGACCTCGGAAAAGGGAAGAACCCGCAGGTCTTTGCGTTAGGCGTCAAGGAGATCTGGGAAGTCCCCGCAGGACGATTCAAGCCGGGCCAGGTCATCCACACGATGGGATTCCCGCTCGACAAGGAAACGTTTGGCGGAGCGTTCATCTATGGGATGAAGGACAACCTGGTCGACATTGGCATGGTCGTCGGACTCGACGCGCGCAACCCGACCACCGACTCCCACCACGAATTGCAGCGACTGAAGACGCATCCGGCGATTCGCGCGATCCTCGAGGGAGGCAAGCTGGTTGCCGCAGGAGCAAAGGCGATCCCCGAAGGGGGCTACTTCTCGATGCCGAAGATGTGGGGCGACGGCTTCATGATCGTCGGCGACTCCGCAAGCTACCTCAATGGAGCGCGACTCAAGGGAGTCCACCTCGCGATGAAGTCGGGGATGCTCGCGGCCGAGGCGGCGCTCGAGGCACTCGTCGCAGGCGACTACTCCGACGCGAAGCTCGGCGCGTACGAAAGGAAGTTCGAGGCGTCGTGGGCAAAGACGGAGCTCTGGAAAGACCGCAACTTCCACCAGGGCTTCGAGCACGGGCTTTACGCCGGAATGATCAACGCGGGCCTCGGCATGATCACCGGCGGCCGCGGCTTCGGCGTCGCGAATCGCCTCGAAGCAACGGCGGGGCACGAGCGAATGGAGCGGATCAAACGCTACTTCGCGAGCGACGATCCGCATCCTCCGGAGAAGATCAAGTTCGATGGCAAGCTGACGTTCGACAAGGTGACCGACGTCTACTACGGCGGTGTCGTTCATGAAGAGAACCAACCGGCGCACCTGCTGATCCGCGACACCGAGGTCTGCATCACGAAGTGCACGGAAGAGTATGGCAACCCGTGCCTTCACTTCTGCCCTGCGAACGTCTACGAGCCCCGCCCCACCGACGACGGCCGCGGCAAGGTGCCCTTCCTCAACTTCACGAATTGCTTCCACTGCAAGACCTGCGACATTCTCGATCCCTACCAGGTGATCACCTGGGTTCCTCCGGAAGGTGGCGGCGGGCCGAATTACAAGAAGCTGTAGGCGAAAGGCGAAGGGCGAGAACAGGCGTAAGGCGGGCCAAAAGCCAGATTACTTTGGCCGGAGCGAAAAGCCGGGCTCGGGCGCGTTCACGTTCACGAGCAGAGCCTCCTCGATCAACGCTCATCCGCGGATACCCTCCCGTGAACGCGCCCGCGCCCGCGCCCGGCCTCTGACCTTCGTGCGGACGCAACCCTCGTCATGCTCCACGGCCGCGCCAGGCCCCACCCGTAAGGATGGGGGGATTCGTTGATCGCCCTCTGTTTCGCATTCGTCACGCCACCGGGAAAGAGACAAAACTCCTTCTCGTTCGTAGAGAGATAATGGGGAGGCCATCTCGCCCTCTCCGTTCGAACCACGAGGAGCCGAATGAGCGCCATACACGCGATGACGACGAAACCGATCACGACGAGCGACGCAACGGCGAAGGTCGCGGCGCTGCAAGAAAACATCGAGCGGGTCATCCGCGGCAAGTCGGAGGTCGTCCGCTACGCGATCGCATCGATGCTCGCGCGCGGCCATATCCTCCTCGAGGACGTTCCCGGCGTCGGCAAGACGACGCTCGCTCACGCGCTCGCCCGCTCGGTATCGGTCGAGTTTCAGCGCATTCAGTTCACGAGCGACCTGCTTCCATCCGACATCGTCGGCGTGATGGTGTTCAACCAGGACCGTCAACAATTCGAATTCCTCTCCGGCCCCGTGTTCACGAACGTTCTTCTCGCCGACGAGATCAACCGCGCGACACCGAAGACGCAATCGGCGCTCCTCGAGGCGATGAACGAAGGAACGGTCACGGTCGAGAAGCAGCATCTCCCGCTCCCCGATCCCTTCGTCGTCGTCGCGACGCAGAACCCGGTCGAGCACGTCGGCACCTATCCTCTCCCCGAGTCGCAGCTCGACCGCTTCCTGATGAAGTTGACGATCGGCTATCCGAACAAGACCGACGAGCGCGAGTTGCTGAAGGCGGGGGGTGCGGAGGACGCGCTGGCGAACCTACAGCCGGTGCTGAGCGCCGCGGAGCTTCTCGCGCTGCAGAACCGCGTATCGGACATCCACGTCAGTGACGCGCTACTCGACTACCTGATGTCGCTCGTCGAAGCGACGCGCAACGACTCCGAGATCGCGCTCGGAGTCTCGACGCGCGGCTCGCTCACCTTTTATCGCGCTTCGCAAGCCCTCGCGATGGTCTACGGGCGCGACTTCGTCACGCCCGACGACGTGAAGCGTCTCGCGGTCCCCGTGCTCGCCCACCGCGTCGTGCTCCACGAGCGTCACGTACGCCACGGCGACCTAACGCCCGAGGCGAGAGTGATCGAGAGGCTGGTCTCGCAGACCCCGGTCCCGAGGTGATCGATGCAGCGGCGCCCGTTCGAGTTTGAGGGCGTGGTCAGACTGACGAAGGTCGGCGGAAGTTACCTGCTCTTCACCTTCGTCATCGGCTTTGCCGCGCTCAACACCGGGAACAACTCTCTCTACATCGCCCTGTCGACGATGCTCGGGCTGCTCATCGTCTCCGGCATGGCGTCGAAAGACGGGCTTCGCTCGATCGACGTCGAAGTCTCGCACCTGGGCGAAGCCTGGGCAGGAAAGCCCGCGACCGGTTCGCTGCGCCTGCGCAACCGGAGCCGGCTCTGGACCGTACGCGACCTGCTCGTCACGGGTCCACACCTCGCAGAGCCGGTATTCGTACCGATCGTAGAGCGGCGCGGTACGGTGGAGATCACCGCGACGTTTCTCTTCGAGAGGCGCGGCCGCGTGAGCCTTACGCGCGTCGACCTCTACACGCGATTCCCGTTCGGTCTCTTCACCAAGAAGCGCCGGGCGAAACTGTCGGGAAGCGCCGTCGTTTTTCCGCGTCTGCTCCCCGACGAGACGCTTCGCGACGACTTTGCGCCGACCCTCGGCGAGCGCAGCCCTCGAAACGCCGCAGGACCCGGCACCGAGATCTTCGCGTTCCGAGAGTACGTGCGCGGCGATTCGCTCCGTCACGTCCACTGGAAGAAGTCAGCGAGCATCGGGCGGTGGGTGATGAAGCAGTCGCAGCAAGACGCGAATCCGATCGTCGCGATCACGTTCGACCCGTTCATGCCGTCAACCGACGCTCGCGAACGATTCGAACAGATCGTGAGCGAGGCGGCGACGGCAGTTCGCAATGCGCTCGATCGCGGCTACGACGTCCACTTTCATCTCGGCCGCCAGGCGTCGCTCGTCGGACAGACGGACCGAGGAATCTCGGCGTACGAGGCGCTGGCGCTCGTCGAACCGCAGTCGGAGACGCCGACGCCCTTCTCCGGAACCGGTGTCATTCTCTATTCATTGAGGAGTGGAAACCGTGACGCGCGCACCGCGTAAGGCTGAGCTGATCGTGCTCGCGATGGTCGCGGCGCTACCTCTCTATTTCAATGCCGCGCTTTCGATCCCCGCGGTACTCCTCTATCACCTCGTGCTTGGAGCCATCCTCGCGTGGAAGGTCAGCCGACCGACCGGGTCACTTCCTCACGCGGTGCTATGGTTGCTCGGCGTCGCCTACCTCCTCTTCTACTTCGTCGACGCCGTCGCGATCTCGCACAACCTGATCAGGGCGACGGGACACCTGCTCTTCTTCATCGCGGTATACCAGTCCGTCGACCGCGACGCGGAGAAGAATCAGCTGCAGCGGCTCCTCGTGATCTTCCTCATCGCGCTCGCCTCGATCGCTACCTCGACCCACATCTCGATCATTCTCTTCGTGGCAGGACTGGCGTACCTGCTGCTCCGGCAACTGGTCGTGCTCAGTCGCGAGGAGTCGGCACGACTGGTCGGCGCAACCGCCCGCGACCTCCCGATGAACCGCAGCGTCGCGGCCTACGTTGTGATCCTGTTCGTCGCCGCCGCGGCGTTCTTTCCTCTCCTGCCGCGCGTACGGAACCCGTTCGTGCGCGGCACCGGGTTCGCTTCGCAAGGGGCGTCGACCGGATTTTCCGACGCGATCGACCTCTCCCAGGGGCAGGTCATCACACCGGATCCGCGCGTGGTCGCACGCGTGACGGTGCCGTCGGGGGCAGGGCCGGAGTTTCTGCCAGTCCGCCTTCGCGGCGGCCATTACGATCGATGGAACAGCGACAGGTGGACCTCGCGACCCGTTCGATCGCCGCAAGTGATCGCAGGGTCGGGCGCCTTCGACATCGCCCGCCCGGTCACTGCCAGCCACACGATCGTCGTGAGGCAGATGCGCACAGTCGCACAGAACCAGCGGATCTTCCTCCCGACCGGAACCTGGCAGGTTCGAGGCATCGGGGCTCTCATCGAGGGGCCTAACCAGGGTTCGTACACGATCCCGGGAGCGGGAGAGGCCCTCATCGATTTCTCCGCCTCTGCGAGCGGAACGATCGACCCGATCGCTCCTCCGCGACGCCTTCCGACATACGAAGTACCCGACGGAATCCGAGCGCTCGCGGACAGCATCGCACGCAACGCGACCACACCGCGCGAGAACGCCGCCGTGATCGAATCACACCTGTCAGCGAACTTCGCCTACGTTCCGAGCCCGGTCAATCTCGGCGAGCCCGTCGGAGTCGAGGACTTCCTGTTGCGCGAGCGCCGAGGCCACTGTGAACACTTCGCGGCGGGCATGGTGCTGCTCCTCGCGGCGCGCGGCGTACCGGCGCGCATCGCTGGCGGTTTCTATGGGGGCGAATACAATCCATTCGGCGGCTACTTCGTCATTCGACAACGCGATGCGCACGCGTGGGTCGAGATGTGGGACGGCGAGCGCTGGACGACCTGGGACCCGACGCCCTCCGACCTGCGCCCAGGCGCGGATCAGCCTAACGTCGTACTGGCATACGTGTCCGCGGTCGCAGAGTCGATCAACTTCTTCTGGGACCGCTACATCCTCACATTCGGCCTCTCCGACCAGGTCAACCTCATTGCCTCGGCGTTTTACGCCGCGCGCGATGCGATCGCCGCGATTCGCGGTGGCTTCGGAATCGCATCGCAACTCCGCCCTATCCTGATCGTCGCTGCGGTCGTCGCGGGCGCGCTCATCGTAGCCCTAGCGCTCCGACGCCGCCTCCGCCTAACGCTATTCGACCTGCTCGCAAGGAGACTCGCAAAGGCAGGCATCGTCGTCGCACCCTCGACGACGAGCGCGGAAGTCGTCACGCTCGTCCGCCGCAATCTCGCCCCGTCGGCACGAGTCGTGGAGCGCATCCTCGAGCTCTACGAGCGCGATCGTTTCTCGTCGCGACCACTCAGCCGGGACGAGCAGCGGGAAGCAAGGATGGCGTTGAAGCAGGTTTGAGGTCAGACCTGCCTCGTCAGCTTCTCGGCCTTTGCAGCAGCTCCGCCATTTCGCGCACTGCGCGCTCGAGGCCCACGAGAACCGCACGGGCAATGATCGAGTGGCCGATGTTGAGCTCTTCGATCTCCGGGATGCGCGCGATCGCGTCGACGTTGCGGTACGTCAGTCCGTGCCCCGCAAGTACGCGGAGCCCGAGCTTCTTCGCACCCCTTGCCGCATTCGTGATCTTCTCGAGCTCCGCGGCCGCCCGCGGCGACTTCCAGTTGTCGGCGTATTTTCCGGTGTTGATCTCGATGACCGGCACACCGAGCTTGTGACACGCGCGGATCTGCTCGAGATCTGGGTCGACGAAGACAGAGACGTCGATCGCCGCGTCCTTCAGCTCCTTGACGACGACTTCGAGCGAACCGGCGTGCAGCATGACATCGAGCCCGCCTTCGGTCGTGAGCTCGTCGCGGCGCTCGGGAACGAGCGTCACCTGGTCAGGCTTGAACGACTGCGCGATGCGGACCATCTCGCGCGTACCCGCCATTTCGACGTTCAATCGGGTGGCGATCGTTCGGCGGAGCAACTCCACATCGCGGTCCTGGATGTGGCGACGATCGCCTCGTAGGTGAATCGTGATGCCCTGCGCACCGGCGAGCTCGGCGAGCGCGGCGGCAGTCACGGGATCGGGCTCTTCGGCCTTGCGGGCCTGGCGAACAGTGGCGACGTGGTCGATGTTGACGGCGAGACGCATGGCGAAAGGTTAGCATGCCGCGCGGCGGGAAACCGGTGACACCGTTGACCTCGCGATTCGATGGCCTTACTGTCAGTCGAAGGGACGCGTTGGGACAGCCGAAATCCTTTCCTCCGAGCCTCGTCTCGCGCGCAGAACGCACGCGAACGGGATCGTGTGTTCCCTTCGCCCTCGCGGTATCTCTCCTGCTCTCTGCGTCGACCGCGCTCGCGCTTCCGTCAGACCGCGCGATCTCGCAATACGTGCGGAAGAGCTGGACGGTGCGCGACGGCCTACCGCACGGAACCGTCCGAGGAGTCGCGCAAACCGCCGACGGCTACCTTTGGCTTGCAACCTACGAAGGGCTCGTGCGGTTCAACGGCGAGCGCTTTCGCGTGTTCGACCGCGAGCACGCCGCCGAGCTCGCGAGCAGCAGCGTACTTTGCCTTCATAGGACGAGCGACAACACACTCTGGCTCGGCACCTCGACGGGAGTCGTGACCTACCGGGATGGTGTATTCCACAAGCTCCCCGAGGCTGGAGTCGCCGACGAGCTCGTGAACGCGATCGAACAGACCGCCGACGGCACGATCTGGATCGCCTCCTGGGGAGGGCTCACGCGCGTCGTCGACGGACACGCGGAGCGAATGAAGCTCGCGCTGCCTAACGACCTGCTCAACGCGCTCGCTGCCGACCGCGACGGGAGCCTCTGGATCGCCACCGCAAAAGCGGGCCTTGTCCGGTACCACGACGGTCACGTCACGGTCTTCACGACCGCTGACGGTTTGGCGAGTGACACCGTCGTCACCCTGCTCGAAGATGGGAATGGCGCCGCATTCATCGGGACGACCGCCGGACTTCAACGAATCGAGAACGGGCGAATCCGGCGCGTCGAAGGCATCCCCGACGATCAAATCACCGCGCTTCGGCGTGACCGCGACGGAAACATCTGGGTCGGCACCTACAGCAGCGGCCTGTTTCGAATGAGCGGCGAGCGCGTATCCGCCTACGGGATCTATGACGGGCTTCTAAACCCGACCGTTCGCGCGATCTTCGAAGACGAGGCGGGAAACCTCTGGATCGGCTCGAACCGCGGTCTCGAAATGCTCCACGCCGGCGCGTTCGTCAACTGGACCGAGCGCGAGGGTCTTGGCAACGACTTCGCCCGGGCCCTGTTCGAAGACCGTGACGGGACGCTCTGGGCGGGTACCGCGAGCGGGCTGAGCCGCTGGAACGGCACGGCGTGGGTAGCGTCATCCGATTCCCGTCTTGCAAAGGAGTACGTGCTCGCGATCGAACAGCACCCCGACGGGAGCATGTGGTTCGGCACTCCTCGGGGCCTCTACCACGTCGATCGAGGCCGGACGACACTCCTCACCGCGGCCGACGGCCTGTCGAGCAACGGCGTGCGCGCGATTCACGCCGACCGGCGCGGCGCCCTCTGGGTCGCGACCGACTACGGCGTCAACAGGATCTTTCCCGACGGCTCGATCGAGAGCTATGCGGGACGAGGTGGGTTAGGCCCCGACTATGCGATCGCAATCGCGGAGACGCCCGACGGAACGATCTGGGTCGCGACTGGCGCAGGTCTCGGCGAGTTTGACGGTACCGCGTTCAAGCTTCATTCGGCACCGAGACAGTTCCCGTCGAATCATCTCTTTGCGCTCCACGCAGACGACGACGGAACGCTCTGGATCGCCACGGACGGCGACGGGCTCATCCGCTTTCGTCGCGATCAGGCGCATGTCTTCACGCGTCGCGACGGCCTCCCGAACGACAAGATCCAGTCGATCACTGCGGACCTGAAAGGAGGGCTCTGGATCGGCACGTCTCGGGGCGCGTTCCGTCTCGAGCGCAGCGAGCTCGAGGCCGTTGCGAATGGAACGCTCGCGCAGCTCAGCGCGGCCGGCTTCGACGAAAGCGACGGTCTCGGCAGCCGGCAGTGCAACGGAAATGGCGACCCGACTGCGTTCCGATCACGCGACGGGCGCGTCTGGTTCGCGACAGCGAATGGCGTGTCGGCGCTGTCCTCTCTTCCCGCGGCCCCACCGCCGCAGCGTCCTCCTGTGATCGAGTCGGTCGCGGTGAACGGCTCGCCTGTCGAGCGCCGTGACCTCATGGCCCTCCCGCCAGGCACCGAGCGCATCGAGTTCGAGTTCAGCGGCCTCGCGTTTGCGGCACCCGAGCGCCTCCGGTTCCGGTACCTTCTCGACGGATACGATCGCGACTGGATTCCGGGAGATGGACGCGCAGTCTCGTACACGAACCTGCCCGCGGGATCGTATCGATTCGTCCTCGCGTCGTCGACCGACGGCCGTTCGTGGCAGACGACGGAGCTGCCACTCGTCCTCCGGCCGAGCGTCTGGGAGTCGCCCTGGTTCATCGCACTCTGCGCGGTCGCCGTTATCGGGCTTCTCGTGTCGAGTCACGTCGTCAGACTCCACTTGACGCGATCCCGTGCGATCCTTCTCGAGAAGCTCGTCGACGACCGCACGCGACAGATCAGCGAAGAAAAGGCTCGCACCGAGCGAGCACTCCAGGCCGCGGAGGAAGCGAAACGCGAAGCAGAGCGACACGAGAAGATGACCGAGGTCGCGCTCGCGGAGGCTGAGGACGCCAACCGCGCCAAGAGCACGTTCCTTGCGACGACGAGCCACGAGCTCCGAACTCCGCTCAACGCGATCATCGGGTTCTCCGACATCGTGCTCGCGCAGACGCGCAACAAGCTCGAGCCTCGATTCGTCAAATTCCTCGACAACATTCACTCGTCGGGCGTCTACCTTCTCGGCATCATCAACAACATCCTCGACCTCTCGAAGATCGAGGCGGGAAAGATGGAGCTCCTGCCCGAGACGATCCCGCTTCGTGACACGATCATCGGGATATGCATGGTGATGAAGGGAGTCACCACGCAGAGTCGCGTCACGATCGACGTGCAGGTGCCGGACGACATGCCAACGATCGAGGCGGATCCGACGATCTTCAAACAGATCGTCTACAACCTTGCCTCGAACGCGGTGAAGTTCTCTTCCGAGGGAGCCACGGTCACGATCGCCGCACGACGAGTTGCCCCTGCCGACAGCCACGGCGGCGAGGATTCGATCGAGGTCCGGGTGATCGACCGCGGCGTCGGCATCGATCCGAAGGACCACGAGGCGATCTTCCAGGAGTTCCGGCAAGTCTACGGGAAGCGCCAGCGGCCGCAGGGCACCGGCCTGGGGCTCGCCCTCGTGAAGCGGTTCGTCGAGATGCATCGCGGCACGATTCGGGTGGAGAGCGCCGTCGGTGAAGGGAGTACGTTCATCGTCGTCCTTCCCTGCAGGCACGTTCCTCTCGCAGCGCCGCACGACCAGACCGCTCCCTGATTCACCACTCGAGTGCGCGTGCTGGATTGTTCCCGCGCCGCTCCGCGTTTCTCCCCGCCGGATGCTCTACAGACTCGACGACATTCACAAATCGTACGGTCCGCACGACGTACTTGCCGGCGCGACCTGGCAGCACAACCCGGGCGAGCGCGTCGGCCTCGTCGGCCGCAATGGTGCCGGCAAGACGACCCTTTTCCGCCTGCTGCTCGGCCTCGAAGAGGCCGACCGAGGCTCGATCACGAAGGCGAATGGAGTCACGTTCGGGCATCTCGGCCAGCACATGTCGTCCGATCCTGCGACTCCACTCTTCGACTTCGTCCTCTCTGCCTTCGAAAAGGTGTTGCGGCTCGAGGCGCGGATGCGCGAGATCGAGCACCGGCTCGCAGACACGGCCGGCAACGAGCACGACCGTCTCCTGGCGAAGTACGCCGAACTGCAGCACGAGTACGAGCACGAGAACGGCTACACAGTCCACGCCGAAGTCGAGCGCGTACTCATGGGTATCGGATTCGCGAAAGCCGATTGGCCGCGCCCGATCGGCGAGATGAGCGGCGGCCAACAGAATCGCGCGATGCTCGCGCGCCTTCTTCTCTCAAACGCTGACGTCCTTCTACTCGACGAGCCCACGAACCATCTCGACCTCGCCGGAATCGAGTTCCTCGAAGAGTTTCTCTCCTCGTTCAAAGGGAGCTTTCTCCTCATTTCGCACGATCGGACATTCCTCAACCGGACGGTCGACCGGATCGTCGAGCTAGCACACGGCGAGCTCGTCGTCTACCACGGCAACTACGACAAGTTCGTCGCACAGCGCGCCGAACGAATGGAACGGATGCGCGTGGAGTACGAGCGGCAACAGGAGATGATCGAACGCACCGAGGACTTCATCCGGCGAAACATTGCCGGGCAGAAGACGAAGCAGGCGCAGTCGCGGCGCAAGATGCTCGACAAGCTCGACGAAGTCGAGAGGCCGGAGCACGACGAAACGCTCGCGAAGTTCCGCCTCGACGCCGGGCCGCGCTCGACGGCGATCGCACTCACCGCCGAGAAGCTCGACGCGGGCTACCCCGGCCGGGCGATCGTCCACGGCTTCAGCGCGGTCATGCGGCGCAGCGAGCGCTACGCCATCATGGGGCCTAACGGATCGGGGAAATCGACGCTCCTCAAAACCCTGGCCGGCCGGCTCGCGCCGCTCTCGGGTGACGTACGCCTCGGTGCGAATGTTCAAATCGGTTACTACGACCAGTCGCTCGGCGACCTCACGCCGTCGAAGCAGGTGATCGACGAAGTCTGGGATCTCGATCACGGGCAGACGGAGGAAGAGGTTCGAAGCTACCTCGCGCGCTTCTCGTTTTTCGGCGACGACGTCTACAAAAAGGTCGCAGCGCTCTCGGGTGGCGAGAAGGGCCGCCTCGCACTCGCAAAGATCATGCACGCCGGAGGCAACGTTCTACTGCTCGACGAGCCCACGAACCATCTCGACGTTTACACGCGCGAGGCGCTCGAAGAGGCGATCGAGCAGTTCTCCGGCACACTCGTCGTCGTCTCGCACGACCGCTACTTCGTTGACCGCGTCGCGCAGCAGATCATTGCCGTCGAGGACGGCGAAGCGGAGATCTTCCCCGGCAATTACAGTGAGGTCCGCGCGCGGATCGCCGCGCAGGAAGCGGCCACGGCGGCACCAGCCCCCGCGCCCGGCCAGGCGGCGAAGGCCGCGAAGCCTGCTCCATCGCAGCAGCAGCCGAAGGCGCAGCTCGACCGGCAGGAGCAGCGCGCGCGCGACCGCCGGCTGCGCAAGCTCGACGACGAGATCGCGCAGGTCGAATCTCTCATCGCAAAGCTCGAATCGGAAAAAGAAATGCACGACCTCGCCCTCTGCAGCGAAGAGATCTATCGAGATGGCGAGAAGACGCGCGCGGTCCAGGCCGAGCTTGGCGAGATCCGGAGACAGCTCGATGCTCTCTACACGAAGTGGGACCGGGTGTCGGCGGAGCGGGATGGGGCTTGAAATCCTTAGTCCTTAGTCCTCAGTCGTGAGTGCTGAGTCCTTTGTGCTTAGGCCGACGCAGATATCGAGCGATCGAGCTTTTGTGCTTGTCGGGAATCGGACAGCGGCCCAAGGCAAAATGCTCAGGACTTAGGACTAAGGACTTAGGACTGAGGACTCACTACAGCGTCTGGTCCTCCCACGCCGCCGGATCTTCGATCGGCTCGAGATGGATCACGACGGAGAAGCCTGGGAGAGCGTTGCGCAATGTCCGTTCGATCTCCTCGACGAGGTCATGCCCCTTTTGTACCGACCATGCGCCAGGCACGAGGAGATGCATCGTCGCAAATCGCTTGGTGCCCGCGCGGCGAGTACGAAGCGCGTGGTATCGCACTCGGTCGTTCTCGAAGTTCTTCAATGCGGCTCGGATCGTCTCGAGCTCTTCAGCCGGTAGCGACGCGTCCATCAGTCCCGAGACCGACGCGCTCACGATCCGCCATCCGGTTCTGAAGATGTTCGCCGCGAAGACGAGTGCGACGACCGGATCGAGCCAGCTGCTGCCACTCACGATGACGAGGCCGACGCCGACGAGCACACCAAGCGACGTCCAGACGTCGGTCATCAGGTGGTGTCCGCTCGCCTCGAGCGTCACGGAATTGTGCTTCTTCGCGGCGCGGAGCAATACGAGGGCGACTGCCAGGTTGATGAGCGCGGCGCTGAACGATACCGCGATCCCGGCGCCTAACTCGTGCAGCTCGCGCGGGGTGATCAGGCGATCGACCGCGGCCGCCGCAATGCCGAGCGCAGCGATGACAATGAGCCCGCCTTCGAACCCGCTCGAGAAGTACTCCGCCTTGCCGTGACCGTGTGCATGGTCCTCATCTTCGGGACGCCCCGCCACGGTGAGCATTGCGAGAGCCATCACTGCGCCGGCGAGATTCACGAGCGACTCGAGCGCATCGGACAGCAGCCCGACCGATCCCGTCATCACGTAGGCGATCGATTTGATCGTGATCGTGACGATGGCCGCCGCAATCGAGAGCCACGCGTAGCGAAGTGGCACGCCGCCATGCGCGGTGTCTTCGCTCACCGGCCTACTCCAGCCTCACGAGCTCGTCGCCGCTCTCGACCGCCTCCCCGGCGTGAACGAGCAGTTCGGCAACGACGCCGTCGCGCGGCGCGACGATCTCGTTCTCCATCTTCATCGCTTCGAGGATCAGCAATCCCTGCCCCTTCCTCACCGCGTCGCCCGTCGCAACATGGACGCGCGAGACGCGCCCAGGCATGATCGCGCGAACGTGCGACGAACCGTCGTCGCCATCGTCGCCGCTCCTCCGCCGCTTCATCGAGAGCGGATCGAACAGGTCGACGATGACGGTGCGGTCCGCGAACGACACCTCGTGTTTCGTCCCTTCGCGATGGAAGCCGAACATGTACTGGCGCCCATTCTGAAGCTTGATCGAGTGGAGCACGCCGCTCGAGGTCGCCAGGTCGACGACCTGAGCACGACCATCGATCGACACCGAGTAGTCGCTCCCCTCGCGCGACACTTCGATCTCGCGCGTTTCCTCACCCATGCGGCAAATCAGCTTCACGGGCGCCACCTTCCCGTCGCCTCTGCGCGACCGAGGCGTTTCCATGACGAGTCGCTCTCTTCGGGAAGCTTGACGAGCTGCGACTCTTCGAACGCGAGAATCGCCGCGGCGACGATCGCCGCCTCCTCCTGCTCTTCGCCCGCCGAGCGACCCAGTTCTACCGACTTCAGGTAGCGATCGAGGAAACCTGTATCAAACCGGCCCGCACGGAAGTCGTCGTTATCCATCAGCATCGTAAAGAAGGGAATCGTCGTGTCGATCCCCTCCACCCGGTACTCCTGCAGAGCGCGCTTCATCCGTGCGATCGCCTCGGCGCGCTCGGCGCCGCGCGCAACGAGCTTCGACAGCATCGGGTCGTAGAAGATCGGCACGGTGAAGCCGTTGTAGACGCCGTTGTCGTTCCGCACTCCAGGCCCCTGCGGCACGATCAGCTGGCGAATCAGTCCAGGCGACGGTGCGAAGCCGTGGAACGGATCTTCCGCGTAGATGCGGCACTCGATCGCGTGACCGCGCAACACGACCTGATCCTGCGCAATCCCCAGAGCTTCTCCCTGCGCGATGCGAAGTTGCTGTTTGACGAGATCGAGCCCCGTGACTTCTTCGGTCACCGGATGCTCGACCTGCAGCCTCGTGTTCATCTCGAGGAAGTAGAACTCGCTGTCGGCCCCCATCAGAAACTCGATGGTGCCGGCAGAGTAGTAGTCGACCGCCTTCGCTGCCCTAACCGCAGCGTCGCCGAGACGCGCGCGAAGCTCGGGGCCGACGACGGGTGACGGGCACTCCTCGACGACTTTCTGGTGGCGGCGTTGAAGCGTGCACTCGCGCTCGCCGAGGTGGATGACGTTACCGTGCATGTCGCCGAGGATCTGCACCTCGATGTGCCGCGGTGAGGCGATGAATTTCTCGGCGTAGACCGCAGGGTCGCCGAAGAACGATCCCGCTTCGCTCTGCACCCGCTCGAACGCGCCGCGCAGCTCTTCGAGGCGCTCGACGAGGCGCATCCCCTTGCCGCCGCCACCGGCACTAGCCTTGACCATGACCGGGAAGCCGGCCTGCAACGCGAATGCTTCGATCTCTTCGTAATTCTTCGCAGCGTCCATCAAGCCGGGAACGGTCGGGACGCCCGCGGCCGCCATGCGCTGCCGGCTCTCGGTCTTCGAGCCCATCGCGCGAATCGAAGCCGGCGACGGCCCGATGAACGTAAGTCCGGCGTCGGTACAGGCCTGCGCGAAGTCTGCATTCTCCGCGAGGAATCCATAGCCTGGGTGAATTGCGGTGGCGCCGGTTTGCCTGGCTGCCGCGATGATCCTGTCGGCTCGGAGATAGCTCTCGCGCGATGGGGGGGGCCCGACTTCGACCGCCTCGTCGGCGTAGAGCACGTGCAGCGCGACGCGGTCTGCCTCCGAGTAAACGGCGACAGTCGGATACCCGAGCTCGCGACAGGCTCGAATCACACGAACCGCAATCTCTCCACGGTTGGCGACGAGAACTTTCAAGCGATCGCTCCCCGTTCGCTCATCCGCGTTCGCGCCGGCTGAGCTCGCCAGCCTTGTCGAGATACGCCTCGACGGTTCGTCCGATCGTCAACTTATCGCCAAGGTCGGTCACGCGCCCGAATTCTTCGCGCAATCGCTCCGCCTCGGCGAGATAGTAGGCGCGAAGGCCTGCGTCAATCCCGAACTCGGGATACTTGTCGGCGAGCGCCTTCATCCACTCCTCGACCTGGCGACGCTTCTCGCGGTCGCCGGAGCCGCGTCGCAGCTCGTCGAGAAGCGCGTCGACCACGCCTTTCAGAGCCTCGAGCTCGGCCGAGAGCGGCTTCGGTGCCGACACGGGTGAAGCGCTCTGTTCATCAGCAGTCGCCATCGGGACGCCTCCTGCAGGGCCGGTCCTACGCGTTCGCGACGCCGGCAATCCAAGCAGACGCTATGTACCTGTTCTCGCAGCAATACGCAACATAGCGACGGCGCCGATCGCGGCGAGTTGTGCGGCCTGCTCATCTGGCCATCCGGGGCTACGTGGCAAAAAGAAAAGACGGGACCTTTCGATCCCGTCAGTTGCTTCAGATGCATGGTGCCCAAGGCCGGACTCGAACCGGCACGGGTTGCCCCACACGCCCCTCAAACGTGCGCGTCTACCAATTCCGCCACTTGGGCAGGCGACCGTGCAAGAACTACGCGATGAAAAGATCTATTTGGACGGAGTGCTGGCCGGCGCCGGGGCGGCAGGAGCCGATCCCTTGGCGTCGCCCATGACCGAACCGCCCGGCTTCGCCTGCATGATCGCAAGAGCGAGGCTGGTAATGACGAAGACTGCAAAGAGAATCGCCGTCGCCTTCTGCAGGAACGTCGTCGCGGTGCGCGCGCCGAACGCCATCTGCGAGCCGCCACCTCCGAAGGCGCCGGCCAGATCGGCCCCCTTGCCCTGCTGAATGAGGACGACGAGCATCAGCAGGAGGCTGACGATGACATGAATCGTGACGAAGAGAATGATCATGGTTTATCCGACACTGAATCTCGCAGCCCGGCAGAACCGGACGGGGACGCGAATTCTTCCCCAGAAAGGCCAGGATGTCAACCGCGTTCCGGCTACCGGCGCATCGCACCCCAGATCGAGAGAAACGACGCCGACACGAGGCTCGCTCCACCGACCAGAAAGCCGTCGACCTCGCTCAGCGAGGCGATCTCCGCGGCGTTGTCCGCCTTCACCGAACCGCCGTAGAGAATCGAAAGGGTGCAGTCGTCCGGAACGAGACCCTCGAGCATTCCGGCGATCGCCTGGTGTGCTTCCTGGATTTCGGGATTCTTCGCGTTGCGTCCGGTTCCGATTGCCCAGATCGGCTCGTACGCCACGACGAGTCGCGAGAAGCTTCGCGCAGCAGTCGTCATCGCCGTCTTCACCTGCGCGTCGAGCCACGCGAGTGTCTTCCCCGCGTCACGCGTCTCCTGGCTTTCGCCAATGCAGAAGATCGGGACGAGCCCGGCGTCGAACGCCTTCGCCAGTTTTTGTCCAATCATCTCGTCGCTCTCGCCGAAGAGTGTGCGACGCTCGGAGTGGCCAAGGATCGCGTAACGAGCGCCGAGCCCGGCGATCATCCGCGCTGAGACCTCACCCGTGAACGCGCCCTGGTCGTGCTGCGACGTGTTCTGTGAGGCGACTCCGAATCCCGTCCCCGCGCCCTTCGATTCATTGACCAACGCATCGACGAACGGCGCCGGGGGCGACACCACGAGCTCGGGATCGGCGGCGCCGCGCCCTCGCATTGCCGCGCAATAGGCAGCGATGCCTTCAGCCGGCAGATTGAGCTTCCAGTTCGCCGCAAGCAGCTTTTCTCGTTTCATCACCAGGAGAACCTGTCCTTTCCAAGGCGCTTCGCTTCGTAGAGCATCTGATCGGCACGGGAGACGAGCTCAGGCGCCCCTTTGTCGGTCGCGTCGAGGGTCGCCATCCCGATTGAGATCGTGCAGCGAATCGCTCCGTCATCGGCGCCTCCGATGCGAAGCTCTCTGACGTTCTTGATCATCCTCTCGGCGACCGAGCGGGCGCCGGGGAGGTCGGTATGCGGGAGGATCACTGCGAACTCGTCGCCACCGAACCGCGCGAAGAGGTCGGGCGGGCGGAGAGTCTCTCGCACGGCACCGCAGAGCTCCGAGAGCAACACGTCACCCATCACATGTCCGTAGCTGTCGTTGACCAACTTGAAGTCGTCGATGTCAAAGAGGATCAACGAGAGTGGAATCGTGTAGGTCCGCGAGCGCTCGACCTCCGACTGGAGCTGCCGCCGGAACGCACGCTTGTTCCAGATTCCGGTCAGGTCGTCGGTGTCGGCGAGGTTCTGGATCTGCTCGTTCGCTCGGATGTTCCCGAGCAGGATCGCGATCTGATTCGCCAGCAGCTCGAGGATCCGTTGCTCCTGTGACGAGAATGGTTCCCCCGCGCGATAGAGGATCAACGCGCCCGCGGCGCGATTCTCGAGCATGAGGAGCGTCTGCGCCTGACGCGCGATCGGGTCTCCTTCGAGATCATGTCCGGGAAGGTCGGAGAAGTCTCCCCTCACGACGACATCGGTCGAAGCGAACGACGCGGAGAGTTGCGCGCCGAGCGTCTTTCGAACTGCCTCGACGAGCCGGTCGCCGACGAGCTCCTCATGCTTCGGCAATTTCGAGACGTAAAGATCGAGGTTCTGCTCGAGCATCACCGCGCAGCCGATGTCGAATGAGACCGTGCTCGCGAGCCGCCGGAACGCCGACCGGAAGAGCTCGGCGATTGTGCGGCAACCATTGAGTGCGTTGTAGAGCTCCTGCAGGAAACTCAGCAGACCGGAAATCTCCTCGTAGTCGGCACGGAGCCGCCCCGCTTCGGCGGTCGCGCGCGCTGCCGCATCGCGTAGGAACGTCGCGAGTCCGGCGTCGGACACGATTTCCGGTGCAAGCCGCACGACGCCATCGTCGATGACCGACACACCCCGCGCCACGAGCTGCGCCGCCGCCTCCGATTCGTCCGGTGTGAGCTGCGCTTCAGCCACCCCTCCGGGGGACGCGACGAGAAAGCGAACGAGGCGGATGTGCGCGTCGCTGACGAGCAAACCGGCGAGCAATTCGACACTCACGGGGGCGAATTATAGGCTATAAGGTTGAAGGCGATTCGCATCGCGAACGGCGCGCATCGCGCCGCCGTGAAGGCCCGTTCGAAGACGGAACACCGCCTCGGGAGCTCCTCGAAGATGCTGCAGGAAAACGAGCTTGTGCCATTCGAGCCGACTCTTCTGCTCGGAGAGCGGCTGCTCGTCCTCGCACCGCATCCCGACGACGAGATTCTCGGCTGTGGCGGGCTCATCGCTCTGCACGCGGCGGCACGACGGAAGATTACGGTCGTCGTCGCAACCGACGGCGCAGGAGCCGATAACGCCGGCCCCGATCTCGACGCATACCGTGCGCGTCGCGAACGGGAGACGATCGACGGGCTCGCCGTGCTGGGCACCTCCGAATCGACGTTCCTCCGCCTCCCCGACCGCCGGCTCGAGCACGAGTCGGAGCGACTTGCGGCGGGACTCCACGCCGCGATTGAAACGACTCGCCCCGACCTCGTGGCCGTGCCGAGCCCACTCGAGATCCATCCCGATCACGTCGCCCTCGCGATCACGCTTCTTCGGTCAATCCGCGAGGCAGATGTTCCGACGTGCCTCGAGCCGGCTACACGCGTCGCGTTCTATGAGGTCAGCCAGCCATTTCGCCCGAATGCGCTCGTCGACATCTCGGGAGTCGCGGAGCTCAAACAGCGCGCGGCAGCGAAGCACGCCTCACAACTCGATGTGCGCGAGTACGGACGCTTTGCACGCGGATTGAACGACTATCGCGCGATGTCACTCCCACGCGAGGTAACCGCCGCCGAGGGCTACTGGATCGCCACCGTGAGCGAGCTTCGCGCCATGACGCGATCCGCACTGCGGGATGCGATGTCTCCGGCGTGGCAGGACGTGGACGGAGACGAATCAGGGCGGCACGCCGAAGAAGCGCGCGCACTCGGAACGCTGCTCGAGGAGCACCGCGAGGCGGTGACACGACAGACCGAAACGATCAACGACCTCTTTCGAGAGATCGACCGGCTCAATGCGCTGGTTAACGAGATGCGCAACTCGAAGCGCTGGAAATTGCATGAAGCGATCGGGAGGCTGACGGGTCGCGGATGAGCCGGGTCCTCCTTCTCTGCCCCGAGCCCCTTGCCCACGGCCAGCCCGCCGGGGTCGGGATTCGTTTCATCGAATTCGCGCGAGCACTTCTTGCCGACGGCCATTCCGTCACGATCCTCAGTGCCGACGGCGGCGCGGTCGAAGGCTGTAGCGCCGCACCGATCCTCCCGCACGCGATCCATGATGCGAGCGCGACAAGCGACGTCGCGGTGATTCAGGGGCACGTCATCAACGAGTTCGTCGCGCACGGGACACAGATACCGCTCGTCGTCGACCTCTACGACCCATGGATCGTCGAGAACCTGCACTACTTCGAACAACGAGGCCGTCAGGTCTTTCTGCACGATCACGCGACGCTCCTCCGCTCGTTGCGTCACGGCGACTACTTTCTCTGTGCCTCCGAAGCGCAGCGTTTCTTTTATCTCGGGATGCTCGCGGCCGTCGGCCGGCTCAATCCGCTCACCTATACGGAGAACCCGTCGGCGAGAGGGATCCTCGCGATCGCCCCGTTCGGCGTACCGCCGCAGCGCTCCGCGCCACCGAGAAACCTCGAAACCCCTGCGCTCCTCTTCGGCGGCATCTACGACTGGTACGAACCGATCGTCGCGATCGAAGCGGTCGCGCGAGCGCGAGCGCATGTCCCGGGCCTAACGCTCTCCTTCAGCCGCCACCCGAACGCGTCGATCACCCCCCAGAGCAAGGCAGGCGAAGCCGAGCGTCACGTTGCGAACAAGGGGTACGACGCCTTCGTGCGGTTCGAAGGCTGGACGCCCTACGACGCGCGCGCCTCGTTCTTCGACCGCTTTGCCGCGGCGATCCTCACCTTCCCCCGCACGATCGAGACCGATCTCGCGATGCGGACGCGGATCCTTGATTACCTCTGGGCCGGCCTCCCGGTCATCACGAGCCCGGGCCGAGGCACCGACGAGATCATCCGGCAGCACGGCGCAGGAGTCGTTGTCGACTCGGACGACCCGGCGGCATTCGCCGAGGCAATCGAAGGACTTCTGACCGATGTCGATCGACTCGCATCGATGGTCGCGGGCGCCTCGGCGTTCGCGCGCGACAACCAATGGTCGCGCGTCGCCGCACCGCTGCTCGACTTCTGCAGGAACCCGCGCGTCGACCCGGCAAAGAGCGCGTTCTCGACTCTCGGCCCGTCGGCGGCGCAGGCAACCTCTCCCGAGGGACTCGTCGAGAGACTTCGCCGGCGTCTCGGAGGGAAGTCATGAGCAGGCCGGTCGCGGAAGTCGTGATCGTCACCTGGAATGGTCGCGATGACACGCTTCGCGCACTCGACGCAACACTCGCCCAGACCGGCAATGGCCGGGGACAGGTGCCGGACGTTCGCGTGACCGTGGTCGACAACGGGTCGACCGACGGTACTCGCGACGAGGTCGTGCGGCGTGGAGAACGCGTTAGGCTAATCTGCCTGGCGGAGAATCGCGGCTTTACCGGCGGCGTCGCCGCGGCGACGGAAGCGTCGGACGCGGAGCACTTCGTCTTCCTCAACAACGACGCTCTTCCCGAGAGCGGCTGGCTCGAATCGCTCGTCGGCGCAATGGCTTCGGCGCCGGCCGACGTCGCCGCCGTCGCGGGCAGGATCATCGACTACGAGGGGCAGCGCGCCGATTTCGTCGATGGCGCGATGACGTTCGACGGGCACGCCTTCCAACCCGGCTTCCGCAAGCCGCTCGGCACGATCAGCGAACGACCGCCCGGGGCGGAGATGCTGTTCGCCTGCGGCGGAAACATGGTCGTGCGGCGCGACGCCTGGCATGCGTTAGGCGGATTCGACGACGACTTTTTCGCCTATCTCGAAGACGTCGACTTTGGATGGCGCGTCTGGCTCACCGGGCGGAGGGTCCTCTGGGAACCGGGTGCAACGGTGCGCCACCGCTCCTCGGCGACGAGCGACCGGCTCGGCAGCTTCGAGCGCGGCGTACTCTTCGAGCGCAACGCTCTTCAGACGGTGTTCAAGAACTACGACGACGAGCATCTCAGGACGATGGCTGGACCGATCCTGCTCACGTTGCTGCATCGTACGTTGCGATACACGACCGACAGGAATCCTGGAAGCGACGCGCTGCGCCGCGCCCCGTTCGGCGAGTCGAACCACCGTGCTGGAACCTCGCTGTCGATCATCGCGAGGCTCCTCGCGAAGTTCGGATACCACAAGGGGCCGGTCATTACCGACCCGCTCACGACGATGCAGTTCCGCGCTCTTCACTGGTTCTTCGCAAACCGCGATTCGCTCGCAAGGAAACGCGCCGCGGTCCAGGCGATGCGGACGCGCGGCGATGACGAGATCCTCGCGAAGTTCGGACCTTTGCTCGTTCCGACTTACCACGGCGACACCGACCTCTTCGGGTCGGAGCTCTTCGCCATGCTGACCAACGGGCTCGATCTCCGCAAGGCGACGCTCGAGGAGTTGATGAACCGGTGACCCTCCGCGACCGGCTCCGCCGCTTCCATCCCCACGGCGTCTTCTGGCGCCACTTCCTCGCGTGGGCGGTGAACAACGTCCCCGCGCCGCTCGAGGTGGCGACGATGTGGCTCTGGTCGTTCTTCTTCTTCGCGCTCTGGGGCGCGGGACGGCGTGGGGTGGCGCGCAACCTCGCCTACATCCTCCCCGGCTCGAGTCGGATTGCAAACGTGCTCCGCGCGTACCGCGTCTTTCTCAACTTCGCCTGGACGATCGCCGACTCCGCACGTTTCCACGCGAGCGGCATCGGCTTCGACTGGGAGATCCGCGGCGGGGAGAACCTCGACGCGCTGAGCGATCCAGAGCGCCACGCCATCGTGCTGACGGCGCACATGGGCAATTACGACATTGGCTCGCTGATCTTCACGAACCGCGTGGCACGTACGATGTCAACGGTGCGGGCGCCCGAGCACGATCCGGAGACGCACGCGTTCGCGCTGGAGCAACAGAAGAAGTATGGCGAGCGGCTCAAGGTGCACTACAACGTGACGCCGGAGACGCTCGCATTCGATCTGGTCGAGGCGATCGGACGCGGCGAGGTCGTCGCGATCCAGGGTGACCGCGCACTTCCTGGAGTCACGGCCCGTCCCGCCCCGCTATTCGGCGCGTCGGTCGAGCTTCCCGCGGGGCCATTCGCGCTTGCCATGGCGACGCGGGCGGAGATTTTCCCGCTTTTCATCATGCGTGCCGGCCGCAGGCGCTACCGAGTCATCGCCGCGGAGCCAATCCAGTGCCAAAGAACCCAGGGCTCGAAGGAGATCGCTCTCGCGGCGGCGATGTCGGCCTGGGCTGCCGTGCTGGAAACGACGATCCGCGAGAACTGGGACCAGTGGTTCACTTTCGAGGCGATGAAAGTGAGGCCGGAGCATGCATGAGCGCCTCCTCGCCGAGGAGTGGCTGCCGTCGAGGTTCAACCTCGCGATGTTTCGTGCGCTGGGACTGCTCGTGGCAACGATCCTTGGGCGCAGGCCGTCGCCGGCGACGATCCTCCATCACGATCGCGCGCATCACCCGCTCGAGGCTTACTCGCTCTCGTGCGCCCTGATCGCCGTTCCGTCGATTCACGTGCTGGGGGCGGCGGTGCCGCGGCTGTCGCTTCAATGGCTCACGATCCCACTCGTCGTCGTCGCGCTCCCGTTCGCTGCGGTAATCGCCTGGGACATCGTGGTGTTTTCCGTGGCGATCGTGGCCCTGATCCTCGGTAAGGCTTCCGGCAGGAAGGTTGACGCGCTGTCGATGCAGACGCCGGTGATTCACGGACTGATGGTCGCGCTCTCGATCTCGGCGGTTGCGTTTCGCTGGCGCACGGCGTGGCTGGGATGGATGTGGCTCGCGCTCGTGGCGCTCAACGCGCTTTGCGCTCTCGGGCTCGCCGCGAGGCGCGAACGGGTCGCGGGCTTTGCCCGCGGGGTTCTGCAGGAACCATGAGACGCGCGATTCTTGGATTCGCAGCCGCAGCGCCACTCGTTGCGATTGCGCTCTGGAAGATCTCGATCCCCCTTGCGATCGGCGTCGTGTTCGTATCACACATGCTCGTGCTCTACCCGACGCTCCGCGCGCGCTCACGCTGGCTCGGCCCCGTCGTAACGAACTTCGCGACGTCGCAGCCCGAGCTCTGGCTGACGATCGATGACGGCCCCGACCTGGGCGACACGGAGGAGATCCTCGCGATCCTGCGGAGACACGGGGCGAAGGCGACCTTCTTCGTCAAGGGCGCGCTCGCGGCGGCTCGTCCGGAGCTCGTGCGCATGATCGCAGACGAGGGGCACGAGATTGCGAACCACTCCCACGATCATCCAAGCGCGACCTTCTGGTGTCTGCCGCCCGGTGCGATCCGCCGCGAGATCGATCGATGCAACGATGCGATCGCCGACATCCTCGGTGCGCCGCCTTCGCGTTTTCGCGCTCCGGTCGGAATGAAGAATCTCTTCGTGCATCCTCACCTCGCAGCTCGCGGAATGACACTCGTCGCATGGAGCGCACGCGGCTTCGACGGCGTCGACGGCTTCGACGTCGACGCGACCACGTCTCGCGTACTGCGTGATGCGCGACCAGGAGCGATTGTCCTGCTGCACCAGGGGGTGCGTGGAAAGGACGGAAGTCTCGCGAGCGCTCGATGCATCGAGCGCATCCTCGAAGGACTCGACGCGCGCGGGCTTCGCTGCGTCATCCCTCCCGACGCTTCGCTCAGCTAAGGAGCGTTAGCGCTTCCAGTACGAGAGCAGGTGATTGTTGAACGGAGTCCGGCCCCAGAGCGGGACGACCTCCTCGTCGTAACCGCGTTCGCGGAAGACCGCGGAGATCGATTCCTTCGTGGGGAAATTGAGTCGCTCCCCGCGAAGCCAGCCTAACGATGTCGCGATGGTCTCTTCGAGCCATGTCGCGCGGTAACGCCAGCTGCCGTCGTCGATGCAGTCGCGGACGATCACGACGTCGCCCGGTCGCGCGTACGATGCGGCGCACTCCAGAATCGCCCGCTGATCGTCGTCGCCAAAGTAATGGAGCAGGTCGAGCAGAACGGCGCTTCCGGCGAAGTCGACCGGCTTGCGTGCGTCGCCGAGCTCGAACCGGAGCCCGCCGATGCCTGCCGTTGCCTGTCGCGCTGCGTCGATTTTTCGCTCGTCGAAGTCGATACCGACGACGTCGATCGCGAGACCCGCTTCGCGAACGAGCTGGCCGAGAAGGCCGATCCCGCAGCCGATGTCGAGCACGGGTCCGGCGATGCCGCGAAGCCGCGGAAGCACTGCTCGGTAGATCGGATCGCTCGCGATCTTGGACCTTACATATCCCTGCAGGAACCGCGATCGATAGCGGAGCGCGATCGCGCGCGCGATCCGCGCGTCGATCGGTTCGTCTCGATGGCCGGTACGGTTTTCCAAAGGTATCCTATCCACTGCTGCGCACGGCATCGACGTTGTACCCGATCGCGCGCTCGAAATCGATGGAGATTCCTCGCGAAGTCGCGAAGTACGTGAGACCTGGCGCGCGCATCGCGTCGGTCGGCATCGATCCCAACGCCATGTTCGCCGGATCGGTCGTTGGACCGGTGCGCGCATTCGATACGACGAAAGCATTCGTCGACGACGAAAGCGGAGCGTTCGATGTGCTTCTCGTGTCGAGCGGCGCGCTCACCTCAGAGCTGCTCGCGGCGGCGAGACAACGGGGCGCCGAGAGCGGCGCATTGCTGCTGGTCGCCTGTGAGCTCGACCTCTCCCGCCGCGTGCTCGACGCTCCCGGCATCGCCGAAACCGTCACCATGCTCTCGGAATCGGGTTGGTCGATTGCCTCTCCAGGTCGTTGGCTGGAGCGCGCCGAACGATCGCCTCTTCTCGTCGTCGCGCGCCCCGACGATCGGACGATCCGATCGTGGCAACCGGGCGACGAGACGTCGATCCTCGAGCTCTTTGAAATCAGCTTCCGGGCCCGTCGATCGATCGCGTGGTGGCGTTGGGAGTATGCCGGCAATCCGCACGGCCCGGGTGCGATCAGCCTCGCGTTCGATCGCGACGGCCTCGCGGCTCAGTACGCCGCGTATCCCGTATCGCTCTGGAGCAGCGATCCGGCGATTCTCGGCCTTACGGCACACCAGGTCGGTGACACGATGACCGCGGTCAGAGTGCGCGGTGTGGGGCGCGGCCCGACGAGCGTGCTCGTAAGAACCACGAAGCACTTCTTCGCCACACACTGCGCCGGGAAGATTGCCTTCAACTATGGCTTCAACACCGCGAACATCCGGACGATCTCAGTGTCCTACAACGAAAGCGCGCAGATCGAGCCGGTGCCATTCCGTCGTGCGGAATTGGCCGCACTTCGCATTCCGGGCCGCGCGGCGCGTGCGCTGACCAGGCTGCGCCGCGGCTACACGCTGTCGAATGCGACTTCCGTCGACGACGAGTGGGACCGCTTTCTCGACGCTGTCGCCCCCGCGTACACGCTCCTCGTCCGGCGCGACGCGCGCCATCTGCGATGGCGCTACCTCGAGCACCCCGAGCTCGAGTACGAGATCGTCGCGCTGCGCAGCCGGAGGAAGCTCGTCGGCTGGTCGGTCTTCCGCCGTCGCGATGACACGCTCGTTTGGTGCGATGCTCTCTTCGCACGTCGCCACGCGGCCGCGGCTTCACTACTGCTCCAGCACGCGCTCGAATCGCCGATCGGCGCGGGGGCGAACTTCGTCGAATGCTGGTTTCCGACGCGACCCTCGTTCTTCGCCCACGTCGTCGACGGGCTCGGCCTCGTGATCAGCCGCGAGCCGAACGACCTGGCGCTGATGTGCACACCCTTCCTCGCAGAGGACGCGGCGGCCCGCCTCGCGCGCGATTTTTATTACACCGCCTCGGACAGCGACCTCTACTGAGGCTTTTCGCTCAGCGCGCGTGGCTCGACGTGGCTGCGCGCAGCGGCCTCGTCTCGAACGGCGTCGATCCGCGACGCCGGGCGATGACGCGGATTCCGCCGATCGTCACCGGGAACGGGCTCGGAAGCGCCCTAACGAGAAGCCTCGACACGAGGCCCCACGCGTGACCGATTCTCGCGACGCGGTGGAGGATCTCGTCGCGCGTCGCATGTTCGACATCGGTCGCCACCGACAGAATCTCGTAGCCAGACCTCTCGAGCAGTTCGACGAGCCCACCGCGCGAGTAGAAGATCACCGAGTCGGGTTCGTCGTACGCGAACCATCGGTCGCGAGAGAGAAGCGCAAGGAAGCTCTCCGTGTCGGGAGTCACGATCGCGAGGACCCCACCCGGACGGAGCAGCTCACTCACCTTTCCCAGAGCATCATGGGGGTCCTCGAGATTCTCGAAGACCCGGAACATCGTCACCGCGTCGAACGGCGCACCCAGATTGACGAACGAAGAAAGGCGGGCACGGTAGACCTCGACTCCGCGCGCCCGCGCCTCGCGGCACGATTCGTCCGAGAGCTCGATCCCGACGTAGTCGAACTCCTTTGCGAGCATCGTTCCGAGCCTCCCGGAGCCAGCGCCGATCTCGAGCACCCGCCCGCCCGGGGCGACGTGCCGGCGGAGCAGCCCGACTCGCCGCGGCAGCATCCTTCGTTCCGAAGGGGTCAGGTCTTCGAGTTTCCATGCGGCTCTCGCGGGAGGCGACGCGGGAAGCGGCGGTCTCGCCGCTTCATCGTCGTAACGCGACGCAAACGAACTGAGGAATCGGCACCGGCAGCGTCGGCAGACGCGGATCACCCGTTCGCCCAGCTGCGCAATGGTCCAGACTTCGGCCGAGAAGCAGACGGGACAGCGACGTGGAGAGCGGTAAAGCCCGCGTCGGTCGTTCTTCCAGACCGACAGCAGGTCACGCGCCATCCGGAGAGACTCGCGTGTCACATTCAGGCGTCGGCCGTGCGACCGAGGCATCACCGGCACGCGCGCGATCCGGTAGCCGTACTTGTCGGCGAGGTAGAGAATCTCGACGTCGAACGCGAATCCCGAGAGGCGCGAATCGCCAAACAGGACTGCCGCAGCAGAGGCGTCGAACGCCTTCAGCCCGCACTGCACGTCGTAGATTCCGCGCCTGACGAAAAACGAGCGAACCGCGAGAGACATGAGCCTGCCGATCACACTGCGCGAGAGCGAGTACGAAGGGTCGCCGGGCTCCGATCGCGCAGTCCGCGAGCCGATCGCGATCTCCGCAACGCCCGACTGTACGAGCGCCACGGCATCGCCCAGGCTCTGCGTCTCGTACGGAAAATCGGCATCGACGAAGGCGATCGTCGCGCCGCGTGCTTCGAGTACGCCGCGCCGGGTCGCGCTCCCCTTGCCGGCGTTCGCTTCGCTCACGAGCAGGCGGAGCGACGGATCGCGGGCCGCGAGCGTCTCGACAATCGCCGCGGTGCCGTCAGTCGAGCCGTCGTCGACGACGACGATCTCCCATGTGAGGCCGCTCGGCGCGAAATACCCGCTGATGCGCGCAACCGTTGTCGCGATGCGCGACGCCTCGTTGTAGGCGGGAACGACAATCGAGACCGACGGTCTGTCCATCGCCCTCTGATTCTACGCGGAGTCGTGCAACAGGCCGCGCGATACCTCGCGTCCCGTCGCCTCCTCGACCACACGCACGAAGAGCGACTCCCCGTGAAACGACTCGCGGACCTCGGCCGGGAATCGCGCCTCACTCGAGATCGGAAAATGCCCCGCGGCCGTCTCGAACGATTCGAGAGGCGATACCTCGACGACGTGCGCAAGCGGTGGAAGCGGTACGCTGATCTGGTCGTCTGCCCGGAGCGGAGGCGCCGGCGGTGCCGCGATTCCCGGCCCCTCTCCGACGAGCCTCAGCAGCGGGAGGAGTGGGCCGAACCATTTCTGCTGATAGAGCGCCTCGGACTCCGCAAACTTTTCACGATGCTCCGCGCCCCCGGCCGCGCTCTGATCGTAGATGTGCTGACAGCGTGCCGAGGGGACGTACAACACGGCGAGCCCCTCGCGCGCGAGGCCACGCATGAAGTCGATCTCCTCGTAATAGAGCCGGTAGCGCTCGTCGAACTTTCCCACTCGAAGCCACGCATCGCGATCGATCGCGATCACCGCGCCCGACACGGCTCCGACACGCCGAGGCGCCGTTTCGCGCCAGAACCCGACCCGCGCGTGAAATCGGCGCCGCGACCGCCTAACCGCACGCGACGCCAATCGGGCGGCGAGTCTCCTC
>JACPDH010000119.1 GCA_016184115.1 Acidobacteriota bacterium | reverse complement strand
GGGACGAGCTCCGACCCGAGCGGTCCGATCGCCCCGAGGATGCGCCGCTGCGCCTCCTCCACACTGATCGGAGTGTCGTCGCGGCGTGATCGGCCGAATCCAGTCACCGTCACGACCGCTCCTACGCCTGCTCTCCGCGACGGGTCACGATCGACATGAACTCATGGCGCGTCTTTTCGTCACGCAGGAACGCGCCGCGAAGAACGTTCGTCTCCATGAACGACGATTCCTGCTCGACTCCGCGCATCACCATACAGAGGTGGCGCCCGCCCATCCAGACCGCGAGTCCGAGCGGGTCGAGGATCGCTTCGATCGTGTCGGCCACGTCGTGCGCGAGGTGCTCTTGTGATTGCAGCTTCCTCATGTGCACCTCGACGATCCGCGGAATCTTCGACGCACCGATGATGTGTTTGTTAGGGATGTAGCCGACGATGAATCTGCCGAAGAACGGCAGAATGTGATGTGCGCAGAGCGTCTTGTACGTCCCTCCGAGCACAACGAGATTCTGGCAGCCATCGTCCGTGCTCTCGCATGCCTGCCGGAAGAGAGTGCTCAACTTGCCGACGTCGGTGTAGTCGTAACCGCTCGTCAGCGTGATCAGCGATTGAGCCCAGCGAAGCGGAGTCTCGCGCAAATTCTCGTTATCGAGGTCGACGTGAAGCAGCTTGAGCGCTTCCCGCAGATGGTGCTGCAGCTTCTCTCGATCGACGGTCGGCCGAGGCGCTGCGAGCGGCCCCCCTTCCGCGAGTAGCGCCGATTCGAGCTCGCGCTCTCCAAAGTGCGTCTTTGCCATGGGGCCTCCAGGATCGCCCTTCGTTCGAGCCGCAGGGCGCGAGGAAGCTTAGCAGATCGCTCGGGGCTCCCCCGAGGCCACCAAAAACGAAGGGAGTTGACCCATGAATGAATAATCATTCATAATCTTGAGAATTCGTATCCAGGATGCGTTGGGCAGTCTCTCGCTTGCCCCCGACAACGACAGGAGAACTGTATGAAGCTCGAACAGAAGACGAAGGCCGCCGAAGAGGCAATGGAAGTCGCCGAGGCAAGTCGAGAGACAGAATGGGAGAAGCCTTCGTTCGTCGGCGACATCTTCCTGGGGCGGTACAACCTCGACCTCATCAGCCCCTTTCCTGAGCAGAGCGCGGAGGACAAGAAGATCGGCGACGAGTTCCTTGCGAAGCTCGAGCGCTTCCTCGCGGAGAACGTCGACGCCGACAAGATCGACAGTGAAGGCGAGTACCCGCAGGCGATCCTCGATGGCCTGAAGCAACTCGGCGCATTCGGGATGAAGATTCCGAAGGAGTACGGCGGTCTCGGCTTCTCTGCGGTGAACTACAACCGCGCGATCGCGTTGATTGCCACGTGGTGCGGTTCGACGGTCGCGTGGGTGTCGGCGCATCAGTCGATCGGCGTACCGCAGCCGCTGAAGCTATTCGGCACCCCGGAGCAGAAGAAGAAATGGCTTCCGAAGCTCGCAGCCGGCGCGATCTCCGCCTTCGCGCTGACCGAGCCGGGAGTCGGCTCCGATCCTGCGAAGATGAGCACGACGGCCACGCCGTCGCCTGACGGTAAAGGATGGATCCTCAACGGTCAGAAGCTCTGGTGTACGAACGGCACGCGCGCCGAGTTGATCGTCGTCATGGCACAGACGCCGCCGAAGATCGTCGGCGGCAAGGAGAAGAAGCAGATCACCGCGTTCCTAGTCGAGACGAGCTCTCCCGGAGTCAAGGTCGACCATCGCTGCCAGTTCATGGGCCTTCGCGGAATCGGTAACGCACTGCTCAGCTTCAGGGACGTCTTCATCCCTGCAGAGAACATCATCTGGGGCGAGGGACTCGGCCTCAAGCTGGCGCTGATCACGCTCAACACGGGACGCCTCACAATTCCGGCCGGGTGCGCCGCAGGCTCGCGCCGCATGCTGCAGATCGCGCGCGACTGGTCGAACGAGCGGGTTCAGTGGGGACTCCCGATCGGCAAGCACGAAGCGATCGCGAGCGAATTGGCATGGATGGCATCGCACACGTTCGCGCAGGAGTCGATCGCGTGGCTGACTTCCGGGCTTGCCGACGCGGGGAAAGTCGACCTGCGACTCGAAGCGGCGATGGCGAAGCTGTTCAACACCGAGGTCGCGTGGCAGATCGTCGACAAGCTGGTGCAAATCCGAGGAGGCCGCGGCTACGAGAATGCACAGTCGCTCGAGGCACGCGGGGAGAAGCCGTGGCCGGTCGAGCGGATCATGCGCGACATGCGGATCAACCGGATTTTCGAAGGGACGTCCGAGATCCAGCACCTTTTCATCGCGCGTGAAGCGGTCGATCCGCACATGAAGCGAGCGGGAATCATGCTGAAACCCGATGCGACGCTCGGCGAGAAACTGCCTGCGCTCACGAAGGCAGGTCTGCATTATGCTGGCTGGTATCCGACACTCTTCGTTCCGAAGGGTCGCGGGAACTTCGGCCGCTTCGGCAAGCTCGGCAAGCACCTGAGTTTCGCCGAATCCACCTCGCGAAAGCTCGCGCGCGCGATCTTCCACGCGATGACGCTCTACCAGGCGAAGCTCGAGCGCAAGCAGCGCACGCTCTTCCGCATCGTCGACATCGGCACCGACCTCTTCGCGATGTCAGCCGCGATCACCTACGCACAGTATCAGGCGGAAAAGGGTGGCGACACCGCGAACGCACACGACCTCGCGGATCACTTCTGTCGCGAGGCGCGGATCCGCATCGAACGGAACTTCGAGACGCTCTTCCACAATCACGACGAGCAGAGCTACAAGGTCGCGATGAGCTTCATGAAAGGCGAATTCCAGTGGGCCGAAGGGATGCTCGTCGAAGGGATTCTGCCGACTCCGGAGAACGTCGAAGAGGCGATCCGGTCGATGACGTAGCCGACGCGCAACTTACGACAACGCGCAGCGGCACGGCATGCCGTGTCCCTGCGTCGTTCAAACGTCACTCAAGCGGAGCCGTTCAACGCACGCTCGTTGGTGGCGCTATCACCAGAGGACCGCTTAGTTTCTTCCAGAGCGTCTCCGCTTCAGCACCTTCAACGACCTTCGTATCGATGTCGTGGATGATGCGAAGTTTCGCGGGCTTCGAGGGTTCTGCCGCGGCGAAGAATAGAGCCCGAATCGACCGGTGCGGAATACCGAGCATCCCCTCCATGTGCGAGACCCACACGAAGCGGCTCGCGAGTGCGGAATCGTCCTGAATCGCCTTCCACGCCGCCATCGCCTCGGCGCCGGTCACGACCTTTCCCTCCGCGTTTCCTTCGTAGAGGATGCGAAGAGTTGCGCCCGCCGGCTCTCCCTCCGACGAATACCACACAGTGCCGACGCGATCCTCGTTGATCGCGAGAGTGCCGCCCATGTGTGGCACGACAATCCAACTGGCCGCCCCGGCAGTGAGCGACGACAATGCGACGGCTAGCGCCGCGAGAAGCACTCTGATTCTCATGCGATCTCCTTTCGATGCAGATCGAGACGATACGACACGGCAACGCGCTTGTGAAGGCGCGTGGCCGTGATCAACGAATGACTCCCGGACGCTACTGCACTCAGAGAGATCGGAAGATCGACTTGCCTGCGTAGACAGCCGCGTCCCCGAGCTCCTCTTCGATCCGGATCAGCTGGTTGTACTTCGCCATGCGATCGCTGCGCGAGGCAGAGCCGGTCTTGATCTGTCCGCAACTCGTCGCCACCGCGAGATCGGCGATCGTCGAGTCCTCGGTCTCGCCCGAACGATGCGACATCACCGCGCGATACCCGGCGCGCTTCGCCATCTCCACCGCGTCGAATGTCTCGGTCAGCGTACCAATCTGATTCACTTTGACGAGGATCGCGTTCGTGATCCCCTTCGCGATTCCCTCAGCGAGGATCTTCGTATTCGTCACGAAGAGGTCGTCACCGACGAGCTGAACCCTCGCGCCCATCGCATCGGTGTGCGCCTTCCATCCGCCCCAATCCCCCTCCGCCATCCCGTCCTCGATCGAGATGATCGGATAGGCCGCGGCAAGCTCCTGGTAGTAGGCGACGAGCTCGGCCGCCTTCAGCTTGCGTCCCTCGCCGTGAAGGTCGTAGACGCCGTCCTTGTAGAACTCCGACGCGGCGACATCGAGCGCCAGGTAAATCTGCTCTCCGGGCTTGTATCCGGCCTTCTCGATCGCGCTCATGATGTAACCTAGCGCTTCCGCCGGCGACTTCACGTTAGGCGCAAATCCTCCCTCGTCGCCAACAGCGGTCACGAGTCCTTTGTCCTTCAGGATCTTCTTGAGAGCGTGAAAGGTCTCCGCGCCGGCGCGGAGCGCTTCGCTGAACGATGGAAGACCCGCGGGAACGATCATCAGCTCCTGAAAGTCGAGCGTGTTGTCGGCGTGTGCGCCGCCATTGATAACGTTCATCATCGGAACGGGAAGCGTCCTCGCGCCGGGCCCGCCGAGGTACTGGAAGAGTGGAAGCCCGGAGGCCTCGGCCGCGGCGCGGGCCACAGCGAGAGAAACGCCGAGGATCGCGTTCGCACCGAGCTTTTCCTTGTTCTCCGTACCATCGAGCTCGAGCATCACGAGGTCGATGAGCGACTGCTCGCGCGCGTCCATCCCTTCGACTTCGTTTGCGATGTCGGAATTGACGTGATCGACCGCCTTGCTCACGCCCTTGCCGAGATAACGCCCCTTGTCGCCATCACGAAGCTCGAGCGCCTCGCGCGTTCCGGTCGATGCACCTGATGGTACCGCCGCCCGCCCTAACAGGCCGGAGTCGAGCACCACGTCGACTTCGATCGTCGGATTGCCGCGTGAATCGAGAATTTCTCGTGCGAATACTTCGGAGATCGTAAACATGGTGCGGCAAGCATATCGCGCACGAAATGGGGAGGGAAGGGAGCGCGGGCTCGGCGATTCGAGAACCGAGAAACCGCGAATTGACGGCGTCTTGCCTGGTGGTAACGGCCTCTGGCCGTTACGGCGGCGCGTGAGCGCCGCATCGACGGAGGGACGTGAAGGAAGCGCGCGCGGCGCTCACGCGCCGCCGCGGAGGTGAGGACGCCTCCGCCACGATCTGCCCTCCGGCCTGCTCGCAACGCCGTTGCGGTCAGACCCCGCCGGGAGGAGGTGGTTCCAGGGGAGGCTCGTCGACGGGCTTCGGGGCCGCTTCCTCGGGTGTAGCAACGGGCCCTGTTTCCGTTGGCGGGATCGCCGTCGCGTCCGTCGCCGTCGCGTCCGTCGCCGACGCGTCGGTTTCCGCAGTCTCGGTCTCTTCCGGGAGCGTCTCGTCGCTGGGCTCGCCGGCGCCTTCCTCCTCACCGACCTCCTCCACCGCGTTCGGAGGGGGCGGTGCGGTCAACACCTGCTGCTCGAAGTAACGCCCCCAGCGATTCATGCGCGAGAGGATGATGCGTTGCCGCGCGCGGAGCCTTCGGTTAGGCGCCCCGGGATTCATCGTGCGCGGACTCGGAAGGCAGCCGGCCAGTAGTGCGGCCTCCTGCGGAGCGAGTGCGGCTGCCGGCTTGTTGAAATAGTGACGCGAAGCGGCTTCGGCGCCGTAGACCCGCTCGCCGAATTCCACGACGTTCAAATAGATCTCCAGGATCCGCTTCTTGCTCAGCTCGCGCTCGAGCGCTCTCGTAATCAGAAGCTCTTTGACCTTGCGCCACGGATTCTTCGACGGAGACAGGTAGAGGTTCTTCGCGAGCTGCTGCGTGATCGTCGAGCCACCGCGCGCCAGCTTTCCCTTCTCGAGATTCGTCTCGAACGACTTCTTCAACTCGTCGATGTCGACACCTTCGTGCTCGTAGAAGGAGGAATCCTCCGACACGATCACCGCGCGGCGCAGATTCGGAGAGATGCGGTCGTACGCGACCCATCGCTGCTTCAGGGCGTCACCCTTCCGCTCACTCCGGAGCCGGGCGCGGCGCTGCTCCATGAATGCGGTCGTCGTCGGGTTCTTCTTGCGAAGGCCTGCGACGTCAGGGAAGGTCACCCATTCGTAGAGAACGAAGGCGGCGACCAGCAGGAAGAGAATCGTCGCGATTCGTCGAGTGAGTCCACGGCGACGGGGCGGTGGGGACGCAGATTCGGCCGGTGGCGCGGGCGCGCTAGCCAATCCACTCGTCGTCGCGTCGTTGCCGGTCATCGGCATCAGCTTAACCCGGATGGCCTGATCTTAAGGGGAAGAGGCTGAAGTTAGAACGATGAACGCGAAGTTTGAACCCAGAAGAGTGCCCCGTGCGGCGGTTTCAGGGCTCAACATTCACCGTTCTACGTTCTAACTTCGAGTCTTTCGTCCTTGAGTTCAGGCCATTGGGGCTAACGGCTTCGCGGAAAGGGCACCATTCCACGCGCTCGCGGTCGGAGCCCATCCTCCCCGACCTTTCGTTGACTCGACTCGCGGGCGCAAAAGCCGCATATTGCAAACATCGAATCACAGGAGGCTCCGATGAACGCGGCCCGCCGTGCGTCAATCCTCGCCGTCTTTGCCGTTCTGATCGCCGATCTCGCACGCGCTGAGGATCGATCGCCACTTCGGGCGCCGGCCGCGCAACCATCGACGAGCGTGATCGCGCTCCCGGAGGCGAACGGGCCGAATCAGGTCGTCAACGGCGGCTTCACGACTGACTTCTCGTTCTGGAACCCGATCCTCAGCATTCCGAGTTTCAGTCAGGTCGACGCGAACAACTCGTCGTCTTCGGGCTCCGTCGTCGTGCTCAACGCGCGCGCGGGAGCGAACGAACCTGTCGACCTGCGACAATGCCTGACGATCACCGGCCTCGTCGCTGGGAAACAGTACGCCTGGGGAGGCAAGGTCCGGATCCCGTCGGGACAGTTGCGATCGGGTTACGCGTACATGTACCTCGTCTGGGTGTCGAACCTGACATCGTACGACTATTGCTCCGCCCACGTGCGCGTAGACGCGGGTGCCGTCGTGCATTCTTCCGGTGTGCCCGCGAACCAGTGGGTTCCGCTTACCGGGCCCGTCGTCACGGCTCCTGCCGGCGCGATCGGAGCGCAGATCTCGTTCAACAATCAGAAAGACCAGGCAGGAGAGAGCTTCCGATACCACGCCGACGATGCGTTCCTCTATGAGATCAACGTTCCGACAACGATCGCGATCACCGGACCGACGACGGGCGACAGTGGGGCGCCGCTTACGTTCGAAGCGAGCTCGACGGGCTGCACGCCGAACACGACCGGCTGGAATTGGACGACGTCGCCGACGACCGCAACGATCACGGGAGGCACCACGCGCAGTGCGACGATCACATTCCCATCGAGCGGCACCTACGCCGTCAAGACATCGAATTCCGCGTGCGGATCGTCAAGCGCGACGAAACAGGTCACCATCGCCGCGCGGGGAGCGGAGCTCGCCGTGACCTCACCCCCGCGCGGGATGGTCCAGGATCCTAACGTCGGCGGCGCAACCGACTCGTTCGTCGTCACGAACGTTGGAGGAGCCTCCGGGAGCGCGACGCTCACCCAATTTGGCTCGTTCTTCACACAAAGTCCGAGTACGTTCTCACTGGCGCCAGGCAAGAGCCAGGTCGTGACGCTCACCGGATTGCCTCAGCCCGCAGGAGTCTACGCAGGATCGTCGGAAGTCCCGCTCGGCACCTTCGGGAGCTTCGCGGCCTCCGAGATCGTCGAAGTCAAGCTCCTCGTCGCGCCGGCGCCTAACGGAAGCGTCAAGGCTGCTCCGCAGAGAAATCGCGTCGATGTCGTCGACACGGCGAGCGGATCGGCGACGTTCGTAAATAGCGGCACCGGAACGCTCAACGGCACCGTCGTCTCGAAGGTCCCGTGGTTGACCCCCGGAGCACTCTCCGTCGTGATACCGCCAGGAGGGAATCAGAGCATCGGCTTCACGATTGACCGCGACAAGAGGCCTGATGGCGGCGCACCGCTCGGCTCCGTGTCGGGTGGCATGGAGCTGGTCTTCAGGGCCTCGAGCTCCGGCAGTCGCGTGCAACCCGAGGATGGCTCGGCGAGCGCCGCCAGTCTCGTGACCGTGGTCGACACCGTCACGCCTCCGACCTCACCCTCCGCCATCCCACCATTGCAGGCAGGACAGATTGCGCTCTTCGTATCCGGCATCGGCCACATCACCGGAAGCGTCGGCGTCTTCCTCTCCGACCTGTCGATCACGAGCACACTGCCGAGCGGAAACATCGGCGATCTCGTGATGTATTACACCCCGCTCGGCGGCGCGTCGTCGCAACAGTCGAGCATTCCGTCGGTCCAGGCAGGCAAACCAGTCGGCCTCGCTGACATCGCACAGAGCACGTTCGGTGCCGACGCGGAGATCGGCACGCTGCAGGTACGTTCGAGCCAGATTGACAAGCTCTCGCTTGCAGCCACGGTGATCAACTCGAGCAACGCCGCCGGAACGTACGGAACCGTCATCCCGGTGTTTCGTTCCGACCGCGGCATCGCCCCCGTCGCCGACGCACCCGGAACTCTCGTCCTGACGGGACTTCGCAAAGACGCGAGCGGCCACACGAATCTCTACCTCCAGGAGACGATCGGCCTTCCGACGAAGGTGCAGATCGAGTTCAGAAACGCAAACGGGCAGGTGCTCGAGACTCGAGTCGAAGACCTGGCCCCATTTGCGCTCGTCTCTCGAAGCGACACGGTTCCCTCGGGAGCCGTCATGGCGACGCTCCGCCACTTCGCTGCGTCGACAGGACGATTCGTTGCCTTCGCCACGCCGGTCGACCGGGAAAGCGGCGACACCTGGGCCGTTTCTGACTGGCGCCATCAGTATGCCTACAGCGGCACGCAGACGATGGTCGTCCCGATTGCGGGCGTGTTGCGTGGCGCGAATAACACATACTTCAGAACCGATCTCTCACTGACGAATGTGTCGGCGGCGGGAGGAACCGCGATCGCGCGTTACTACCCGCGCGGCGCTTCGATGGTCGAACGGACGGTAACGCTCGGATCGATGCAATCGCGCGTCATCGCGGATGTCGTCGCGAACCTCTTCAATGTCGTTGGCGATTCGGTCGGACAGATCATCATCACGCCGTCGTCGGGCAACTTTGTCGTGTCGAGCAGAACCTACACGACCGTGCAAGGCCAGGCTGCGACATTCGGAACAGGAGTTCCGACACTCGCGACGAGCGCCGCACTCAAGCCGGGCGACACGCGCCGTATCGGTGGCATCGACGATGCCGCGCTTTCGACGATCTCTGCCGCGCGGCCGGGCACGTTCCGCACCAATTTTGGCCTCGTCGAGGCATCCGGAAAGAGCGCCACCGTGCGTGTCACGCTCCGCTACAGCTATGCCAACGGAGCGGCGCTCGCGGCCACGACCGCGACCGCATCCAAAGACTACGCCCTCGCCCCGAACCAGTTCCTTCTGTTGACGAGCATCGCCAAGGAGCTCATCGGCAGCGACCGCGACACCCGCTTCGGCGACCTTCGAAACATGCAAGTCGATTTCTCCGTTACGGCAGGTGACGGTTCCGTCATTCCATTCGTCTCTTCGACAGACAACGGAACCGGCGATACGATTCTCCGTGTCGATTGAGGACGCCCGTCATGGCGGAAGACAAGCCAGTTGCCGAGACCAAGCTCACCGGCGGTCCCGAGCAGACCGTGTCGTCGGTGTTCGTGAACCCCGATGGCTCCGTCCACTTCGACTTCTTCGATTTCAGTCCCGTCGCCCAGGAACACTTCGGCAACGACATTGCGATCACGATCATCGTTCCATTCACTGCACGCGAGTCGCTTCTCCGGGCGCTCTCGCTTCCGCCCGACACGGATGCGAATGCGGTCGTCACGGCCTGTGGCGGGCGATTCCAGCACTACTTTGACGTTCAGCCGTTTCTCGAGGAGCACGAGATCCCGTTCGACAAGAAATTCGACGCCTGGGCGTGAGGGAGTCCTGGCTTCTGGCTGGCTGCTCGACCCAGCTCCGGCCGACTCCCCGCGATCGAGCGGGCGCGAACCAGACGCTCCCTCGCGCTGGCATAATGGCGCCCGCCATGACCACCACCTTCCCACCGCCGTGCGAGCACAGACTCGAAGGTTGGGCGCTTCTTTGGGCCGATCTCGAACCGATCGCGTCAGACGAGACTCGCCTCACCGCGCTCTGCGCCGCAGTAACCGACGACGCACGCGCCCGCCTAACCATCGAGACACTCTCTTCCGATCCGACCGCGGGCGGAATCCGGAAGCTCTTCCGCACGGCAGGCACCGACCCGACACGCTATCGTCCTTCGAACGAGGCGCTGCTCCGACGACTCCTCAAAGGCGAGGAGATGCCCCGCATCAGCCCGATCGTCGACATCAACAATTGTCTGTCTGCTTCACTCGCCGTTCCCGTCTGTGTGATGGACGTCGCACATCTCGCGCCTCCCTTTCACTTTCGCGTAGGCGCCGCCGGCGAATCGTACGAATCACTCCGCGGCCCATTCAACCTCGAGGGAAAGCCACTCCTCGTCGACGCACTCGGCCCGGCCGACACTCCGATCACCGGGGGAGTCCGCGTGAAGGTCCGCGATGATTCCGCGCGTGCATGGCTCGTCGCCTACATGCCGCGGGGCACGGGCGTCGAAGACGTGGTAGGAGCGACGCTGGTCGATCTTCTCGCGCGCGCGCCGGTCGCGAAACTCCACGCATGGAGAATCACGACGTAGCCCGCGACTCGCACAATCGTCTCGGTCGCGGTCGGTCGGGCTAACCCCGATGGCCTGAACCTACGGACGAAAGGCTCGAAGTTAGAACGCAGAGCGAGGAATGTTGAACCCTGAAACCCTCGGCCGGGGGCCCTTTCTGGGTTCGAACTTCATCGTTCATCGTTCCAACTTCAGCCTCTTCCTCTTAGGGTCGGGCCATCCGGGCTACGCGTTGACCGACTCCACGAGCCAGGCGAGGTAGGAAGTCGCAACCGACTCCGGCTCGATGACCACGAACTCGGGAACGGCGTAGGGATGCAATTCGCGAAGTCTCCGCTCGAGCGCCGCGAGCGACCCCGCAGTCGTCTTGATCACGAGTAGTCGTTCGGCATCCTCGGCGAGTTTCCCCTCCCACATGTAGCACGACTCTACCGGCATCGCGCTGACACAAGCCGCGAGCCGCTCCTCCACGAGCAGCCTCGAGACCCTCTTCGCATCGTCGGCATTTCCAATGGTCGAGAGCACCACACGAGCGTCTGTCACCGATTGAATCATCGAATCGTCCCTCGCGTCAGCGTCGCGCTCCGCGGCGGCGCGGCAACGGCCCCTGCAGCTCGTTCTTCCAGTAGCGGAGAATCTCGCGGAGCGCCAGCGGGGGATTCTCCGGCTGACCGCGACCAGCCTGATCGCGGCTGTTGAGCCCATGACATGACGCGCATACGCGGATCTCCCCGGGCTGGAAGGTGAGCCAATAGCGCTCGCGCACGACCGCGACACCCGCTGGATCGGTCAATTGCCACGACATCGCGCGCCGCGCGGGAACGAATGCGGCAGTCGATCCGTCCGCTGCAATCTGCACGCTGCCTGCGGGCCGATCCGCACCAGCCGGGTTCTTTGCTGCAGGGTCGTGCATCTCGCGGGCGAGGACGCGTCGGCCTTCGCGCGGCTCGGAAACTCCTCCAATGCCGCGAATCTGATCCGCCTGAAAGAACTGTTGGTATTTCACGTCGTAGATCTTGCCCGATGCTCCACTCGTTTGCGTCGCGGTTCCCGCGACCCTGAGATTGAATGGCTGCTGCCGGTCGGCGGCATCGCGCGTCGTCACGTTGCGACTGACGACAAGTGCAAGCCCGTTCTTCTCGAGGTACGCCTCGAGCGCAGAGACCGACACTCCCTCGGAAGCGAAGGCGCTAAGCTCGGGTGACTCGAGCTCGGGTAGCCGGCGCGCCGGCCGCGGCCGGGGCCTAACCTCGACCGGGTCGAGCTCCCACAACTCGCCGCTGTAGGTCACGAGCACATCAGGGTCGTAGTAGGACACCGTCTTCGAGAACCCGTTCGTAAGAGACTGATCGGCGGCCCAGTAATCGCCGGCCTTCTTTGCCGACTTGATGCGCAGCGCGTAGCGCGACTTCGGATTCGCCCTCGTGCCGGTGTTCACGTCGAGACGCGTCTCGGGCGTATGGACGACGAGAAGCGTCCCATTCGCGAGTGGCAAGGGGTTGCGATAGAGCCCGGTGTGCGTCGAGGGAGGAGTCTCTCCGTCACCGGTGTAGCTCGCAGTGTCGCGATGCGTGAGCCACGTGACCGAGATCTGGTCCGCGGGCAATCCCGGGGGGGCCGTACACGAGACGAGCTGACCCGATGCATGCGTCCGGAACTCCGGCGCGTCGATTGCGAAGTAGCTCCCTGCGCGCAAAGGATCTTCTCGGAGCTGAAGGAGATTGCCGATCTCACGCTGATTGAAACGACCCGATCCGTCGTCGATGAACTCCTCGACGTTTTCGTCATCGTTGATCGAGCGGTTGAAGTACCCGTGCAGTTCATGCCGGCCTACATGGTTGATGGTCTCGAGCTCCGTGCCATCCTCGTTGACCTGCCAGGGGAAAAACTGGTTGAACGAATGACCTTCGAGATTCGTGCCGGCGAGCAGATCGGCGCGATCGTCGCGCGGCTCCGGGAAGACCTCCACCCGCGCCTGAAGCCGCGCCGCGCCTTCCGTTTCGTCGGCAAAGTCGAACGTTCCGTACTCGCCCCCGTCCACCGCGTCGGCATCGGCCTGCTGGTCGCGTTGGAGGTGATCCCAGCGCGTGAAGATGATCCGACCGAACGAATCGAGCGAAGGAGAGAAGTCTCCCGAGGGTGAATGGTCGAGCAGCGTGAGCTCGCCCGTCGCCGGATCGAGACTCCACAGGCCCGATACGACTGCGGCCTCTTCGTACTCGTCGAGCTGCGGGTAGAGATGACGAGCTCCGTTTCGCGGGCGATCCGAGGTAAAGATGATGTGATCGTCGGTGCCGTAGATCGGGCTCACATTGTTGAATTCAGCTGGCTGCGTTTCGATGCGCTTGATCGCCGGCGTGTCATCCTTCGCCAACCCCGACACCTCGTAGATCTGCCAGTAGTACGTGGCCCACACGTACTGCTCCGTCGGCGCACCGATCACCATGGAGAAAAGCGCTTTCGTTCCGCTCCAGTGAACGCTTGGCTCGCGAACCGCAATCGAATTCGCACCCTGCATGCCATCCATGCCGAAACCCGCGTTCTTCGTCAGGTTCTTCGTCGTGCCGTCGGGATAGCGTATCCAGAGGTCGCCACCGCGCGCAGATCCAGCGACGTCACCCTGATGGTTGCCAAAGACCGAAGCGATCGTCGTGAAGTCGGCCGGCACTGGCACCTGCGTAACAAACAGTATCGGATTGCCGGTCTGCACCGACTCGGGCGCTGAGTCCGGCGCGCGCGCTCCCGTGAGCAGGAGCATCGCCAGTCCAAGCAACGACACGAGAGACAGCCGCCGCCGATACGCCAACATTTTCAGCTTCGCTCCGCAGGAGGACTTTGGGGAATTATCGCTCAGTATCAACCGGTCGAGATTGACCGGGTGTGAGCAGGCTCACGAAATGTGAATCTTTCCTACGTATTGTGGAGTTGGGCGTTTCTCCCGATTCTCTCCGCTACAATCCCCCTCGACCCGCGTCGCTCGACACACGGCGCGTCCCCGAGGCACTCCATGGATTCGATCGTCATACGCGGTGCGCGTGAGCACAACCTCAAGAACATCGACGTCGTCATCCCGCGCAACAAGCTCGTGGTGATCACGGGTGTTTCGGGCTCGGGCAAGTCGTCGCTTGCCTTCGACACGATCTTCGCCGAGGGGCAACGTCGCTACGTCGAGTCACTCTCGGCCTACGCACGCCAGTTCCTGGAGCAGATGGAGAAGCCCGACGTCGACGCGATCGAGGGGCTCTCGCCCGCGATCTCGATCGAACAGAAGACGACGTCGAAAAATCCGCGCTCGACCGTCGGCACGGTCACGGAGATCTACGACTATCTTCGCCTTCTCTACGCGTCGGTCGGCGTGCCGCACTGCACGCAGTGCGGTCAGGAGATCCGGCCGCAGACGATCCAGCAGATGGTTGACCGTCTGTTGCGCCTTCCCGTGGGAACGAAGTTCACCGTGCTCGCCCCGTACATCCGCGGCAAGAAGGGTGAATACCGCAAGCAGATGCTCCAGATGGTCAAAGAAGGGTTCACGCGCGCCGTCGTCGACGGCGACGCGGTCGAGCTTTCCGACCCTCCGACGCTCGACAAGCAGAAGAAGCACACGATCGACATCGTCATCGACCGGCTCGCGATGAAGGAAGGAATCGAGCAACGCCTCTTCGACTCGATCGAGACTGCGGCGCGCGTCGCGAAGGGCCTCGTGAAGATCCTCTACGCCGACGATGGACGAGAGGAGCTGCTCTCGCAGAATTACGCCTGCCCCGATTGCGGCGTGTCGATCGGAGAGCTCGCGCCACGCCTCTTTTCGTTCAACTCGCCGTACGGTGCCTGCTCCGATTGTGCCGGCCTTGGAGTCTTTCTCGAGGTCGACGTGGAGAAGCTCGTCCCCAACCCTGACAAGTCGATCGTCGATGGCGCGATCGCGCTCTGGCGCGAAGGGGCCGACAACTGGCGCACGAAGCAGATCGAGCAGCTCGCAAGGCACTACAAATTCAAGCTCGACGTTCCCTGGTCGAAGCTACCTGACCGTGGGCAAAACGCGATCCTCTACGGCACGGACGACAAGATCAAATTCAAGTTCACAGGCGAATCGAGCGAGTACAACTACACGTCGGAGTACGAAGGGCTCGTTCCGATGCTGACGCGGCGGCACAAAGAAGCGTCCGACGACATGCGCGAGGAGATCGAGAAGTTCATGACGGCGCGCCGCTGCACCGCGTGCGGCGGGCGGCGCCTCAAGAAGGAAGCGCTCGCGGTGAAGGTCGCAGGCAAATCGATCGACGAAGTCGTCGTGCGCTCGCTGCGTGACTCGCAAAGCTTCTTCGACGCACTGGCGTTAGGCGAGCGCGAGGAGATCATCGCCGGCAAGATCCTCAAGGAGATTCGCGACCGGTTGCGGTTCCTCAACGCCGTCGGCGTCGGCTACCTGACGCTCGACCGCGCTTCGGCGACGCTCTCGGGAGGCGAGGGCCAGCGCATTCGCCTTGCGACGCAGATCGGCTCGAAACTGATGGGAGTTCTCTACGTCCTCGACGAGCCGTCAATCGGACTCCACCAGCGCGACAACCGCCAACTCCTCGACGCTCTCGAGAACCTCCGAGACATCGGCAATACCGTGATCGTGGTCGAGCACGACGAGGAGACGATCCACGCCGCGGACCACGTCATCGACCTCGGCCCCCGCGCGGGCGAGCACGGCGGCGAAGTCGTCGCGGAAGGAACGATCGACGCCATCGTCAAATTCGAGCGCTCGCTCACCGCAAAGTACCTTTCGGGAGAGAAGTCGATCGCAATCCCTCCGGCGCGTCGTAAGCCTGACGGACGCGAGCTCGTCGTGCACGGCGCGAAAGAAAACAACCTTCGCGGCATCGACGTCCGCTTTCCAATCGGCCTCATGGTCGCGGTCACAGGAGTGTCGGGCTCGGGCAAATCGACGCTCGTGAACGACATCCTGTTCGCGGCGCTGTCGCGCCGGATCAACGAGTCGTCGCTCGTTCCGGGTGCGCACGATTCGATCTCGGGACTCGACCACATCGACAAGGTGATCGACATCGACCAGTCGCCGATCGGCCGCACGCCGCGCTCGAACCCGGCGACGTATGCGAACCTGTTCACCGAGATCCGCAATCTGATGTCGATGACCCCCGAGGCCCGCATGCGCGGCTACGGCCCGGGACGCTTCTCGTTCAACGTGAAGGGAGGCCGCTGCGAGGCATGTAAAGGGGACGGCCAGAACAAGATCGAGATGCACTTCCTCCCCGACATCTACGTGACCTGCGACGTCTGCGCGGGGCGCCGCTACAACCGGGAGACGTTGCAAGTGACGTACAAGGGTGCGTCGATCGCCGATATCCTCGCGATGACCGTCGAGCATGCGCTCGAGATCTTCCGCAACATCCCGAAGATCCACCGGATCCTCGAGACTCTCGACGAAGTCGGCCTTGGCTATATTCGCTTAGGGCAATCGTCGACGACGCTCTCCGGAGGCGAGGCACAGCGCGTCAAGCTCGCACGCGAGCTCGCCAAGCGCTCGACGGGCAAGACGCTCTACATCCTCGACGAGCCAACGACGGGCCTTCACTTCGACGACGTTTCGCGACTCCTGCAACTTCTTCACGGTCTCGTCGACAAGGGAAACACCGTCGTCGTCATCGAGCACAACCTCGACGTGATCAAGACCGCCGATTGGGTCATCGACCTCGGTCCCGAAGGGGGCGACGAAGGTGGATCGATCGTTGCCGAAGGGACGCCCGAAGCCGTTGCGAAAATCCGAGGCAGCGCGACGGGTGCGTACTTGAAGAAGACATTGGCCGGCGGCTACGTGCGGCTGGCCACCTCGCGCTGACGCGAGAAGCGTTTCTTGCACCCCGCTTCTTGCCAAAACTCCCTCGAGTTGAGCCCCTTGCGCCTCCGTTACAAAACCGTGACGGAGCGATTCGTCTACGGTGCAATCAGGCGCCACACTTCTCCGTATCCCGTAAAGTTAGCGCACACCGAATTCTTGGGAAACAACCGCGGCGCCGGCCATGAGGCTGGTCCGCAAGAGGAGGAGAACGTCTCATGAATGGCAAGGATATCCGGAAGTTTCTCGTTATCAGCGGCGCGGTCGCCGGTCTCGTTTCGGGAAGCCAGCTTCGCGCGGCACAGTCGGCGCGCGACCTGGCGCTGAGCGAGCTCAACTCTGCCGACAGCAAGTCGTCCGTCTCGTCGACGATCAAAGTCGACGACACGAAGGACAAGAACGGCTGCGGCAAGAACGGCTGTAGCGGAAAGGATGGTTGCAAGGCGGCCGCCGATAAGCACATCTGTAAGGGCCACAACGACTGTAAAGGCAAGGGCGGCTGCAAGTCGGGCGACAACGGCTGTGCCGGCAAGAACACGTGCAAGGGCAAGGGCGGATGCGCCTCGGCCGAGGCCAAGCACGCATGCAAGGGACAGAACGAGTGCAAGTCACTCGGCGGCTGCAAGACCGGGGACAACGGCTGCGCCGGCAAGAACACGTGCAAGGGCAAGGGTGGATGCCAGGTTCCGGTGGCGCACGAAGGCGAGGGCGAGGCACCCGCGAAGTAAGGCAGTTGACGCGTCGGGCGGCCCTGTCCCCGCGGGGCCGCCCGGCACGATACCGCACATGAATAAACGTTTCGATCTACCCGATCTCGGAATCGGCATCGGCCTCCGGACGACGCACTTCAGCCACATCCTTGCGACATGGCCAGAGGTCGATTGGTTCGAAGCGCTGACCGAGAACTTCCTCGACACTGGCGGGCGCCCGGCGTGGGTGCTCGATCGAGTGGCTGAGCGCTACCCGATCGTCCTTCATGGTGTGTCGCTTTCGATTGGAAGCACCGATCCACTCGACTTCAACTATCTCGCGAAGGTCAAGGCTCTCGCGTCACGCACGCGCGCCGTGTGGGTATCCGATCACCTCTGCTGGACCGGCGTGAGTGGGCGGAACACGCACGACCTGCTTCCTCTGCCGTATGACGAGGCGACACTCCGGCACGTCGCCACGCGCGTCCGCGAAGTATCCGACTACCTGGAACGACCACTCGTGCTCGAGAATCCCTCGTCGTATCTCGAGTTCGCGCGCTCGTCGATGCCGGAGCACGAGTTTCTCGCGCGGCTCGCCAACGAAGCTGATTGCGGATTACTCCTCGACGTGAACAACGTCTACGTGAGCTCGTTCAACCACGGCTTCGATCTGGTCGCTTACATCGACGCGATCCCCGCGGACCGCGTCGTGCAATATCACCTCGCCGGGCACACGAATAACGGGACGCACATTATCGACACGCACGACGATCACGTGATCGACGAGGTGTGGAATCTGTACCAGCATGCCGTCGGACGCACGGGTTCGGTGTCGACGCTCCTCGAATGGGACGCGAACATCCCGTCGTTTGACGTCGTACACGCCGAGGCACGCAAGGCGCTCCGCTACCGTGACGCGCGAGCGCGCCCGGAAAGTGAGGTCGCCGGTGCACTCTGAGCCGGCACTCGATCGCGTACAGCGCTGGATGCTCGAAGTCGTCACGCGCCCAGGAAGTGTGCGCGATGCGCTCGAGTCGGAACCCGCGCGTCGCGAGATCGCGGCCGATCGACTCGGCGACGTCATCCTTCCCTCCGCGACGCTCTCGTCGGAACGGAGGATCGCCATCTATCACGACATGTATCTCTGGCGGATGGTCGAAGCGCTCGAGTTCGATTACCCAGGCGTCGCGCATCTCCTCGGGCACTCGCGATTTCACCGTCTCGTCGAGCGATACGTCGCGGCGTTCCCTTCGCGAAGTTACACACTGAACCGCCTGGGAGACCATCTCCCTCAATACATCGCATCGGCGAGCGGGTTTCCGCGACGCGCGGCCCTCGCGGATCTGGCACGATTCGAGCTCGCGATCACCCAGGTGTTCGATGCACCGGGCGACGAGCTGCTCGACGGCGACACGATCGCCACGATCGCACCGGAGGCGTGGCCCGAAGCGCGCTTCCAAGCGATCCATGCGATGCGCCTGCTCCGGCTCGACTATCCCGTTGACGATTACCTCCAAGCGGTGAAGCGCAATGAGGCGCATGGGTCGCTTCGTAAGAATCCCAGGTTCCTGCTCGTCTTTCGCAACGAGCTTTCGGTGAGGCAGGTCGCGCTGAGCAAGCGGGAATGGACATTGCTCTCCGCACTTCACGAAGGACTCACACTGTCGGATGCGGTCGAGAGGCTCGCCCCGCTTCGGCCTTCGCTCTCGGAGACCGAGCTCTTCGCGTGGTTCCGCGACTGGACGAGAATGGGGCTCTTCGCCGGTATCACAACGGTTCGCGGCTGACGCGGATCAGATCGCGAGAAGGAACTCGGGATCGAGCCCACTCCTCTGACGATCCTCGGCCAGCATTGCGCGAAGCACGTCGCCGCGAACCGGCCCACTGAAGAGCAGGCCCTGCATCTCGTAGCATCTCCTCTCTTTCAGGAACCGCACCTGTTCCTTCGTCTCCACGCCTTCCGCGACGACGCGCAGCTTGAGCATGCGGGCGATGTTGATGACGGAGGTGACGATCGCGGCGTCGCTCGGGTCGATCACGAGATCACGGATGAATGAACGGTCGATCTTCACACAATCGATCGGCATGTACTTGAGGTGCGTGAGCGATGAGTATCCCGTACCGAAGTCGTCGATCGCGATCGAGACCCCCATCTCGCGAAGCCGATTCAATGTCGCGATGCTCGCTTCGGTGTTCTCGAACGCAGCGCTCTCGGTCACTTCGAGCTCGAGAACCGAAGGCTCGACTCCGGCGCGCTCGAGGGCCCGGGCGACGACGTCGGGAAACTCGGTTCGCTGCAGCTGGCGCGCCGAGAGATTCACCGACATGCGCGGCATGTCGCCTCCGATTCTTCCGATCGATTTGACGAGCCCCAGCGCCTCGTTCAGCACCCAGCTCCCGATCGGAATGATGAGGCGGCTCTCTTCCGCGAGCGAAATGAACGAGTCGGGCAAGAGCAGTCCCCGTTCGGGGTGATTCCATCGAAGGAGCGCCTCGAAGCCGGAGATCTCGCCCGTATCGAGGCGAAGCAGCGGCTGGTAGTAGAGCTCCAGCTCGCCTCGCTCGACCGCGCCGCGAAGGCGCGACTCGAGCGAGAGCCTCTCCATCGTGAGAAGCTTGAGCTGAGGGGTACAGAGCTGGAAGTTGTCGCGCCCCAGTTCCTTGGCGCGATAGAGCGCATCGTCGGCATTCCGGAGCAGCGTCTCGGCGTCGTTGCCATCCTCGGGAAAGAGCGCGACACCGACGCTCGCCGTGACCACGAGCTCGCGCCCACCGAGACGCAGCGGCTCCTGAAACGCCTGGAGCACCTTCTCCGCGACTCGCGCCGCATCCTCGATCTCTCGAAGTCCACCGACGAGGAGCGTGAATTCGTCGCCGCCAAGACGCGCCACGGTGTCTTCCTCGCGCACCGCAGCACGAAGACGGTCGGCGACGATGAGGAGCAGCTCATCGCCTGTCGTGTGGCCGAGCGTGTCGTTGATCGTCTTGAAGTGGTCGATGTCGAGGAACATCACGGCGAGAACCGTGCCCGAGCGCCGGTTTTGCGCGATCGACACGGCAAGACGGTCGGTGAACATCCGGCGGTTAGGGAGCAGCGTCAGCACGTCGTGGTAGGCCTGGAACTCCATCTGTTCCTCGGCGAGCTTGAGCGTGCTGATGTCGACCATCGTCCCTTCGACGACGTCGACACCGCCGTCGTGGATCATCGTGACGTTCTCGAGAATCCAGACGCGCGATCCATCCTGGCGGGTGAGTGCAAGCTCGACGCCGGTCAGCGAACCGCCATCGCGAAGCGTCTCGACGATCGCAGCGCGCTCCGCCGTCTCGAAGAAAAGCTCGGAGAACGTACGTCCGACGACGCGTTCCCGCGAATCGAGTCTCACGATCCGGGCGAAGGCGTCGTTGCAGTCGAGGATCACGCCGTCGATCGAGGCGCGATACACCGCCGCGGCGTTCCGCTCGAAGAGCTGGCGATAGCGACGCTCCGACGCCTCGATCGTCGCCTCGGCACGTCTACGCTCGGTCACCTCGCGAAAGCTCCAGACGCGCCCGACGACGACGCCGTCGAGAATCCGCGCGATCGACACGCGCTCGAAAACGCGCCCGTCTTTCAATTCGACCACGTCGAAGCTCTGCTCGGTGCCGAGCGTACTCGCGCGCATCAGCGCATCGAGGAACGCGTCAGGCGCGAGGAGAGTGTCGAGAATCGTCCGGATCAGCTCCTCGCCGCGACCACGGTCGAGCACGCGCTTCGGAATCTGCCATGCGTCTGCGAATCGCTGGTTATACGAGACGATCCGACCGTCGTTGTCGAGAACGAGGATGCAGTCTCCAGTCGAGTCGAGTGTCGACCGCAGCAGTGAGCTCGTTTCGCGAAGGCTCGCCTCGGCCTTACGCCGCTCCCTGATGTCGCGAAGAACGATGACCATCCCACTCGCACCGGCGCCGTCGCTGAACGCTGCCATCGACACGCTGACCGGGATGGTCGATCCGTCGCGAGCGCGAAATACGCGCTCGATTTCCCTCACGACTCCACCGTGCATCAACGCGCGCACGCGATCGCTTCGCGATGAGTTGATCTCCTCCTTCTCCAACAGGCGTTCCAGCGCCTCACCCCGCAGTTCGTCCTCGCTGAATCCGAACAGCGATTCGACGGCGTGGTTCACGAGCTGAATGCGCCCGTCGCGATCGATCACGATCACGCCGTCGGCCATCGCGTCGACGATCAGATTGGCCGCAGTCGCGAGGTTGACCGGAAACAGGCGCCGTGCCGTGTCGCGGATGAATGCCTGTGCCCCGAATGCCGTGATCGCGAGCCAGCCGACCGGAAAGAGAGGCACGCCAAATGCCGGCAGAAAATCGAGTGCTGCGCAAGCACCGATTCCGAAGATCGTCGCGATCGAGGCGTACTCCGCGCGCCGTACCGCGTTCACCTCGAGCCGGCGACGCTGGATGACGACTCCAGTGCCAACGGCCAGCATCACGAGCGTGAATGAAAGAAACAAGGGGAGCGCGGGCCCCGCGGCCGGGAAGCGTCCCCAATCGTAATGATGGAAGCCGCGCACGATCAGATCCGTTCCGAAGCCAAGCCACGCGATTACGAGCGCTGCAGCGATCGCGCAGGCCATCACCGCCTGCGCAACCCAGCGCCGCGAGATCAGCATCTCGGTGAAGCCGTAGAGCGCAACCGGCAGAAAAGTCGCGAAGAGAAGCCCGACGTGAGTCCAACTCTCCGCTTTCGCTTCGTCGCCGACCCAGTGCATGGCACCGAAGCAGAGGAGCCATCCAGCCGCGAGCAGGAGCACCAGCGCGAAGCGCGGCCCGAACAACGAGTGCCGGTGGCGGCGGAGGATCAGCGCCGCCATGACGAGCGCACAGATGGCCGCGGCTCCGTCGAGAATCCCGGGGAGCCCGGCAACGATGCTGCCGCTACTTTGAAGAAGACCGCTCACGACAGTTTCAGCGGGGTCGCAGCCGATGCATGCACGCGCTCCGGAGCGTCAGCCGACCGGGGCGGCTGCCGCGCGCATCGTGCCCGACCCGAATCTCACCCCCGGGTCGACTTGAGCCACTCTTCGACCTGGCTGATGAAGTTGATGCTGTTTGACGTCTTCTTGATGTAGCCGCTCGCTCCCGACCTCCCCACGAGCTCCTTGAGCTCTTCCTCCGGCTTCGAGGAGTGCAGGACGATCGGGCTCTTCTGGAGAAAGTCGAAAAGTTTTGTCAGTTCGAGCACCTGATCGCCGCGCAACGCCGGCATCTCGACGTCGAGCAGGATCAGATCAGGCTTTTCGGCGTGGACGATCGCGGGTAGCCGCAGCGCGGAGTTCGATGTCAGCACCGTATATCCGGCCGCTTCGAGCGTTCGCCGCGCGATCGAAAGTGCGGTTTCGCTGTCGTCAATGACGAGAATCTTCCCTTTGTACCCGGGGCTCTGGCGTTCCATTCGGATTCCTTCGTAGCGGTATTGTACGAGATCGGATCCGATCTTCATACGCCGGTCACGGGGAGGGATCCATCCACGGAATCGGGCAGCTGACCTCCGACCGCCCCAACGATCAACGATCTGAGCACAACCCGCGAAGGTTCGTCGGTCGCGACAAAGCGAAGGCCGGACGAATAGGCCGCGGCTCCAGGCCGCGCGGCGCTGCGCTGAAGGCGACAGCGAAGCACGACGCACGACAGCACGAGTGTCGTGCCGTCGACGGCGAATCGCAGCTTGAGCTCGCGGCGGATGCCGAGGGCTGAGTCGTGCTCGACGCGCGCTCCGGCGATGCTCAGATCGACCAGGGTCACGGGCAACCCGGCCAGCCACGCCGCGATCGGGCGCGAGAGAGTTGCTCGCGCAGCGCGTCTCCTCTCGATCGATCCCGCTGTCCTCATCATCGCGTCGAATCGTCCCTGCACCTCTTCATGACAAACGGCGAGAGAACGTTTCGG
>JACPDH010000023.1 GCA_016184115.1 Acidobacteriota bacterium | reverse complement strand
AGCAAAGGCGCGAACGGGGCGGGTGTTTCATCCGGCCGTTGGAGGAGGAAACGTCACCTGGTACAGCGCGGATGGGAGGCGTCTCGAATCGGCACAACTCGCGGCGGATGGATCCTTCAGCTACAAGCAGCGGCATGCGGCGGGCGAAGTCGTCTCCGTCGTCTCGGCTGGTGCGCCGCTCCTCATGCTGAGGCAGCCGCACCTCCGCGATGACGAACCGTTCAATATCGAGTATCCGTCCGCGCCGGTGCGAAGCTTCAACGTTTCCCTTTCCCCGGAGGCGAGAGAATCGAAGGGGTTCGTGTCGCTCTCGATCGGCGATATCGTCGTGCCGCTGAACGTCCTGAGCCAGCACCTCCGCCACCGCGGGGGCCGCCCCCTGTTCCTGGCGCCCGGCGAGATCGCGGTTCGGGACATCGTCGCAAGCGCTCAGGTCTCGTTCATCTTCGCTCCGATGAGTTGGACCGAGAACCACGCCAAAAACATCACGATCGACTACTTTTACATTCCCGCTGCGAACGCCCTTCCCAGGGTTGCGGCCGGAAGCGACTTCCTCGTCACCGTTGGGAACTGACCTGGGCCAGCTGGAACCTAACTTCGTCGTCGAGTCTCGTCCCGAAGAGCATGCCGAATTACCTCTTCTGTGTTGGAGAGGTGAAGCCGTGCCCTTCGATCCTCGAAGCCTCTCGCCTTTGTCGCGCGTTTCCGATTGAATATCGCCTACCTATGAGCCTTACATTGCTAGCGCTGCTCTTCCTCGCCGTCCTTGGTACGGGGTACGTGATCTATGGGCGTTGGATCGAGCGGCAGTTCGCGCTCGACGACGCGCGCTCGACGCCGGCGCGCGACGTGAACGACGGCATCGACTTCGTACCGACGAAGCCGTTCTACCTCTTTGGGCAGCATTTCTCGGCGATCGCGGCCGCGGGGCCGATCGCGGGTCCGATCATCGCCTGTCAGGCGTTCGGCTGGCTTCCGTGTCTCCTCTGGATTGCGTTAGGCGTGATTCTGATCGGCGCGGTGCACGACTTTTCGGCGCTCGCCGCTTCGGTCAGGCCCGGCGCGCGCTCCGTCGCCGAGATCACGCGCGACCACCTCGGGTCGCACGCGGGGCTCGCGATGATGGCCTTCATCTGGATCGCCCTCATCTACGTCGTCATCGCCTTCGCCGACATCACCGCGGCGAGTTTCGTCGGAAAAACCGAGGAGCTCGAAGGGGCGAGGATCGCCTTCAATCCCGGCGGCGCGGTCGCCGCGGCGAGCATCATGTACCTCACCCTTTCGCTCGTCATGGGAGTCGTCGAGCGTTTCCTCAAGCCACCCCTCTGGCTGCAGACCGTCATCTTCGTTCCGGCGGCGTTCGGCGTCGTCTGGGTGGGCACGAAGATCTCCACGCTCTTCGTCATGGACGTGAAGGCATGGGGCGTTCTCATTCTCGTCTACTGCGCCGTGGCCTCAGTCGTTCCGGTCTGGCTTCTGTTGCAGCCGCGCGGCTACCTCGGCGGTTTCATTCTCTACACGGCGCTCGCGTTAGGGATCGTCGGCGTCTTTTTCGGTGGCTACGACATTCAACAGCCGGCGTTCAAGGGATTCGACATCGGCGGGATGACGGGGACGCTCTTCCCCTTCCTTTTCGTGACGATTGCATGCGGCGCCTGCTCCGGATTCCACGGGCTCGTCTGCTCCGGCACGACGTCGAAGCAGGTCGATCGCGAATCGCACATCCGGCCGGTCGGCTACGGCGCGATGCTCGCCGAGGGATTCGTGGCGTTCATCGCGCTGGTGACGGTGATGATCATGACGAGCGATCAGCTGAAGGGACTGAAGCCGGGAACGATCTACGGCAACGGCATCGGCGAATTCCTGACGCTGATCATTGGCGAGCAGCACCGGAATTTTGCGATCACGTTTGGAGCGATGGCGTTCTCGACGTTCGTTTTCGACACGCTCGACGTTTCGACACGGCTCGGTCGTTACATCATCCAGGAGCTCTTCAACTGGCGCTCGAAGGCGGGCGCCGCGTTCGCGACGCTGCTGACGGTCGCGATTCCTGTCTGGTTCATCGCCGTGGCGCCCGAGGGGAGTTGGGTGAAGTTCTGGACGCTCTTCGGCGCGTCGAACCAGTTGCTCGCGGCGCTCACGCTGCTTGCGATCTCGGCCTGGCTCCATGAGGCGCGACGCAGGATCGCCTTCACGCTCCTGCCGATGGCCTTCGTGCTGACGATCACGCTCTGGGCGCTCGGTCGCATCGCGATGCAGAGCTTCGCGTCGGCGAAGGGGATCGACGTCGTGCTGGCAAATGCGATCGCGTCGTCGCTGCTGATCGGCCTCGCGCTCTTTCTCGTTGGCAGCGCGATCGTGAAGCTGAGGCGGCAGTCACCGGCGTGACGTGTCGCCGGATCGAACCGCCGGCGCGCGCTTCGTGAGCTCGGTGAGCCACTGCTTCGCCTCTTCGACCGATTCGAACGCCTGCAGGCCGCGCCCCGAGAGATGATTGATTACACGAATCAGCAGCGTGAGATGCCCAAGGCCGACGACGGCGCTCGCGCGCACGTGGGGTTTTGTTTCGCGAAGCATTGCGACGAGCTCGCGCATCGCTCCGGGGTCGTAGACGATCCCCTTCACGAGCGTAATGATGAGCACGGAGCGAGGTGGCTGCTGCACGACCCAGTCGCTCACGACGCGGAGGCGGCGCAGAAACTCGTCCGGCATACAGCCGCGATAGTCGGCGATGACGAGGTCGATCCCGTCGACCGACTCGAACGTGAGGAAGCTGGAGTTCACGCGATGCGAGGCCCGGACGGATCATACTGGTTCCCGCCGGGCTGACGCAGCCCGCCATTCGGTAAGGGGTGACACGCGATGGTTTGAGGTTAAAGGACAGAGGCCGAAGTGAGAACGTTGAACGATGAACGATGAACCCAGAAACCCCCGCCCGAGGCTTTTTTCCGCTGCGATAGTCTCGACTTGGTATTGGCGTGCGCCCTTTCGTCCTTTGGTCATCGATGGTGGTATGTCGCCGGTGGGGCCCGGGTTCAACGTTCATCAGGCCACGTTCTCACTTCGAGTCGCTCGTCCTTAACTCGAGTCGATTCGAGTTTCAACCGAAGCATGAGCGAGATGGGGAGGTCCGCATGGAGATCGATCTCAATCAGTTCTCGACGCGCGAGCGTTATGCATGGATGACGGCGACCGTGCTGCCGCGGCCGATCGCATTCGTCTCGACGGAATCGGAGGATGGGGTCGTGAACCTCGCGCCGTTCTCCTACTTCAACGGAGTCTCGTCGACACCGCCGGTGCTCTCGGTTGCCGTCGGGCCGAAGCGGGGTGGCGCGATGAAGGACACGACTCGAAACGTCGAAGCGAACGGCGAGCTGGTGATCAACGTCGTGCCGCGACGCATCGCCGAGGCGATGGTGAAAAGCTCGGCGGAGTACGCGCCCGATGTGAGCGAGTTCGACGTCACGGGGCTGACGCGCTTGCCGTCGACGATCGTACGACCTCCGCGCGTCGGCGAATGCCCGGTCGCGTTCGAATGCCGTGCGCTCCAGGTCGTGAAAGTCGGGAAGCCGGAGCTCGCCACGTCGATCATCCTCGCGGAGGTCGTGCTCCTTCACGTCGACGATGCGGTGCTGACCGATGGGAAGGTCGATCCGCGCAAAGTCGATCCGGTGGCACGGCTTGGGGGATCGCTCTATGCGACACTCGGTGAGGTGTGGGAGATCGGGCGGCCGGAGTGAGGCGAATTGAGAATCGAGAATCGAAAGATGCTGAGTCGGGCGAGCGGATGGCCGAAGCTGCTTCGCTGCGCCGCCACCGCTGCGGTCGGGGCGATTTCTCGATTCTCAATTCGTAGTTCTCGATTCGCGGAGGCGGCCTCGCTTCTCGTTCTCGTGGCGCTTGCCGCGCCGGCGATTGCCAGCGTCACACTCGACGTGCGTGCGGGTGAAGGAATGGAGCGCGTGGCCGCGGGAATCCGCGCAGGCGATCCGCGCCGCTTCGATTCGGTCATGGATCTCGTCGGCCTGAACGATGCGGGAGCGCCGATACTCGTGCTCGTCGCGCCGGAAAGCTCGCCGCTCGCGAAGCGCACCCCGTCGTGGATCTCCGGCTACGCCGTGCCGGAGGAGAGCTTCATCGTCGTCTTTCCGCAGCGCGCGGTGCGATATCCGATCGACGGGATGGAGGAGCTCATGCGGCACGAGATCGCGCACGTGCTCGTCCATCGGGCGGCAGGAGGACACGATGTTCCTCGCTGGTTCAACGAAGGCGTGGCGACCGTTGCGGGCGGCACGTGGGGCCTAACTGATCGATCGATGGTTACGTTGACGCTCGCGCGAGGAGGTGCGCGCTCATTCGCGAGGATTGACGAGATGTTCGGCGAGGGAGAGCCGGCAGTCGGACGCGCCTACGCGCTTTCCGGCGCGTTCGTGAACGACCTGTTGCAGCGCGAAGGGAGCGATAGCGTCGCAGGAGTACTGTCGCGCGTGCGCGACGGGGCACCATTCGAGCACGCGTTCGTGCGCGTGACCGGCATGTCGATCTACCGTGCGGAGGAGAGATTCTGGCGGCGGCGCAGTTTCTGGAACCGATGGGTTCCCCTGCTCACGAGCTCGCTCGTCCTTTGGGGAGCGATCACGCTGCTCGCGACCTGGGCGACGGCGGCGCGCATGCGGCGCGACCGCGCACGCCTTGCGGCGATGGCGGAGGAGGAGGAACGCGAAACGCGGAACGCGGAATGCGAAACGAGGAATGAAGAACGGAATGGAGATTCTCGAATGAAGAACGGAGAATGAAGAAAAGCGGTTCGGGCTCGAATCGGCCCGTCACTTTCTTCATTCCTCATTCTTCATTCGACGTTCTCCATTTCGGTTCGCACTCTGCCTTCGGTCCGATTTGCATATCCCGTTTTGCGTTTCGCGTTCCGCGTTTCACATTTCGCATTCCGCATTCCGCGTTCCGCGTTTCGCGTTCCGCGTTACGGCTTCTGTGCTTCTCCCGTCATCGGCACGAAACGGACACCGATCGTGCGCCGCTCGAGCACGCCTTTGTCGGTCTTGGTGATGATCAACATCTCCTGGTCCCACGCGCCCACCGGGATGACGAGCTTGCCACCGACCTTGAGCTGGTCGATGAGCGGCTGGGGGATGTGATCGGGGGCGGCGGTCACGATGATCGCGTCGAACGGATCCTTGCCGGGCCAGCCGCGATAGCCGTCGCCGGCGCGAACGTAGACGTTCGTGAAGCCGAGCTCAATGAGGACGAGCTCGGCGCGGCGCGCGAGCTCGGGGAGGATCTCGATCGTGTAGACCTCCTTCACGAGCTCCGCGAGTACTGCTGCCTGGTAGCCCGAGCCCGTGCCGACTTCGAGCACTCGATCACCAGGCTGCAGCTCGAGCGCCTGCGTCATGTAGGCGACGATGTAGGGCTGCGAGATCGTTTGTCCCTGTCCGATCGGCAACGGCCCGTCGCCGTATGCGTAGCGGCGTTCGTTCTCCGGAACGAACAAGTGACGCGGAACCCGCTTCATCGCCGCGAGCACCTTCGGATCGCGGATGTCGCGCGCTGCGAGCTGAGTCTCGACCATGCGACGGCGCTCTTCGGCAAACACCGCATCGTCATCGTGGAGCATGGGGCTCTCGTTCATCCGAGCCTCCTTCGGCCCGTCGTCTCCCGCGGAACATCCTGCGACGGCAATCGTCACGGCGAGGAGGGCAGTCGAGATGCCGGCAGACGCGAGCTTCATCCCGTCAATCCTACGGCCAGAATGCGATCGTGGCGACTCCCGCCGCGATCACGACGGCAGACGCGGATGCGACGAGTGCCAGAAGCCTGCGGCTTCCCATCAACGCGACGGCGCCCAGCTTGAAGAGCATGTTCGCAAGCACCGCAGCCATCACGATTCTCCACCCCTCGTCTGCGTCGAGCCGTCCGCCGGCGACGAGCTGGGAGGTCGAGAGGGTGATCGCGTCGACATCGGTCATTCCGGCAACCAGCGCGACCGCAAAGAGCCCGGGCTCTCCCCACGCCTGCTGAGCCCAGGTCGCCGCGATCGTGACGACGACGTAGAGCAACGCGAAGAACAACGCGGACTTCATCTCGGACGGGTTCTCCGGCTCTGGCAGCTCCGGAGCGCTCTTGCGCTGCCGGAGATATGCGAGTGCCGAGATTCCGATCGCGACTGCGAGCAGCAGGCCGAAAGGGCCGAGCGCCCACGCGATGAAGCCTGGTGCGACGATGCCGATCTCGACGAGCACGCGCACCCAGACGACGGTCGACGCGATGAGGATCACCGCGGCTGCGAGACCACTCGACTCCACCTGGCCCTTCGAACGGCGGGCGTAGCTGACCGTGGTCGCGGTGCTCGAGACCGCACCGCCGAGAAGGCCACCGAGCAGTACGCCTGCTCCTGCGCCAAGAAACTTGTAGGCGATGTACCCGCCGAGCGAGAGACCGACGATCAGTACGACCATCAGCCAGGTGCGCTGCAGATTGAAGACGTCGAATGGCCCGAAGTCGCGATCGGGCAATACGGGAAGGACGACGAGCGAGATGAGCGCGAAGCGGATGATGTGCTCGATGTCCTTCTCGCCGAGCTGCTCGACGATTCGCCGCGCGCGCGATTTGAACTGCAGCAGCACGGCGATCGCGGCGCTCAGAACGACTGATTCGAGCCGCGCTCCCGTCGAGAGGTAGATCCCGACGAGGCACATCAGCGCCATGGCGACCTCGGTGGTGGTCCCTGGATCGATGTCGCCATCGCGGAGTGCCAACATGTTGCCGAGGATCGCGAATGACGAGATCGCAACGAGCGCGGTGACGGCGATCCACGGGCCGAACGTCGGCGCCAGCAGCCCCGCCAGAGCCCCCGTCACGGTGACGAGGCCGAACGTCCGGAGCCCCGCGATCCTGCTGTGCACGCTCTCGCGCTGCAACCCGACGAGCATTCCGAGGCCGAGGGCGAGGGCGAGCGTCTCGAGGGCGGACACGAGTTGCGGATCCACATGGCAATCGTAGTGGAGATTTCGGATTGCGGATTTCAGATTTCGGATTTGAACGGCCTCGCGGGGCGCCAGGCACAGGATTGGTGGCATCGATCCAGATCTCAAATCCGAAATTCGAAATCCGAAATCCGAAATGGCCTTTTCTCGTCTAGACTCTCCCGAACCTTCCGTAAGGAGTCCGGCGTTTTGGCGAAGAAACCGAATTATGACTGTGCGAAGTGCCCTGCGTACTGTTGCAGCTACCCCGCGATCGAGCTCACCGAGCGCGAGATCGAGCGCATCGGGAAGCACTTCGGGATCGACAAGGAGTTCGCGAAGAAGCGATTCACGAAGATTGTCGATGGTGACCGCGTACTGCGCCACCAGAAGGATGCGATCTACGGCAGCGTCTGCCGCTTCCTTGACACCGACACGCGACGCTGCACGATCTACGACGTGCGACCTCAGACGTGTCGCAACTATCCCGAAGAGCATCACTGCGGCTACTGGGACTTCCTGAGCTGGGAGCGTGACCGCCAGGACGATCCCGAGTTCGTTCCCCTCGTGCAGGATTAGAAGCAGCTGGATCAGGAGGAGTCGTGCGTCTTGCCCATTTCGTTCTCATCTCGGCGATTGCGTTTCTGCTCCTCGCGGCATGTGCCACGACCGGTGGGCCAGAAGGAGTGACGCCCGTCGCCGACCCTCCGGTTCTTCCGGAACGTGCAGCCGACATCCGCGGGACGATCACGAGGATCATGGCGGCGAATGGAGACGAGCCGCTTCGCATCCTCGTCGAGGCCGACGCAGCGAAGGACGTCGTGACGATCTCGCCCGCGACGGTGCTTTACCGTGACGAAGCCGGCACGATGCGGCCCGTGTCATCCGCCGAGCTTGGCGAAGGAATGACCGTGAGCGCCTGGTACGACGGAGCAGTCAAGGAGTCGTACCCTCGGCAGGCGACCGCGGTGGCCGTCGTCATCGATGGCGGACGCTGACGACCGATTCGCCGGAAGTCGCCCGATCTACGACATCGTCACGTTCGTCGACGACGGCCTTTTCGCAGGGCAGCGGTACTACAATCACCCAATCCCATGGCCATCTGCGCGAACTGCGGGTTCGACGGGCTCGAAGAGGGAAAGGTGTGTGCGGTGTGCGGCGAGATCACCGTCTCGCGCACGACTCCTCTTGCGGAGCTCTCGACTGAGAAGCGGAGCACGCCCGATGTCTCTCCGCGGACGGGGCGCGCCAGGCTCCCCGACTACGCAGATGGACATCTCTACGCGGGGCGGTACGAGATCGAGGCGTTTCTCGGTCGCGGCGGCATGGGGAGCGTCTATCGCGTGCGCGACCGGGAGTCGGGCGAGCAACTGGCGTTGAAGATCCTGCATGCCGCCGCGGACGATCCGGGCGGCTCGGAGCGCTTCAGGCGTGAGATCGGCGTTCTGGCGAAGATCAGCCATCCGTCGATTCCAAAGATTTCGGGGTCAGGTCTGCTGGACGACGAGATGTACTTCGTCGCGGAGTTCGTCGACGGGAAGAATCTGCGGCGGGTCGTGCGGGAGCTGGGACCGTTCGCGCCAGACGAAGGGGCGCGAATCTGCGCCGCGGTCGCCGATGCGCTCGACGAGGCGCATCGGCATGGAGTGATCCACCGTGACGTGAAGCCTCACAACGTGATGATCACGACGGACGGATCGGTCCGCCTGCTCGACTTCGGCGTTGCGCGCGGCGTCGGAATCGACATGAAGACGATCACGGCGACCGGCATGGTCGTCGGAACGCCGGAGTACATGTCACCCGAACAGTTCGAGGGACACCGCGTCGATGGCAGGAGCGACGTCTACTCGTTAGGCGTCGTTTTCTTCGAACTGCTGACCGGCCGGCTTCCCTTCGTCGCCGACAGCGCGATGGCGCTTGCCCTCGCGCACACCCGCGAACCGGCGCCCGCGCCGCGCGCGATCCGTTCCGAGATTCCGATTTGGATGAATCGCGTCGTCCTCAAGTGCCTGGAGAAGCAACCGGCGGATCGCTTTCCGACCGCGGCCGATCTCGCACTCGAGCTCCGGAAGGATAGGAGTCGCGGACAGATGCGGCGTCTCGCGGGCGGAGACTACGTGCTCGATGACGAAATCGGCGGCTGGGCGCTCGTGCTCGCCTCGCCGCGCGAGCGAACCGATTGGACGCCGTCGATGACGCTCATGTTCGAAGGGCGTCCTTACCGACTCGAACGCGCGGAGCTCGACGAGGGGCCACCTCGGCGGTGGCTTTACCGCTTCGCGTTCTGGCCCGAGACCGAGGCCTTCCGGCGCGTCGTCGACTACACTCAGTACGTTGGCGAGGAGACCGCGAAGGAGAGCGGGAGGCTCTCCTCCAGGTTGAAGAAGTGGCTCGGTTGAGCGGAGGAATGACGATGCCGGTCGCGATCCGGCAGGCGACGCACGACGATCTGCCGCGGCTCCTCGAGCTTTATCGCGAGCTCTCCGTCAAGGCGCCGCGAGTCACGCCGGAGCGTCTCGAGGCGGTGTTCGCACGGCTCGCGCTCTATCCCGACTATCGGGTGTTCATCGCGTTCGACGGTGACGCGACTGTTGGGACGTACGCTCTCTGCATCGTCGATACGCTCGGCGATCGTTGCGCCCCCGAAGGGATCGTAGAGGATGTCGTCGTCGCCTCCGGTTCACGGGGACGAGGAGTCGGTCGCGCGATGATGGAGCACGCGATGGCGCGATGCCGCGACGCGGGCTGCTACAAGCTCGTCCTCTCGAGCAACCTCGCACGCGAGGAAGCACATCGCTTCTACGACGCTCTGGGCTTCGAACGGCACGGCGTCAGTTTCATGGTGACGTTGTAGGACGCCACTCCGCAGTTCCGTGCAACCTCCCGCTGCCAACCTCGTATCTCCACTTCAGGAGGTGGCGCAATGGGTACCTTTCTCGGTCTGATCATCAGTCTCGTTACCGTGACTATCGTGATCGCGGTCGTTGGCATGACGATCGGATTCGTGGTCCTGCTGCTCAAGCTCCTCTTCACCGTGGCGCTCATTCCGCTCAAGATCGCGTTCGGGCTGGTGAAGTTCGTGATCGCGGCGGTGATTCTCACGGCCCTGGCCGCGCTGCTCGCTCCGGTGCTCATCCTGATCGCGCTGGTCATCGTGCCGCTCGCGATGATCGCGCTTGCCGGGAAGCTCGTGTTCGCGTTTATGTTCTAGAACGGCATTTCTTCGTCGTCGAGGCCGAAGTAGTGACCGATTTCGTGGATGACGGTGTCGCGGATCTCGTCGATCGCGTCGTCGCGTGTTTCGGAGATTCGGACGATCGGTCCGCGGAAGATGGCGATCTGGTCGGGGAGTGCAGCCGGGTCGGACCACGAGCGCTCGGGGAGTGGAACTCCTCGGTAGATGCCTAACAACTCGTCGTCTTCTTCAAACTCGTCGGGATCGTCGAGTAGATCGAGATCGTCGTCGGAAGGTTCCTCCTCGACGACGACGGCGATGTTCTGAAGCGCGCGGGCGAAGCGCTCGGGAATCGCCGCCACAGCCTCCTCGACGAGTCGCGCGAACTGCTCTTTCGACATGCGCCAGTCTTCGCTCATGACGTCATGGTAAGGCAGGTCGGAAAGCAGGGCATAGGTCAAAGGTGGGAGGTCCGCTGGCCTGCTCTGACCTTTGACCTATGCCCTCCCAGCTGCCTTTTGGCCCGCCTTTTTACCTCGGTGTAACCTCGCATCTGTTACGATGCGGGAATCGGCGTCCGGGGCGTGGCGTATTCATGCCCGGACGCCGCTTTTTTAGCGCGCAGGAGACTCCCGATGGAAACGACGACGACGAAGAAGGACTGGGTCAATATCGGCTTTCTGATGCTGACCCCGCTGATCGCGGTCTTCGGTACCGCGGCGTGGACGCTCGCGCACGGTTTCGAGTGGTGGATGCTCGGGCTCGCGCTCGTGATGTACTTTCTCGTCGGATTGTCGATCACGGCGGGCTACCATCGCCTTTTCTCGCACAAGGCGTACGAGGCTTCGCGCGCCACGGAGGCGTTCTTCGCGGTCTTCGGTGCGCTCGCGGCGCAGAACTCGATCCTGCAGTGGTCGTCGTCGCATCGCATCCATCACCGATACGTCGACCGCGACTGGGATCCATACAACATCAAGCGTGGGTTCTGGTGGGCGCACATCCTCTGGATCTTCTACAAGAACCCGGGTAACGGGAAGTATGAGAACGCGAAAGATCTGCTGAAGAACCCGGTCGTGATGTGGCAACACCGCTGGCACAACGTGCTGATGATCGTCGCCGGTTTTGGGCTTCCCGCGCTCGTCGGTGTGTATTTCGGTGACTGGGTCGCGGGGCTTCTCTGGGGTGGGTTTCTCCGGGTCGCGGCCGTGCACCATTCCACGTTTTTCGTGAACTCTCTCGCGCACACACTCGGCGCGCCGTCATTCGATGCGCGCTCCTCGGCGCGCGACAATCCATTCGTTGCGCTGCTGACCTTCGGCGAGGGCTATCACAGCTTCCACCATCGTTTCCCGAGCGACTTCAGGAACGGGATTCACTGGTACCACTGGGATCCGTCGAAATGGCTGATTCGCGGACTGCAGGCGGCAGGGCAGGCGTGGGAGCTTCGCCGGGTTGCGGCGCCGACGATCGAGCAGGCGCGAATGGAGGCGGCGATGGAAACGCTTGCACCACGCCTCGACGTGGCTTCGCGCGATCGCGCCGAGGAGATCCGGCAGCGTGTTGCCGCGGCGCGCGAGAAGTTCGCGCGGGCGGTCGAGCTCTGGCGACGCCAGGCGGAGGAGCGGGCGGAGGGGCTCTCGAAGTCCTGGAGGCAGACGCGCCGCGAAGCGAGGCAGGCTCTTGCGGACGCACGTCGCGACTGGAAGCATGCGGTGTCGATGCTCACGGCGGTGCCAGCGCACGCATGATGCGGCGCCGGCCGTCCCGCCCCGCGGCAGCTATCGGCCGAGGGGCGGTTGAGGTATCGTTGTGACCCTGGCACGCCCGGGAACAATCCAAACGAATCCGAACCGTGGCGCGATGAAGCAGAGTACGAAGAAGCCGGAACCTCGCCATTTTGCGAGGCAGGCCGCGCCGGGAGTGACCCTCTGAGCGAACACGCAGATCCCCGAAACCGAGGTGTCGGCTATTTTGCCGCGCTCTCCCTCGCCGCGATGGGTGTCGTCTACGGCGATATTGGAACGAGCCCTCTCTATGCGATACGCGAGTGCTTCCACGGACCTCATGCCGTGGCTGCGACTCCGACGAACGTGCTCGGTGTGCTCTCGCTCATCTTCTGGGCGCTCGTGATGATCATCTCGATCAAGTACGTCGTCTTCGTGATGCGCGCCGACAACAAGGGTGAAGGAGGGATTCTCGCCCTTTCCGCTCTCGTCCGTTCACCGCACGAGAAGAGCAAACGTTACTGGATCCTCATGGTGATCGGCCTCTTCGGCGCGTCGCTTTTTTATGGCGACGGGATCATCACGCCGGCGATCTCGGTGCTATCCGCGGTGGAGGGTCTCTCGATCGCGACGCCTCTGTTCACGCCTTACGTCGTCCCGATCACGATCGTCATTCTTCTCGGGATCTTTCTCCTGCAGAAGCACGGGACCTCGGGGGTTGGTGCAGTCTTTGGCCCCGTGACGCTCGTTTGGTTTGTCTCGATCGCGATTCTCGGCGTGAACCAGATCGTTCGATACCCTTCGGTGTTCGAGGCGATCAATCCGATGCACGCGGTGGCGTTTTTCGCAGCCACGAAGGTGCACGGCTTCCTCGTGCTCGGTTCCGTCTTCCTCGTCGTCACCGGCGGCGAAGCGCTCTACGCGGACATGGGGCACTTTGGCGCGAAGCCGATCCGCGCGACATGGTTCGTGATCGTCATGCCGGCGCTGCTGCTCAACTACTTCGGCCAGGGTGCGCTTCTTCTGAGCGATCCGTCGGCGAATGTGAACCCGTTCTTCCTCATGGCTCCCTCCTGGGCGCTTTACCCGATGGTCATACTCGCGACTGCGGCAACGTGCATCGCGTCGCAGGCGGTCATCTCAGGCGCCTTCTCGCTCACGCGACAGGCGGTACTGTTAGGCTACAGCCCGCGAATGGAGATCGATCACACTTCGGAGCGCGAGATCGGCCAGATTTACATCCCGATCGTCAACTGGATCCTGATGATCTCGTGCATCGCGCTGGTGCTCGGATTCCGTAGCTCGAGCAACCTTGCGGCCGCGTACGGGATCTCCGTGACCGGCACGATGGTCGTCACGGCGGTGCTGCTGTGGGTCGTCATGGTGCAGCGTTGGCGCTGGAGCATACTCGCTGCGACGCTGGTCGTCCTGCCATTCTTCCTGATCGACGTGGCTTTCTTCTCGGCAAACGCGGTGAAGATCGCCCACGGCGGATGGTTCCCCCTCGTCGTCGGCGCCTGCATCTACGTGCTGATGGTGACCTGGAAGCGCGGACGCCAGATCCTCGACGATCGCCTTCGCTCGGGCTCGCTCCCGATGGATCTCTTCCTCGCGTCGGTCATGTCGAATCCGCCGCATCGCGTGCCGGGCACTGCGATCTTCATGCATCGCAACGCAGAGGCGGTTCCCACGGCCCTTCTTCACAGTCTCAAGCACTACAAAGTCCTCCATGAAACCATCGTTCTCCTCTCCGTGCAGATCATGGACGAGCCGTACCACGACGCGGCGAAGCGGACGGACGTCGAGGATCTCGGTAGCGGCGTCTGGAGGATGGAGATCCACTACGGCTTCATGGACGACACCGACATCCCGAGAGCGCTTGCCGACGTGAATCGGGAGGGGCTCGACCTCGACGCCGCGAAGACGTCGTATTTCCTCGGGCGCGAGACGCTCGTCGCCACGCACCGTCACGCGATGGCGGCGTGGCGCGAGAAACTCTTCATCTGGATGGCGCGCAATGCCTCGGGCGCCGGTCTCTTCTTCCGCCTCCCGCCTAACCGTATCGTCGAGCTCGGAGCGCAGATCGAGGTGTGAGGAATGCGGAACGCGGAGTGGATACCGAAATGGAGAATGGCGATTGAAGAATGAGGAATGAAGAAGGCGTCGGGTTGGCTTGATCCCGATTCCAATCCCGGCTTCCGACTTCTTCATTCCTCTCTCGACATTCTTCTTTTCGGTTTTCATCAGAGCGTCAACCTCGCCCGTCTCCGGCCCTTTATTCCGCATTCCGCAATCCGCGTTCCGCATTTAGAATCACACGATGCTCCCCGCCCCCGCCCCCGCCATCCTCTGCCGAGGATTGCGCAAACGATATCCCGACGTCGTCGCGGTCGACGGACTCGACCTCGAGGTGCGCCGCGGAGAGTGCTTCGGGCTCCTCGGGCCTAACGGCGCTGGGAAGACGACGACGATCGAGATCCTCGAAGGGCTCACCAATGCCGACGAAGGTGATGTGGCAATTCTGGGTGAGCGCTGGAGTGGTAACACACAGGCGCTGAAGGAGCGGATCGGGATCTCGCTCCAGGAGACGCGCTTCAACGACAAGCTGACGGTCGCCGAGACGATTCGCCTCTTTCGCTCGTTTTACAGGACCGGACGCGACCACGACGATGTACTCCGTCGCCTCTCGCTCGACGAGAAGGCGAACGCGCGGGTCGGGAAGCTCTCCGGCGGACAGCGGCAACGGCTTGCCGTCGCCTGCGCGCTCGTCGGCGATCCCGAGATCCTCTTCCTCGACGAGCCGACGACCGGGCTCGACCCGCAGAGCCGCCTCCAGCTCTGGGAGGTGGTGACGAAGTTTCGCAAAGAGGGTGGGACGGTCCTTCTGACGACGCACTACATGGATGAGGCAGAACGGCTCTGTGACCGCGTTGCGGTGATCGACAGAGGGAGAGTGATCAGACTCGGCACGCCCGCGGAGTTGATTGGCGCACTCGAGGCGTCGACCGTCGTCGAACTGGCGGCCGATCCGATGCCTGAGGCCGCACGATTGCTCGCGCTGCCTGGAGTGCAGGGATGCCACGCGCGCGGCCCTAACCTCGCGCTGCACGTCGAATCGTTGCCGCGCACCGTGCCGGCGCTGCTCGCCGAGCTCGAGGGGAGCGGCGCAACGCTCCTTCACCTTTCGACGCACCATGCGACGCTCGAGGATGTGTTCGTGTCACTCACGGGAAGGGAGCTCCGTGACACGTAGCCGCGACAAGGACGACACGACGATGCCGGCTCCTTCACCGCTTTACGAGCTCACCGTTACGCGCGTCAAGGAGTTCATCCGCCAGGGCGAGGCGGTGTTCTGGGTCTTCGTCTTTCCGATCCTCCTCGCGCTTGCGCTCGGTTTCGCCTTCCGCGACAAGACTCCCGACCGGATCCCGATCGGCGTCGCGAACGGTGCGCGCTCCGCCGCAGTCGCGAAGGCGTTGGAGACGTCGCCGGCGCTTCGCGTGCGGCTCTACGACCCGGTTGCGGGGCGCGAAGCGCTGCGCGTCGGCAAGATCTCTCTTCTCGTCGAAGTCGATGGTGCGACGTTGTTCCGCTTCGATCCGACGCGACCCGATTCTCGAATGGCGCGCATGGAAGCGGTCGACGCACTGCAGCGTGCAGCGGGGCGCGTCGATCCCGTGACGATTGGCGAAGAGCGGGTGACCGAGCGCGGCTCTCGCTACATCGACTTTCTGATTCCCGGTCTTCTCGGGCTGAATCTGATGAGTACGGGGATGTGGGGCGTCGGCTTCTCGATTGTCACAGCACGATCGCAGAAGCTCCTCAAGCGGCTCGTGGCGACGCCGATGCGCAAACGCGACTACCTGCTCGCGCAGATGGCGTCGCGCATCGCGTTCCTCGCCGCCGAAGTCGCGGTGCTGCTCGGCTTTGCCTGGCTCGTCTTCGACGTGGGCGTGCGTGGCTCGCTTCTGCTCCTCGCGGTCATCTGCTTCGTTGGCGCCATGGCATTCGCCGGGCTCGGAGTTCTCGTCGCATCGCGCGCGGAGACGATCGAGGCCGTGAGCGGGCTGATGAACTTCGTGATGCTGCCGATGTGGCTTCTCTCGGGTGTCTTCTTCTCCGCCGACCGATTTCCCGATTCGGTCCAGCCCTTCCTTCGCGCGCTGCCGCTCACAGCGCTCAACGACGCGTTGCGCGAAGTGATGATTGAAGGGGCGAGCGTCGTGGCGGTGTTGCCGGAGCTTGTCAACCTGACGGTGTGGATGCTGCTCAGCTTTGCCGTCGCACTGAGAGTGTTCAAGTGGAAGTGATTCGGAACGTGGAATGCGGAATGCGGAATGCGGAACGAAACAAGGGGGGCGAGCGACGAGCTCGGAATGAAGGGACGAAGCTCGTAATTTCCGGGCCCGAGCCCGAGCCCGAGCTTTGGCTTGCATTTCGCAATTCGCATTTCGCAATCCGCATTGCCTTCGCGAAGTCGCTATGATCAGTCGGCCATGCCCGAGCTTCCTGACATCACGATCTACGTGGAAGCGTTGCGTGCGCGCATCGTAGGGCGGAAGCTCGAGGCGATCCGGCTCGCGAGCCCGTTTCTGCTTCGCACGGTGTCGCCGTCTCCTCGGGAGATCGCGGGACGCGCGGTCGAATCGGTCGCGCGGCTCGGCAAGCGGATCGTGATCGGACTCGCCGGCGATCGATGGATCGTGATCCATTTGATGATCGCGGGGCGTTTTCGCTGGCTCGCGCCGCGTGCGAAGATCCCGGGACGAGTTGGTCTCGCGGCGTTCGACTTCGAGGACGGGTCGCTTATTCTCACCGAAGCCGGATCGAAGCGTCGGGCGTCGCTGCACCTGTTCGCGGGGCGAGACGGGTTTGCCGCGCTCGACCGAGGCGGAATCGAGCCACTTGACTCGGGCCTTGATGCATTTCGCGGCGCGCTCCGGCGCGAGAGCCATACCGTGAAGCGCGCGCTGACCGATCCGCGCCTCGTCAGTGGCATCGGCAACTCGTATTCCGACGAGATCCTCCACCGCGCGAGGATGTCTCCGATGAAGCTCACGAAGTCGATGACTGATGAGGAGATCGCGCGCCTGCATCGTGCCGTCATCGATACGCTGACGTTCTGGACCGAGCGGCTTCGTGCCGAGACGGGCGACCGCTTCCCGGAGAAGGTCACGGCGTTCCGCGACGGCATGGCCGTGCATGGCCGCTTTGGCCAGCCATGTCCCGACTGCGCGACGCCGGTGCAACGAATCGTCTATGCCGACAATGAGACGAACTACTGCGCTCGCTGTCAGACGAACGGAAAGCTCCTCGCAGATCGTGCTCTCTCCCGCCTCCTGCATGACGATTGGCCGAAGTCGATCGATGAGGTGGAGTGAGGCCGAAGAGAGCCCTAAGGCCAAAGGTCAAAGGCCAGAGCAGGCGAGGCGGTATGCGAGAGGCGACAGACAGGCGTGGAAGAATGCGAATCGAGGCACACCCTACGCTCGGCTCGCCTGGTTGGCCCATCACCCCTGGCCTTCGCCTCGCGTTGCAACGGACCGGTCACAGCTCTGGGGTGGGGGACTTTGCGTGCGAGGGCGATCTGTAGTAATAGAACGTCGGAATGACGCAACGCTCACCCGGTTCGGCCTCTGGCGCGCTGATGCGGCTGCTCGCGGCGGCGACGCTCGTCGCCATCGTCGCAGTTGGCGCGCCGATGCACGCGCACGATCTGGCGGTCGAAGGCGGCAATGCGTTGCCGCAGAAGGCGCCATGTGCGGCGTGCGTCGTCAACGCGAGTCCCGGGATCATCCTCGAGCGCGCCGACATTGCACCCATCTTCGTCGCGCTCGCTGTCGTTCATTCTTCGGAGCGCGTCGTTGTCGCGCTCGCCCTCCCCGTCCGTCCCGGACGCGCACCTCCCACGGTCTGACGCTCCTCGCTTCCGCCGAGTCGTCAAACCGAAAACCGGAGGTGTTTCGTGCTCAAGGCACTTTTCTCCGAGCGGCTCATGCCGCTCGTCATTCTCGTTGTTCTCGTTCCCCTCGTCGCGTTCGCGCAGGGTTCCGATGCCGACGTCGCATCTCGCCTCGAAGCGCTGACGCTTCGTCTCGAGGCGCTCGACCGTGAGTCGGGCGCGATCCGCGCGGAGATCGACGCGCTGAGATCGTTGGTCGCCGGCGCTGCGTCCGTTCCCGCCGACGACCTCACGCAGATCGAAGGCGCTCTCCCTGCTGCGACCGAGGATCTGACGAAGATCGACGCGGTCCCCGCGCCCGCCGCGAGCGACGGCTCGCTCGCCGGCGTCGACGTCATCGAGAATGCGCCGTCGGCCGCGGTCTCGAAGATCTTCAATCCCGACATCGCGATCATCGGCAACGTCGTCGCGCACGCGGGCGGCGACAACCCCGAGGAACGCGACGCGATCGCGCTGCAGGAATCGGAGCTCTCGCTCGAAGCTGCCGTCGACCCATACGCAAAGGCGAAGTTCTTCATCGGCTACAGCGACGAGGAAGTCGCAGTCGAGGAGGGCTACATCCAATTCGTCGCCCTACCGTGGGATCTCTCCGCGAAAGTCGGGAAGATGAAGGCGTCGTTCGGCAAGTTCAACCCAACGCACTTCCACACCTGGTCGACGACCGACGCGCCTCTCGTCAACGCCACGTTCTTTGGCGAAGAAGGTCTCGCCGATAGCGGCGTGTCGGTTTCGAAGTTGATTCCTGCAGGTGCGTTCCTGGTGGAGGCGACCGCGGAGGCATTCAGGGGAAGCGTCGAAGGAGTGTTCGAGCCGGGGCGCTCGAGCGACCTCTTCTACGACGCAAGACTCCGCGCCTACCGCGACTTGACGGAGAACAGCAACATCGACGTCGGCGCCAGTTTTGCAACCGGAACACTTCCGGAGACGGGCGGCTCGAGCCGCTTCACCGGCATCGATGTGAGCTATCGATGGAAGCCGCTCTCGCGCGCGATCTACCGTTCGTTTCTCGCGCGCGGCGAGTTAATCGTCAACGACCGCGACGGCGGACCAGACAGCGCGGTCGGCTACTACGCCAGCGCCGATTATCAGTTCGCGCGCCGCTGGCTTGCAGGTGCGCGAATCGATGGAGTCGATCGTCCCGACGATCCGTCGATCACCGATCGTGGCCAGTCGCTCATGCTCACGTTCCGTCCCTCGGAGTTCAGCCTGATCCGCGGGCAGTATCGGCGAACCGATTACGGTGACGGCTTCGAAGCCGACGAGTTTCTGCTCCAGTTCCAATTCGGCATCGGCGCGCATGGCGCGCATCCGTTCTAGGAGGACGCGATGAAAAGAACACTGGTACTCGCACTTGCACTCGTCGCCGGCTCCGTTGCGCAGGCCGAGCCGCTCAACGTCGTCACGACTACGTCGGACCTTGCGTCGATCGCCAGGGAGGTCGGTGGCGACCGCGTTGCCGTCGAGTCGATCGCGCGCGGCTATCAGGATCCGCACTTCGTCGAAGCGAAGCCGAGCTTTCTTCTCCAGTTGAGAAAGGCGGAGCTTCTCGCGGTCGTCGGACTCGAGCTCGAGATCGGATGGCTTCCACCGCTCATCGAGCAGAGCAGGAATTCGGAAGTTCGGCCCGGGACCGACGGCTATCTCGACCTTTCGGCGGGGGTCGAGATTCTCGACCGTCCTTCCGCAAAGGTCGATCGGTCGATGGGCGACATTCACGCATCAGGGAACCCGCACTATTGGCTCGAACCGGGCAACGCAGTCCGCATCGCGATCCAGTTCCGCGACCGGTTCGCGAAGCTGCGGCCGGCCGAGGCGCCCTACTTCACCGCGCGTCTCAACGAATTCAAAGTTCGCGCGAACGATGCGAACAAGCGCTGGACGGAGGCGCTCGCGCCGTACAAAGGGGCGAAGATCGTGACCTATCATCGATCGTGGTCGAACTTCGCGAGGCGTTATGGCCTCGACGTCGTCGACTTCGTCGAGCCGAAGCCGGGAGTTCCGCCGTCGCCGTCGCATCTCTTCGAGCTCGTGCAATCGATGAAGGAGCAGAAGGTCAAGGTGATCCTCGTCGAGCCCTATTTCGATCTGAAGACGCCTAACTCAGTGGCGCAGAAGACGGGGGCGAAGGTGATCGTGATGTACCCGTCGGTCGGCGGAGCGCCTGGGCTCGACGACTACTTCAAGCTTTTCGATCGCAACGTCAGCGCCCTGGCCGAGGGACTGCGATGAGCATCGAACTGCTCGGCTTTCTCATCATTCCGTTCGTCGCTGGCCTGGTGCTGACCGGGATCCACGCCTACCTCGGTCTTCACGTCGTCGAGCGAGGTGTGATCTTCGTCGATTTGTCGCTTGCGCAGATCGCGGCCCTTGGGGCGACGGCCGCCTATCTAGCCGGGCACGATCTCCACGATCCGGTCACCTGGTTCTGGTCTCTCGGCTTCACCGTCGTCGGCGCGGCGATCTTCGCCCTGACGCGCGTCCACGGCGTGACGAGGATTCCTCAGGAGGCGGTCATCGGCATCGTCTACGCCGTTGCGGCCGCGGCGGCGATTCTCGCGATGAGCAAGGCGCCCGAAGGAACCGAGCATCTCAAAGACATGCTCGTCGGCAACATCCTGAGCGTTTCGTGGAGCGAAGTGCTCAAGACGGCGGCCCTCTACGCGGTCGTCGGCGCGTTCCACTACGTGTTCCGGGACAAATTCATGTTGATCTCGCTCGAGCCGGAGACGGCCGCGGCATCGGGGATCAACGTCAAGTTCTGGGATTTTCTCTTCTACACGTCGTTTGGCGTCGTCGTGACGTCGTCGGTCGAGATTGCCGGCGTGCTTCTCGTCTTTTCGTACCTCATCGTCCCATCCGTGGCGGCGATGCTCTTCGCGCGCACGGTTGGAGGCCGCCTCGCATTCGGATGGATGATGGGCGCGGTGGTCAGTGCGATCGGCGTGCTCGTATCGTTTCAGTGGGATCTGCCGACAGGCGCGGCGATCGTCTGTACGTTCGGCGTCGCGTTACTGCTCGCGGCATCTGTGAAGCTCCTGCGTGGAGGGCTCGGGGCAGCCTGAAGGTGCGAGTCGCCGGAGTATGAGGATGAACGGGCGCCGATGGTTCAGCCGGCGCGCGTGACGATCGCGGCGCGCAGCGCACGCGCCTCGGTCAGGAGGATCGCGGCCGCTTCGGCGAGATCTCCGTCGTCGTGCGTCGTGGCGATGCCCGCGACGTCGTCGGGGTCGCCGAGCCCCGCGTCGCGCTGTCGCCTAACCCCGTCGAGCAAGAGGTTGCGGATCGCGTCGGCGTTGTCGACGCCTCGGAAGAAGCCGACGTGTACCGGATCGTTCCCCTGTTTCTCTCCGTGGTGCTCGTCGGACGCTCCTCCGCCGGCGTTGCGAACTTCGACGTCCGCGATGCCGAGTAGCCGCTGCAGCGGCCCCTGGCGCACGACGATGTTCTGGATGTTGGCGAACGTCATCGTCTTCTCGCGCACCGAGGTGATTCCTTCGCGGATGCGAAGGCTGCGGTCGGTGACGATGTACCAGCGCATTTCGAAGTCGAGCACGGTGACGAGGAGCGAGAAGGGAAGCTGTGCGACGAAGCCGATCGCGCCGAGGATCTCGAGTGCAAGCATCACCCTTTCGGGGACGCCGGGGATCGGCACGTTCGCCGCGAACCAAAATGCGAAGGCGAGGCCCGCCGCGGCGGCCAGCTGCGCAATGAGCCATGCGACGAGCTTGTAGCGGAAGTAGTTGCGACCCGCGCGAAACACGCGCGTCTCTCCACCAGGGGGTGTCGCCGGCTTGGGCGGTACGCGCATCGCACGAAGGAGAATGCCTCGCCAGCCGCTCACCGGAAGGCTCCCTTCTCGACCGCTTCGCGGACCGCGCGTAGCTCCGCTGCGGCTTCGCGAATCGCGCGCGCCGCATCGCTGCCGTTGCCAGCCGCGGCGACGGCGCCCTTCGCCTCGTCGCCGCGCGGAGCGTGCACGCCGCGCATGCGGCCGTAGAGCGCATCACGGATCGCCTCGAAGTCCTGCAAGCCTTCGATGACCATCTCCGCACCCGAGGCTCCGCTCGCTGTCTGGATCTGAATGCGCGCGAGCCCGAGCCAACGCTCGATCACGTTGCTGACGAGGTGGATGTCCTGAATTCGCGCGTACGTGAGACTGATCTCGCGGCGAAAGAGAATTCCCCAGCGCATCGTGATTCCCTCGCGATCGAACACGTAGCGAAGCGTGTGGTAGCGAAAGTAGAGCGGGATCATCGGGATGAAGCACAACGGGCCGAGAACCAGCGAGCCGAGCGCGTAGTAGATGAGCAGATTCTTGTCGGGCTGGCGTGTGAGCGGCGTTGCATCGTCGAGTCGCATGGTCGTCGTCCTTTACGTGCTCGCCTCGAAGGCGAGCTCCACGAGCATCGGCGTGGGCCGGCCGATCGTCCCGGTCGCGCCTGTGTGCGCAGTGTCGCGGATTTGCATCGCTGGTTTCTCCGGGTGGATTCTAATCTCATGATGGGAGCGCCGACCGCCTTCCGAGGTCATCGCAGCGCGTTTCGCGCGCGTCGCGCTCGCTCGAACTGGTCGTCGAAGCGACGTGGGAGCGGCATCACGACCTGTTTGTCTCGATAGGCGTGAGCCTGGCGCATGATGTTGAAGCCGGCGGCGCTCACGATCTTCGCCGCCCGTGCGAAGAGGCGAGTCGCCGGAATCGAGCTCACGACGATCGCACCCGCGGGAAGCGCGTCGGGAGGTTCGACCGTGGCTACCACGATTGGAGCGTTCGATTTCTCCGCCGCGCGAAGATCCTCCGCGTAGCTCGCGAGCTCTTCGACTTCCGATGATGGCCCGCTGTGGATGACGAGCCAGTATCCATCGGGAAGTTCGCCCGGCGGCGAGTCGTCGCAGGGTGGGTCGTGGAGCTCGAGCTCGCGGAGATCGTCCGAAATGTCGCGCAGCCAGCGTTCGTGATCCTCGCCGAGCGGCTCGAGCTTCCAGGTGACGTCGAAGTGAGGCGGCTCGGCCGTGAAGCGTGAGTACTCATCCCACCGGAGGAGGCGCGCGATGTGCCAGCGCTCTCCGGAGTGTGGCAGCGGCTCGCCGGCGAGCTCGCCGACGATGCCGCATGGGAACGCGTCGACGCAGAAGATTGCAGGTCTTCGCTCGTCGATGAGTGACGCGATCCATGCGCGGCACCGCGCAGCATCGCGCTCGAGCTCGCGCGGAATTGCGATTGCCTCGATCCCGCCGAGCACCCGCGGGTCGGAGGCGTGGTGCGATGCTGTGATGATGGCCGCGTCGCCTTCCATGTCGAGCGTGTGAAGGAACGCGCGGGCACGGACGAGGTGCCCGAGCCCTCCACCAAGCGCGTAGACGAGGATCATCGCGGTGCCGTGTGTCCGCATTCGCGGTGGAGCGGCACTAAATGCCCCTCGCGAGGAGCTCCGCCATCACGATGAGCCGGTATTCTTCCGGCACGCCATTCATCAGCGAGACGCCGAACGCTGGTGACATACGCCCTGTGTCGCTCGCTTGCACTTCGCTCCCCGATGAGTCCTTGACCTTTGCCTTACCGGAATCTCGGTAGTACTTCACTTCGCCGATCTCGTTCTCGGCGGGATCGAGCACCTTCGCTTTGTCGTCGTACTTCGTCTTGAGCACCCAGGGATTCCGGTTCTCTTCGTTGTCGCTCACTTTGATCTTGTCGGAGTCGACCTTGACCTTCCAGAGAAGCTTGCTGTCGGGGGTGCGGACCTTGAACCCCGTATCGCTCAACTTGACTTCGACGAATGCTGCGCCGGTCGCGGCGTTGCGATAGCGTCGCTTGTCTCCGTCGCGCTCACCTACGAAGCGCGCGCCGCCGCTGACCGATACCTCGACGCGCTCGCCGTCGGCGACGACGGTCATCGTCTTGGTCCCGTCGGCGGAAACGAGCGTGACCGCGTTCCCTGATGAAGGCGCTGCCTGCGCTGAAGTGGCCGGCGCAGCAGCGGTAGCGGAGGCCGGTTTCGGTGCGAACTCGACGTTAGGCGCCGACGCCTCGTCGCCGCGCGAGCATGCGACGAGGGCGAGAAGGGTGACGGTACCTAGAAGTGTCTTCATCGTTCTTGCTCCTGAAGTGGTGTTCGGTTCCCGGCGTCGCGGTTGCGGGCCGTGTCTCGGAGTAAGTCGCGGTAGCGAGTCGCCTCGGTAGTTGCGTCGAATTCGCGCGCGATCTTGGCCGCGAGGCGCGCGCCCGAGGCTCGGAGCTCCTCGTCGGGAATCGCGGCAGCCGCCTCGATCGCACGTCTGCAGTCATGCGGGTCGCCTGCGCGGAAGAGGAGCATGCCGGCCTCGTCGTCGAGCAGGTCGGGCATCGCGCCCGCGGTCGACGCGAGCAGCGGTACGCCGAGCGCCCCGGCCTCGAGCAGTACGTTAGGCAGTCCGTCGTAATGCGACGGAATCACGACGAGGTCGCACGCGGCGTAGAAGGGGAGGAGCTCCCATCGGTCGACGAACGGTATGTGCGTCCAGGAGGCGGCGCTCTCGATCGAGAGGAGCCGCGCGAGCATCTCCGGCTCCGCCTCACCGACGAGGAGAAGATGGAAGCGGCCGTCGCAGCCAGCGCGGCGAAGCGCGTCGAGGAAGAACGAGCCTCCTTTTTTCGATTTGAGCTGGCCGAAGAGGCCGAGGACGCGGCGCCCCGGCGCGACGTGCTCGGCCCGCCACTCCCGCGCGCGCTCGAGATCGTGATCCTCGAGCTTCCACTCCGTCGTGTCGATTCCATTGGGGATCCAGCGAACCGGAACTTCGGGAAGCAGGGCGGAGATGCGACTCACGTGGTCGCGGCTGACGGCTGTGACGAGGGCCGAACGCGAAAGGGCGTCGCGCAGAATCCACCCTCGGCGCGCAGAGAAGAGTGCCGCGTCGAAGTCGTTGCCGCGGATCATCGTCAACAGTGGCGCGCCTGACCAGGCTGCGAGCGACGGGGCCGCAAGTAGCGGTACATGACCGCCGAAGGCGACGACGTGCGACGGACGCGTGTCGCGAAGCTCGTTCCAGAGAAGATTGATCCAGTGTCCAGGATCGTCGTCCGCGGGGCAGCGAATCAACATGCCGCGCTCGTGCGTTTCGCGCTCGATCGCCGCGTGACGGCGCGAAAAGTGAACGATGTCGACCTCATCGGAGAGACGCAGGCCGCGAACGATCCGGTCGCATGACTGCGCCATACCGCCGCGATCGGGCGGGTAGGTCTCGGTCAGTACGAGCGGACGCGGCATCGCGTCAGCTGTCTCCGAAGCCGCCATCGCCCTCGGAGAATCCGCTCTCATCGCCGTAATCGTCGTCGAACGAGCGCGTGTCGTACGTGTCGTAGTAACGAGACGAATGGCTACCGAAGTAGATCGGCGCATAACCGCTTCGATAGAATCCGTGACGGTAGCCGTATGCCCAATCGTCGTCGTAGGCCGCGTCGTCGGCCACCGATCGGTCGACGGCCGGCACGCTGCCGTCGTCGGCGACCTTCTGTTGCTCATCTCCATGCCCCTGTGCCCAACAGTCGAGGCATTGCGTGAAGCCGCTCGCCGGTGACAGGTGGCGTGAGCAAACGCCTCGACCACACGTTCCGCACGACGTTGCGACCGGCTGGTCGCAGTCACGCAGAGCGAAGAACCCACCTCTGCATTCACAACCCATCATGCTGCACCTCCCGCCGGGGCCGCCGGTTTCGCCCGGCGGAATGCTTCCGCGACGAGCTCGATGAGGGCGCGGACGTCCCATGGCTCGTTCGACTTGATTTTGACCTTTCGCTTCAGGCGGAGGGTCGTCCGCTTCTCGGCGGGTTTGACTTTCACCTTGGCGTCGATCGACGGCTCTGCCGCGCCGACCGAATACTCCTTGTGCGGCAGCGTGACGTCGACCGCGAGGTGGCAGATCTTCCGGTACTTCGATTTCGTCTTGTGCTTTCCGCGCGCGTTTCGCTTCGTCCGCATGCTCTCGGTGATGTCTTCGACGATCGCCCAGGAAACTGAGCTTCCGTCGGCGAGCCAGGCGGAGCCTTCGAACCAGGCGTCGCGGTAGAAGTGATCGACGACCTTGTAGTAGACGCCGAGTGCATAGGCGTCGCTCTCGCCGGTCTTTTTCGTCTTGGCGGTCGGCGCCGTGAGGTCGAGCTTCATTTGCATCGGCTCGCCCTTCTCCATGTCCTCTCGGAGGATCGCGACGAAGGGGAGCGCGATCTGCCGGAAGTTGTTCGACAGGTCGACCTTCGAGAGTCGTATCACCGTGACGAGGAAGAAAAGGAACGCGCCGAGCAATCCGAGGATCAAAGGCGCACCGAGGAGCCAGGGGATCACGCCGTTCGCTGTGACGATCAGGCAGACGACTGCGAGCACGAAGAAGACGGCGCTCCAGCAGCCGATGCCGACGCGCGACTTGTCACTCAACCGGTCGAACTCGCTGACCGGCCGGAGAAGCGCGAGCATCGCCTGGGGCGTGTAGCTTCCTTCGAGCCGTTTCTCCTGCAGTACGGCTTTCTGCTCGGGTGTCAACGCGTTGAGCGCAGCGAGAGTTTTCTTCATGCGCGGGCTCCTTCGATGCTGATTTCGGGACGGAGGGCGATACGTCCTCGTTGGTGAGGGAGAGAATCGAGCCGTTCGTAAAGCGCCGTGAGCGCTGCGAGCGCGTGATCCCAGGTGAGCGACTCCTCGACGCGTCTGCGCGCTGCGATCGACATCTCTTCGCGACGCTGCGGAGAGTGGAGGAGAACGCGGATCGCACGCGCGAGGTCGGCGGGCCGATCGGGCACAACGAGGCGCCCTTCGATTCCGTCGGTCACGATCTCGCGGACTGGAGGGAGGTTCGAGGCGACGACGGGGACTCCCGCCGCAAGCGATTCGACGATCTTGAGCGGCGCGCAACCCTGCTCGACGTTGCGCGCGCATTCCCGAAGCGGAGCCACAGAGAGCTCCGCGTTCGCGAGCCACGGACGGAGCTCCCTGTCGTGGAGCTCGTATTGCCATACGACGCGGTCAGACAGACCGAGCTTCGAAGCGAGTGACTCGAGCCGCCGTGCGTCGCGCGAGCGCGCCGAACCGCAGACCACCAGGCGCAGCTCGTCGAGGTCGGTGAGGCGAGCGAACGCGCGCAGGAGCGTGTCGACTCCCTGCCAGCGCTGCATGGCGCCGAAATAGAGAATGTACCGCTCCGGGGCGTCGACGGGGCGCGGTTGGGATGGCACCGGGTCGGCTCCGTTCGGAATCACCGTGATCTTCGCGCGATTGACGCCGAGGCGCTCGAGCATCGATGCGGTCGTGCGCGACGGGGTGACGACCGCGTCGCATGCTTCGAGGCAATGGAGCTCGACCGCGCGGATCTTGGCGAGTGTGCGTGGCGCAACCGATGGGAACGCGTTAGGGAGCTCGATCGATGGAAGCGCGTTGACCTCGTATACCGCTGCCCAGCTTCGGTTCGCGGTGACGAGGGGTGGCCCGCTCCAAGGGTCGCGAAAGTGGGCGATCCGCAGCGAGCCGCGCGCGGCATCGACGATGCGGGAGAGCGCTGATTGAAAGGCGATCGCGCGTTCGAGAAAGTTCGGTATCTCGCGGCGAAACCGGACGATCTCGACGTTTTCCTCCAGTTGTCGTTGCGGCATGGACGAGTCGCCGAGAACGTAGAGAAGCCCGCCTCCTGCGTGCCGAAACAGCGCGGGAGCGAAGCGCGCGATATGCGTCGATGCCCCCTTCTGCGTCGGGAAGCGGTCGTACGCAGCGTATAGCGACTCCGGCGATCGAAGCAGGGTCGTCATCTCGGAAGGATGAAATGCTAACAGGGAGCCGGGCGAATTGAGCGTCGAGATTGCGATGATGGCGATCCGCCGGTACCGCGCGGGTCCGCAAAGTCGCTCCCGGCCACGGGACCGCCTCTGCCCGGAAGTCTGACGCCCAACCCGCGAGACACGTGGCGATCGTAGTTCTCGCGACGCGACTTCGTGTAGAACACGGGACGGTGGCCCGCGACGGTTGGCCCGACTCCTTCGTTACGGGTCGATCGTGAATGATGTGTGCGGAGGGTAGGCGAGACGTATGCTGTTGCGGTGCCGGAGCGGGCTCCGACTCGATCGCCCGAAGGAGTGATTCGATATGCGAAGAGTGCTGCGCAGTGTGCTCCCGATCATCGTCAGTCTCCTGCTCGTCGTGCCCTCGTGCGGACGGGCGACGAAGCCCGAGACGCCGGAAGAGCTGGTCGTAGCGATGCGGAAGGCGTACGAGCGCAAGGATGCCGACGCGATCATGGCGCTGACGGCCGATCCCGCGATCCTCCCGAAAGGGGCCATGAAGCGCCAGCAGGAGCGATACGATCGAGAGCGCGACCGCGATGAGCTCGAGGTCGAGTTGAAACGGAATGGCATGTGGTATCGCGCGTGGAAGGACGCGAAATTCGTGTCGGCCCGCGAACATGGCGACCACGTCCATGTAACCGTGGAGACCACCAACGTGCCGACTGAGATCGTGCTCGTTCGACAGGACGGATTCCTGAAGATCCATCCCGCTCCGGGATCGTTCGATTGAAGCGCATTGCGATTCCACAAGGTGATCCGATGAACATCCTCGAAGCGATCGGAAACACATCGATGGTCAGGTTGAGGAACGTCGTTCCTCCCGGCTGTGCGGCGATCTACGCAAAGCTCGAATGGGAGAATCCGACCGGAAGCGTCAAGGACCGCATGGCCCTTGCCGTGATCTCGCGCGCGGAGGCCGACGGGCGGCTGAAGCCGGGAGACGGCGTCGTCGAGTACACCGGCGGGAGCACTGGAGCCTCGCTCGCGCTCGTCTGCGGTACGAAGGGTCATGCGGTTCGCATCGTGAGCTCTGACGCATTCGCGCGCGAAAAACTCGACCAGATGGCGGCGCTTGGCGCACAGCTCACGCTCGTGCCGAGCGAAGGTGGCCTTACCACGAAGAAACTGATCCTCGACATGATCGAAGCGGCGCGCGAGATCAGCCGCGAACCACGAACGTACTGGACCGATCAGCTCAACAACCACGACAGTATCGCGGGGTACTACGCGCTCGCCGAGGAGATCTGGGAGCAGACGAACGGCGCGGTTGACGCATTCGTACATTGCGTCGGGACGGCGGCAACCTCGCGCGGCGTAGCGACGGTGCTCAAACGGCACAAGCCTTCGGTGAAGTTCGTCGCGGTGGAGCCGGCAGAGTCGGCTGTGCTTTCGGGAGGGCAGCCAGGTCCACACAAGATCGAAGGCGTTGGAATCGGCTACATTCCGCCGCTCTGGGATCCCTCGCTCGTCGACGATGTCGAAGCGGTCACGACCGCAGATGCGAAGGCGATGACGCGACGCCTCGCGCGCGAGGAAGGGCTGTTCGCCGGCACGTCAGCTGGGGCAAACGTCGTTGCGGCAATCCGCGTGGCCGAGCGCCTCGGCCCCGAGGCGAGCGTGGTAACCCTCATGGCCGATTCGGGACTCAAGTACATGAACACCGACGTCTACCGGAACGAGCAGTCGAGGAACCTCGGATGATCGATGTTGGACTCACGCACATCGCGCTCCCCGTGTCGGACATGGAGCGGAGCCTCGCGTTCTACGGCGAATTTGCGGCGATGCGCGTCGTGCATCGGAGGCATGACGAGGTGTCGGGATTGGACGTCGTGTGGATCAGCGACGGGAGTCGCCCTTTCGTCGTGGTCCTGATCGAATCCACCGAGGTGACGGTGACGCTGCGACCGATCGCACATCTCGGCGTCGGATGTGAGAGCCGGGAGCGCGTCGACGAGCTTTGCGCGAGGGCCCGTGCGGAGGGCGTGCTGATTCAGGGGCCGACCGACAGCGGCCCGCCTGTAGGCTACTGGGCACTCCTCAGCGATCCCGACGGGCACACGCTGGAGCTGGCGTACGGGCAGGAGGTTGCCCTAACCGTCACCTCCGCGGACACCAGTTAGACTAGCCGAAGTAAGATTGGAACTGTGAGCCGCGCGCGCACGATTCGCGCGCGCCGGAGGAGTGATGAACAATCCTACGGTCGTCCTACACTGTGCGTTCGGCCTGCTGCTGGCTGCGATCTCGATCCCTCTCGTGCTTCGCCGCATTCCGATGAACCACGCATACGGTTTCCGGATCGCGTCAGCCTTCAAATCGGACGATTGCTGGTACGACATCAACGCCTATGGCGGACGGATCTTCCTCGTCTACGGGGTGCTGCTCACGGTATTCGGATACGCGGCACGCGATTTCGCACCCGATCCCCGGAGCGTCTGGAGTCTTCCATGGAACATCGGGCCGCTCCTGATCACGCTCGTGTTAATCGTGCCGGTTGTGATCTTTGGCAACCGACGCGCGGCACGCGAGGGGTAGCGGGATCCGGAGGGTCGCACGGCGAAGGCGTGGTCGATAGAATCGACGGATGCCTGAATCGTTCCGGTCGCGCATGCTCCGCTGGAAATTCAACGTCTTCCCCGCGTACCGAGGTACCGGCGCCCGCGTCCGCTATATCGCTGACGACATGCGCGAGATCCGCGTCGAGCTGCCGCTCTCGTGGCGAACGCGCAACTACGTAGGGACGATTTTTGGCGGGAGCATGTACGCAGCGGTCGATCCGATGTACATGATCATGCTGATCCATTGCCTAGGGGCCGATTACGTCGTCTGGGACAAGGCGGCATCGATCCGGTTCCTCAAGCCGGGACGGACGACGCTGACTGCGACGTTCCGCATCGACGACGGGGAGCTCGACGCGATCCGCGCGGAGCTTGCGACCGAGCGCTCGATCGACCGGCTCTACACCGTCGAGCTCGCCGACGCTGAGGGAACGGTGTACGCGGTGGTGGAGAAGACGGTCTACGTGAAAAAGCAGGTTCGAGGTCAAAGGTCATAGGTCATAGCTGGCAAAGTCAGGCGTGAGGCGAATGGCGAAGGGCGGGCACGAGCCATGTGCCGGGAGCCACGGCAGGTGCATCGCGAGTGCGGTCGAAGAGCGCTGGAACGTTCGAGCTCATCGCCTCACCGTTGACACGGCCCGCTGTCTCTCCTTGCTCACGAAAAGCGGGCCGCGTCAACGGCCCGAATCGATGACTGCTTTGACCTCTGACCTTTGACCTGAACCCTGCTACTTGCCGAACATGAACGGGACCGGGATGAGCGTCTTGACCTTCTTCCCGTCTTTGACGCCTGGGTCGTAGGTGAACTGCTTCGCGGCGGTGACGGCGGCCTCCTCGAATCCCATTCCCTTCTTGTCGACGCTCAGGACGCGGACGTCCTGCACGCGCCCGGTCTCGTTGATCAGGAGCCCGAGGATGACGACACCCTTCACGCGTTGACGAGCCGCCATTGGCGGATAGACGGGATCGACGCGGCGTTTCGCTTTCGGGCCCTGGTCGAGCTCGGTGCTCGCGATGAAGTCGCCGGTCTCGACGGCGCGCGGCGCAGGAGGCTGCTGCGTCGCGGCGGCCGGCGGAGGCTGTTGCGCAGCGGCAGCGGCTGCAGGTGCCTGCGTCGTTGTTGCCGCCACGGGAGCCTGCGTTGTGGTCTCCGGCGCGGGAGCGGTGGCTGCGGGCTGAACGGGTGCCGTCTCGACGATGGCGGGAGTTGCCGCTTTCGTCGCCGGTGGCGGTTGCGCGCCAGTCGCGCGTGCGGCGGCGTCCTGCTGCTTGAGGAGCTCTTTGTTGTACTCCGCCTGCACCTTGGCCATTTCGGCGGCGACGCGGCGATTGATCTCCTCTTCGACCGCCTTCCTGCGTGCTTCGGCGTCGGTCGTTGTTGCCGAAGGCGCTTCCGTATCCTGTCCAGGGAGAGCCGCAACGACGGGAGCCGCGGCGACCGGTGCGGGAGCGACCGTCTGCGTTACGGGTGGGGGTGTTGCCTGCGCGACTTTGGCGGGAGGTGCGTCCTTCTTTCCCATCAAGAACCATGCGCCGCCCGCAGCGAGGCCGAGGACGACGACGGTGACGGCGACGAGCGGCATCTTGCTGCCCGCCTTCTTCGGTTGGTCGAAGGTCACGCTGCCGAACATCGGTGCGACGGGAGGCGCCGGCTGTGCCGGTTGTGGGCGTTGCGGAGCCGGAGCCGGCGCGGGACGTGCCAGGTCTTCGAGGTATCCTTTGACGTCGATATTCGACTCGCGCTCGCGCTCTTTCTGTTCCGTCTCCATCTCCGAGCGCAGGAGGTTGTGAAGGTAGAACGCGAGATTGAACGTCGTCGGCGCGTACTGACCCTTGCCGAGCAGTTCAGTGAGCGCCTTGTGGAGCTCGGAGGCACCGTCGTAGCGCGCCGAGGGATCGGTCGCGAGCGACTTGAGGAGAATCGCCTTGATGTCGGCGGGAATCGGCTCGCCGCCGTGTGCGAGCTTCGCGCGCTGTACGGCGTCGACTACGCCTCCCGATGCGCCGTCGGGGGGCGCGCTTCCAGTCACGGCGAGAAAGAGGATGGCACCGGCCGCGTAGACGTCCGAATGTTTCGTCGGCTCGCCTCCGCTTCGAAGCTCGGGAGCGACAAACGGGCCTAGTTCCTTCGCGATCGACGCGTCGGAGAGCGACGCGACGAGCGCCTTTCCGAGAAGCTGTCCGGCGACGCGAACGTCACCATCTTCGCTGATCCAGACGAACTGCGGGACGAGTGCACCGTGAACGAGCCGCTTTCCTTCCTGCTTGACGGTGTTGATCGACTCGAGAGCCGAGGCGACCTTTTCCGCGATCGCGATCGCCTGGTCGGTGGGAATCGGATTGCGTGCCGTGGCTGCGGAAGCGGAGATGTGCGCGAGGCTGCGTCCGCCGGCGTACTCCCAGGCGATTACAGGCTTACCGTCGGCAAACTCGAATCGCTGGGCCTTGGCGATCGTTGCGCCGCCGATCTTCTCCGCGAAGAGCTTTGCCGAGGGGAAACATGCGGCCCAGGCCTCGCGGCTGCCAGTCAGCTTGCGCGTCGCGAGGACGGGGCCCATCGCTGGCGGCTCCAGGATCCCGGTGCGCCACGTCTCGCCGAGCGCGTCGGTATCGAGTTTCCGGAACAGCACGAATGGGCCGAGGCGATCGTACGGCTTCGCGGGTGCTTGCGCTGACATGGAATCCCCCTCAGCGCGGCACGCGTTGGGGCCGCGCGGCTGCGGCGAACGCTAGCAGCAAACGATTCGCGGGGTCAACGGAAAGGCAGGCCGGAAGGTCAAAGGTCATGGGTCAAAGCAGGCAGGTCGTCGCGTTGCCGCGTCGACGGGCATGATCGAACACGAACGCCCGATGCGCGCCGCTCGCGCCTCGAGCTCAAGCCCGCCTGCTATGACCTATGACCTTTGAGCTGCCTCACCGCGCTACCTTTGCTCCGGGCGGTTCTTCCAATACCGCTTCTGCCATTCGGCGACATTGTTGTTGTGCTCGTCGAGCGTCTTCGCGAAGACGTGCGATCCATCGTTCTTCGCGACGAAGTAGAGCCACTCGCTCTCCGCGGGGTTCGCCGCGGCACGGAGCGAGGCGAGACCTGGGCTGGCGATGGGGCCGGGTGGCAGTCCCGTGCGCGCATAGGTGTTGTACGGCGAGCTCATCCGGAGGTCGTCTTTGCGGATGTTGCCGCCCCAGGTTCCCGCGATCTTCATCGCGTAGATCACCGTCGGGTCCGCCTGCAGCAGCATGCGCTTCGTGATGCGGTTGCGGTAGACCGAAGCGATGAGCGGGCGCTCGGCTTCGAGCTTCGCCTCGGTCTCGACGATCGACGCGAGTGTGACCGTCTCGTGGACTGACAGTCCCGTCCGGATGTACGCCAGCTCTTCGCCGAACTGCTTGCGGAAGTTCTTCACCATCTCTCCGACGACCACCGTCGGTGAGATCCCCGGGCTGAAGCGGTAGGTGTCGGGAAAGAGATACCCTTCGAGCGTAGTCGCCTCGGGTGCGATGTCTTCGACGAGCGTGGAGTCGGCCGTCAACTCGAGCCATTCGCCTTCGGTTCCGAGCCCTTCCTCCGCCATCAGCTTCGCGAGGGCGAAGCGATCGAGCCCTTCGCGCACGGTGATCTGAATCATGAGGCTCTCGCCGCGGCTGAGCCGGTTGAGCACGTCGAGCGGTGAGAGGGCTCCGCGGAACTCGTACACGCCAGCCTTGGGTCGGAGATCGCGCCGGATCGCTTTGACGTAGAGGACGGGAACGAACGCGTCGCGTAGGACTCCGCGTCGCTCGAGGCCGCGGAGGATCTGTGCCGTAGATGTGCCACGGCGCACTTCGTACGTCGTCGCCTCACCGTCGTACCCCTTGTAGGGGGCGCGAAGCGCCTGCCAGGCGAAGACAATCCCGCCGGCGGCGAACACGATCGCGGCGATGACGATCGTCCGCAGAAAATGCGTGCGGCTGCCTTTGCTTGCTATGCGCCGTTCCTCCCCGAATCGAGATAAGACTGCAGTATGACGGCCGCCGCGAGCATGTCGATACGCGCCCTGGCGTCGCGCAGCGGCTTGCCCGTTTCGCGGAGCCTGCTTGCGGCTTCGGTCGTCGAATAACTTTCGTCCCAAAGTACCACGTCGGCTGCGAGACGCGATCGGAGCGTCTCCGCGAACGCTTCGTAGAGTGGAAGATTGTCAGAGGGGGCACGACGGCCCCCTTTCGGGATGCCGACGACGATCGTCGTCGCCTCGTACTCGCCGGCGATGCGCGCGATCGTTTCGATCACCGGCGTCAGGTCGTCGCCGCGCCGGATGACGCTGTGTGGCTCGGCGATGATGCCGGAGCTGCTGACGGCGACGCCGATGCGCCGCGCACCGAAATCGATTCCGAGCCAACCCATGACAGGAGCCTCAATCGCGGGCGGGGCGCCTCGAATTTCAGCGCGGCGCGATCGCGCGGGCGACACCATCGTCTCCGCTGCCTGATATGATCGGCGCGACAATCAGGAGAGGCGATGAAGAACTTCAATCTCGACGCGATACTCGAGGCGATGCTGCGAGTGTCTGACCGCGTGTCGGATCTCAACTTCTCGGTTGGCAAGCCACCTCAGGTCGAGGTCGACGGGCAGCTGACGCCAGTGAACTTTCCCGGACTTCAGCGGCTGACGCCGTTCCAGACCGAGACGATCGTGCTTCACATGCTGCGTGGGGATCGCGACCTCACGCGCACGTTGCTGGCGTCAGGATCGACCGACTTGTCGTATTCCATTCCCGGCAAGACGCGTTTCCGCGTGAACGTCTTTTCGCAGCGTGGGACATACGCGATCGTCCTCCGCGTCATCCCCGAGGGGATTCCGACGGTCGAGCAGCTCGGCCTCCCCGAGGAGATCAACAACGTCGCGAGGCTGAAGAACGGCGTCGTCCTGGTGACGGGGCCGACAGGATCGGGCAAGTCGACGACGCTCGCTGCGATCATCAACAAGATCAACAACGACCACGCGTACCACATCATCACGATCGAAGACCCGGTCGAGTTCATGCACAAGCACATCAAGTCGACCGTGAACCAGCGCGAAGTCGGCTCCGACACGAAGACCTTTTCGCTGGCGTTGCGCGCCGCTTTGCGGCAGGCGCCCAAGGTCATCCTGATCGGCGAGATGCGCGACGTCGAGACGATCGAGATCGCGATGGAGGCAGCCGAGACGGGACACCTCGTTCTTTCGACCTTGCACACGATCGACGCGTCGAAGACGGTCGACCGCATCGTCGGCGTCTTCCCGAAGGAACAGGAACAACAAGTGCGAACGCGTTTTGCACAGTCGTTCCGGTACGTCATTTCGCAGCGCCTCGTACCGAAGATCGGCGGCGGGCGCAAGGCGGTGCTCGAGGTCCTGAAGTCGACCATGCGCACGCGCGATTACGTTCTCAAGGGCGAGACCGAGGGACGGTCTCTCGCGGACGCGATGCACGACGGGGGCGTCGATGGGATGCAGACGTTCGACGACGAGTTGGAGAAGCTCTGGAACGAGGGGATCATTTCGAAGGAGACGGCTCTCGTTTACGCGACGAACCCGACCAACCTAGCACTCAGGCTGACCGACGAGCCGGAGTCAGCGAAGAAGAAGGCGCAGGACGAGAGCGACTCGATGCTCTCGATGCTGGAGTAAGCGATGGTCAAGATCACCTGCAGCTCATGCGCGAAGCAGCTACAGATCGACGAGACGAAGCTGCCGATGAAGGAAGTGAAGTTCCCCTGCCCGCACTGCAAGGCGCCGCAGGTCTTCGATCGGACGAAGCCTGCCGATGCGGCGGCGGTCGAGCCGCTTCCTGTCTCGGCTCCGGTCGTGGACGATGACGACGACGGATACGGGAAGCCGAAGGCGCTGATGCTCGGCCGCGAGATCCCGGCGATTCGCGACGCGGTGAAGAACATGGGACTCGTTCCGCTGGCGTTCGCCTCCGCAGAGGAGGCGCGCGACGCCTATTACCGCGACCATCCGAAGCTGGTCGTCATTACGCCGCAGCAGATGACTCCGCCTCCACTCGTCGACGTGGCGCCGCTAACGTCCGTGAGCCCTACCGATCGCCGGCGCGGATTCTTCATTCTCGTCGCCGACAACCTCAAGACGCTCGACGGGAATGCTGCGTTCCTCTACGGCGTGAATCTCGTCCTCGCCACGAAAGACATCGGGTCGTTCAAGAAGATCGTGCGCGACACGCTCGACTTTCACGAGAAGCTCTACGAGCACTTCAATACGGTGAGGGAAGTGAAGTAGGTAGCTGCGGATCCGATTGCGGATTGGGGATTTCAGCGGCCGTATCGCTCTGGCTCGCCCCCTCCTTCCGGCCGACCGGCGGAATGCGAGATGATTGGGGGCATGGCAATCTCATTGCGCAACAAACTGGCGGCGAGCGCGGCGGTCATCGCGGTGGTGGGCGTCGTCGCCTGGCGAACGACGCGACCAAAACCGATTGCGGTCGTCCTCGGTGACGTCGATCGCGGACGCGTCGAGCGCACCGTCGCCAACACGCGTGCTGGAACGGTGAATGCCTGCAGGCGCGCGAAGCTCGCGCCTCAGGCGGGCGGGAAAATCGCCGCGCTTCCTGTGAGCGAAGGCGAGCGCGTGCGCGAGGGGCAACTGCTCCTCGAGCTCTGGAGCGGCGATGTCGCCGCCGAAGTAAGTGTCGCGGAAGAGCGAGAGCGCGGTGCGGTTCTTCGCCGGGACGAGGCGTGCCTGCGCGCCGATGTCGCCGAACGCGATGCCGCGCGCGCCGCAAGGCTTCACCACGACGGGCTCGTGCCTCTCGATTCGTTGGATCATGCGAGCTCCTCCGCCAAGGCGCTTCGCGCCGCGTGCAACGCGGCGGGTAGAGAGATTCTGCAGAGCCGCGCGGCGCTCGAAGCCGCACGAGCGGGCATGACGCGCACCGTAGTCCGCGCGCCGTTCTCGGGCGTCGTCGCCAAGGTCACCGGAGAGCTCGGCGAGCTTGCGACGCCCTCGCCACCTGGGATCCCGACGCCCCCCGCGATCGATCTGATCGACGACAGCTGTCTCTACGTCACCGCGCCGATCGACGAGGTCGACGTCGCGCGCGTCCGCCTCGGACAAATTGCCTGGATCACGCTCGAAGCGATGCCCGATAAGCGAATCGAGGGTCGCGTACGCCGGATTGCGCCTTACGTGCTCGATCTCGAGAAGCAGGCGCGGACGGTCGATGTCGACGTGGAGCTGACGCGTCCCGAAGACGCGAAGGCGCTGCTGGTCGGCTACAGTGCCGACGTGGAGATCATTCTCGAAGCGCGTGAAGGTGTCGTCCGGATCCCTGCGCCCGCGGTCCTCGAGGGAGGGCGGGTGTACGTTTACGACGCGAAGCGGGGGACGCTCGACGAGCGGCGCATCGAGACGGGCATTTCCAACTGGGGCTTCAGCGAGGTCCGTTCGGGTGTCGAGCAGGGTGACAAGGTTGTGCTCTCGGTGGAGCGCGCGGGCGTGAAGGCAGGCGCGCGCGTGGTGCCCGAGACGCCGAAATCAAAATGATCCGGCTTCGTGGGATTCACCGCGTCTTCCCGGTGGGCGAGGAGAAGGTTCACGCGCTACGCGACGTGAGTCTCAGCGTCGCGCCAGGCGAGTATCTATCGATCATGGGCCCCTCCGGCTCCGGGAAATCGACACTTCTCAATATCATCGGGCTTCTCGACCGGCCCGATGAAGGGGTCTATTCGATCGACGGAGAGGACGTGACGGCGTTCGGTGACGAGGAACAGTCGCGGGTGCGGAGAGAGAAGATCGGGTTCGTGTTTCAGTTTTTTCATCTGGTGCCGCGCCTAACGGCCACGGAGAACGTGGAGCTGCCACTCGTGCTTGCCGGGGTGCCGCCCGGAGAGCGGGCCCCGGCGGTCGCGCGCCTCCTCGGCGAGTTCGGAATGTCGCATCGCGCGCAACATCGTCCCGATCAGCTTTCGGGTGGCGAGAGGCAGCGCGTCGCGATCGCCCGCGCGATGGTGATGCAGCCCACGGCGATTCTCGCCGACGAGCCGACCGGGAACCTCGATCAGTCGACCGGAAAAGACGTGATCAACCTCCTCGAGGGCGTGAATGCGCGCGGCGTCGCTCTGGTCCTCGTGACGCACGATCCGGCGCTCGGCGAACGGGCACGCAGGCGCGTCAGGATGATTGACGGCAGGATCGAGTCGGACTCGGGCGCGTCGGAGGCGCGATGAGGGGAGGCGACGTGGTGCGATTCGGGTGGCGTTCGCTCTCGTCGCACCGCGCGCGTACGCTCCTCATGGTGCTGGCGATGGCGATCGGTTCGGCGTCGGTCGTCGTTCTCACGTCGCTCGGCGAAGGGGCGCGGCGCTATGTCCGAGACCAGTTCGAGGCGTTAGGCACGAATCTCATCGTCGTCTTCCCGGGTCGCGCAGAGACGAGTGGCGGGATGGGAGGCGTGCTCTCCGGGCGAACACCGCGCGACCTCACGCTCGACGACGCCCTCTCTCTTCTCCAGATCCGCGGCGTCACGAGTGTGATGCCGCTCAACCTTGTTGCGGGAGAGATTTGGCACAGCGGCCGGCGTCGCGACATTCCCGTCGTCGGATCGACGAGCGAGCTCCAGCACCTGTGGCACCTTTCGATGGCGCAGGGACACTTCCTCGAGGCGCAGGACCCACGGCGCGCGATCCCGGTCTGCGTAATCGGATCGAAGGTGCGCGATGAGCTGTTCGGGACGGGGCCTGCGGTTGGTGAGTGGGTGAGAATCGGCGATCGAAGATTCCGTGTCGTCGGGGTTCTCGCGCCGAAAGGGCAATTCGTCGGCCTGGACATCGACGAGTTGGCGATCATCCCGGTGACTTCGGCCCAGATGGTCTTCAATTTGCAATCGCTGCTTCGCGTCGCGATCGAAGTCGAGCGCCACGAAGATGTGAAGCCGGTCCGCGACGAGGTGTTGAAGACTCTCGCTAGACGTCACGATGGCGAGGAGGACGTTACGGTCGTGACGGAGGATGCCGTCGCGAGCACGTTCGACAAGATCCTTCTGGCGCTGACGCTCGCGATCGGCGGTATCGGCTCGATCAGCCTGGCGGTGGCCGGAATTCTCATCATGAACGTGATGCTGGTCGCCGTTTCACAACGAACCGGGGAGATTGGACTGCTCAAGGCGATTGGCGCGTCGCCACTTCAGATTCGTCTGCTCTTCATCGCGGAGGCGGCGATGCTCTCCGCGGTCGGCGGCGTCGCGGGTCTCGCGATCGGACAGGCGGGGAGCCTCGCGATCCGGTGGATCTATCCGGAGCTTCCCGCATACGCTCCCGTGTGGGCCGTCGCGGCCTCGCTCGGCGTTGCCCTCGTGACGGGGATCCTGTTCAGTCTGCTTCCGGCGCGACGCGCGGCACGCCTCGAGGCGGCGGCCGCGCTTGCGAGGAGATGACGATGCTGGCCGCGGATTTCGTCAGGCTCACCTCGGGCTCGCTGCGGTCCCACCGTCTCCGCACGACGCTCGCCGCGCTTTGCATCGCGGTCGGTATCGCGGCCGTGATCCTTCTCACGTCGTTAGGCCAGGGGTTGCGCGACTTCGTCCTCTCGGAGTTCAGCCAGTTCGGAACGAATCTGATCATCGTCACGCCTGGGCGAGTCGCGACGGCGGGCGCGTCGATCGGCGTGTTCGGGTCGGTGAGGCCGCTCACGATCGAGGATGCGGCGGCGGCCCGGCGCGCGCCGCACGTGCTCGTCGCGAATCCGACGACCGACGGGAATGCCGAGATCGCCGCCGGCTCGCGCCGGAGACGCGTCACCGTCTACGGAATGGGCCCCGACTGGCTCACCGTCGGGCGGATGAGCGTACGGATAGGGTCGTTCCTCCCGCGCGAGGACCTTCGCCGGCCGCGGCCGTTCGCCGTTCTCGGATCGAAGGTGAAGGAGGAGCTGTTCGGCTCGGGGAATCCGCTCGGGAGATACATCACGGTCGGCGGCCGGCGATTTCAGGTGATCGGCGTGATGGAGTCGAAAGGACAGATGCTCGGGATGGACCTCGACGACACGGTCTACATTCCGGTATCGCTCGCTCTCGAGCTCTTCAATCGCCCCGGTCTCACCGGTTTCCATGTGAACTACGACCCGGAAGCGCCGGTCGAGGAGGTCGTCGAAGGGCTTCGTGAGGTGATCAGGTCGCGGCACGGCCGCGACGACATCACGATCGTCACGCAGCAGCAGATGATCGAGGTTCTCGGGTCGGTGCTCGGAGTTCTGACCTTCGCCGTCGGTGCGTTAGGCAGCATTTCTCTCCTCGTAGGAGGGGTCGGAATCCTCACGATCATGACGATCGCGGTGAGTGAGCGGACGTCGGAGATCGGGCTCCTGCGCGCACTCGGCGCTTCGCGGGAGCAGATTCTCTACGTCTTTCTCGGCGAGGCCACGATGCTCGCGGCGTTAGGCGGCGCCGCCGGGCTCGTGCTGGGCGCGTCGATCGCGCGGCTCCTCGCCGTATTCGTCGACGGGTTGCCGGTGAGCACCCCGTGGTGGTTCGCCCTGCTCGCCGAGGGAATCGCGATCGCGACTGGTCTCATCGCCGGCGTCGCCCCCGCGATGCGCGCCGCGCGCATGGAGCCGGTCGAGGCCCTCCGGGCGGAATAGCAGGGCGCGGTCGGGTGAATCCGAACGATCGCTTTCTCAATTCTTCGGGATGGTCAGCTGCACCGGCTCCTCGGAGCCTTCGTCGGCAGGCTTGTAAGGCTCGAAACAGGAGCGGCAGCGTGCTTCGTACGACGAGTCGCCGACTTCCACCTGCGAGTCGCCTCCCGCGATTCGCTGCGAGTAGTGAGCCGACCCTGAGCAGCGGACGCAGACCGCGTGCATCTTCACGACTTCTTCGGCGACGGAGAGCAGTGCTGGCATGGGACCGAACGGGCGACGCACGAAGTCCTGGTCGAGACCGGCGGCGATGACGCGGAGCCCGGCATCGGCAAGCTGCATACAAACATCGACGATTCCCGCGTCGAAGAACTGCACCTCGTCGATACCGATGACCTGAACGCCGAGCTCGACGTGCGAGAGGAGTTGCGCCGAGGTGGCGACGGGAATCGCCTTCAGGCGGCGTTCGTCGCGCGAAACGACTTCTTCGATGCTGAACCGATCGTCGATGATCGGCTTGAACACCTGCACACGCTGCCGCGCGATGTGTGCGCGTCTGACACGGCGGATCAGCTCTTCCGATTTTCCGGAGAACATTCCTCCCGCAATGATCTCGATCCAACCTCCGCGGTATGCGTCCAACGCGATCCCTCCTCGCGGCGCGTAGCATAAACAGGCCAGCAGAAGAGGTCAAAGGCCAAAGGTGAAAGGTCAGCGGTCAAAGGTCATGGGCGATAGGTCAAAGGTCATGGCAGGCAGCAAGTGGACCAGGACATACGCATGCCGCTCGTCCGGTGATCCAGCGCGCGCGGCACCGCCGATCCCACGACCCTAAACGAGGGGCCATGTTTACCTTTTGCCTGCTTTGACCTCTGACCTCTGACCTATGATCTTTGACCTCCGCTGACCTTCGACCTCTGCACGAAGCAAGACGGCCCTCGCGTTTGCGAGGGCCGTCTTGCTTCGTGCGTTACTGAAGTTTCTACGGAACGATGAGCTTGACGTTCGCGCTGCGCGAGCCGGTGCCCTTCGCCTCGGTCGTGATACGTGAGGCGTCGATGCCATGGCGGCTGACGAGGTAGTCGCGGACCGCTTCCGCCCTGCGGCGGTCGAGGTCGTTCCCCTCGCCGGTCTTCTCCGTGCCGTCGGTGTAGCCGGAGACCATTGCCGTGGCGGCGGGCTCCGACTTCATGCGAAGCGCGACGTCGTCGAGCTGAGCTTTGGCGATGTTCGTGAGGCGTGCGGACGCCTCGTCGAACATGATGTCGGTCGAGAGAATCTCCTGCGGGGCGCGCGGCGCGGCGACCGGCTCGGGAGGCGGCTCGACCGGAGCGGGAGCTGGCGGTGGTGGCTCCGGAACAGGAACTGGCGCCGGGGGAGGCGGCAGAGCCACGGGCCCAAGGTGTGTCGGCGCGTAGTGAACGCCGAAGCCGTATCCGAGCCCGACGCCGTCGGCGTTGCTGCTCGTCGCGATCGTGAGGTTCGAGCGCACGAGGGCACTCATACCCCAGCCGCTGTCACCGAACCAATGGCGAATGCCGGTGCCGATCTCGACGAGATCGTCGGGCGCCCGCTCGCCACCGGTGTAGACCGTCGAGTTGAGCTCGGTGATCCAGCTGGTCGGCGAGAAGTGGGAAAGCGGGTAATTGAGCGCGACGCCGAGGTTGATCTCGTCGGACATCTCGAAGTCGAGGCCCTCGGGCGAGGTAATCGCGCGCCGGTCAGGGCGCATGAAATAGCCGGCCGAGGCCGTGACCATTCCCGAGGTCCAGTGCAGGCCGGCGCCGTACTCGGGGCGTCCGGTGGCGATGCCGCTGTCTTCGTGGCCGGTGTTCACGTCCCAGAAGGCGGACAGCGCGAGCTTGTTCGTGTCGCTGTTCACGAGTCCGAACTTGGTGGCGACCCGGAGGTTGCCGATGTCGTTCTCGGTGAACTTGCCGGCATACGGATATCCATTGATGTAACCGGCGAGGTCGCCGGCATTCTGGTCGAGCGTCACGTACGGCATACCGAGGGTGAGCTCCCAGCGGTCTGTTAGGCCGTACCCGATCGACGCCGTGAACTCGGACTGCAGGTAGTCCATGTCCTGACCCTCGCGGGTCGAGGGGGGCTGTAGCTCAGGGGCGTGGCCGGCGAGATAGGTGTACTCGTTGAAGTAGGTGCTGAACGACCAGTCGCCCCGTTTCAGCGTGTCGCCGGTGACGATGTCGAAGAGCCCTGTGGCTCCGGAGAATGTCGGAGCTTGAAGCGTCAGCTGATCTTCTTTAGAGATCGTCTGTGCGCCGAGCGCGGCTGCGGTGAGCAGCACCAGCGCCACGAGACAGAAGAGGCGTGCGCGTTGCATCGTTCGAAGAACCTCCCTTTTTCGAAGTCAATCGACCCGGGTGAATTCCCCGGGAAGAATTCAACGAAGCTTATCACACGCGCGCTCTGCAACTTGCGACCTGAGTGAGGCGTGGATCGACGTCCGCGAGCTCGAGGCTGGCACGGAGTTAGAAGCGGAGTGCAGCGCCGACTCCTTCGAAGCGGTCGATCGGTGATGGTTCGTCGATGCACGACACCGTGGCGCCTTCGCCTTCGGCTGTGAGGACCATGGCCTCGACGAGGTCGCACGAGCGCACCGGTTTCGCGCAGACCGGACAGCCGAGTGGCACTTCGAGGCCGAGAATCCGACACGACGTGCAGCGCCATCCGCGCGCGGAGGCGTTCGTCGTCACGAACAGGCTGTCGACCTTGCGCTCGTTGAGCGCAGCGACGACGCGATTGAAGCCGACGGCGGCACGCGAACCCTCGAGCTCCGCGGCGCGCGCCATCGCCTCGCCGCGTGCGCGGCCGCGGATGAGCGCAGTGCAGGCTGCCGTCACGTCTTCGACGCTCGAGTGCATGTCGAGATGCAACACGCCGATCACTTTCTCGTCAACTCGCTTCGGCAGGAAGCCGCGGAAGTTTGCGACGTTCCGCTCCTGGCCGCTGAGGATGACTCCACCGCGCACACGCCCCTGCTCGACGATCCGCGCGAGTGATTCGGCCGCTTTCTGATGGTGCCGATCGATGTTCTCCTGCAGATGTCGCTGAATGTGCGTCCGCGACCAGCCTCCCTGGTCGTGCCTCGTAGGCGTCTCGGGATTCTCGAGGTCGACCTCGAACTCGAGCGCGCCGAAGTTCACGAGGAAGAGCCTCGCGCTTTTGGCGTCGATCATCGCGAGCGCCGCCGACGGATGTGACTGGCGAAGTTCCGCGAGCTGGCGGATGTGGGGCCGGCTGCCAATGGCGAGTTGTGGCCGCACCGCGATCGGCAGCTGTAACGGCGAGAAGAACTGCTCGCCCGGCGCCGCGAAGATCGCGAGTCCGCGCGTCTCCGGTGCGAGCGACTGGTCGACGTAGCGCTCGATCTGCCGGATCGCGTCTTCGAGACCGTTGCCATTCTCTCCGATCGTCTCGCGGAGGCGCCCCGTCTCGTTTTTGAGGAAGAGCCTGATTCTGTCCTTCTGCGCTTCGTCGTTGCGTGCCGTGTCGATATAGAGCGAGACGAAGGGGCCCTTGCTGTCGGGCCTGGTTGCGAGCTGGCGAATCTGATCGTCGATCATAGGCTTTCATCCCTTTCTCGAACCGGGACATCATCGGACAGATCGCCCCCGACGGCAGGGTCGACCTCGGTTTGCACCTTGTGCTGGTGAACCGTCCAGAGGAGCGACGCGAGGACGGTGAGGATGACTGCGATTCCGAGCAGCGCGGCGAGTTTTCGGATCATCGGCAAGAGGACTGATATCGTTGAACTATAGCACCAGCCGCGGGCGCGGGATCCTAAGTACAGCTCCCTGGAAATTGGTGGCGAGTGGCCGCGAATTTCCGGGGAGCTGTACTAAGCTTGCCCGTCGAGAAGGAGACTCCATGAAAGCAGCCCTCGTTCGGGCACACGGCGGCCCCGAGGCGATCGAGCTCACCGACGTCGACGACCCGCGTCCGTCACCAGGCGTCGCGGTCGTCCGCGTCCGCGCAGTCGCACTCAATCACCTCGATATCTGGGTTCGACGTGGCGTTCCGGGAGCGAAGTTTCCTCTTCCGATGATCCTCGGTTCCGAGATCGCTGGAACGATCGAGGCGTTACCCGACGGCGCGTCGGGCTGGCGCCTCGGCGATGATGTGCTCGTCGCTCCGGGAACGAGTTGCGGCGTATGCATCGAGTGCGCTTCGGGGTGGGATCCCCACTGCCGCGATTATGGAATCCTGGGCGAAACGAGCAATGGAGGCGCGGCGGAGTTTGCGGCGGTTCCTGTGCGGAACCTGATGCGCAAACCGTCTGCGCTCTCGTTCGCGGAGGCGGCATCGATGCCACTCGACTTCCTCACGGCATGGCACATGCTCGTCGCGCGGGCACGGCTCCGTCCCGGTGACACGGTGCTCGTCCACGCTGGCGCATCGGGTGTCGGCAGCGCGGCGGTTCAGATCGCGAAGCTCTGGGGCGCGACCGTGCTCGCAACGGCGGGGAGTGAGGCGAAGGCAGAAAGGGCGCGCGCTCTCGGCGCCGACCGCACGATTCTCTACCGCGAGACCGACTTCGCGAAGGAGATTCGCGAGCTGACCGGCAAACGCGGAGTCGACGTCGTCATCGAGCACGTCGGCCGCGACACATGGGACGGCTCGGTCCGCTCGCTCGCACGCGGTGGCCGGCTCGTCACGTGCGGCGCGACGACAGGCCACGAAGTGACGGTCAATCTCCGCGTCCTCTTTGCGAAGGGGATCTCGTTGCTCGGCTCCACAATGGGCAGCCTCGCGGAGATGAAGCAGGTCGTGCAGCACATCGAGGCGGGAACGCTCCGACCCGTCGTCGATCGGGTGCTTCCGCTCGCCGAGATCCGCGAAGGGCACCGAGTGCTCGAAGCAAGAGAGGCCGCGGGGAAGGTGGTCCTGGAGGTGGGGTAGGCCAGACTGTGCCTTGCCGATATCGATCCGCTAGGCAGCACGCGCGACGGGTTGAAGTGAGAAGTGAGAACGATGAACGTTGAATCCAGAAATGAAAGATCTTGCAGCTTGTTTTCTGGGTTCAACATTCATCGTTCTGCGTTCTCACTTCCAGTGAATCTCGGACGTTAGCGCAATCCGAGGGACAATAACGGCCGATGCCTCCCGTCGAGACCACTCCCCAAGTCCGGATCCTTCCCGACGAACTGGTGAACCAGATCGCCGCGGGCGAAGTCGTGGAGCGCCCGGCATCCGTGGTCAAGGAGCTCGTCGAGAACGCGCTCGACGCGAGGGCGCGATCGATCGAGATCGTCCTGGAGAATGGCGGAAAGCGGCTCGTCGAGGTGAGCGATGACGGTTCCGGAATGTCGGCGCGTGACGCGATCGCCGCACTCGAAAGGCACGCGACCTCGAAGATCCGCTCGTTCGACGACTTGCTGAACGTCGCGACGTTAGGCTTTCGCGGAGAGGCGCTCCCGTCGATCGCGAGTGTTTCTCGCTTCTCGATCCTGACGTGGGACGGGATCGAGGCGCACGGCATCGAGATCGACTGCGTGCCGGGGATCGCGCCGGAGTCGCGCCCCGCGGCGCGGGCGCGCGGTACGACGATCCGCGTCGCCGACCTCTTCGACAGCGTGCCCGCGCGACGGAAGTTTCTCAAGAGCACCGATGCGGAGTTCCGCTCGATCGTCTCGATCGTCTCGTCGTACGCGCTGCCGAACCCCGGAGTCGCGTTCCGGCTGAGCCACAACGCTCGCGAAGTGCTCGACTTGCCTTCAGCTTCCGACGCGCGTGAGCGCGTCGTGCAGATCCTCGGCTCCGACGTCGACGAGAGTCTCGCCGAGATTGCGATGACGATCGATCCGGTGAGTACGAACGGATTCGTGACGCGTGGGCTTCGCTACGGTAGCCGGCGAAACCAGTATTTCTTCGTCAACGGCCGACTGGTGAAGGACCGGGTCCTCGCGCACGCTGTGAACCGCGCAACCGAGGCATTCGACGGCGATGGTCATCCGGGCGTCGTCCTCTTCGTCGCGATCGACCCGCAACTCGTCGACGTCAACGTTCATCCCGCGAAGACGGAAGTCCGCTTTCGCGATTCGGGACAGGTACACGTTGCAGTGGAAGTCGGCGTGAGGAATGCGTTAGGCGGTCCAGCGCAGGGGGGCGGACTTCTCTCCGCACGGGAGACGTCGGAGCCGTCCGACGGAGAGGCCACGCGCGTCGACGGATCGTGGCCCGCGATTTCGGAGAGGGCTGACGCGCCCGCCTTCCAGTCGCCCCTCATCGACCCTGTGAGCCAACCGCGCTCCGCGCCCCGCTACGAGGCGACACCCCTTTTCCAGCAGAAGGCCATCGTGCAGCCGCCGCGCGAAGCGCCGCTCGGCGACTTGCGGGGACGGGTGATCGGCCAGTACCGCGACAGCTACGTCCTCGTCGACATGCCCGAGGGGCTTCGTCTCGTCGACCAGCATGCGGCGCACGAACGGGTCCTCTACGAGCGACTGCTCGCGGCGCCGCCATCGCACGAGGCGTCGCAGCGCCTTCTCGAGCCGTACATCTACGAGCCGGGTGCGGCGGAGGCGGGGACGATTGCGTCGTATCTCGGCGAACTGCGCGAGGCAGGGTTCGAGATCGAGCCGTTCTCGCGTGGCAGCTTCGCGATCTCGTCGATTCCGGCGATTCTCCGACGCGAAGGAGTCGACGCCTTCTTTCGCAAGCTGCTCGACGCGGCGGCCTGGGAGCGCTCGCACGTCGAGCGCCTGCGCGACCGGCTTCTCGCGACGATCGCATGCCACGCCGCGATCAAAGTTCACCGTCCGATGTCGGGCAGCGAGATGTCACAGCTCATCGCCGACCTTCTGGGCGCCGCGAACCCGTTCGCTTGCCCTCACGGCCGTCCAATCATCGTCGACATCCGTCATTTCGACATCGAGAAGCACTTCCACCGGCGGTGACGGGGATGGCGTTGCTCGACAAGGACGCGTTAGGCCGCGCCGGCGAGCGCCGCGCCGCTCTCCACTATCTCGTTCGTGGTTGGCGAATCGTCGGTCGCAACGTGCGCGAGCATGGAGCGGAAATCGACCTCATCGCCCGTCGCGGGAGGGTGATCGCGTTCGTGGAAGTGAAGACGCGGCGTGAGAGCGACGCCGGCGAACCGTGGGAGTCGTTGCGTGAGGGCCAGCGCCGCCGGATCATGCGGGCAGCCGAGGGGTGGCTCGCCGCGCACGCGAGCGACCTCGGCGACGACGACGAAATCCGCTTCGACGTCGTTTCGATCACGAAGACTCGCTGGCGTTTCCGCGTCGAGCGCTTCGAGGGAGCGTTCACCTCCGACGCCGAGCCCGGCAGGCCGTGGCGACGCTGAAATGCGGAACGCGAAACGCCGGATGTGAAACGCCTCGATGCGGGACGCGCAATCCGCATTTCGCGTTTCGCATTCCACACTTTGCGTTTCGCATTTCGCATTTCGCGTTTCGCATTTCGCGTTCCGCGTTACGCAATCCGCGTTTCCGCGTCACGCGCGACGCAGCTCGTCCCGCTTCAGCTTTCCCCGCTCGTCGAGCGGCAGCTTCTCGAGGAGCTTGACGATCCTGGGGACCTTCCACGACGAGAGCCGGGCCGCGCAGTGTTCGCGAATCGTGGCAACGGTGACATCGGGTGACGCCACGATGGCCGCGGCGACGACTTCGCCGCGTGCACCTGCTGCTTCACCCCAGACCTTTGCCTCGCGGACGCCAGGGTGTTCGAGGATCACCGCTTCGATCTCACGCGGGTTCACTTTCTTCCCCGCGGTGTTGATGAGATCGCCGGCGCGCCCGGTCAGCTCGATCTCGCCGGCGTCGGTCCATCGGGCGAGATCGTCCGAGCGGTAGCGGCGCGCGGCGAAGCGAGCGTGTTCATCGTCGCCACCGAGGAAGTATCCGAGTGCGACGGCGTCGCTCTCGATGATGAGGCGGCCGTCGTGCTCCATCGTCAGCGCGACTCCGTCCATCGCCCCGCCGACGGTGCCGCGCTCGACCGACGCGCCGGCGCGGTCGTATGAGATCCCGCCGCACTCGCTGCAGCCGTAGAACGAGTGGATCGCGATGCCGAAGCGCTCGCGGAAGCCGCGCGACACGTTTGCGCGGAGGGGAGCTCCGGCGGAGATCAGCGTCCGCGCGGAATTGAAGCGGCCGTCGTCGGCCGCGAGCTGCGCAAGATGGTCGAACATCATCGGAATCCCCGGGATCACCGTGCAGCGGTATCTGTTCGCGAGCTCGAGGATCGAGAGGGGGAGGTAAAGGTTCGTGGCGACGACGGGCGTTCCCTGCACGAGGAGCGGCGTGACGAGATTCGAGAAGCCGTAGGAGTGCGAGAAAGGGATCGCGCCAAGATTCAGGTCGGTGGGCGCGATTTCCATCGTCGAGCAGATGTTGCGGCAGTCAGCGAGGAGATTGCGCTCGCTCGTGATGATTCCCTTCGGATGGCCGGTCGATCCGGAGGTCAACTTGATGAGCGGAATGGGCTCGGCGAGCTCGAGTCGAGTCGCGCCGTCGAGGCGGGCGACCGACACCGCGCCGCCGGTGTCACGGGAGACGATGGCGCGGGCCCCTAGGTGCGCGACGATCGTCGCGAGCTCGCCGGCACGCGTGTCACGGTCGACGGGGACCACCGTCGCGCCAAGGCGGAGTGCCGCGACGACAGCCGCGAGGAAATCGACCGAGTTCGGGATCTGGATTGCGACGAGCTGGCCGTTCTCGACCCCCGATGCACGGAGGCGCGAGGCGATCTCGTCGCCGCGTGCCGAGAGCTCGGCGCGCGAGGTCACCGCGCCGCTCTCGCCCTCGATGACCGCGGCTGCCGCGGGATCGAGCGCGACGAGGCGGGAGAACGACTCGGCAATCGTCGTGATCGGAGCGGCTGCGGGAGTGGTGGATGGCATCGGACGGTCAGCGGCGAAGGATATCGGCAGGATTTTTCGAGCGTCAAGCTCGGTATAGAATCCGACAGCGCCCCCACTTCAGATTCCTTCGGGTGCGCGGAGCCACTCATCGGAGGGAAGTCTTGCCGGATCTCGACAGCCTGAAACATCGACTCAAGCAGCTGCTCATCGAGCGGCTGAAGTTCGAAGACATGACTCCCGACGACATTGGGGACGACGACCCTCTGTTCGAGGGCGGCCTAGGGCTCGACTCGATCGACGCGCTCGAGATCGTCGTGATGCTCGAGAGCGAGTTCGGCCTGAAGATCAAGAACGAGTCGTCGGCGCGTGAGCACTTCCGATCGATCGGCAGTCTCGCGAAGTTCGTTCAGGAGAGGACGGCAGTCAGGGCTGACGCGTGAGGTCGCCTCTCGCGGGACTGCCGCATCAGATTCCCTTCCGCGCGACGTCGCGGATCGAAGTCGTCGATGAAGAGCGGGCGCGCGGGGTGTTCCACCAATCGGCCGCCGACGCGCTCGGTCGCGGGATTCCGATCGAGATATTCGTGATCGAGGCGATGGCGCAGACGGCCGGGGTGCTGGCTTTCGGCCGTTCCTCGGAGCCTGGCTTTCTTTCGGCGATCGACGAGGCGCGGATCGATCGTGCGTTATGCGGCGGCGAGTCGTTCCGCCTCGAGGTGCGACTCGTGAAGTCGTTCGGGAGGATTCATCGTTTCGACGGCGTCGCCTTCGACGGCGTGACCGAATTCGCTCGAGCGCGCTTTTATCTCGCCGCGCAGGACGAGGCACCGGAGGAGAACGAGGGCCGATGAGAATCGCGGACAGAAGCACGAGGCTCGCCGTGACCGGACTCGGGATCCGGTGCGCGATCGGAAAGAACCAGGAAGAGGTTTGGGCGGCGATCATTGCGTCGCGTGACGGTATCGCGAAGCTCGACATGTTTCCCGGCGAGAGCTTCCCGACCGACATCGCTGCGCAGGCGGAGCTCGAGCGCTTCGTGCCGGCCGGATTTTCGCGCAGCGAGGCGAAGCGCCTCTCGCGGACCGACCTCTTCGCAATCGTCGCCGCCGCCGAATGCTGGTCGCGGGCGAATGCGAAAGGCCGCCCCGTCGCGCCGGAGCGCGTTGCTGTTTCGAGCGGGACGTCGACCGGCGGCCTTCTCGAAGGAGAAGAGTTCTTCATGCGACGCGAGCGTTTCGGTGCGCGTCGCGCCGCGGCGTCGACCGTGCTGCAGCAGCCGACCTCAGCGCCGTCCGACTCAGTCGCGCGCCATCTCGGCCTCGGGGGCGGCGTCTTCTCGAACGCGACCGCGTGCGCTTCCGGCGGAGCGGCGATCGGCTTTGCCGCCGATCTGATCCGTTCGGGACAGGCAGCGGCCGCGATCGCGGGCGGAAGCGACGCGCTCTGCCGCCTAACGTACAGCGGCTTCAATGTCCTCCAGGCGGTCGACCCGAAGCCGTGTCGCCCCTTCGACGTCGCCCGCCAGGGGATCACGCTTGGAGAAGGTGCGGCCTACCTGATGATCGAGCGATGGGACGATGCCGTCGCGCGCGGCGCGGAGATCCTGGCCGAGCTCTGCGGCTACGGCGCATCGTGCGACGCGAGTCATCCGACCGCGCCGGCAGAGGACGGGAGAGGGGCGCGCGCCGCGATGCTCGGCGCGATCGGCGACGGAGGTGCCGACGGGATGCCCATCGACTACGTCAATGCACACGGAACCGGCACGTTGCTCAATGACTCCGCGGAGACGCGGGCGATCATCGGCGCAGTCGGCAACGACGTCCCGGTCTCTTCGACGAAGTCGTACTTCGGTCACACGCTCGGTGCGGCCGGGGGGCTCGAAGCGGTGATTGCCGTGCTCGCGTTGCGACACCAGGTCGCTCCACCCACCCTGCGTCTCGAGTCGCCTGCCGGCGACTGCACGCTCGACTACATCCCGAGTACGCCGCGCCCGTTGGCGATGGAGCGGGTTCTGTCGAACACGTTCGGGTTTGGCGGCAGCAACGTGTCGCTCCTCTTCCGCGCGGTGTGACGGTGCGGGCTTCGCTGCGGCAGAGCTCGAATACTCGTTACAGGTACTCGCGGCAATACCGCTTTTGAAGCTGCTCTGCTAGAGTGTCGCCGCCCCGCGGTGCCCCAGTGCTCCTGCGGTAGCTCCGTACGCTTCCCATGACGACCTCCTCACGCATTGCCGTTACCGGAATCGGCGTCGTCGCGCCGGGCGCCATCGGTGTCGACGCGTTCCGCGCCACGCTCTACGCAGGCGTCAGCTGCGCGGTGGAGATCGACCGTTTCGACACCTCGGCGATGCGATCGCACCGCGCTGCACTCCTCCGCGATTTCAAGGCGAAGGACTTCATCCCGATGATGAAGCTTCGCCGGATGAACAACCTTTCGCGAATGGGGCTCGCGGCGGCGACGATGGCCATCGCCGATGCGAGGCTCGAAGGGGCGGGGTTTGCGCGCCCCGAGGTCGGCGTCGCGATCGGCACGGCGTTTGGTCCCGTGCAGACCTCGATCGAATACCTTCGCGAGTACATGGAGAAAGGGGCCGCGCTCGCGCCGCCGCAGCTGTTCGCGGAGTCGGTGGCAAACGCCCCCGGAAGCCACGTCGCCATCGAACATGGCTTCGAAGGCTTCAATGTCACCTTCACGCAGCGCGAGAGCTCCGCGATGACTGCGCTGATGTTCGCCTGTGGACAGATGTTGAAAGGAACCGCGAGTGCAGCAATCTGCGGCGGCATCGACGAGATGAATGAGCTGCTCTACTCCGTGCTCGACCGGATCGGTGCCTTGGCTCACGCACGCAACGGGGAGGACGAGGTGGGGCGTCCGTTCGATGCGCGGCGCAATGGCACGCTCGTAGGCGAAGGCTCCGCGGCGCTCGTCCTCGAACGACCCGGCGCGCTTCGGGGAGATCCGTGGGCTCTCGTGTCGGGTTTCGGTATCGCGAAGGACGCGACGGCGACGATCTCCGATTGGGGCACCGATTCCGGTGCTGTTGTTCGCGCCGTGCGTGCGTCGCTCGACGATGCGGGCATCGCGCCAGACGATGTCGACGCGGTCTGGGCCTCCGCCAACGGGAGCGTGAACGGAGACCGCCTCGAGGCGCGGGCGCTGCGCGAGCTTTTCGGAGACAACTGCCCGCCCGTCGTCGCCACGAAAGGCATGTTCGGCGAGTATGCTGCCGGCGGCGGAATCCAGCTCGCATCGGCGGCGGTGGCGCTGCGGGATCAGCGACTGCCCGCGTCGGTGGGCTTCGAGCGAGCGGAAGAGGGCGCGGTGCTTCCGGTCACTCGCGCCTCGACGCCCGCCGGAGTGAAGCACATTCTCGTGAATTCGATCTCGGCGGGAGGCGGCATCGTCTCTGCCGTTCTCAGCAGGAGCGACCTTGGCTGAGAATGTGATGGTTGTCATTCCGGCGCTCGACGCGGGCTTCACGGTCGGAGACGTCGTCCGAGCGAGTCTCGCGCAATTGCCCGCCGTCGTCGTCGTCAATGACGGTTCGACCGATGCAACGCCGGAGGCGGCCGCGGCGGCGGGAGCCGTCGTGCTTCATCACCCGCACAATCTGGGCAAGGGTGCCGCGCTCCGGACAGGCTTTCGCCACGCACTGGAAAACGGCTTCGATGCTGTGATTACAGTCGATGCCGATGGTCAGCATCTGCCCTCAGAGATCCCGAAGTTCGTCAGGGCCTGGCGCGAGACGGGAGCCGACCTGATCATCGGAGACCGGAGCCACCTCTTCGGCGGGATGTTGCCGCGGCGCCGCAACGCAAACATGTTCTCGGCGTGGGCAATCTCGAAGTGTGCAGGACGGCGCGTGACCGACTCGCAGAGCGGCTTTCGGCTCTACTCCGCGTCACTGATCCGCGAAGTATCGATGGACGCGAACGGGTTCGCTGCGGAGAGTGAGATCATCGTTCGCGCGGGCCGGCTTGGAAAGCGGATCCTCTCGATCCCGATCGAGCTCGGCTTCGTGAATGGAATCTCGACGAGCCACTACCGGCCGCTTCTCGACACGCTCCGCATCGCCGGTGTCGTGGCGAGAACGCGGATCTTTGGTTAGGTCAAAGGTCATAGGTCAAAGGTCGCAGCGGGCAGCGATTCGCCTGGTGTGATCGGATGTTCCTCGTGGTCGAGACTATCGAAGTGAACCTTGTAGGCCGAATCGGTGCGCAGCGAGCTCATATTCGAGAGAGATCGCGAGCGCTGAGTTCTCTGCGCTCGAGCATGTGCGTCACACAAGCAACCCACGCAACTCGCTGCCTGATATGACCTTTGACCTATGACCTTTGAGCTGCTTCAGGGGTGCGCCGATTTCGCGAAGATCGCGTCGAGCATCTCGCCGGGACGGTAGATGCGCGTGTCGCCGAACTCGTTTGATCGGCGCGTCTTCATCGTGAACAGCGCGCGCTGCGCGATGTACTCGAAGTTCGCGCGGTAGTCGTCGGTGCGGCGCTGTTCGAACATCGTCGAGAGCGTCTCGAGCTGCGCGGTGAGGTGGTCGCCCGGGTCCCCGCTTCGTTCGCGCGTCGTGCTGTGTGGCTTCTTCTTCGCCGGCTCGAGACCGATCGCGGTGACCCGCAGGTCTTCGAGCTCCTGAGCGATACGATCCTTCGGCTTACGCTTTTCCGCGTCGAGTGCGAGGAGTGCCGGCACGCTCCGGCAGTTCGCCTTGTGGATCGCATCGCTTTTCGTGACCCACCCGAGATTCGTGATTCCGCAGTGACTCGAGACGTTCCCCGTGAGGTTCTCGATGAAGGGACGGATCGCGGTCTGGTACGACTCCTCGACGCCATGGAAGAGATTGAGAACGAAGTGGACGCGAAAGCTGTCGAGCGTCGCCTGGACGGTTCGCGTGATCGGATGGTCGCCGAGAGACGAGTGAAGGTCGTTGGCGAACTCGTCGAGGTTCTTCATCGACGAGTCGTAGACGTCCTCGACGCGATCGATCAGCTCGTTCGTGAGGCGGAAGAAGTCGAGACGGCCGTCGACGGTCTCGTAGAACGGCGAGTTCTTGCCGAAGATCAGACGAAGCTTGCGGAAGAGGATCGCCTTGACGATGTCGGACGCGGCGAGCGTCGCGCTCGGGAGGTGAGGCGTGAAGACGAGGATTCCCGAGTTCGAGACCGGGAGGAAGTCGATCACCGTCGAGTCGAGCCCGGCTCGCATGTCGAGCACGACGTAGTTTGCGTCGAGTGCATTGACCGCGTCGATGAGATGCGACTTGTGTTGCGGCCCGAAGTTGGTGATCTCGTCGATCAAGTGGAGCGGCCCCGCGACGAAGCCGAAGTTCCGGTAGGAGCCGTCGGGATCGAGCTTCGAGTCGATCTGCGTGACGCAGTTCGCGAGCGGCTCTCCCTTGCGGAAGAAGTGGTAGAGGTCGCGCGTCACCGGAGTGTCGATCGCATGGCGGATCGCAGATGTGCCGGTGTCCAGGTCGACGAGCACGGTCTTGCCGTGGCGCGACAATGAGAGGGCGAAATTCGTGGCGAACGTCGTTTTGCCGACGCCGCCCTTGCCTGAACTTACGGGGATGATTCGCTTCATGCGGATAGGGTGCCGCGCGCGAAGCGCGAGCGAGCCGAATTGTATGCGCGGGGGCGCCTGAAGGCGAATTGAGAATTGAGACCTGAGAACCGAGCGATAGCGTGGCATTGCGATGGTGACTCCGAGAGCAGAGACCCGCGGCGCGGAGCCACGTTCGCTCCCCCGCACTCACTCGATTCTCAATGCTCGATTCTCAATTCGGTGCCCTCGATTGCCCGTCCTGCCCCAATCCCCGATAGAATGCCGCCGATGGCGTACGAGCTCTTCCGGCGTTTTTCTCTCTTTGCCGACCTGCCCGACACCGACCTGGCGTCGATTGCAGCAGTGGCGAAGCCGCGCCGGTATGCGCGCGACGAGGTCGTGATCCGCGAGGACGAGCGGGGCGACGTCTTCTGCCTGATCAAACAGGGTCGAGTGAAGATCACGATGACCTCTCCGGAAGGGAAGGAGCTGATTCTGTCGACCCTGGGTCCGGGGGAGTTCTTCGGTGAGATGGCGCTGCTCGACGACGAGCCTCGATCTGCGAGCGTGATCGCGACCGAGAGGCTCGAAGTGCTCACGATCTGGCGCAGCGACTTTCTGCAACTGTTAAGCGAGAACTTTGCCTTTACGCGCCGGCTTCTCGCAGAGATGTCGAAGCGACTGCGCGACGCATCGTCGCGAATCGAGTCGCTCGCGACGATGGACGTCAACGGCCGGCTTGCGCGATATCTGCTCGACCTCGCGGGTAACCAGGGGAGAGAAGCGCCGGGAGACTACATCGCCGTCATGCGCCCGACTCATCAGGCAATCGCGAACACGATCGGCACGTCTCGCGAGACGGTATCGCGGCTCCTTCACGAGCTGATGGTACAAGGCGTGATCCTCTCGGAGCGAAAGACGATCTACGTGCGGCGCGACGCGCTGCGAAGGTTTCGCGAGGCGTCGTGAACGGCGACGAGCTCCATGGCGCCGCGACTCCATCGCCTTCGACGCAACCGAGGCGGCGACGATTCCTGACGATCCCGAACTTCATTTCGGTCGGCCGGCTCGGTTGCATTCCCTTCTTCGTCGCCGCGGCGCTGACAGGGCATCACAACCTTGCATTCACCTTCTTCGTCACCGCCGGCGTCAGCGACATCTTCGACGGATGGATCGCGCGACGCTTCAATCAGAAGTCGTCGATCGGTGCGGTGCTCGATCCGGCCGCTGACAAGATCATGATGTTCTCGGCGTACATCATTTACACACTCGTCTCTGCGATCGGGCACCGGCTCCCGATCTGGTTGACGATCACGATCTTCATGCGCGACCTGATGATCACATTCTTCGCATACATGCTCTACACGAGGATCCAGGTGCGCCGCTTTCCTCCCTCGCTCGCTGGGAAGACGTCGACCGTGATTCAGGTCATCACGCTCTCCGCGGTGATCGCCGCGAATGGAACGTTCGCGCCCATCGCGCTTCCACTGCTCCCGATCCTCATCCTGCTCGCCCTCGGCATGACCCTCTTTTCGGGCCTTGGCTATCTGCGCCGCGGGCGCCTGCTGCTCGACGAGCAACTCGCGACCGGGTAGCCCCGCGTGTGCATGTGCCATTCGTCGTTCCGGTTTCCGTCCGATCCGCGCCGCGGCACCGAAACCGGAACGACGAATGTCGAATGAAGAATGAGGAGTGAAGACGAGGTCCGATTCCGGAGACACTTCGTGATTGACGCGAATGCCCTGACCCCCTACAATCCCCGGCCGCGGGAAATACGACTCGGCGACGAGCGGTTTCGTAAGCTCCCTGCCTCCATAGCTCAATTGGTAGAGCAGCGGACTCTTAATCCGTTGGTTCTAGGTTCGAGTCCTAGTGGAGGCACCAACCGAAAGATTTTCCGAGGACCGGGAGACGGGCGACCGAGTGGCCCTGTCCCCGGTCCTCGATGTTTTGCGAAAGTGGCGGAATTGGCAGACGCGCTGGACTTAGGATCCAGTGGCTTAATCGCCGTGGGGGTTCGAGTCCCCCCTTTCGCACCAACGCCAGGCACTTCCGTCGACGACGGGAGGACGAAGAATGCTGAATGCTGAATGCAGAACGATGAATTGAGAATTCAGAACCGACTCCCCTCCTTTCTGGATTCTCAATTCACCGTTCTGCGTTCTCACTTCCGCTTCTGCAGCAGGATCCGGGTTCCTGGCAGCGCATTTCATAACCGAGACGAGTGAAAACGATGCTTATCGAATACAAGGACGTCACCTCCGTAAAGAAGTTCGTCGGTGTGGAGATCCCTGCCGGCGCCGTCGACCACGAGTTCAAGCACGTGCTCGACGAGTTTTCGCGCCAGGCGAGGATTCCCGGCTTTCGCGCGGGGAAGGTTCCGCGCGCGGTCGTCCGCACGAAGTTCGACGACGACATCAAGCGCGAGGTTCTCGACCGGCTCCTCCCGCGCTTTCTTCGCGACGCGATCGTGGAGAAGGGGCTCGAGGCAGTCGGGACTCCGGAGCTGAAGCAAGTCGCCGATCTCGTCGAGGGCTCACCGCTGCGTTTCGATGCGGAGCTCGAGGTGAGGCCCGCCGTCGCGCTCTCGACGTATCGCGGCCTCGAGGTGGCGGTAAAGCCGTTCGACGTCTTCGCCGATGAAGTCGCGAAGACGATCGAACGTTTCAGGGAGCAGTCGGGGACGTTTCGAGGGGTCTCCGATCGCGCCGCGGTCGAAGGCGACTACGTCGTCGTCGACCTCGTCAGTACCGCCGAAGGGATGGAGCGGAAGACGACGGAGGGCTACTACGTGCATCTCGGTCCCGACACCGTGCTCCCCGAGCTGCGTGAGGCGCTGACCGGCCGCTCGCCGGGCGACAACGTGTCGTTCGAAAAGACATGGGACGACGAGGCGCCGAACGAGGACGTGCGCGGCAAGACGGTGCGCTACGACGTGACCGTGAAGGAGATCCAGCTGCGCGAGTTGCCGGAGCTGAACGATGAGTTTGCGCGCGGCACCGGCTTCGCAGAATCGCTCGACGATCTTCGAACGAAAGTCGAAGACGACATGCGGCGACACAAGGAGCAGGAATCGACGAACGACAAGCGGAAGCAGCTCGGCGACGCGCTGGTCGCTGCGCACTCGTTCGACGTTCCCGATGCGCTCGTCGACGACGAGACGGTGAAGGCGTTGCGCAACTACGCGCGCTTCCTCTCGAGTCAGGGCGTCGACGTCGAGAAGGCGCCGATCGACTGGGAGAATCTGCGCGCCGAGTTCCGTCCCGATGCCGTCAAGCGGGTGCAACTGTCGGCGATCCTCGACGCGATCGCCAAGCAGGAAGGTCTCGCGGCGAGCGACGCCGACGTCGACGACGAGATTCGCAAAGGCGTGAGTAACGCCTCGGAATTCTCCTCACTCAAGCGCCGCTTGCAGCATGACGGAACGTACGAGGAGATTCGCAGACACGTTGCGGAAGAGAAGGCGTTCCAGCTGGTGATCGCAGAGGCGAAGGCGTCGTAAGCGACGCCGGCGGCGTCGCGCCGGGATGGCGCGGCACCGGGCCCGGATGGGCGGAAAGGTGCATCATGGTGCTGATTCCGTACGTAGTCGAGCAGACGAGCCGGGGAGAGCGGTCGTACGACATCTACTCACGACTCCTCAAGGACAACGTGATCATCCTCGGGCAACCGATCGAGGACCAGGTCGCCAACGTCATCATCGCCCAGATGCTTTTCCTCGAGGCCGAGAACCCCGAGAAGGACATCTGGCTCTACATCAATTCGCCGGGCGGCTCGATCACGGCCGGCATGGCGATTTACGACGTCATGCAGTACGTGAAGCCGAATGTGGCGACGATCTGCATCGGGCAGGCTGCCTCCATGGCGGCGGTGCTCCTGGCCGCCGGCACGAAGGGAAAGCGATACGCGCTCCCGAATTCGCGCGTGCTCATTCATCAGCCGCTCATGTACGGCCTCGGCGGACAGGCGAGCGAGATCGACATTCATGCGAAGGACATCATGAGGATGCGTCAGCGCCTCAACGAGATCCTAGCGAACCACACCGGCCAGCCGGTCGAGAAAATCAACCTCGACACCGACCGCGACTACATCCTCGCCGCTGCCGACGCAGTCGAGTACGGCCTCGTCGACCAGATGATGGCGCGGAGAGAGTGAGCCCAGCGCGCGCGCTCCCTCATAGAAAAGACTGAAGTTAGAAGTTTGAACGCTGAACGTTGAATCCAGAAAGGGCCTCCCTTTCTGGATTCACATTTCTCCGTTCATCGTTCTCACCTCATGGTCCTTTCGAAGTCGCTCCAGTCACGCTCGAAGCACAGCGGCGTAGCGTCGGAATGAACCTCCAAGGCCCAGGGTTCCGGCAGGGCGAAGTGAGCGTTTCTTGACACTCCCTCGGGGGCGTACAAGAATTGTTTTCAACCGGAGGAAACCTGCCCGATGTCGAAGAAGGGAAGTACCGGTGACGTGCTCCGCTGCAGCTTCTGCAACAAGTCCCAGAGGGACGTCAAGAAGCTGATCGCGGGGCCGACGGTCTACATCTGCGACGAGTGTGTCGACATCTGTCTCGACATCATCGCCGAAGACCGCAAAGACGACTCCGGAGCGATCGAGTCGAGCGGGCAGCTTCCAAAGCCGAGAGAGATCAAGGAGTTTCTCGATCTCTACGTGATCGGGCAGGAGCGGGCGAAGAAGAAGCTCGCCGTCGCCGTCTACAACCACTACAAGAGGATCGATTACCAGCAGAAAAACGCCCGTCAGGACGTGGAGCTACAGAAGTCGAACATCTTACTGATCGGGCCGACCGGCACCGGCAAGACGTTGCTCGCGCAGACACTCGCCCGAATGCTCGCGGTGCCCTTCACGATCGTCGACGCCACGACGCTCACCGAAGCTGGCTACGTCGGCGAGGATGTCGAGAACATCATCCTCAAGCTCTATCAGGCTGCAGGGAATGACAAGGACAAGACGCAGCGCGGCATCGTCTACATCGACGAGGTCGACAAGATCTGTCGCAAAGGCGACAACCCGTCGATCACGCGCGACGTCTCTGGCGAGGGCGTGCAGCAAGCGCTGCTGAAGATCCTCGAAGGAACGGTCGCCAACGTTCCGCCGCAGGGTGGGCGCAAGCACCCGCATCAGGAGTTCATCCAGATCGACACGACGAACATCCTCTTCATCTGCGGGGGAGCGTTCGTCGGACTCGACGGAGTGATCGAGCGCCGCCTGTCGCAGTCGTCGATGGGATTCGGCGCGAAGATCACTGGAAAGAAAGAGAAGAAGGTCGGCGATCTTCTCGCGCAGACTCATCCGGAAGATCTCATCAAGTTCGGCCTGATTCCGGAGTTCGTCGGCCGCCTGCCGGTGGTCGGCACGCTCGACGAGCTCGACAAGCAGGCTCTCGTCGACATCCTCAAGGAACCGAAGAACTCGCTCGTTCGTCAATACGAGACGATCATGGGCTTCGAGAACGTCCAACTGAAGTTCACGGACGACGCTCTCGAAGCGATCGCCGAGGAAGCGCTCACACGTAACGTCGGCGCTCGCGGCCTCAAGATCATCATCGAAGAGCTGATGCTCGAGCTGATGTACACGATCCCGTCCGACGACTCGATCTCGGAATGCGTCATCACCCGCGAGACGGTCGTCAATCGCAGCCAGCCGATCAAGCTGTTCCGTAAGGCCGGTTAGGTGCCTTGCGTAACTTTTTCCGTAGACCCGGCGGCGTTGCCGCGCCGGGCAGGTGATTGTTGACTCAGATCATGTCCATGAATATCGAAGCCAGGCTTCCGCTCGTCCCGCTCCGGGACATGGTCGTGTTTCCATCGACCATGGCTCCCTTCGTCGTCGGTCGGAAAGCCTCGATCCTCGCGCTCGAGGCGACGCTTTCCACGACCGAAAAGCGAATCTTCCTCGCCACGCAGAAGGATCCTAAGATCGATGATCCGACGACCGACGAGATTTACCACGTTGGCGTGATCGCGACCGTCGTCCAGAATCTCAAGCTCCCGAACCAGAACGTGAAGGTGATGGTCGAGGGGCTTCAGCGTGCGCGAATCGTCAGCCATGCCGAGACGGAAGGCTTCGTCGCGGTTGACGTCGAGCCGATCGACTCGGCATACCCGCTGACGCCTGAGGTCAACGAGTACATTCAGAAGATTCTCGAAACATTCGAGCAGTACGCGCGGATGTCGCACCACCTCGCATTCGAAGGGGTGATGTCGACGCTCAAGGTCGAAGACCCCGACCGGTTCGCGGATACGCTCGCGTCGCACCTGTTGATCACGACGGTCGAGAAGCAGCAGCTTCTCGAGACCGCGAGCCCGTATGAACGGCTTCAGAAGCTCCAGGACTTCCTCGAGATCGAGATCGACAAGATCAATCTCGACAAGCGCATCAACTCCAAGGTCAAGAAGCAGATGGAGCGTGCGCAGAAGGAGTACTACCTCAACGAGAAGATCAAGGCGATCCACCAGGAGCTGGGTCGCAAAGACGATCGAACCGACGAGGTCGAGGAACTGAAGCAGAAGATCGAGACGGCCGGGATGCCCAAGGAGGCCAAAGAAAAGGCGCTCCAGGAGCTCAAGCGTCTCGAGACGATGCCGGGCGTCTCCGCCGAGGCGACCGTCTCGCGCAACTACATCGAATGGCTCGTCGCGGTGCCCTGGAAGAAGTCGTCGAAAGAGAACAAGGACATCGAGCGCGCCGAGCAGATCCTCAACGACGACCACTACGGTCTCGAGAAGATCAAGGAGCGCATCCTCGAGTTCCTCGCGGTGCGCCAGCTCGTAAAGGGATCGAAGGGAACGATCCTCTGCTTCGCCGGCCCTCCGGGCGTCGGCAAGACGTCACTTGCGAAATCGATCGCGAAATCGACGGGACGCGAGTTCGTCCGCCTGTCGCTCGGCGGCGTTCGTGACGAGGCGGAGGTCCGCGGGCACCGCCGCACGTACATCGGAGCATTCCCGGGCCAGATCATCCAGCGGATGAAGAAGGCGGGAACCGTGAACCCGGTCTTTCTGCTCGACGAAGTCGACAAGATGGCGATGGACTTTCGCGGCGACCCGTCGGCGGCGCTCCTCGAAGTGCTCGACCCGGAGCAGAATCACGCCTTTGTCGACCACTATCTCGACGTCGAATACGACCTGTCGCGCGTGATGTTCATTGCGACCGCGAACGTCTCGCACACGATCCCGGCGCCGCTCCGCGACCGGATGGAGATCATCCAGCTCTCCGGCTACACGCACGTCGAAAAACTGCACATCGCGAAGCAGTTCCTCGTGACGAAGCAACTCGCCGAACAGGGGCTCGACCCTTCAAAGATCTCGATGACCGACGACGGCATCTCGGAGATCGTCGAGTTCTATACCCGTGAGGCGGGAGTCCGTAATCTCGAACGCGAGATCGGCTCAGTGTTTCGGAAGGTCGCTCGTGCCGTCCTGAAGTCGGGAGGAGAGTACGCGGTCGAGATCGATGCGGCGAAAGTGCGCGAGTTTCTCGGCAAGCCGAAGTTCCGCTCCCACAAACGTGAAGAGCGAAGTGAGATCGGCGTTGCGACCGGCCTCGCCTGGACCGAGGTCGGAGGCGAGTTGCTGTCGACCGAAGTCGCCCTAACGCGCGGCAAGGGATCACTGACGCTCACCGGCAAACTCGGAGACGTCATGCAGGAGTCGGCACGCGCGGCGCTCACCTACGTCCGATCGCGATCCGAGGCGTTTGGCGTCGAAGCCGAGTTCCTCGACAAGGTCGACATTCACATTCACGTTCCCGAGGGAGCGATCCCGAAGGATGGTCCGTCGGCAGGAATCACGATGGCGACGTCGCTCCTTTCTGCCGTGACACGCATTCCGATTCACCGTGATGTTGCGATGACGGGAGAGATCACTCTTCGCGGGAAAGTCCTCCCGATTGGCGGCCTCAAGGAGAAGGTGCTTGCGGCCTCGCGCGGCGGAATCAAGAGGGTGATCGTGCCGAAGGAGAACGAGAGGGATCTCGACGACATCCCGGCGGACGTAAGAGAGACCATGGAGTTTCATCTCGTCGAGTCGATGGACGAAGTCGTCGCCATCGCGCTCGACGGAACGATTGCCCCGGTCGTCGGAGCGAAACAGAAGCTCCCCGAGCCGGCAAAGACAGTCGATGGCGGGGGAACTCTCACCCATTAGGCAATACGGAGTCGCATCCGCGCGGCGCCGTCGAGCGGGAGAGAAACTGCGAGGCTGAAGCGCGCAGCGACGAATCTGGAATCCGGAGAGAAATTCTGGATTCTCGTTTCTTGATTCTATATACATCGTTCAGCGGTCCGACTCCGCCTACCCCTTCACGAGCGGCAAGACATCTCGAGTTCCCGTCAAGGTCTCGACCCAGCAGTACGGGCCCCAGACAGCACCCCACAACACGGAGCGCCATGCAGGTTCGATCGGTCGGATTTCACCGTGCCGCCTACACTCCCGCGGATTTCGTCCGCGATGGCCGGCCGCAGTTCGCCTTCGTTGGCCGGTCGAATGTCGGCAAGTCGACGCTCATCAACACGCTCCTGAACCGTAAGGGTGTCGCGCGCGTCAGTTCGACGCCGGGAAAGACGCAGGCCGTTCAGTACTACATCGTCAACGAGAAGATCCATCTCGTCGATCTGCCGGGCTATGGCTACGCAAAGGTGGCGAAGACGACGCGGGCCGAATGGGCGAAGCTGATGGAGGGCTTCTTCGCGGAGGCCCAGTCCCTCGGTGCGTTATTTCTACTGCTCGACTCGCGTCGCGAGCCGACCGACGAAGACGCGATGATGCTCGAGCTCGCGCGCTCGGCTGGCGTCGGTGTCGTGATCATCATGACGAAGGTCGACAAACTTTCGGGGAACGAGCTCACGAACAGTAGGCGCACGATTGCGAGCGCGCTCGCGGTCGATCCCAGCTCGCTGATTCCCTTCTCGAGCATGACCCGGCAGGGTGTCGACGCGGTTTGGAAGATCATCGACGGAAACATGAACATTCGCGCCGCCTCGTGAGGCAGGCGAAGGAATCGAGAACGGGCTCGCCCGGAACGCGGCGAGCGCATGACGAGGTCATCATGGCTGAACAGGATATCGAGAACGGGCAGACGGCAGTGACGGACGTGGCGGAGGCGCCGGCGAAGCCGGAAAAGGAAGCGAAAGTGAAGCCGGAACGTCCGTCGCGGAAGAAGGCCGTGAAGGCCGAGCCCGCGCCGGAGGCGGCACCAGAACCGGAAGTCGCACCCGAACCGGAAGCAGCGGTCGCGGAGGCGCCCGCGGCTGGCACCGATGCTGAGGCCAGCGCCGTGGTCACGAGGAGCGAAGCTCCTCCCGTGACGGTCGCAAAGGCGGCCGCAGAGACGCTCGACATCCGCGTGCTGAAGGAGATGCGCCTTCCTGACATCACGAAGCTCGCGAAGGACTTCGGCATCGAGAACGCGGCAGGGATGCGCAAGCAGGACCTGATTTTCTCGATCCTTCAGGCGCAGACCGAGAAGTCAGGACTACTCTTCGCGCAAGGTGTGCTCGAGTGTCTTCCCGATGGCTTCGGTTTCCTTCGAGCGCCTGAATATAACTATCTTCCCGGACCTGACGACATCTACGTCTCTCCATCGCAGATCCGTCGCTTCGACCTCAGGACGGGCGACACGATCTCCGGTCAGGTCAGGCCTCCGAAGGAAGGGGAGCGCTACTTCGCCCTGATCAAGGTCGAGGCGGTGAATTTCGAGCACCCCGACGTCGCGAGAGACAAGATTCTCTTCGACAACCTGACGCCGCTCTATCCCGAGCAACGGATCAAGCTCGAGGTCAACACCTACATGTCGTCGCGCGTGCTCGATCTCGTCGCGCCGATCGGCAAGGGGCAGCGCGGCCTCATCGTCGCACCGCCGCGAACCGGAAAGACGATGCTGCTGCAGGCGATCGCGAACTCGATTACGGCGAATCATCCGGAGATCACGCTCATCGTCCTGCTGATCGACGAGCGCCCCGAGGAAGTCACCGACATGCAGCGCTCGGTCAAGGGAGAAGTCATCAGCTCGACCTTCGACGAGCCGGCCTCGCGCCACGTGCAGGTCGCGGAGATGGTGATCGAGAAAGCGAAACGGCTCGTCGAGCACAAGCGCGACGTGGTGATCCTGCTCGATTCGATCACGCGACTCGCGCGTGCCTACAACACCGTGGTTCCGCCGTCGGGCAAGGTACTCTCGGGAGGCGTCGACTCGAACGCGCTTCAGCGCCCGAAGCGCTTCTTCGGCTCGGCGCGCAACTTCGAGGAAGGCGGGTCGCTGACGATCATTGCGACCGCGCTCATCGACACTGGCTCGCGCATGGACGACGTCATCTTCGAAGAATTCAAAGGCACCGGCAACATGGAAGTCCACCTCGATCGGAAGCTCTCCGACAAGCGCGTCTTCCCGGCGATCGACATCAACCGCTCGGGAACGCGCAAAGAAGAACTGCTTCTCGAACGGAGCGAGCTGAACCGGATCTGGGTCCTGCGCAAGGTCTTCAGCCCGATGTCGACTGTCGAATCGATGGAGCTTCTGCTCGAAAAGCTCGAGAAGACGAAGACGAACGTGGAGTTCTTGAACGCCATGGGATCGATGTAGCAGGTCAAGGGTCAAAGCAATCAGCGAGTTGGGCGCCGGCGCGAGCCGGCGCTCTTTGCGTTAGGCGACAGGCGAAGGGGCAGGCCAGAGGTCATAGGTCATCGACCGTGGGTCATAGGGCAGAGCTGCCGCCGCGCCTATCTTTCGATACTTCTTTCCGCCCTAACTCAGCCACGTCACCCCTTCCCGTGAACTCCGCCGCCCCCTCCTGACCGTTTCTTGCTACCATGCACGAGTCAGTCTGGCCCCAACACCCACGTGACAGGCATCTCGGGCGCTCCCGCCGGCGTGGGACGAAGCGAACACGAAGTTCGACAACCGAGAGGAAGCGTTGATCCGAGTGCATTCGAAGCTCTCGCGACTCCTCGCGTTTCACGCATCGGCGATGAGCCCGAGCAGGGTAGGGTTTCCTTCGGTTCTCGACACTCCTTCCTTGGCGCTCCATTGCGCCGCCCTCGACGGTCACTGACCGCGGGAACGGTGATCGTACCGAGAGACCATGACCCAGACCTTCTTCGAAAAGCCAATCCTCAACTCGCCCTACGAGTACCCCCGTCAGCATTGGGAGCTCGATGAGAGCGGCCAGCCGACGAACCGCCTCGTCGAAACGCGCCGCCCTTCGAAAAGCCAATCCTCAACTCGCCCTACGAGTACCCCCGTCAGCATTGGGAGCTCGATGAGAGCGGCCAGCCGACGAACCGCCTCGTCGAAACGCGCCGCCGCGCCGAGTTCATCACCCCGATCCCGAAGCCGAAGAAACGCAACAAAGCGCAGACCGATCTCGCCTTCAAAGACGAAAAAGGCATTTCCGACGAGCACCAGCAGTACGAGATCACCGCCTCAGCCATCAACGAGCTTCGCCAATACGTCGACCGCTGGCGCGCGCTCCCGAATCCCGCCCACTGGAACGTGAGCCCCGAGACCGCGCGACTCCTCCAGCACTGGCGCCACCATCCGTTCAACAACCTTCGTCCCTTCTTCTGCCAGGTCGAAGCGGCCGAGACCCTCATCTGGCTCGTCGAAGTCGCGCCTCACGTCAGGGCAGGGAAGAAGTTCCTCGAGCACATCGCCAACGCGAACAAGGACGCGAATCCCGAGCTCCTCCGAATCGCGCTCAAGCTCGCCACCGGCGCGGGCAAGACGACCGTCATGGCGATGCTCATCGCCTGGCAGACGATCAACGCCGTCCGTCGGCCGAACAGCAAGAACTTCACCCGCGGCTTTCTCATCGTCGCCCCAGGCATCACGATCAAGGATCGCCTCCGCGTCCTTCAGCCGAACGACCCCGACAGCTACTACCGCAGTCGCGAGCTCGTCCCCAACGACATGCTCATCGACGTCGCGAAGGCGAAGATCGTCATCACGAACTACCACGCCTTCAAGCTGCGCGAGACGCTCGAGATCTCGAAAGGGGGCCGCGCACTCCTGCAGGGACGCGGCGGCGCCGAGATCGAGACGCTCGAGACCGAAGGACAGATGATCCAGCGCGTCATGCCCGAGCTCATGGGCATGAAGAACGTGATGGTCATCAACGACGAGGCGCATCATTGCTACCGTGAAAAGCCGGGCGAGGAAGAAGACGAAGAACTAAAAGGCGACGAGCGCGTTGAGGCGGAGAAGAACCTCGAGGCCGCGCGCCTCTGGATCAACGGCATCGAGACCGTTAAGCGGAAGCTCGGCGTCGAGCGCGTCATCGACCTCTCCGCGACTCCCTTCTTCCTCCGCGGCTCCGGCTACGCGGAAGGAACGCTTTTCCCCTGGACGATGAGCGACTTCTCGCTGATGGACGCGATCGAGTGCGGCATCGTGAAGCTCCCGCGCGTCCCGGTCGCCGACAACATTCCCGGCGCCGACGTGCCGATCTATCGCGATCTCTGGTCGCACATCGGTCCGAAGATGCCGAAGAAGGGGCGCGGCAAATCCGGCGCGCTCGACCCGCTCAGCATTCCGGTTGAGCTGCAGACCGCTCTCGCCGCGCTCTACGGCCATTACAAGAAGACCTTCGAGCTCTGGCAGGAGGCCCGGATCGCCGTTCCTCCCTGCTTCATCGTCGTATGCAACAACACCTCTACCTCGAAGCTCGTCTACGACTACATCGCCGGCTTCGACCGAACGAACGACGACGGATCGGTGAGCCCGGTCGCCGGCCGCCTGAGTCTCTTCTGCAACTCCGACGAACACGGCAACCCGCTCGCTCGCCCACGCACACTGCTCATCGACAGCCAGCAGCTCGAGTCTGGTGAGGCGCTCGACGACAAGTTCCACGACATCGCGGCCGATGAGATCGAGCGATTCAAGCGCGAGCGGCGCGAGCGAGGCGGAAGCGGCGTCGACGATCCGACCGATCATGAAATCCTGCGGGAAGTCATGAACACGGTTGGAAAGCGAGGGCAGCTCGGCGAATCGATCCGCTGCGTCGTCTCCGTCTCGATGCTCACCGAGGGCTGGGACGCCAACACCGTCACACACGTGTTAGGCGTTCGCGCCTTCGGAACGCAACTTCTCTGCGAGCAGGTCATCGGCCGCGCGCTCCGCCGCCAGTCATACGACCTCAACGAAGACAAGCTCTTCAACGTCGAGTACGCCGACATCCTCGGCATTCCGTTCGACTTCACCGCGAAGCCCGTCGTCGCGCCGCCGCAGCCGCCGCGCGAGACCATCCACGTCAAGGCGATCACCCCTGAGCGCGACGCCTGCGAGATCCGCTTCCCTCGCGTCGAAGGCTACCGCGTCGAATTGCCTGACGAGCGTCTCGAAGCGAAGTTCACGGATGACTCTAGGCTCGTGCTGACCCCCGAGTTCATCGGGGCGACGGTCACGAGGAACGAAGGCATCATCGGTGAGGGTGTCGACCTTACTCTGGAGCACACCGGCCAGGACACGCGGACCTCCACAGTCTTGATGAACCTCACGAAGCACCTGCTTTTCAGGCACTTTCGTGACGACGGAGGCGATCCGAAGCTCTACCTGTTCGGGCAGCTCAAAAGGATCGCGCGCGAGTGGCTCGAGAACTATCTCGAATGCCGTGGTGGCACGTATCCCGCTCAACTCGTTTACGTGCAGCTCGCAGACCTGGCCTGCGAAAAGATCACGGCCGCGGTGCGAAACCGATACGCAGACGAACGAAGGATCATGGCGACGCTCGACCCCTACAACGCGTCGGGCTCGACGCGGCACGTCAACTTCAACACCTCGAAGACTTCGCGCTGGCAGACGAATCCGGAGCGCTGCCACATCAATTGGAGCATCCTCGACAGCGACTGGGAAGCCGAGTTCTGCCGCGTCGCCGAAGCGCACCCGCGCGTCCGCGCCTACGTCAAGAACCACAACCTCGGCCTCGAAGTGCCCTACCTCTACCAGGGAGAAGCGAGGCGCTATCGCCCCGACTTCATCGTCCTCGTCGATGACGGCCGTGGGCCAGATGATCCCCTCCAACTCGTCGTCGAGATCAAAGGCCTCCGCGACGAATCCGACAAGCAGAAGAAACTGGCGATGGAGACGCAATGGATCCCCGGCGTCAACAACCTCGGGACCTTCGGCCGCTGGTCCTTCGCCGAATTCACCGACGTCTACGACATGCAACTCGACTTCAAACAAAAGGTCGAAGGCTACTTCAACGACATGATCGACCGCGTCGCCGGGACGGCGACGAAGAGTGAAGGGTGAAGGGTGAAGAGTGAAGGGTGAAGGGTGAAGGGTGAAGGGTGAAAAGAGG
>JACPDH010000122.1 GCA_016184115.1 Acidobacteriota bacterium | reverse complement strand
GCATTTCGCATTTCGCATTCCGCATTTCGCATTTCGCGTTTCGCGTTCCGCGTTTACTTGCCTTCCGTCAGGAACCCGATCTTTTTCGCTCCTGCCTCATGCGCGAGGTCCATGGCACGAACCGCGAGCTCGAACGGCACGGTGTCATCCGCGTTGATGAAGACGACGCGATCATTAGGGTTCGGCCTCACCGACGGATCGCACTGCGTTGCGACCGCATCGCGGAGCTTCGACAGGTCGTCCGAGCCGTAGTCGGCCAGCTTGTCGGCGTTGAGGTAGTACCCAGTTGTCCGCACGTTGATCACGAGCTGCGGCATCGAGTTCTCGGGAGGAGGGGTGGTCAACTCGATCTTCGGCGGAACCTCGACGTCGAGTCCCATCTGCAGGATCGGCTGCGCGACCATGAAGATGATCAGGAGCACCAGCACCACGTCGACGAGCGGCGTGATGTTGATCTCCGACTGCATGCTCCCCGGGCCGCTTTCCGAGACGTTCATCGCGTTCGTTCCAACCTATTTCCCCGCCGCCGCACGCGCGATCTCCAACCCGGGCGTCTCGCGTTCGGTGATGATCGCAACGGAGGAGAACTTCGCCTCGTTCGCCGCCTTCATCACAGTTTTCACCTTGATGTATTCGAGCCGCCGGTCAGCCTTCAGCATCACGGATCGGCTCGGGTTCTTCGCATACTCCTCCGCGAGGTAAGCGGCCAGATCGCGGTCGGGTACCCAGACGTTATGCACGAAGACCGTGCCATCGGCCTTGATCGCAATCGTCAGATCGTTCTCTCCTCCAGGCTTCGGTTCGGCGTGCTGCCCGGTGGGGAGCGCGACATCGATTCCTTCCTGGAGCATCGGCGTCACCACCATGAAGATGATGAGCAGAACGAGGCAGACGTCGACGAGTGGGGTGACGTTGATGTCGCCCTGCACTTCGCCGAAGCCGCCACCCGATCCGAAAGCCATCGCGTCCTTTCCCTCCGCCTCACGACTTCCGGTTTTTCAGGAAGTAGTCGACGAGCTCCGATGACGCGTTCGACATCTCGACGTGAAAGCGCTCGATCTTGTTCATGAAGTGGTTGTAAAGCCAGACCGACGGGATCGCGACACCCAGTCCGAGCGCCGTCGTGAAGAGTGCCTCGGCGATTCCTGCCGACACCGCCCCGATGCCGCCGGAGCCCGAGAGCGCCATACCCTGGAACGCCGTGATGATGCCGAACACCGTTCCGAAAAGGCCGACGAACGGCGCGGTCGCCGAGATCGTCGCCAGGTTACCGAGCCCCTTCCGCATCTCCGCGGTCGTTCGCAAAGTCTCGCGCTCGATTGCCCGCTTGCCTGAATCGACGACGTCGAAATCGGGAGGAAGGTCGCCGAGCGAATTCTCATACTGGAACTCGGTGAGCCCCGCAGCGAGCACGCGTGCGAGATGGCTGTTCCGGAAGTCTCGCCGCTTCGCGAAACTGATCGCTTCCTCGAGCTTGTGTGATTTCAGCAGCGGCGTGATGCCGGTCGCCACCTGCAGCGACTCGCGTTTCGCCTTGAAGAACCGGACGAACCGCTCGATTGCGAAGCCGACCGACCAGATCGACATCGCAAGCAGGATGATGACGACCACCTTGGCCGTGTAGCCCATCTGGGCCCACATCCCGGCGATCGTGAAATGACTTGCGTCCATCCCTTCCATCTATGTCTCCTCGCACGCCGGCCCCGGCGCGACGCGCTACTGTAGTCTGAAACTAACCGTCAGAGAAAAAATCACCGGCACCGGCACGCCATTGCGCGTTCCGGGCCGAAACTTCCATTGCAACACCGCCCGCCGCGCCGCTTCGTCGAGCCCTTCGGGCAGCGGTTTGATGACGCGGACGTCGGTGACGTTGCCCTCGCGATCGATGATCGCCTCGAGAACGACCACTCCTTGGACGCGCGACCGCCGCGCGGGTTCCGTGTACGGTGGGTCGACGCGGTACACCACCTCGGGGGCTTTCACATCGCCGCCGACGCGCAGGGGACCTGTGCCGGTACCCGTGCCGCCGAGCTGTCCGCCAACGACGCCGCCGGCTACGCCTCCCACGACACCGCCGACCACTCCTCCCTCAACGCCTCCCTCGACCCCGCCGGGCACGCCCTTCGCTCCCGGCTTCTCCTCGAGCTCGACCTCCGGAAGTTTCTGCGCGGTATCGGTCGGTGCGATGAACTGCTCGCGTCGCTTCTGTTCGACGACGGGAGTCTTCGGCTTCGGCGTCTCGCCGCGCGATCCCGCAGGAGGGGGCGGCGGCGGTGGCGGCGGCGGTGCCGACCCGACGATGAAGCCTTGAATCGGCCGCTCGATCAGATCTTCATTGCCGCTCGCGTACATTCCGGCGAGGACGAGCGCCGTGATCGCGGCGGCATGAACCGCGAACGAGATCAGTTGCGTCGTGAACGCTCCCTTCGTCCTCTGGAGATTCGCGGATTCAATCAGCGACGAGTCGAACATGGCGCGGCCTGTGATTCGAAGGTAACAGAGGGGTGGGGGGAGGGCAAGAAACGCTCATGTGATTTCGTTTTTCGAGTTTCGGATTTCGGATTTGCGTCGCAAGACTGCACAATCGGCTCTCAATCGAGGATTGGATCGACTCGGCGAGTCTGCGAACATTCGAGGCACGAAGTGCGGAATCCGAAATCGGCCGTCAACATGCCGTTTGCGGTGGTCCTCGATTCCGCGGCCGTGCGAAGCAAATCCGAAATTCGAAATTCGAAATCAGAGGTCGCAATGAAAATCCTTCACTCCGGTTCACACCTCGACCTCGTCGAGCGGAACACGTGGGAGTTCGTGCAGAGGCGCTGCTCCGGCGTTGTCGCCGTCGTCGCGATAACGGCCGCGGGCGAGCTGATTCTGATCGAACAGTATCGTGAGGCGTTGCGTTCGAAGGTCGTCGAGCTTCCTGCAGGATTGGTCGGCGACGGTGAAGGAGATGACCGTGAAGACTTCGCGGGTGCCGCACGACGCGAGCTCGTCGAAGAGACCGGGTTCGACTGCGACGAGATGGAAAGAATCGGTCGAGGGCCGAGCTCCTCGGGGCTCACGGATGAGGTGATCGACTTCTTTCGCGCATCAGCGGTCCGGCGAATTCACGAAGGGGGTGGCGTCGGCGACGAGGAGATCACCGTCCATCTCGTCCCACTCGTTGAGGTTCGAAACTGGCTTGCGGCGAAGGAGGCAAACGGCTACCTCGTCGATCCGAAGATCGCCGCCGGGCTTTGGATGAGCAAAGCCTGACGAGATGGCGGGCCAGACATCGAAATGTGCGGCTACTCGTAGCGGCGGATTCCGATCCGCCGCGTCGCCTCGTGGCGCGAAGTCCGTCCAGGGCGACGCGTCGCGTGGGCCGCGCAGTTGGGTGCTCGCAGCGCGAATCCAGCAGCCCTGCGGAGCAAGTCCGCATTCGCGTTCCGCACTCTGCTGCGAAAGTCGCTGACAGTTCGTCACACCGGGACCGGATGTCGTCCCGACGAGCAGCGCGAGGAGGGACCTCTCAGGTAACGAAACACTACACTGGCGAAGTGGCACGTTGCACGAGGGTGCCAGCCTGAGAGATCCCTCCTCGCGGAGCCTGCCCTGAGCGAGCGAAGCGAGTCGAATAGGCTCGTCGGGATGACAACTCGCGCACGCTTTGGTCATCGGTGGTCGGCGACCGCCGGTGGGGCCTGCGTTCCCCATCCTTGCCTTTTCCGACTCGTGGAATAGAATGCGCCCCGTCGCGCATTTTGCCCGACGGTTCGCTGGAGTGTGGGGCCGTAGCTCAGTTTGGGAGAGCGCCTGAATGGCATTCAGGAGGTCGTGAGTTCGATCCTCATCGGCTCCACCAAGCGAATCGAGTCGCAGGCCATAGGCCAAAGCAGACAGAGACCGCGAGAGCGGTCATTTTCGTTTTTGGGTACAACGCGAGACGTGATGAGACGATCGCAGACTCCTGGCGCCAACGGCCTATGAGGACGAACGTCTCGAAGTTAAAACGTAGAATGATGAATGCTGGACCCTGAATCCCCCGCCCGGGCCCTTTTCTGGGTTCAAACTTCATCGTTCATCGTTCTAACTTCAGCCTCGTCCTCCTACTGACAAGTCGGCGTTTTGTGTCTCATCGAACGGAGCATCGACTGCTCGCACGGACCAGTTGTCATCCCAACGAGCCCATTTGACTTGCCTCGCTCGCTCAGGGCAGGCTCCGCGAGGATTGATCTCGCAGGCCGGTACGAGCGGAGTATGTTTCGTCGAGCGTTCGTCCGAACCTGAGAGGTCCCTCGCTTCGCTCGGGACGACACGCCCTCTGGCGTAGCGCAAACCGCCGACTTGTCAGCAGGTTCAGGCCATTGGGGTCAACGCGCGTGGCCCTCTGCTCTCCTCGACGCTGCTGTCGCCCGCTCCGCCCTTCTCTTCCTCGCGCGCGCTTCCCCAGGCGAGGCCGGTGACGATCGCGAGCGTCGCCGGGATCGCGGGAATCGAGAAGTTGAACTCGACGAGTCCGTGCAGCGTGAGTGCGACGATTGCCCCCAGGCCTGCGAGCGACCAGGCGCTGCCTTCGCGGTGACGGTTGCTGATCGCGCCGCGAGCGAGGAGACAGCCGATCGTCACGATGGCGAAGGCCGAGAGCGCGAGCCCCACGACTCCTCCGGTCACGAGCATCTGCAACGCGTCGTGATGCGCCTGCTCGACGAGAAGGTTCGTTCCGGCGGGCTGCACGCGTCGGAACGCCTCGCGAAACGTACCGAGACCCGAGCCGAAGATCGGGAAGTCCCGCCACGCCTCGATAGAGAGCCGCCAAAGCGTTACGCGGAGGTCTGACTCCGCGTCTCGGGGGTCGGTCGCGAAGAACCGAAGTAAGGGCCAGCGGCCCGTCGTCGCGAGTGCGAGCGCCACCCCCGCCACGATCGCGCCGCTTCCCGCTGTCGCAAACGCGCGGTGATGACGGACGTGACGCATCGAGAGCGCGACAACGAGCATCACGATCGACGAAGCCGCGGCTGCCACGATTCCGCCGCGCGAGCGCGTGACGAGTATTCCGATCACGATCACTCCCCAGGCGAGCACGCGCCATGCGATCGGCGCCCATTTCGAGTGCATCTTTTCCAGCGGATCGCGCTTTCGCGCCTCACGGTCGCCGCCGGTGAGAATCGATTCCACGACGAACGCAAACGTCACTGCGAGCGCGATCTGCAGGTATCCAGCGAAGTGGTTCGGATTCACGAACGCGCCGTGAATTCGCTCGTCGTCGCGCTGCGTAGTCACGGCCCAGACGATTTGCGCCGCCGCTGCAAACACGACGAGCCAGCCGAGCCACCGCCGAGTCGCGCGCGAGCTTACCGCCGAGGCGGCGATGAAGAGGGCTGCGCACGCGGCGATGAAGAGCGTCGCTTGCAGCGTTTCGGTCGGCGCGATCGAGATCCTCGGGGTGATCGAGTCGCGCCCGAAGAGCGCGAGCACCTCGTTCGCGCGGCTGTGGATCTCCGCACTGACCGGTGAGAGGCGGACGAGAAGCGGCAACGGAAGCGGCGCGAGCTGCAGCGTGCCGAGGATGGCGACACCGAGGAGAGAAACCAGCGCGAGGCGCGCGGCGCCGATCGCGGGACGCGAGACGATCGTTGCCGACGTGGCAAGCGCGAGGAAGGCGAGCGCCTGGATCAGGAGCCGTCCCCCGGGCAGAACCGCACCGTAGGGAATCGGGAACGCCAGAACCGAGATCGCGAGCAGCGCCGTCGTCGTCGCACGTCCCGCGCGCGCGGTTCGACCTTCCTCTCCCTCCACGCCCTTCACAGACGCTCTTCCTCCACCCGGTCGTGTTGGTGTAAGTTGGTCATGTAGTTTGACTTGGCGTAGACGGTGGACTAAATTGTGGAGATCTTACACGTGAGGAGCAGTG
>JACPDH010000029.1 GCA_016184115.1 Acidobacteriota bacterium | reverse complement strand
GACGTCCGCTGGCCTTCGATGGGCGACGGGAAGATCGTCTTCCAGCACAAGATGGACATCTGGTCGTTCGACATCGCGAGTGGGACGAGCAGCCAGGTCGCGGTGAAGCTTCCAAGCGACCGGCTGCAACTGCGCGAGCGTTTCGTCGACCCGATGAAGACGCTCCATTCGTGGGGGCTGTCGAAGGACGGGGAGCGGATCGCGATGGAAGCGCGCGGCGACGTCTTCATCGCGCGCACGAGCAAGAAGGGGCTGATCCGCCGCATCACCGAATCGTCGCTGGCGCGCACGCGCGTTCCCTCGTTGTCTCCCGACGGAAAGTGGATCGCGGCATGGACGGAAGTCGACGGCGAGGAGCAGCTTCTTCTCCACTCGGCCGACAACAGCGCCGCGCCGAGACAGGTCGGGAAAGTCGAGCCTGGATGGCACTTCCGGGCGGAATGGTCGCCCGATGGTAAGTCGCTGGCGTGGGGTGATCAGCGCTACAACCTCCATGTCACCGACGTCGCGACCGGTACACACACCGCGATCGACGCGGGTGAGTTCGAGATCGGGAGGTATGTCTGGTCGCCCGACAGTCGTTACCTCGCGTACGACGTGTCGCTTCCGAACGGCTATTCGCAAGTGCGGATCTGGGACTCGAAGGCGAAGCGGTGGTTCGCGATCAGCGATCCTTCGGTTGATTCCGGCTACGCGGCGTGGGATCCGAAAGGCAGGTACCTCTATTACCTTGCCGACCTCGTGATCAATCCGTATCTCGACCGCACCGAGGCTCGTTTCATCGTGAACGACGCAACGGTGCCCGTCGTCGTCGCGTTGCAGGCCAACGGCGCGCTCCCTTTCGCTCCGCGCAGCGATGTCGATCCGAAGAAGGACGAGAAGCCGGAGGAGGCGAAGGACGAGAAGAGTGCGAAGGGGCCGATCTCTCCGGCCGACCGCAAGGACGAGAAGGTCGAGCCGATCCGGATCGACTTCGACGGCATCGCGACGCGAATCGTGCAGGTTCCGATCGCTCCGGGGAACTACATCGCGCTGCGCGCGATCGCCGACAAGCTGCACTTCGTCGGCATCGAGAACAAAGGGATGTTGCCCGAGGGCGAGGAGGACGACGAGCCGACGGGAACGCTATTCACCTACGACATCGAGAAGGAAAAGCTGTCGACGCTCGCGACGGAGGTCGAGGACTACGACGTATCGATGAACGGGAAGGTCCTCGTCTATCAGAGCGAGGATGGGTTCACGCGTCTCGAGGCGGGGGCGACCGCGGCGCCGAAGGGTGAGGACGTGCCCGACACGAAGGTCGACCTCTCCGGCTGGACGGTCAAGATCAATCCTCGCGACGAGTGGAAGCAGATCGTTCGTGAGGCGTGGCGCCTGCAGCGCGACTTCTTCTATGACGTGAAGATGCACGGTGTCGACTGGAGGGGTGTCTGGACGCAGTACGGCTCGCTCCTCGATCGGATCGCAAGCCGTGACGACGTCTCCGACATTCTCGGTGAGATGTTCGGCGAGTTGAGCGTCGGCCATACGTACCACTGGGGGGGCGATGTTCGACGGGGCAAGAGTGTCGGCACGGGGCTCCTCGCGGCCGACCTCGAACATGATGCCGCGACCGGTTTCTGGAAGATCGCGAAGATCTACGCGGGCGACTATCCCGACCTGAAATGGTCGTCCCCACTCGTGCGCCCCGACCTGCGTGTAAAGCCTGGCATGTGGCTCGTTGCGATCGATGGGCGGCCGCTCGCGAAGGGAGAGGACTATCTTCGCCGGCTCGTGGGACGTGCGGGAGTCGAGACCGAACTGTCGGTGAACGACAAGCCGTCGCTCGACGGTGCGCGGCGGATCGTCGTCAAGCCGTTAGGCTCGGACACGAAGGTCCGCTATGCGACCTGGATCCGCGAAACTCGTGCATACGTCGACAAGGCAAGTGGCGGGAAGATCGGGTACATCCATCTTTATGACATGGGCGGCCTTGGGCTGAAGCAATTCTCGCGCGACTTCCCCCCGCAGTGGGAGAGGCCGGCGATGATCATCGACGACCGCTGGAACCACGGCGGATTCGTCGCGTCGATGATCGTGGCGCACCTCGACCGAAAGATGTTCTCGGTCTACGGGACGCGCTACGCCAGTGGAAAAGTGACCGAGCCTAACCGCTCGCGCGACCGCTACCTCGCGGCGCTGATCAACCGGCAGGGAGGGAGCGATTGCGAGACCCTCGCGCAGGAGTTCAAAGACTTCAAGCTCGGACCGGTGATCGGCACGAGGACGTGGGGCGGTTGGGTCGGCATCCGCGGCGACAAACCATTCCGAGACGGCGGCGGCTCTTCGCAACCCGAGTGGGGCGGATGGGACCCGAAGGGACAAGCGTGGCAGATCGAGGGTCGCGGCGTCGATCCCGATGTTCTACTCGACCTGACCCCCGACGGATTCCTCGGAGGGAAGGACAACCAGCTCGACTACGCGATCGACGACTTGATGAAGAAGCTGGCCGCGGAACCGCTCACGCTTCCGGCACCGCCGCCGATTTTGCCGAGGTAGGTGAAGGCAGGCGAGAGGTCAAAGGTCAAAGGTCAGAGCAGGCTGCGAGTTGCGCGACCGCGCCGATGTTCGTAGGGGCGACGGCTGCGTCGCAAGTGACGTTCGTTGCTTCACGGAAAATGGGAAGCGAATCGTTCGCTGCTACGCCTTTGTCGCCGGACGGCTTTGATTCCGAAATCCGAAATCCGGAATCGATGAGGTGCCGTGTTAGGCCGCCGTTTCCGACTGGTCGTCCGCCTGTCGAAGCGTCTCGGGAGCCACGTCAGCGCCATTTGGCCAGCACACCGTCCCACCAGACAGAAAGAAGCCCTTGAAGTACTCGACGTCACGAAGAGGTCCGAAAACGCGCCCGCTCAGCCAACGCGAGAAGTCAACGAGCTTCTCGGCGCCGTCGCTGAACCGCAGTCGGAGCCGGTGCCCTGAGACGTAGCTGGCGTGGGTTACGACGACCAGTTCTGTCACGATACCTATTCTAGCGGGGGAATCTGGTTCAGGCGCTCCAGTTATTTGGCAAGCTCCCAGTTTTCGGAGAGCTCCGATGCTCGAAGGCGTTCCCATTCGCGAATGAGCTTTCGGGCAGTCTTCGATCGGATTCCACCCGCGATCAACCGACCAGAGAAGTCAAATGACGCCTGCTCGCCCTGGTAGTCGGCATGAAAGTGGGGCACGCCGTGATCATCGAAGTACATTCGAATCACGATCCCGAAGAACGTGGAAACGATCGGCATGGCCGAATCATAGCAGGTCGATTCGTTCCGGCGGCCTAACGCAAGGCCTGAAACCCGAGATCCATGAGCTCGTACGTCTCCCACCCCTTGAAATCGTAATGCCACCACTCGCTCTCGAATGCGACGAAGCCATGTCGCTCCATCGACTCCCGGAGGAGGCGACGGTTGGCGATCACCTCGGCTGGGAGGCCGGCGAAGTCGTGACGCGCGCGTGGCGTGAAATCGTCGTAGGGCGTCGGCATCGGGAGCTCCATGCCGTCGCTCAGCCGGATCAGTGTGACGTCGACTGCGCATCCGCGGTTGTGGCGTGAGCCTTTGGCCGGATCGGCGACGTAGTCTGCATTCCTGATCGACTCCCACATCGCCTTCGTAACGCTGTAAGGCCGGTAGGCGTCGTAGACCTTCAATCCGAGTCCCTGGCCGCGGAGCTCGTCCTGTACCGCTGCGAGCGCACGTGCAGCGGGAGCGCGGAGGAACGCGGCAGGCTCCGTGTAGAGGGCGCGCTTCATGAAGTTGTTCTCTGTCGCGTAGCGGATGTCGAGCGCGATGCCGGGAACCGCTGTCGTCAGCTCCACGAGTTTCGTGCCGGGCTCGCGACCGACGTGCCGCGCGTACGTCGCCTCGTCGCCGACGACACGGAGGCCGAATTCGTTCGGCCGGACGGATGCGCTGCATGCGGCCGCGAGAACGATGAGCAGAGACGCGATGCGCGCGGACTTCATGAGGCCGTCAGATTCCGAGCACGCCGACGACGATGCCGACCAGGACAATGAACGCGCCTGCCGCCGTGTGTCCCCAGTGGTCGAGCCAATGGAACTTCAGTCTCGTCACGCCGGCGCGCGCGAGGAGGACGAGCGAGATCATCGTGGTGATCGTCGCGAGCTCGTAGGCGAGGATGACGATGATGACTGCCGCCGTGCCGAGGGGCGCCGCGGCGACGAGGATCGGGAGGAGCGCGACGCAGGGGTCGACCGAGAAGAGTGCGAAGAGCGACCAGGCGGTCGTCGTCTCTTCATGGATGTGGTCGTAGCTCGGGTGGCTGTGGCCGTGCAGATGATGTCCCGCCTTCTTGCGAAGGCCCCAGAGCCCATAAAGGACTCCGAAGGTGATGAGGAGGATGCCGGCGACCGACTCCATTCGGGCACCGAGGGCTTCGATGACTTCGAGTCCGATCGTGATCGCGACCAGACCGAGGACCGCGGAGACCGTGACGTGCCCAAGGCCACAGATGAGAGTTACGCGAGCCGTTCTGCCAGCCGACCAGTTCCGCGCACGCGAGAGTGCGGCGAACGGCGCCCAGTGATCGGGCGCGAGCGAGTGCAATGCTGCGACGGTCATCGCCGCCGCGATGAGCGTGAACAGCAGGGGCTGGTTCATCGTTTGGTCCTCATGAGTGTGCGTGATGGCGGCCGTGACCATGCGAATGGTCAGCCTCGGCATGCGCGGGGCGCCGCCGCTCGGCGAGCCACGCGAGCCAGTCTGCCACACCCTGGCCGCTCAATGCGGAAACAGCGATGAAACGAGGCGTGGGCATGACCCGGGCGAGCGAGTCGGCGATCTTCTCGATGCTCATCCCCGGAAGATGCGGGAGCAAGTCGACCTTGGTGATGAGCACGAGGTCGGCCTTCCTGAACATGACCGGATACTTCACCGGCTTGTCTTCGCCTTCCGTTACCGAGAGCGCGACGACATTGAACTGCTGGCCGAGGTCGTAGACGGCGGGGCAGACGAGATTGCCGACATTCTCGATGAAGAGAATGTCGTGGGCATTCATCGAGCTGCCGTGCAGCGCGTCGTGAACGAGGCGTGCATCGAGATGGCACGCGGAGATCGTATTGATCGTGACGCTTCGGATGCCTGCGGCTTCGAGACGCTGCGCGTCGTGATCAGTTTCGAGGTCGCCGGCGAGGGCGCCGAGGCGAAGCGAGCGATCGGCGCGGGCGGTCGCTTCGAGAATTGCAGTCTTGCCGGCGCCGGGCGAACCCATCAAGTTCACGGCGAGCACGCCATGCGCTGTGAAATGCTCGCGATTGTGCGCGGCCTGCCGGTCGTTTCCGGCGAGGATCTTGTCCTGGATCTCGATCGGGACGACGTCGGGATCGCCGCAGCCGCAGGTATCACACATCGGGAACCTCCATCTCGATTCGTTCGAGGATGATTTCGTCTCCGCTCCGCAGCGTCGCGGGAACGGAACATTCGGGACATTGCAGGAACGCACCCTGCACGATCGAGCGCTCGCAGCGCGGGCAGGCCCAACTCACCGGCACGCGAATGATCGAGAGCGTCGCACCTTCACAGATCGTCTTCTCGACGAAGGTCTCGAAGGCGGTCGTGAGCAGCACCGGTTCGACTCCTGACAATTCGCCGATCCGCAGCGTGAGCGCCTTAACAGCGGTCGCGCGTCGCTCCGCCGCTTCCGCTTCGACGCGGTTCATGAGCGACTGGACGATGGAGTATTCATGCATACGACAGCTCAGAGGTCATACGACAGGCCAGAGGTCATAGCAAGCTGCATTGAAGGTCAGACGCTCCGCGTCGGTTGCGATGCACGTGCTCATGTCATCCCGACGACCGAGCGAAGCGAGGGAGGAGGGATCTCTCCGGCTTGTGCTTCCGAAGTTCGAGCGAGACTCCCGCTGTTCGAGGATCGAGCGTACAGACCTGCGAGGTCCCTCCGCTCCCGCTCCGCGGGATCGTCGGGACGACGAATCGAGCGGGCGTTGCACAGAACATCGCATACGCATCGTCGGTCGCCAATCGAATTGTGTGTATCGCATTACCCCTGCCTGCTTTGGCCTCTGACCATTGGCCTGCCCTAACATATTCTCGGCAATGGCTCTCCGTCCGATTCGACGAGCAGCCTCCTCCCATATCCCGTATCGAGAATCACGCTTCCGGGCCGCTCTGCGACCGCGTCGCCGATGATCGCGGCGTCTTTGCCGAGCGGATGCGCACGCAGCGCGGCGAGCACTGCGCCGGCTGCTTCGGCGCGGACGCCGATGACTGCCTTCCCTTCATTCGCGACCTGCAGCGGATCGATGCCGATCATCTCGCCCGCGGCCCGCGCCGCGGCGGAGACCGGGATCGTCCGTTCGTACACGACGATTCCGACGCCAGCCTTCGAGGCCATCTCTCCGAGCGAGCTTGCGAGCCCACCGCGGGTCGGGTCCTTCATCGCGACGATCGAGCCGTTGCCGGCGCTCAGCGCCGCGCGGATCATCGTCGTAAGCGGTGCGACGTCGGAGAGAAGCTCGCCGCCATCGATCTCCAGGTTGTGCCTCGCGGCCATGACCGCGAGGCCGTGATCGCCCATCGTTCCCGTGACGATCAGCTTGTCTCCGACGCGTAGGCCCGAGTCGCGGATTGGCGCGCTGGCGAATGCGATCCCCGAAGTGTTGATGACGATGCCGTCGATCTCGCCTCGACCCATGACTTTCGTATCGCCGGTGACGATCGTCGCGCCAGCCTCGCGGCAGGCCTCGACCATCGAATGCTGGATCCGCTCGAGCTCTCCCAGAGGGAATCCTTCCTCGATGATCATCGCGCAGGTTAGGGCGATCCCTTCGGTGGCGCCCATCATCGCGAGATCGTTGCATGTGCCCGACACGGAGAGGCGGCCGATGTCGCCGCCGGGGAAGAAGACCGGGTGAATGACGTGCGAGTCGGTGGTGAGGACGAGCCAACGGTCGCCCACACGGATCGCCGCACCGTCATCCATCGCGCCGAGGCCGATTCCATCGAACGGCATGTCGGCGAAGCCGCGCGCGAAGACCTCTTCAATGAGCGTCCGCATCGAGCGGCCGCCGCCGCCGTGGCGCATTTCGACGCGTTGGCCGGTCATGTGCGCCCCGCTTCCGACAGGTCCGGCCGCCCGCCATACTCGTACCAGATCTTGCACGTTCCCTCGCTCGAGACCATGCAGGCCCCGACCGGATGTTGCGGGTCGCAGCGATTGCGGAAGAGGGTGCAGTCGGGCGGGGAGGCGAGACCCGACATGATGCCGCCGCAGATGCAGTCCTTCACGAGCGCTAGATCGGCCTCCGAAGCGTATACCGAGGCGTCGATCGAGAACTTTTTGCGCGCGTCGAAGCACTCGAATTCGGGACGCATGCGAAGGTTGCCGTCGGGGATGTCGGCGATGCCGCGCCACACGCCGCTCGACGTTTGAAATACCTGCCACATCATTCGTAGCGCCGGCTGGTTTCCCTCACGGCTGACGCAGCGCGGGTAGGCGTTGAAGACGCGCGGCGATTTGTCGCGGACGAGGCGCACGAGCTCGACGAGCCCCGCGAGGATGTCGAGCGGCTCGAAGCCGGCGACGACGATCGGGATGCCGTACTTCTCCGCCATCGGCTCGAAGAGTCCGTAGCCGGTGATCGTCGCGGCGTGTCCCGCGGCGAGAAACCCTTCGACGCGCGATGCGGGGTTCTGCGCCACGACCTCCATCGCGGGTGGCACGTATTTGTGCGCCGAGAGAACCGAGAAGTTAGGTGGTGGGTCGCTGAGCAGAACCGCGGCAGTTGCAACCGCGGTCGTCTCGAAGCCGGTCGCGTAGAAGACGTACTCCTGTGATGGGTCTTTCCGCGCCATCGATACGACCTGCGCGGCGCTGTAGACGACGTGGACTTTCCCGCCCTCCGATTGCGCGTCGGCGAGGGAATGGCGAGTCCCGGGCACGCGGAGCATGTCGCCGAAGGTCGCGACGTTGATTCCCTGTCGTGCGAGCCAGACTCCTTCGTCGACCTCCGGAGCGTCGGTCACGCAGACGGGACATCCAGGCCCCATGATGACGTCGAGCGCCTTCGGAAACGTCGCGCGGAGGCCGTACTTCGCAATCGCCTGCTCATGGCTTCCGCATACGTGCATGAGAGTGATCGGCGCGCGATCGATGTCGTCGACCAGCGAGACGAGCGTCCTTCCGAGCTCACCGGCGAGCTCGGGATCGCGGAATTTGACCTCACGCGCCTCTCCGAGCCGATCAGGCATCGCCGTTTCTCCGCGCGGCCTCGAGCTCGCCGCGCACGTCGGCGCCCATCAGATCGTCCTCCGGCGATCCGAGGAGCTCCTCGTAGAGCGAGAGCGTGTCGCCGATCGTCTCGTCGGGGATGCGGCGGATCGCAAATCCGGCGTGATTGAGGATGTAGTCGCCGATCCTGCATGGCACGTCGACGATGTCGAGCCGGATCTGGCGCCTAACTCCCCAGAAGTCGACCGTGGCGGTCATGTCGTCGATCTCGAGGATGCGACCGGGGACTCCCAGGCACATTGCGGGCCTCCTTGGCGGATGAGGGCGTTGGCGACGACGGCCTGGCCGAACGCGATCCCGCCGTCTCCGGGCGGAATGGTGCGCGGCAACGCCACGTCGAAGTCAGGGGTCAGGTCTCGCAGAAACGATTCCGCGAGCAAGGCGTTCTGGAAGCAGCCCCCACCGAGGACCACGGGAAGCCTGCGTGTTTCGAGGGAGAGTGCGCGCAACGTCGTCGAGGCGGCGGCCGCGAGCGTCGCGTGGAAGCGTCCGGCGATCGACGAGACGGCGTCGCCCGCGACGAACGCATGCACGGCGTCGACGAGCGCGGGACGGAGATCGATCGTCCAGGTGGACGTTGTCCGATCGATCTCGAAGCCGAACGGGCGGATCTCGGACGCATCCGCGGCGAGGTTCCACTCGAGCGCGACCTGTCCTTCGTAGCGCGACTGGTCGCGGCCGAGAAAGATTGCGCCGAAGGCGTCGAACCATCGGCCCGCACCGTGCGCGGGCGTCGTGTTGAGGCCCGATGCCAGCACCGATCGAACCCCTCGAACCGCGTTCTCTTCGAGCTTCGCCGCGATCGGCAGCGATTCGGGCCATCCGCCCGCACCGAATGTGTCGTCGAGCAGGGCGACGGCGATCCGCCAGACCTGCCGGATCGCGGTGTCGCCGCCCGCGAGGCGTATCGGCCTCAGCGTCGCGAGGCGTTCGAAGCCGTCATAACGCGCAAGAAGAAGCTCGCCTCCCCATGCGCTGCCGTCTGTGCCGAGCCCCGTGCCATCCCAGGCGAATCCGAGTGCCGGGCCGTCGATGCGGTGCTCTGCCATTGCGGCGGCGACGTGCGCGTGGTGGTGTTGAACGGCGACGCGGGTCACGTCTGCGCGCTCGACCGCGTAAAGCGTCGATTGGTATCCGGGATGGAGATCGTGCGCGACGACGGCGGGACGAATCCGAAGGAAGCGCTCCATCCGCGCAATCGACTGCTCGAACGCGTCGAGCGTCTCGACGTTCTCGAGGCTTCCGATGTGAGGCCCGAGATTCACGCGGTCGCCGGCCGCGAGAGCGAACGTGTTCTTGAGGTGGGCCCCGCAGGCGAGGATCGGCGTTTCGAACCGCATCGACGTCCGCAGTGCGCGAGGCACGTAACCTCGCGAGCGGCGAAGCACCGTCGGTGCGCCGGCAATGATGCGGACGATCGAGTCGTCGCAACGCGTCTCGATGTCGCGATCGTTCAGGAGTAGGAAGTCGCAGACCGGCCCGAGCCGCGCGATCGCGTCGTCGTTCCTGTACGCGATCGGTTCCTCGGCGAGATTGCCCGATGTCATGACCAGCGGGCGGGCAACGGCGGCGAGGAGGAGATGGTGTAGCGGTGTCGACGGGAGCATCAGGCCGACCAGACGATTGCGCGGAGCGATATTGCCGGCGAGGGGAGCCCCTGAGCGGGAGTTGCAGAGAACGATCGGCCGCTCCACAGACTCCAATTCGGCGCGCTCGAGCGGGGTCAGGTCTGCGAGTTTTGCCGCCTCGTCGAGGTCGCGAACCATGACGGCGAACGGCTTCTCTTCGCGACGCTTACGGTCTCGCAGCCGCGCGACGGCCGAGGGCGAGGTGGCGTCGCATGCGAGATGGAAGCCGCCGAGTCCTTTGATCGCGACGATGGCGCCGCTGAGAAGCGCGCGGGCAATGTCGGCGATCGGATCGCTGGAGGCGACGGCGTCGCCGCGCGCGTCGACTAGCGTGAGGCGCGGGCCGCAGACAGGGCAGGCGTTCGGCTGCGCGTGAAAGCGGCGATCGGTGGGGGAGTCGTACTCCAGCCGGCACGCGGCACACATCTCAAACGTCACCATCGTGGTGACTGCCCGGTCGTACGGTACGTCGCGGGCGATCGTGAATCGCGGCCCGCAGTTCGTGCAGTTCGTGAACGCGTAGCCGAAGCGGCGATCGGAAGGGTCGGCGATTTCGCGCCTGCAGTCGTCACACGTGGCGAGGTCGGGCGGAATCGAAACCTGGATCTCGTCCGCGCCGCTCGACTGCACGATCGAGAAGCCGGGTGCGCTCTCGAAGGGGATTGATTTGGTTTGAATGTCGGTGACGCGCGCGGCTGGCGGGGCTCCGGTGCGGATTCTGTCGACGAACGCTGCAATGCGAATCGCGTCGCCGAACGCTTCGATCGTCACGCCAGCGGTGTGATTCCAGACGCGACCGGCGACGGCTGCTTCGAGAGCGGTCCGGTAGACCCAGGGGCGATAGCCAACCCCCTGGACTGTGCCTCGGATTTCGATGCGGATGCCCTGCGCCATGGCCTGTCTCGCCGCGTTCGATGATCACCTTGGGCGAACATAGGGGCTGTGACGGATGGCACTTTGAGGTGTGAACGAGAAGCTCGTGTTACGTCCGTGAATTGGGCGAAATTGCGCCGAACTCACGGACGGAACAACACCGTCCGCTACTTCGCCTTCTTCAATGCCAGGCTGCGAATGTAGGTCACGATCAGCTGCTTGCTTTCGTTGGAGAGTCTCGACTGGATCGGTGCCATGCCGGCGTGGCCTTTCTCGATCGGTCTGATGAGCTCATCGTCTTTGAGTTTCTGGATCTCTTCCGTGCGCAGATCGGGCGCGCCCTTTTGCCGGCCGGCGGGCGTATCGCTCTTTCCATCTTCACCGTGGCAAAGTGCGCATTTCATTCTGAGCCAGAGCCCGCGAGTGTTTTCGGGGCCATGTCGTCTCCTCGTTTCAGCCTGCCGCCGCCGAGGGTATCCGGAGGGCGGAAGGTTGAACGAAGATTAGGCTCGAAAGGTAAACGTTGGGTTAACGGAACGTTTCAGTGCGAATCGGGAAGTTGATTCCCGGCGACGCGGAACGCTTCGAACTCCGTCGGCGTCTCCCACCATGCGATGCGGGGCACCGGACTCTCCCTCGGCGCGATCGCGATTCCCTGGTCGCGCAGCCATTGGACGATGTCGTCGGCGACCTGAGTTGCCGCGCTCCGCACTTCGTCGGAAAGCCCGATTCCCGGCTCCGTCGACGCCGGGATCGCGCCGAAGAGGACCACCTCACGAGGCCCGTCGTCGACGAGATCCATCGTGAGCAGCGTCTCGCCGAGTGAAGGATCGTGCGGCCCGAGCCGGATGCCGGTCGGGTGGCGCACGATCGTCTCCTTGTCGTACGAGACGAGCGTACCTGGCGAACCGTCGGCCGCGACGGCGTCGACGAGGATGACGCGGCGATGACCGGCGAGGTGTGTCGACAGTTCGAGCCCGGGAGTGCCGAGGTCTTCGACGACGACATCGTCCGGGATGAGCCACTGCGAGCGCAGCTCGCTGATCACCTGCGGGCCGAAGGCGTCGTCATGCAACAGCACATTCCCCAGGCCGAACACCGCGAAGCGCGACGACATCAGACCACCTTCACCTTTGCGGTCTGATTGCCATTCGGATCGAAGACGTGGCAGGCGCATGCCATGCACGGGTCGAAGGAGTGAATGGTCCGCAAGACTTCGAGCGGGCGCTCCTGATCGGCGATCGGGTTTCTCAGCAGTGCGGTCTCGTAAGGCCCGGCGACACCCTTGTCGTCGCGCGGGGAGGCGTTCCAGGTCGTCGGCACGACGGCCTGGTAGTTCTTGATCTTGCCATTGTCGATCACGACCCAATGAGAGAGCGTACCGCGAGGTGCCTCATGGAAGCCGACGCCTTCGACCTCTCCCTTCGGGAAGGTCGGCGGGTTGTAGATCGCGAGATCGCCTTTCGTGATGTTGTCGACGAGCGACTGCCAATGCTTGAGTGCGAGCTCGGAGAGCACCGCGGCGCGGATCGCGCGCGCGGCGTGGCGGCCAAGCGTGGAGAAGAGCACCTCGGGGCCGACCTTTTTCTTCGCGATTGCGCCGACTGTTTCGAGCGCGCGAGTCGCCCACTTCTTCACGAGCGGGTCTCCCGCGGCGAAGCCGCAGAGCACATTCGCAAGAGGGCCGACTTCCATCGGAGCTCCTTCGAAGCGGGGCGCCTTGACCCACGAGTATTTGCCGTCGTCTTTCCACTCGGTGTACTCGGGCTCGGTCTCTCCCTTCCACGGATGGAGTCCGCCGGAGCCTTTGTAGTAGGCGTGCGTCGAGTCTTCGGTGACTCCCTTACGGAAGTACTCGTCCTTCGGGCCGGTGATCGGCTTGTACGTGCCGAAGTCGGCGTTGCGAATCGTTCCGCCCGGGAAGTCGAACTTCGTGTTCGTCGTGTCGGTCGGGAGATCGGGGACGGAGAGGAAGTTCTTCACGCCGGCGCCATAGCCGAACCACTCGGGATAGAACGCGGCGACGGCGCAGACGTCGTTGAAGTAGACCTCCTGGATGAAGCGGACGACCTTGTCGAGCAGGGTCTTGATCTGGAAGAGGCGGTCGATGTTGAGCGCGCCCATGCTGTCGGGATTGACCGCGGTCGAAACGCCGCCGACCGCGACGTTCTGGATGTGCGGCGTTTTTCCGCCTAACATGGCAACGACCTGATTCGGGTAGCGTTGGAATTCCAGCGCCTGCAGGTAGTGCGACACGGCGAGGAGGTTGACCTCCGGAGGCAGCTTCATCGCCGGATGTCCCCAGTAGCCCTGTGCGAACGGGCCGAGCTGTCCGCCCGCGATGAAGTTGTTGATCCGGTCCTGAACCCGCTTCATCTCCAGCTTCGAGTTCCCTTCCCAGGGAGAGAGGCTCTCGGCGATCGCGGAGGCCTTGCCCGGATCGGCGTTCGGCACCTGTGTAACGTCGACCCAGTCGAGCGCGGAGAGGTGGTAGAAGTGGACGATGTGATCGTGCAGCGCATGCGCGATGATGATCATGTTGCGAATGTGCTGCGCGTTGAGCGGAATCTCGAGATTGAGCGCATCTTCGACCGCGCGCACCGAGGCCATCGCATGGACCGTGGTGCAGACGCCGCAGAAACGCTGCGTGAAGACCCACGCGTCGCGCGGATCGCGGCCGACGAGGATCCGCTCGATGCCTCGCCACATCGTGGAGGCGGCCCAGGCCTTCGAGACCTGGCCCCCATCCACTTGTACGTCGATCCTGAGGTGCCCTTCGATTCTCGTGACGGGGTCGACGACGACTCTGGACATTCAATCCTCCTGTTAGGCGGGAGCGACTTCGGTCGCCTGGGTGTAGGTTTTGCGAGGGTTGCCCATCAGGATCGGGAACTTCCTGACGATGTAGATGTACGCGGCCGCTTCGGCGGCGATCAATCCGATCGTGATCAGAACTTCGACGAGCGACGGGAAGTAGACCCAGCCCGGTCCCGGCTGGAATGCAATCAGGAAGGTGTCGAACCGATAGATCGCGCCGGCCGTGACGACGAGCATTCCGCTCCCGAGCAGACGTTGAAGCTCGGTGATCCTCCCGCGGAGGAGCCGCAGGAACCACGGTCCCATGAACAGGAGAATCTCGAGCCAGAAGAAGAAGGCAAAGTGGGTCGGCTGAAACGCGTAGGCGAGGTTGCCGCGCGCGCCGACGTCGAAGATCCGGAAGATGACGAACCCAGTTGCCGTGACGGTGCTCAACGTCTCGAGCAGTCCGAGGAACGGACGATCGAAGGGGCGCTTGAAGAACTTTGCGGCAGCCGTCGTCTCGAACGCAACGACGGCATAGCCCATGCCGATGCAAGTGATGAGGAAGTAGAGCGGCAGCCAGGGTGTGAACCAGAGCGGGTGCAGCCGCGGACCGGCGATCACCATGAGGCCGCCGAGCGACGATTGATGCATCGTCGGCAGCAGGACGCCGAGCGCGATGACGAAGAGCAACATCTTCTGGACGAACGGCAGCCGTTTCTCCGCGAACGCGCGCAGCTTCTCGTGATTGCCGCGTCGCCATCCGTCGAGAATCGCGGGCGACATCTCGAGCCAGAGAACGATCGTGTAGGCGAAGATGCAGACGCCGACCTCGAGGAGAACGGAGTTCGTGTTCCAGTTCCAGATCTCGAGCGGGACTTTCCAGAGATTCCAGGGGCGCCCCACATCCACCGCGACCGCGAGGCCCGCAAGCGAGTAGCCTAACGCGCTCGTCAGCACGGCCGGACGCACGAGCGGATGGTATTTCCCTTTGTTGAAGATGTAGACGAGTAGCGCAACCGCATAGCCGCCGCACGCGATCGCGGTGCCCGTGACGACGTCATAAGCGATCCAGATTCCCCACGGGTAGCCGTCGCTGAGCGACGTCGACCGGCCGAGGCCGGCTGCGAAGCGATAGATGATTGCGAAAATGCCGATCGCGACGATCCCGAGGACGAGTTTGTAGCCGGGCGTCATCAGCTTGCCACCGACCGGCTCGCAGATTCGATTCCGTTCGATCCAGTTGTCAGTTTCCGGATACATGGCTCCCTCACTCCTTCTCGGACTGCGAGGTCGGCTCGATCGACTGGCGATTGCGGAACATCACGAACGCGAGCGCGACATAGAGCGCCGCCGGGGCGACGAAGCCCTGGTAGACGCCGTGCTGTACGCTCCGCTGCGTCAACGGCACAGCCTCTTCCTGCGAGTGGTGGAAGCCGAGATTCTCGAACGGCATCTCCCTCGCCGCGAGGTAGAGGCATTGCGTACCGCCGAGCTCCGTCTCGCCGTAGACCTTCGGGTTGTAGAGGCCGGGATTCGACTCGATGCGCGCGTGCGCGTCGGCGAGGAGATCCCTCGTCTTCCCGAACACGACCGCCTGGCGTGGGCAGACCTCGGTGCACGCAGGCTGGCCGCCGTCGGCGAGCCGGTGCTTGCAAAGCTCGCACTTGACGATCTTCGGCGCCTGCTTCGTCCACTCGAACTTCGGGACCTGGAACGGGCAGGCGACCTGGCAGTAACGGCAGCCGACGCAGCGTTCGCCTCGCCACCAGACGAGGCCGGTGTCGGCCTCCTTCTTCAACGCGCCGATCATGCAGGCGTTCACGCACGCGGGATCGATGCAGTGCATGCACTGTTTCTTGACGAACGAAGTCGCGTCGTCGCCCTTGTAGAGCTGGATGACGGTCTTCGTCTGCTCGTTGAGCCCATCGGGTGCGTCGTAGAGACCGTCGCCGACATAGTGCGTATCGGGCGCGAGGTCGTTGGCCTTCTTGCACGCGACGACGCACGCCTTACATCCGATGCAGCGGGTCGCGTCGTAGAGGAGTCCGATCGCCTCGGGAGGCAGCGCGCGCTCGTCGTCGGCCGCGAGGGCAGACGGCGCCGCGACCGCAGTCGCCGTGGCGACCGCGCAACCCTTCAGGAATGAGCGTCGATCGCATCCCATCGCCTACTCCTTCGTCTCGGACGACGATTCGACATCCTCGACCTTGTTCAGCGCCTTCCATCCGATGACACCAGCCATCGCGGCACCGCCGATCACGACGCCGGCCGCGCCAGCGCCAAGGGCGCTCAGCTTGCCTCGGGCCGGGTCGACGGCGGGGTAGAAGTTAGGCGGGACCGCATTCTGGATCGTCGCGGTCTCGAAGAGTCCGAGGTTGAAGCCGACGGTCTTCTCCGTGCAGCCGAAGCATGGGGAGCCGACGCCGATCGGCCACGCGTCGACGACCTCGTTGAAGTGGCGCGTCGAGCAGGCGGCGTGCGTCACGGGACCCTTGCATCCCATCGCGTAGAGACACCAGCCTTGCTGGTGTCCCTCGTCGCCGAATGAGCGGACGAAACGGCCGGAGTCGAAGTGCGCGCGGCGCGGGCAGTGCTCGTGGATCGTCCTGTCGTAGGCGAACTTCGGGCGTCCTTCGGCGTCGAGCTCGGGGACCGTTCCGGCGGTGGCAAATTCGAGCGCGGTGGCGAGGAAGACATAGGGGTTGGGCGGGCAACCTGGAATCCGGACGACCGGTTTGTTTTTCACGAGCTCGTGAACGCCGACGGCACCCGTCGGGTTCTCCCCCTGCGACTGCACGCCGCCCCACGACGCGCAGGAACCGATCGCCACGACGGCCGCGGCGCGACTCGTCACTTCCTCGATCATCTTGATGCCGGTCTTGCCGCCGACCTGCATGTAGACGCCGTTGTCCTTGAGGGGAACTGAGCCCTCGCAGACGCAGATGAACTTGCCGTCGTTGGCGTCCATCGCGTCGTGGAGCGCCTTTTCTGCCTGGTGGCCCGCCGCGGCCATCACCGTCTCGTGATAGTCGAGCGAGATCAGGTCGAAGATCAGCGTCGCGAGGTCGGGTTCCGACGTTCGGAGCAGCGTCTCGGTGCAACCGGTGCACTCCTGGTTGTGAAGCCAGATCACCGATGGGCGCCTCGCCGCCACGACTTTCGCGGCGACCTCTTCCGCGTAAAGCACGTTGGTCAGCGACAGCCCGAAAGGCGCGGCCACCATCAGGCGGCTGCAGAACGCGACGAAATCGCGCCTGCTCACCCCAGCCAACTCAAGACGCCGTTCGATGGAATCGGGAAGTTTCGGAACCCGAACAGTCATGCGAGCCTCCTGTCACTGACGGTCTGTGGTCATCGAGCTGGAAGGTTAGGGGCGCCTTGCACCGCGGCTCTGTGCTGGATGAATTGGGTGGATGTAGCGGGAGATCACATTTGGGCACGCAAAAAAGGCGTCCGGAACACGGCCCGATGTGACTTAAGTCACGGCGGGCAGCGAGAGGCGAGAGGCTGGCCAACGGCCAGAGGTCAAAGCAGGCAGCGAGATTGTGAGGCGGCGAGGTGGTCGCAGGGGCGACACACTGCGTCGCCCGCATTGGTTCGCGAGAACCGGGGCGAACTTGTAAGGCAGGCGATGGGCGAGAGGCTGGCCAGAGACCGTGGGCTATAACAGGCGCGACAGCGGCTGGCGAATCGGCTCACCGCCTCCAAGGCGGCTGTCGCTCCGGCTTCCGGCCGGCGCATGCGAGATGCCAGCAACCAGCAGAGAAATCTTCCAGATTCGGACTATTCTGCTGCGGAGCGCGATAGGCGCGGGTTTGCTTCGTTGCGCTCGGTTCGGCTCCTCGACGCGGAGTACGGCACGCGTTCGTCGCCTAACCTTCGCGCGTCTCGTATTCACGCCCCTCTCGCACTCCTCTCAACGAACCATCATGGATAATCCGGGCATTGAGTCCGCGCTGTAGAAGCTCACCCGACTGCGAACGTGGTGTCGGCGGTCCAGATTCGATCGAATTTTCGTCAGGTAGAACCACTACGCTCCTCAGATTTGGTCAATTCTGGGCTCGCCGCTCCGCGTTCTCGCTGTAGGGCGTTTCTACTACGCAGACCCCGAGCCTGGCAGATCATCACTATTGTCGCCGTCGTAACGGCTCTGCCCGTCAGCGCGGACCGCGCCGGTCGGGCCCGTTATGCTTGAACTCGATCTGCACGAGTCCTGCGAACTGCGCCGGCTTGCCGTCGACCTCGAGCGGGGCGAACCACCACTTCTCGAGCGCCTTGGCTCCACTCTCACTGAGGCCGAACGGGAGCCCCTTGATGACGCGTGTGCAGAGCACCTGCCCATCCTCACCGACGACGACCTCGATGACGACTGCCCCTGAAACGCGGGCTCGGAACGCGACCTCCGGATACGTCGGTGTCGGGGCGAACTTCACACGATCGAGAAGCTCCTGCGAGCTGACGGCCGGGACGACCACGTTCGAGCCGCATCCCTTGCCCTGGTGAGCGTATGACGACGACGCGGCGGAGACGCGTACGTCGCCTAACGTTGGATAGTAGTCGGCAGCGGGTTGAAGGGGGCGGCGCGACTCGATGTCGACGTCGAGCTCGATCGGCAGCGACCAGTTCGTGGCGGAGGGGAGCAGTAGGTAGAGCGCGGGGCGGCCTGTGTTCGGATGAGTGCGAAGCTGCCAGGCGTCGGTGTCGATCGTCGCCCATTTCAACCATGCGATGTCGTCGGCGGTGAGGAGCGTCGTGTACTCGACGCGCTCGCGGCTCCCGCGTGCCGCTTCGTAGATCACGATGCCGGGGTCTTCAGGGGATCCGCCGCCCGTCGACGTGATATGCGGCGAAGGAGGCACCCAGGTAACGACGAATCGCCCGTCGTCCGACACGGCGAGATGCTGGGGAATCCACCATCCCTCGAGTTTGAAGCTCGCGATGAATGCGCGGGCGCCCGATTCGAGGTTGCGATAGAGCGCAACCTAGAGCGGCTCCGGCTCGCTGTCGTCATCGGGCTCGGGCTCGAGCCATGGGGCGAGGGGTAGTCTGTCGAGAGGGTCCTCCGGCAAGTACGGCTCATATCCCTCAGGCGCGATGAATGGATCGGAGGTTTCGGCCTCGAGCTCGTCGATGGTGAAGAGTGACGACTGGTCCGCGAGTGCGCCCTGGGTCGTCATTTCGAAGTCGCCAAGCTGCGGATAGAGCCGCGCGACGAGCGTGAACCGCCGGTTGGCCGAGTCGAAGCGAGGATTCCCGACGACATCGTTCGGATCCCACGCAATGTAGCTGCAGCCGAGCGCGGGCACATGAACGACGAGCGATGAGAGGAGAGCGAGGACGATCGCAGCACGCTTCACACGACAAGAGTAGCGGGTGAGCAGGAGTCGGCGGTTACATCGAGGAAACGAATCGACGGCTCACATCCGTTGCATCGTCGTTGCGGTTTGTTGATTCGCGAGCAGCCTTTGCTGGCGTAGAGTTGCGAGAGGTGGATGCCATGGGCGCAACGCAACGCCGTGGGAAGCTCGTTCTCGGCGCAGCCAGTCTCGTCGCAGCCCTGTCGGTCCTGCGGGCCCCAGCCGCGGACGGCGCCGAGGAGCATTACTCGCAGAAGGCGATGGAAGAGTTCCGGAGAGACATGATCGCCAACCTCAACGGTATGTACGAGGTCCTGACAATCGACCCGGAGCTCATCGCCGGAGAATAAGCGACGCTTCACTGCACACGGGAATCGCTCGCTGAATCGATCTGCTCGAGGATTTGCAGATCTGGCGTGGAAAGGGGAGCGGGCGCATGGGCGGTTCACGCCCGGACTGCTGACTCCAGCCTCTCTCCATGGCGCTACGAGAGGCGCGCAGATCAGCTCCGCTCGCGCAGGCGCACGTACGTGACATACGAGTGCCACTGCCGCTCCTCATAGAGCTCCTGCAGCTCGGGCTCGACCGGGAAGTTCATGCCCTCTTCCTTCACATGAAGATCCCCGACGCGGAAGTCGACCGGCCAGAGAGCGGGAAAGGTCTCGTAGAGCTCGATCTCGCGGTCGAGCTCTGACGCATCGGCGGCGCGCTCGTGCTCGAGAGTCCGATGAGTGTAGGGTGCGGCGAGGTTGTCGTCGAAGATCACGTGCCTGATTCCGAGCTCGCGGCATTGCCGCAGCCGAGGGAGCTTGTTCTGGTGATCGTCGAAGAAGGCGAGCGCTTCGCTGCGGCCGGCCGCGAGCGCGCCGATTGGTGCGCAGGAGAAGTCCTGGTAGGAGTAACGAGCTCGCGGTGACCGATAGACCTCGCCAAGCGCGTCGTTGCGCAGTAGGCCTTCGAGCAGAAACAGAGGGTCGAAGCTGTGAATCTCCGCTGAGGGGGCTGCCTGTTCGATCAGCCAGGTGCTGAATCCGCGCCAGACACCGACCTCGAATACGACCCGCGGCGCCACGCGGCGGACGAACCAATAGAGCGCAAACGCGCTCACGCCGCGAAGCCCCTGCTCATTGTCGAACGGACGTGTCCGCATCGTTAGGGCGAATCGGCGGAGCTCCTGCAACAACGCGTCCCGATTGTGCACCCATTCCGCGGCTGTCTTCACGTGCATCGCGGGAACGCTACGCTTCTCGCTTCTCGGAGATTTCTCGCCGCGCTTCCAGAAACGCCACGTTCTTGCGCTCGCTCGCTCCAATGCAGGTCCCTCGTGCGTTACCAGATTCCGCTGTTTCTCCGCCAGAACTTCGCGCGTATATGCGTCGAGCTTCCGGTACTCCTCGGAGACGCGGTCCTTCTCAGCCAGAACCCTGCGGGTGTAGGCGTCGAGCTTCCGGTACTCCTCGGAGACGCGGTCCTTCTCAGCCAGAACCCTGCGGGTGTAGGCGTCGAGCTTCGCATACTCCTCGGTCGCCCGGTCTCTCGCCGCCAACACGCCGCGCGCGAACTCTTCGACCTTATGGTGCTCGCGCTGGAAGTTCTCGTAGGCTTCCTGCATGCGCGCACGGTACGTGACGAGCTCTGTCGCGGCGAACAGCTCCATGCCGTTCGCGAGGTTGTGGAGGTTTCGGAGGCCGAATCGGTAGCGCGTCTCGGCGACCGCGAGGGTCGCGGGGTCGCGCAGCATCGTGTGAAGCGCAGCGATCCCCACGAGGCGGACGGACGAGATCGGGTGGGACGCAAAGAGGAACGCTTCCTCCAGGCGGCGTTCCGTATCACCGGAGAAGCCGCGGTGTCGCAGTTCCTCGGCGAACGCCTCCCGGAAAAGGTCGTCTGGAAGTAGGGGCAGTTGTTCGCGATAAAGCTCGGTGAGCTCGAGGTATGCCCTCCGGGCGTTCGCTGGACCGCTGACGTTTCCCTCCGCCATACGAATCCGGTAGTCGAGCAAACGTTCTTCGAGCACGGGAAGCTCTTCGGTGCGGAGCAAGGCGAACCACATGCGCAGGTCGGGCACTTGCGCATCCGTGAGGCAATAGAGCCCGGAGTCGAGAAGCAGACCGCGTTCGATGAGCGCCGAAGGTGTGCAGAGGTAGTTCCCGCGCCGGAAGAACCAGTGGACCATCTCCGCGCGCGATCGCTGGGGATGGTTGAACCAGCCCGAGGCGAAATGGCGCGACGTCACCGGTGCGCCCTCGTCGTCAATGAAGTTCACCCAGGTGAACGACGCGCGGCGGCCGGTCTCCTCGATGTGCTGGAGCTGCCTCTCGAGCCGTCGCGGATGGCAGACGTCGTCGCCCGCAAAGTGCGCGATCCAGCGGCCGCTTGCGGCTTCGACGGCGCGGTTCGTGGCTGCCGCGCCTCCCTGATTTTCTTGTTGGTGGAACACGATCCGCCGGTCATCGAATCGACGAACGATCTCCGCGCTGCGGTCGCTCGACCCATCGTCCACGATGACGAGCTCGAGGTCATTCATCGTCTGGTCGAGAACGCTCTGGATGGCGCACGCGAGGTGACGCTCGTTGTTGAATACGGGCAAGGTCACGCTGACGAGGGGCCGGGTCATCGCGAGTCTCTTGCGGCCCTGCGCGGCGCGCGCCGGACGAGGTTGCCGATCGTGTGAACGTCGACCTCCCGCACCCCGGAGTGGAAGGGAAGGCACAGGAAGAGTTTCATAGCGGTCGTCCCCCTTCCTCGAGGAGTCCACGAATGAGGTCGCGCCGAGGTTCGAGCTGCGCGCGGACCGAATAGAGCTCCCTGGAGCGCGCGCGTCCTGCGGCGCCGATCGCCTCGAACGACTCCGGCCGATGAGGAAGGTTGTGAAGGCTTGCTGCAATCTCATCGACGTCCTGTGGCGTCACGAGAATCGCCTCTCCCGGTTGGAAATAGCGATTCTCTCCGAACGCGTCAGTACAGCAGATCGCGACTCCGCACAGCGATGCATCGATGCAACAGCCCGTGGGAAAGCCATCGAAGCCGCCGGCTCTCCTCGTGAACGGGCGATTCGGCGAGAGGATCACGTCGATCTGCCGATAGAACTCGGGAAAGAACCTTGTGAGCTGCGGTGGGTAGAACGTGAAGCGAGACGCGAGCTCTCCGAGTGCCGCATCGTCGGGTGTCATCCCTCCCACGACGTGAAAGCGAAAGGCCTGACTCTCGCTCGCGAGAACGCGTGCGACCTCGACGAACGAATCGTAGCCCTTGTCGAACCCGCCAGGCATGTATCGGTGCGCGGTGAAGCAGACGTCGACGGTGTCCTTCTCGCGGCCGTATCGGAGGCGCGGGAGATCGGGAAGCTCGAGCAGTGAGGTCGGGACCGTGATACCCCAGATGAGGTCGGCGAGGTCAGGATCGCCGAACTGGCCGTTGACGTAATAGTCGAGCGTCACGTGCTGCGTTGTCACGACGCGATGGAGCCTGGGCGACTGCGATACCGTCTGGAGCATCAAATCGGCAACCGGGTCGTAGAGCTCGAGGCCGGGATAGAGAGTGTAGGCGAAGGGGAGACGTGCAGCTTCGAGATCGGGCAGATGCTGCCACGCGTTGTGGACGAACACGAGGTAGGCGCACGACCGCCCAGCGAGCTCTTCCCGCGAGAATGGCTTCACCCGATCCGCGAAGTGCGGGTAGTGCTCCGCGTAGCCCTCGTGCGCGCGGTCGAACTCCGCATACGTAGACAAGACTTCGCAGTCGAACTGCTCGAGGTAGTCGTTGAACTCCGCCACGCGAAACGCGGTATTCAAGTTCGGGAAGTAGTCGTCGATGATCACGAGCGGCGGGCGGCTTCGAATCGACGACGGGCGAGCAGAGGCGGTGGGCGCGCTCGATGTAGGCTTTTGCGCGAGCGCCTCTGTTACGCGCGATGGATCGCAGGCTGCGAGGAACGCGTCGCGAAACCCATCGAAGCTGCCGCTCCACCCGATGAGGCATCGCAGCGCGGATACGACCGCCGCCCACTCGTTTCCCGTCGCACTGCCGGCTCGGTCGGCGACGTCGAGCAGACCTCGGGCGAGAAGGTCGTGGCGCCCGGCATGCAGAAACGCGGGAGCGAGGTGGACGGAGAAGATGAATGCACGCTCGACGAGGAGCGAGCCGTCGCCGGAGTCGCGACGCTCATCCGCGCTGTGCGCCGCGAGCTGCGTCAGTACGGCGGGGAGCGTTCCCCCGCGTAGACCTCGAGCAAGACAGCGCGCAAGGAGCTCCGCCGGCGCCATGGAGGAGAGTGCGGGATCGAGTCCTCCCACCCAGGTATGAACATCCCTGCGCACGAGCAGCGAGGAGAACTCGAGGGGATCAGCATACCAAGCGGCGAGCCGGTTCGGCCTCACGGTTCGCGACGCAGGTGCGCCTAACGGCAAAGCGACATTCCCATCTGGTCGCTCGATCGTTCCTGTAGACGTTCCGAGGAGATCGATTTCGGGACGTCTCTCCAATTCCTGGACCTGGAGCTCCAGTCTCGATCGATGCAGCCGATCGCCGGCCTCGACCGATCCTACATAGCGCCCGCGACACGTCTCGAGCGCGCTGTTGTACGCATCGCAGGCGTTGCTCCCGGCCGCGGTCGGGAACTGCCGGATCCTCGGATCGCCGCGGAACTGAGCTCCACCGTCTTCGAGCGCATCAGCCATCGATGCGATGACGATTGCTTCCCAGTGGGGCCAGCTCTGGCCGACCAGCGACTCAATCGTCCGGGTGTGCCCTCCGGCGATCGACGAGGGGCGCACCAGAATCGATACGAGTCTGGAGTCCGCGCTGTTCAGCGGGTTATGGTCGATCAATCGCGCGGTCTCATTAGCATGGTGGGGGTGAATGCCGGTTTGCGTGGTGTTCGAGAGAGGAAGAGCGTTCCACGTATCCGATCCACGGGGTCGGTGCACGTAAAGCATCGCGCCGAGGCACGCCATGGGCGTCGACGATTCTGGAGGGAACGCTTTGGAAAGTACAGGCCGATTCGTTGACGACTGCGATGACTTCGTCGAATCGACAAACCAACGCGGAAAGCTCATCCGTCGGGGAACCAGGTGGTGACGATCATCAGCCCGCCGTAGGTCGGCGGAACGGTTCCCTTCGACTCCCGACGAGACTTCCCGCTACGGGAGAGCGGTGTTGCAGGCGTCACCGGAGACGAGCGTGGGTTAGCCGATACCGAGTCAATGTCCCGCGCGGATCGTGAAGGCGCCCGCGAGGGCGAGCAGCGCCGCAAGGGCGAAAAGCGCCGTCTCGCCTAACGTCGGAACCACTTCGACGGATGCCGGCGCGGCCTCGCCGCCGTTGCCGGAAGCATCGGTGTTGTTTCCCGGTGCCGTATCGAGCTCTGCCGCCGTGACCGACGCGGCGTTGTCGAACGCCCCGGCCGCGTCGATCGTCGCCGTGACCGTGATATCGACGCTCGCCAGCGACGCGAGGCTCGCAATCGAGCACGGGAGCGCCGCGCATCCGCCGCCCGAGACGCTCGTGATGATGAGGTTCGTCGGCGTGTCGGTGACCTGAATCAGGGTGGCGGCGTCGGGGCCCGCATTCGCGACGGTAATCGTGTACGCGATCGCCTGATCGGCGATCCATGGTCCGGGCGTCGTGAGCGTCTTCGTGATCGAAAGGTCGGCCGAAGGCGTGGAGTTGACGGCGATCGTGGTCGGACCGGCGAATCCCGGCGCCGTACAGTCGTCGGTCCGGAGCGTGAGCGCGTCGGTGGAAAGGTCGCCTTGCGCGTCGATCTGGGTGACTCCGAGTAGCGGGTCGTCGATCACGACGTCGAACGTGATCGTGACGGAGGCCCCGTCGGCGATCGTGCCGATGTCGACCCCGACGGTTGTGTCTCCGCCGGAGTTCCCGGCGGTGACCGTTCCCTGCGTCGCGGTCACCGAACCGACGACGAGGGCCGCGTTGGCGACGGCAGGGTGCGCGAACTCGACGCCGGTGGCTGGAGCGTCGAACGCGTCGTCGGGGTTCGACACGGTGAGGGTGTAGCGAAGCGTGTCGCCTGGGTCGGCTTCCGAATTCGAATTGACGTCGTTCAGCAGCGCGACGCCGAGGCATGGCGTGACGAGCGCCGTCGTCGTGACGTAATCGATGACGAGATCGGGAGCCGTCACCGAGGAGCCAAACGTCAGCGTGATCGCGCCGACATCTGCGAAGTCGGCGCCGGCGCCGAGCAGAGGCGTAAACACGCTGTACGGAATCGCGAAGTTGGTCGCGCTGAAGATCAGGCCAGGGAGAGTGATCGTGGCCGACGACGCGTTGCCTGCGTCGGTATAAACATCGAGTGTGACGTCGACCGGTAGGTCGTCAAACGCGACGCCGATCAGAATCGCGTCCTGCGTCGCGCCCGCGGTGAGATCGATACCCCCGAGACCGGTCGGGTCGAGTGTGGAGCTGAGGTCGCTCCCGTCCCACTGGATCGTGCCGCTGCCCGCGATCGTGGCGTCCTGCGAATACGAGAGAAAGCCGCTGTTCACCCCCACGCTCATCCCATTACCGGCGATGACGCCGGCTGAGAGGCTCAGTTCCACATCGCGCTCGCCGGGCGCGCCGCCGATGATCCCGGTACCCGAGATGCTCCCCGATGCCGTAGTGCCAGCGGGAGGGAAGGTAAGAGTTAACGCGGATTGGCTGCTCTCGAACGTGTCGATCGTGATCGGCTGGGCAAACGCCGCGCCCGTCGCGAGCGAAGCCAGCGCCGCGAAGGCGATCTACGGGATGGTCCGTGTGCTGCGGCGGGTCGTGTTCTTCGGCATCGGGTTCCTCCAGTGACAAAATCGAGTCGCGACCCTATCGCATGCGTCCTCGGCAGACAAGCCATCAACGGTGGGAGACGTACGATCCGTGTTGCGGTGAGGCTGGACCGTCGTCGGTGGGAAGAGGAGATCGGATGGCGGTAACAGACCGAGCCAGCAAATGGAGCGACGTATCGACGCCGTGCTGCGCCTCGGCGCGGTCGGCGTCGCTCAACCTTTGATCCGCACGTTTCCATAACCTCGCGACTCCGTAGTTGCGTCTTCAATTGGAACCTGGTCGTCGGTGTTGTCGTAAGCGTTCCAGGCGAATGGCCTGCCGTGGCACCGGTCTTGCTTGTTTCTACTCGTTAAGGAGGACCGCACAATGAGAGCGAAGATCTATGCAGTTGCGCTTGCGCTCATGCTGACGGCGGGATTGACTCCCGTCGCCGAGGCACATTCGCCGTCGCTGTTTGAGCGCCTCCAGTCGGCACACGAGAGACACGTTAGGCACCTCTCTCCGCCATCGGTGAGGAATCACCTCCGGGCGGCTCACGAGAGGCACCTCCGACTCCTGTCGCCGCCTCGCCATCACCTGAGGATCGACAGCCGTCCGAACGTGCGCTATCGCACCGTCTATCGTGCGACACCGCGTGTCTACACCTACCGCAGCTCGTACGCCCCTTCGCGCGTTTACTGGGTCGCGCCGCGATACGTCTGGGTGGATGGCCGGCGGGCTTACGTGCCGGGTCACTGGTCGGATCGTAGCGTTGTCGTGTTAGGTGTCCACTACCGTTAGCAGTATGCCGATGACGTTGGAGCCCGGAGAGGATCGCCGTAGACCTTTCCGGGCTCCCTAGTTTTTGTTCGGTACGGTGAGCTATTTCTTTCCCTTGAACATCGGGTGCTCGATCTCATCCTCAGGAAGCGGCTTGAGCGCCTTGATGTCCTTCTCCGCCTTCTCGGCCGCGACCTCTGTTAGCTTTCCTCCTCCTTTGAATACGCCTGGGACGATGGTGACCCGCATGTAGTAAGTCTGTCCCGCGGCGAGATCGAGATCGGCTTTCGTTTTCTTGTCGTCCATCTCGAAGAGGTAATGGCCTGCGGCGAATGACTCTTTCCACATCGTTCCGTTCGCGATGTTGATCAGATCCTTGCCGTCGAGCATCACGGTTGGATGGAGTGCCATTCCCGCCATCGAGCGAGTGCGATAGATGATGACAGTCGCGGTCGCGGGAGTCGCATCGGGAGTAGGAGCTTGCTCCGTCGCCTCGGGAGCGGTCGCTGGAGTCGCATCGGGAGTAGGAGCTTGCTCCGTCGCCTCGGGAGGGGTCGCGGGAGTCGCATCGGGAGTAGGAGCCTGCTCCGTCGCTTCGGGAGCGGTCGCGGGAGTCGCCTCAGGGAGCGTCGCCTGCTCCGCAGCTTCGGGAGCAGTCGCGGTCGGGGCCGGCTCCGGGGAAGTCGGAGAGGTAGGTTGTCCCAGGGCGAATCCGCTGATCGTGAGGGCGAGAAGAGCAAACAACAGAGTTGATAGCCGTGGGATGAATTTCACGGAAAGCCTCCTTCTTCGCGCGAAGCGCGTTGGTGATGGGTGAGAGACGACTCTATACCCGCGAGACCAAGCTTGACGTGCCCGGCGTCACCTGGACGCGTGCAGAGATCACGCGGCGCTGTAGCGCAAGCATCGATTTACGAGACGGACAGCGGCGTCGACTCGATCGGCCGAGTGCGATTGCGGACCTGACATGGCGCAAGTCGTCGAGTGCGCCGATTACGTTAGGGAGGAACTGGTACCGATTCCCCCTTCTTGTCGCACGGCGAATTTCCACCTGCGGGCCTTGTTCGTGCACAATCGGTTCCGTGACCGCCAGCCATGCTGACGAGGTCCGCGCGCTCGTCGAGCGGATCTATCGGGACGATTCTCGTCGCATCTTCGCGACGTTGATCCGTCTCGTAGGAGATTTCGACCTGGCAGAGGAGGCGCTGCACGAGGCGTTCGCAACCGCGATCGAGCGCTGGCCGGTCGACGGGATTCCTGAGAAGCCGGTCCCGTGGCTCGTGTCGACAGGGCGGTTCAAGGCGATCGACACGATCCGGCGGATGTCGCGTTTCGAATCGGACCCGGCGAGGCTCGAGCTCGCGACGACGCCCGCGAGGGACGATGAGGCGATCGACGAGGAGCAGTTTCGCGACGATCAGCTCCGCCTCGTCTTTACCTGCTGTCATCCCGCCTTGCCCCCCGCGACGCGCGTCGCGATGACGCTGCGTGAGATGTGCGGGCTGACGACGGAGGAAGTGGCGCGCGCGTTTCTCACGTCGCCGTCGACGATCGCGCAGCGGATCGTTCGCGGCAAGTCGAAGTTGCGCGACGAAAAGATCGCGTACCAGGTTCCGGCACTGAGCGAGCTTCCCGACCGCCTCGAGTCGGTCCTCTCCGTGATCTACCTCGTCTTCAACGAGGGATACTCCGCGTCGTCGGGCGATTCCGCAATCCGGCAGGACCTCGCAACCGAGGCGATTCGGTTAGGCCGCGTCCTCGTGGAGCTTCTACCCGATCCCGAAGCGATCGGGTTGCTCGCGCTCATGCTCCTCCACGATTCCCGGCGTGCCGCGCGCATCGACGGCGCGGGAGAGCTGACTCTGCTGGAGGATCAGGATCGCTCGTTGTGGGATCGCGAAGCGATCGCCGAAGGACTGAAGCTCGTCGATCGTGCTATCGCGTCGCGAGAGATTGGGGCGTACACGATTCAGGCCGCGATCTCCGCGGTCCACGCGGGTGCCCGTGACGTTCGCGACACGGACTGGGCTCGGATCGTCGCGCTCTATGATCTGTTGCTGCGCATCGAGGCGTCGCCGATCGCGGAGCTCAACCGCGCCGTTGCGGTAGCGATGCGCGACGGGCCCGAAGCGGGGATCGTGGCGATCGACCGCATCCTCGAGCGCGGAGAGCTCACCGGCTACCATCTCGCGCACGCCGCCCGCGCCGACCTCTACCGTCGCCTAGGCCGGAACGCCGAGGCGCGTGAGGCGTACGAACTGGCCCTGGCGGCGTCGACGCAGACACCCGAGCGGCGATTCCTGGAACGACGGCTGCGCGAGCTCCTCTGAAAATCTTTTTATTGGGATGTCGATTCCGGGCTGTCTCGATCGACTACGGGACAGAAGTTGGAGATCTTCGATATCAATTGAAGGAGAACGATCATGAAATTCATCTGTCTTGGATATGCCGACGAGTCGATACTGAAGGGACTCACCGACGAAAAGCTCAAGGAGCTCATGGAAGAGTGTCTCGCGTACGACGATGAACTACGCCGAGGAGGTCATTTCACCGGCGGCGAGGCGCTCCAACCTCCTGGTACCGGGGCAACGCTTCGGTACCGTGAGGGGAAGGTCGACGTGACGGACGGTCCGTACGCGGAGACGAAAGAGTTTCTCGGCGGGATTCTCATTCTCGAGGCGCGCGACCTCAACCATGCGATCGCTCTGATGTCGAAGCATCCGGGCGTGCGTTTCGGCCCGTGGGAGATTCGCCCGGCCGACGAGGCGATCAA
>JACPDH010000028.1 GCA_016184115.1 Acidobacteriota bacterium | reverse complement strand
GCTGACGCCGAGGGCCCTCTCTCAATTCTCAATTCTCAGCTCTCAATTCCGCCCCGCGGCCTTCAATTCTCATTCTCGCAAAGCGGAACGCGGCTACACGATGGCCGCATTGCTCGTCATTCTGACGGTCATCGGCGTCGTTCTGGCGTTCAGCGTGCCGCGAATGTGGTCGGACGTGATGCAGCGCGAGCGCGAGCTCCACACGATCTGGGTCATGAAACAGTACGCGCAGGCGATCGACGACTACCGCCGCACGACCAACGGCCTGCCGACGAAACTGGAACAGCTAGAGAAGAAGACTCTGCCGCGTGTGCTGCGCAAAACCTACACAAATCCGCTCTCGGGTGAGCTCGACTGGATCATGGTTCCGGAGGGCACGCCGACTCCCGCGACGCAGCAGCCGGTCGGAGGGCCGCAGCCGACGGTCCCATCCCCCACGCAGCCAGCTGGACAGACCTCGACCGATCCCAAAGCGAAGCCGCCGCGCGTCGACCCGCGCGAATTCAGCGGCCCGTTCATCGGTGTACGACCTCCGCAGACCGGCCCGAGCATCATTGAGCTCTTCGGCCAATCGACCTATGAAAGCTGGATGTACACGGTCAACGAGCTCGCCGCGGAGCAGCAGTTGCTCGCATCGCCGACGACCACGTCGCAGCCTGGAAACTGACACTGCGGGCCAGCCATTCGTCTCCCGTCTCACTTCTGCCGCCAATCCCCTTAGAATAGCCGGCAATGAAGACTCCTCCTGTCGTCCGTGAGGTACTCCCCTGCGGCCTCACGGTGGTCGTGGAGACGATCCCGCACGTCCGCTCCGCGGCGCTCGGTTTCTATCTGCGCAGCGGTTCCGCGGCAGAGTCGGCCGAGAACAGCGGCGCCTCTCATTTTCTCGAGCATCTCGTTTTCAAGGGAACGGTGACGCGGTCGACCGCGGACATCGCACTCGTCGTCGACGAGCTCGGCGGCGACGTCGACGCCTTCACCGGCAAGGAGTACACCTCGTTCTACGCCCACGTCCTCGACGAGCAGGCGGCGACGGCGCTCGAGCTCCTCACCGATCTCGTGCTCAACCCTCGTTACACCGACAGCGACATGGAGATGCGACGAGACCGTGGGGCGCCTAACGAGGTCGAACATCGAGGCACACTACGCCGAGACGTTTCACCCGGAGAACATGATCTTCGTCGCCTCGGGCAACGTGAGCGCGTCGAAGATCGTGAAGCACCTCGACAAGGCGTTCCGGCGCGCCGAGGGGACCGCGAAACGGTACGAGTGGACGACACCGGCGCCTAACCAGCACGTCGTGCTGCGCCGGAAGTCGGAGCTCGAACAGGTTCACCTGCTTCTCGGCTCGCGCGGTCTGCCGCAGCAGTCGGATGAGCGCTTCGCCGCGGCGATCTACAACGCGATTCTCGGCGGAGGGATGTCGTCCCGCCTTTTCCAAAAAGTACGCGAGAAGGAGGGCCTCGCCTACGCGGTCGCCTCGTACCACAACGGCTACCTGAACGGCGGCTACCAGGCGGTCTACGCCGCGACGAATCCGAAGCACCTGAAGCGTCTGCTCGACGTGGTGTTCGAAGAGATGCGCGTGATCCGGCGCGATGGCGTCACCCCTGAAGAGCTCTCGCTCGCCAAGCGATCGCTGAAGACCTCGGTCCTCCTTTCCCTCGAATCGACGGTGAGCAGGATGTCGGGCATCGGGCGACAGGAGTACTACTTCGGCAAGCATTTCACCCCCGACGAGATCATCGCGCACATCGAGGAGGTCACCGCGGACGACGTCCGCGCGGTGGCCGGGCTCACCGTCGATCCCGAGTCGATCTCGCTCACGCTGCTCGGCAACATGAGGTCGCCGGGAATCACGGTCGAAGCACTGCGCCAGGCGGTCGCGTAGGGGATTTCGAATTTCGAATTTCGAATTTAGAATCATGGAAGCTCAGCGGTTGCGGCCGCTTCAGTTCCTGCAGAACGAATCTGGTTTCGCATCCTGCGCTCTCGGCGATGACCTGACAATCAAATTCGAAATTCGAGATCCGAAATTCGAAATCCCCTGACCACCCTATGCTCACATACCTCAAGGTTCGCAACCTCGCCATCGTCGAGGAGTTCGAGATCGAGCCCGGCCCGGGCTTCAATGTGCTGACGGGTGAGACGGGCGCGGGAAAGTCGCTCCTCATCGACTCGCTCGAGCTCCTCTCGGGCGCGCGCGGTTCGACCGACTCGATTCGCGGCGGCGCCGAGCGGATGTCGGCTGAGGCGATCTTCCATCTCCCCGCCCGCACTGCGTCGTCGTTCGAAGAGTACGGGGTCGAGGTGGAGATCGCGAACGGCACCGGCGAAGTCGTCGTGAGGCGCGAGCTCGCGTCGACGGGGCGGGGCCGCGTGTCGATCAACGGCACGACCCTCGCGGTGCGCGAGCTCGAGCGCGGCATGGACCCGATCCTCGAGATCCATGGCCAGGAGGCATCGCACGACCGGATCGCGGGCCAGGGATTTCGCGAGCTCGTCGACGCTTATGCCGGACTCGAGAGCACGCTCCTGCGGTCGCGAGAGGCGCACGCGGCGTGGAAGGAATCGGCTGCGGAGCTCGCGCGGCTGCAGGGTGCCGAGCACGATCGCGCGCTCAAACTCGACCTCCTGCGCTATCAGATCGAGGAGATATCACAGGCGAATCTCGAGGCCGACGAGGACGAGGCGCTTCGCAACGAGCGCGCGATGCTTGCGAACGCGCAGCAGCTCACCGAGGCGACCTCGGAGGCGTTCGCGACACTCGACGAAGACGAGGATTCGGCGCTGGCGCGGATTGCGCGTGCCGAATCGCTGCTGGAGCCGCTCGGGCGCGGTCTCGAAGAGGTGCGGCGCATCGCGTCAGAGCTTGCCGACATCCGCTATCGGCTGCAGGAGTCGGCGCGCGACATCGGCCACTTCGCCGCTACGATCCGGCACGACCCGGCGCGGCTCGACGTCGTCGAAGAACGGCTGGCGACGATCGACCGGCTCAAGCGCAAGTATGGCCCGAACGTCGCCGAGATTCTCGCGCACTTCGAGGCGATTCGGGCGGAGCACGACCAGCTCTCCGATTTCGAAGCGGCGACGGGCCGTCTTGCGATGGAGGAAGAACGGCGCTTCGCTGCATGGCGTGCGATCGCGGCCGAGATCGCGAAGGCGCGTGCGCGCGCCGCGTCGCAGTTCGAGAAGGAGATCGAACAGGAGCTGCGCGACCTCGCGATGGAGCGAACGTCGGTGCGGCTCTCTCTCGGTATGCACGAGTCGTCGAGCTCGCGCCTACAAATCGACGGGAAGGGCATCGCGTTCGGTCCTGACGGCTGGGACGCGGTCGACGTGCTCATCGCGCCGAACCGCGGCGAGGAGCTTCGCCCTATGTCGCGCATCGCGTCGGGGGGCGAGCTTTCACGCATCCAGCTCGCGATCGCCGCGGCGCTCTTCAAGCATGCCGATACGACCGACGCAACGCTCGTCTTCGACGAAGTCGACCAGGGCGTCGGCGGGCGCGTTGCGGAAGTCGTCGGGCGCAAGCTGCGCGAGCTCGCGCGAACGAACCAGGTCATATGCGTGACACACCTTCCGCAGATCGCCGGGATCGCGACCACGCACTTCCGCGTCTGGAAAGAAGACACCGGCGGGCGAACCGTCGCCCGCATCGAGCGGCTCGACGCACCTGAAGACCGGGTCGCGGAGGTCGCCAGGATGCTTGGCGGCGTCGAGATCTCCGAGTCGGCGCGCCTCCACGCGGCCGAGCTCCTTTCGGCTGGCGAGGCTGAGTCGCGCAGGAAGAGCACGCCGCGTGCGCGAGCGGGGCGATGAAACGTCCGCTTCGCTGGCGCATCGATGGCGAACCCGACTTCGTGTTGCTCGACGCGATCGCAGGCGTCGTGCGGGACGGCGGCGTCGTCATAATTCCGACTGACACGCTCTACGGCCTTCACGCTTCTGCCGTCGACGCCAACGCCATCGCCCGGATTCAGGCGTGCAAGGTGCGCGAAGGCCCGAAGCCGCTCATCGTTCTCTGTGCGTCGCTCGCGCAAGCTATCGACCTCGGCGTCGAGATCGACGAATCAACTCGAGCGGCGCTCGACGCGATCTGGCCTGCGCCGCTGACGGCAATCCTCCCACTTCGCGAGCCGGTCGCCGCGAGCTGCGGCGCGCGGACGATCGGCGTGCGGGTGCCGGCCTCGAGCTGGCTCCGAGGGCTTGCGACGCTCGCCGGTCCCGTCGCCTCGACGAGCGTGAACTACGCCGGACAACTTCCCGCGACGTCGGTCGACACGATTCCTCACGAGATCGTCGAGCGCGTTGACGGGATCGCCGATGCGGGCGTGCTCGAAGGCCAGCCTTCGACGATCGTGAGCTTCTGCAATGACGCTCCAACCGTCATTCGCGCGGGCAGTTTCGACTTTTCACAGGAACTGTGGAAAAAGGCGCGGAAATCGCTGTGAAAAACACCGGAATGGCTGGAACGCGGTCGGGCGGAGCAACTTGCACAACGAGTTGGGCAAATCGTGGAAACTCAATGTTTCCATTAGGTTAGCATCGCTCCGCCTTACAGCCAGCATGTAACCTCTAGCAGTTCATGCACTTGTTCTTCACATGGATGAAGAATGACGGGGCAACAGTCGAAAACCCTGCTTCCACGACGAAACGTGCCGTTCCTGAATCGCCCATAGACTTGTTCAACTTCCCCCGATTCTCGCGTACAGCCCGCGGTACTGGAACCTCAGTCGAGGCGCTCTGCTAAAATCAACGACCCTTGGGACCACGGGACAGCATGAAGCCCCGCCGCGGGGGAATGACGCCGTGTCAGCGCGGAGGTTGAGCTCCGGGATGCGGTCTGAAGCACCGGGCTTGCTCCAATGACCTGAGCTTAAGAGGTAGAGGCTGAAGTTAGAGCGGTGAAGGATGAAGATTGAACCCAGGCCCCACCGGCGCTCGCCGGCCACCGATGACCAAAGCGTTCGCGAGTTGTCATCCCGACGAGCGGAGCGAGGAGGGATCTCGCAGGTTGGTACCCTCGTGCAACGTGCCACTTCGCCAGTGGCGAGCGAGTCGCAACCTGAGAGGTCCCTCCTCGCGCTGCTCGTCGGGACGACATCAGGTCTCGGCGTGACCAACTCTCAGCGACTTTCGCAGCAGAAAACGGCCCCGGGCGGGGGGTTCACGGTTCAACGTTCATCGTTCTACGTTCTAACTTTGAGTTTTTCGTCCCTAAGTTCAGGCCATTGGGGCTAACTCGCGCGGGAAAGGGTGAGGAGCGTATGGACAAGAAGGCACTGATCGAAGAAGCACGCCTCGGACGCGACAATGCGTCCGCTCCCTTCTCGAAGTACAAAGTTGGTGCAGCACTGCTGACGACCGACGGCAGGGTGTACCGAGGCTGCAACGTGGAAAACTGCACCTACGCGCTGACCGTGTGCGCGGAGCGCGTTGCGTTGCTCTCGGCCATCGCCGCAGGCGACCGGAAATTCACTGCGATCGCCGTGGTGACGCAAAGTGAGAACCCGGCGAGCCCGTGCGGCCCGTGTCGCCAGCTCCTATGGGAGTACTGCGGCGACATCGATGTAACGATTGCGAATCTCGACGGAAAGGCCGAGACGATGAAGCTCTCCGAGCTGCTTCCTCGCCCCTTCTCCTTCAGCCTGGAGGATTGATGAACCGCAGCCTACGTACCGCACTCTTTGCGTTGATTCTGGTTCCGTCCGCGGCGCTCGCCGGAGGCACGCCGCAGCCTGCGAAGCAGAAGGCCGACCTCATCGTGCGCGGCGGAACGTTGCTGACGATGGCGGGACCGAACGTGGAAAACGGCGCGGTCGCGATCAAAGGAAGCGCGATAGCGGCTGTTGGCACTTCGCGTGACATCGAAGCGGCGTGGACTGCGACGGAGGTCATCGACGCGCGCGGGGGCGCGATTCTCCCCGGCTTCGTCAACGCGCACACGCACGTGCCGATGACGCTCTTTCGCGGCATCGCGGACGACCGCGACTTGATGGACTGGCTGCAGAATTTCATCTTCCCGGCCGAGGCGAAGAACGTCGATCGCGAGTTCGTACGCGTCGGAACGCGCCTCGCGGCGGCGGAGATGATCGCCTCCGGCACGACGACGTTCGCCGACATGTACTACTTCGAGGCCGACATCGCGCGCGAAGCGAAGGCGGCGGGTCTTCGATGCGTCGCAGGCGAAACGCTCATCGATTTCCCCGCGCCCGACAACAAGACGTGGGCGGACGGCATGGCGTACATGAAGAAATTCGCGGACGAGTTCAAGGGAGATCCCCTCGTCGTCGCCGCGATCGCGCCGCACGCGCCTTACACAGTTTCCACGGAGCACCTCCGCGAAGTGCGCGCGTTCGCCACTGCGAATCAGACGCCGATACTAATTCACGTTTCCGAGACGACGGACGAGCTAACGCAGGTCGGTAAAGCGCATGACGGGAAGACTCCGGGCGACTACCTCGAGTCGATCGGATTCCTTGGCGACGACGTGATCGCTGCCCATGGCGTGTGGCTGACTCGAGGTGAGGCGGAGACATTCGCGAAACGCGGAACAAGCGTCGTGCACTGCCCCGAAAGCAACATGATGCTCGCCTCGGGGCTCGCGCCTCTCGGCGTATTTGCCGCAGCGGGCGTCGACATTGGACTTGGAACTGACGGCCCCGCCGGCTCGAACAACAATCTCGACATGATCGAGGAGATGGCGAGCGCGGCAAGACTCCAGAAGGTTCTGCGGAAGGATCCGAAGGCGCTGTCGGCGCGCGCCGTGCTCGAGCTCGCGACGATCGGCGGCGCGAAGGCACTCAACCTCGCCGACAAGATCGGCACGATCGAGAGTGGCAAGCGCGCCGACATCATCGTCGTCGACCTTTCGTCGGCGAGCGTCCGCCCCATCTACTCGATCGAGTCCGCGATCGTCTACGCCGCGTCGGGCGATGACGTCACGACGACGATCGTCGACGGCAAGGTGCTGATGAAGGACCGCAAGATCAAGACAGTCGATGCGAAGAAGGCGAGCGCCGAGGCGGATGCTATCCGCGACAAGGTACTGGCAAGCCTGAAGAAGTGAACGCGAAACGCGGAATGCGGAACGCGGAACGCGACATGCGACATGCGAGACGCGGAATGCGGAACGCGAAATGCGGGGCGACGAGAGTGGCGAGATGGCACGCCTCTAATTCCGCATTCCGCAATTCGCAATCCGCATTCCGCACTTCGAACTCCACACCTCGAGGAGGCGCGATTGCCTAACCAGGACGGATTCCCGACGGCGAGTGAGGTCGTCGCACACATGAACGCCCGCTTCGAGGCGCACGGGCTCGAGTGCCGCGTCCGCCACGTCAACGTCCTCCCCTATGTCAACCCAATGTGGCTCGCGAACTGGGACATCCTTCAACTCGACGGAACGATCGACCCCGAGCTCCTCGAATCCGAGCTGCGCGAGGCGCGGTGGGCGTTTCCTCAGGTGGTCGAAGACCACTGGTGAAAACGCGGAACGCGGAATGCGAAACGCGAAATGTGGGCCGCGAAACGCGAAATGTGGACCGCGAAACGCGAGCCGCGAAGGAATGGTGCGCGGATTCTCTCGGCTAGCCTAACGAGCCCTGACGGCGCACAAACGCGCACTCGTGCGGCGATCAATCAGTTCCGCAATCCGCAATCCGCATTCCGCATTCCGCATTCCGCGCTCCGCGTTCATCCCTCGATCCCCAGCTCCTTGATCTTCGTGGCGAGGGCCCGCGGCGAGATGCCGAGCGCTTCGGCGGCCTCTCCACGTGAGGCGGATCGCTCGAGCGCTTCGCGAATCCTGATCGCCTCGACGACGGCGGCCACGCGCGCGACGGCAGCGTCGAGCGGTCCCGAAAGGTCGAACGCCTGCCGCAGCAGCTCTTCCGGTCGGGCTCCGCGCGACGAAAGCCGCAGATCGCCTGGGCCGATGAGGTCGCCATCGGCGAGAATCAGCGCACGTTCGATGCAGTTCTCCAGCTCGCGGACGTTGCCCGGCCAGTCGTAGTCGCGAAGCAGTACCCTCGCCTCCTCCGAGAGCCTGACGCCGCGCCGCCCAAGCTCGCGCCCGCACTTCTCCACGAAGTGATCTGCGATTGCGTCGATGTCGCCTCTCCGCGAACGAAGCGGCGGCACCACGATAGGAAACGTGTTGATGCGGTAGTAGAGATCGTCGCGGAACACCCCCTCAGCGACTGATTTCGCGAGATCGCGATTCGTCGCGCATACGATCCGCGTGTCGACCTCGATGGGCGTCGCGCCTCCGATCCGATCGAACGTACGGTCCTGGAGGACGCGGAGAATCTTCGCCTGAACGCTTTGTCCCAGCTCGCCGATCTCATCGAGGAATACAGTTCCACCGTCAGCGAGCTCGAAGCGTCCAACCTGCCTGCCGGTCGCGCCGGTGAATGCACCTCGCTCGTGTCCGAAGAGCTCGTTCTCGATCAGTGTGTCGGGAATCGCGGCGCAGTTGATCGCGACGAACGGGCCATCGCGGCGCGCGCTCAACTCGTGGATCGCGCGCGCAAAGAGCTCCTTGCCGGTTCCAGTCTCTCCCTGGAGCAGTACGGTTGCGTCGGTTTCCGCGACGCGGCGGACCTGCTTCGCGACCTCGAGCATTGCTCCCGAATCTCCGACGATTGCGGGAAAGCGAGGGCGGCTGCCCGAATCTTCGCGCAGCAGCATGTTCTGGCGGCGGAGGCTCCGCCGCTCGATGCCTCGGCGAATCAGGAGAACGAGGTAGTCGATGTCGACCGGCTTCTGGATGAAGTCGCTCGCACCGAGTTTCATCGCCTCGACGGCGTCCTCGATCGTGCCGTATCCGGTCATCACGATCACGGGACAGTCGGGATCTGCTTCCTTCGCCTCGCGGAGGACCTCAGCGCCGGTCGCGCCCGGAAGGCGCAAGTCGCTGACGATTGCCGCGTAGCGCGCTCCCTTGCGGATACGGCGAATCGCCTCGGCACCGCTCGCGATCCACTCGGCATTGAGCCCTTCCGATCGCATCGTCTCGAGCAGCATCCTCGCGAGCGAGTCCTTGTCCTCGACGATCAGAACGCTCTTCATCGCGGCACCGGCTCAGATGATATCGCGCCCGGACGCCTGGTCGCGCGCACGCGCACGTCGCTGCTCGAGAATCGATGCAAGCTCGCGGAACGCGACGATGAAATGCGCAAGGCCGAAACCGCTCACGAGACCGCGCACGTAGAGGTTGTCCGCAATCATCGCAAGCGTCGGGCTCGCGTGCAGGATCGGATGGAAGCTCCAGAATCTCGTCCATGGAACGAGCGAGAAAAATGCACCGGCCTCGAGGCAGTAGATGATGAAGAGAATCGCGATCGCCATCCGCGGCCATTGTATGGGCTGACGCACCGGGCGCGAAATGGAAACGGGCCGGCGCAATCGCCGGCGCGCATTCCTTGGCTCTTCCGGGCTAATCGAAATGGCCTGAACTTTAGCTCAGGCTGTTGGCGCTAATCGCCACGCTTGACCGTGCCGCCTCCACCACCCGAACGGGGGCTCGAGGAGGAACTGCCTGACGAGCTCGACGAGCCTGAAGATCCCGAAGACCCCGAGGAGCTGGAAGAGCTGCCGCCCGACGGACGCGACGAACCGCTGCTGCTCGATGACGGCCGGTTGACGCTGCTGGAGCTGCCACTTCCACCGCGATTCGAGTGAGACGACGAGCCGGAGCTGCCCCCTCCGCGAACCGATCCGCTCGTGCTATTACCGCGACCGCTGGTCCCCGATGCGCTCGAGCTGCTGCCACGACCGCTGCTCCCTGACGAGCTCGAGCTCGTGCTGGGCGACAGCCTCGCGCCGCCGATCGATCCGATCACACGCCGAACGGTCTCACCCGCTCCGCGCCACGAATCGCCGGAGCTCCCCCCCGACGGCGTGGAGCTCGACGATGAGCTGTCACTCGCCGCTGGCCGGCTCACCGGATCGCCCGATCCACTGCGGACGACCGTTCGCGGGCCGCTGCTCGTGGACGAGGCGGAAGGCGACGCGCCCGAGGATCCGGAGCTCACGCTTCCGGACCCAGCGCGCGAAGGGCGCCCTCGCCATTCACCGCTCGAAGGGGTTGTGCTGCTCGTCGAGCCTCCGCGATCGACACTCGCCCCGCTACCGCTTCCGCTGCGAGGCTTTTCGTCGGACGGAGATTCCGTGTCCTGGTTCCTGGGAGTCGTGCCTCGCGTACGCGGCGGTGTGTTAGGCTGAGCTCCGGAGTCGCTGCCGCCAGTGCTCACGCCAGGTCCGTAAGTCGTTCCGCTCCCTGAGCTCGTGCTACCGCCTCCCCGAGGAAGCGTGCTGCCAGTGCCGCCACGAGGGCTCGTTGTCGTGCCACCGGTCGATGCGGAACCAGTCGCGCTTCCGCTCGTGCCTCCACGGTCGATCGTTCCACCCGACGGCCGTCCACCGCGCGGACTCGACGTCATGGCTGGAGTCGACGCGCTCGATCCTGCGGACGGAAGCGTCGTGCCGGGACGCGAGCTTCCCGCGCGCGTTCCGCCCTGGCTCTGGCCACGCGTGACGCGATTGCGCACGTCTTGCGAAAGTGCGGGGTCCCTTTGGAAGAACTGTGTCAGATCTCCTGAGGACCCCGCACCCCCGCTGCCGGTACCACTTCCGTCGCGGCTGCCGGGGACGATCCGATCCACGACAGTCGACGGATCTCTTAAGTCGGCACGATTCACTCGTGTCGGCTGGTTCGTAAACGTTGCGCGCCCACCATCACGTGCCAGGCGATCACGAACCGCGTCAGCCGTAAGCGCAGCTCGATCGGCACGGTTCGAGAACAGTGTTCGCGAGTCGACGACGGTGTAGGCGCTGAGGTCGTTCGAGTTGACCGTGATGTTCCCACGGAATCCGTAATGGCCATGCACGTACGGATCGCGGTAGGGCTCGTAAAGCCATGAGTAGTAACCGGGGTAGTAGCTGTAGTAGCCCCAGGGCACCCAGCCCACCCACGACGGTCCCCACGCCCAGTACACCCAGGCAGGAGCGTAGACGTGACCGGGGAACCAGATCCAGCCGTAGTGGCTCACATAGGACCAGTTGCCATAGTGATAGGGAACCCAGCCCCACGGTTCGTCGCTGATCCAGCAGGAGCCGTTCGCGCCCCAGCCCCAGTATCCGTGGTAGTAAGGGCGCCATCCGGCCGACACGTAGGGGCGCCATGCCCAGGTGTCGTAGTCCTTGACGTAAACCCATCGGCCATTCTCGTTGAGCTCGTCCTCCGCGTACGCGAGACTCGAATCGAGATGTCTGCTCTCACGGTTCGCATAACGTTCCGCGCGGCCGAGGAACCAGCGTTCGAACTCCGTGCCGGAAACGCTGCTGATCTCGCGGCGGTCGTAGATGCCGGTCAGATCGATCTTCACGCGGTCGCCCGCGCGCAGTACCTCGGATCCTCCGGGCGTCCTGACCTCGACCAAGCCTTCAAATACCGTTGCGATATCGACGCCACGGGAGTTCGTTTCGACGCCATAAATCGACTCGGCCTCCGCGATGAAACTCGCGTTCGGAGTATCGAGTCGCAGGGGCTCGCTCCCTTCGTATCGTCTGTAGACGAGAACCTGTCCGGAAAGGAGCGCAACGACGGTCTGCTCGCCTCCTTCCTCGAAGTTCAGAAGCATGGAATCGAAGCGGACCGCGGAATCGCGGTCGAGCGCGACGATGTTGCCGTCGGCGAGGCGCAGCTCGGTCCGGCCACGCTTCGCGGCACGAATCTCGTCACCTGGATAGACAGGAAGATTGACCCGCGCATCGACTTCGCGGCCATCGCTCTGAACGAGAATCGAGTCGCTGTCGTCGTAGGTGATGTACGACTGGTGTGCGCTCTGCGCCAGGAGTGGCACTCCTGCCAGCATGAGAACCGCGATAAATAGCGACCTTGTGCGCATTGCCTGCCTCCGTCGTGAGTCTCCAGCCAGATGCGAATGCTCAACTCATGCCACTTTCGAGTCCTCGACTGGTGACCTGTAGAGGACGAATTGGTGCCGCAAATCCTTCCATTTCAGGCCACGCACGACCGATTCCGGCAAACGCCCGGCAAGCGGGATCCTCTGGAAAGGACAACGGTGTCTGGTACGGAGGACGACCGTGGGAATCGCAGCGCAGCTCCGCTCAATAGAACTGCCGTCCGTCGTTCGCCATCGCGACCAGCAAGTCCGCGGGGCAAAAGCGCGCGCCCAGCCGCGATTCGAGCGTACGCATCCGCTCGATGACCGTCGAGAGCCCCGTCGCATCGACGTAGTGAAAGGGACCGCCTCGGGTCGGCGGGAAGCCGAGCCCGAGAATCGCGCCGATGTCACCATCTCTTGGCGATGACAGCACGCCTTCCGAAAGGCAGTGGACCGCCTCATTGACCATCACCATCACAAGTCGATCGACGATCTCGCCGGCGGCGAGTTTCGCTCGGGCCACGCCTCCGAAGAAGGCGTAGACCTCATCGTTGACCGGCTTCTTCTCCGGTTTCGTGTCGTATCGGAAGAAGCCCCGTCCGTTCTTCCGGCCCGCATAGCCTGCTTCCTGGAGCTTTCGGAGTGACGGCGATGCGCGAAGTCCACGGGCCTCGAAGGCGGCGCCGAGATCCTCCGACACGTGCGCCGCCACGTCGATGCCCACTTCGTCGAGCAGGGTCACGGGCCCGACGGGAAAGCCAAAATCGCGCATCGCGGAATCGACCGCGCGGATGTCTGCCCCTTCTTCGAGCAACAGAACCGCCTCGTTCATGAATGGCGCGAGGATCCGCGTCGTGTAGAAGCCGGGACCGTCCCTCACGACGATTACGGTCTTCCCCTGCTCGACACCGAACGCGCACGCGGTCGCGATCGCTCGCGCGGACGACACGTCTGTTTCGATCACCTCCAACAGCGGCATCCTCGGAACCGGCGAGAAGTAGTGCATCCCGACGATGCGCTCCGGCCGCTTCGCGCCCGCCGCGATCTCACGCAATGGAATCGCCGAGGTGTTCGACGCGATGACCGCATCGTCGTCGACCACGGATTCGAGCTCTGCGACGATGCTCTGCTTCAGCGCGAGATTCTCGAACACGGCCTCGATCACGAGATCGGCACCACCGATCGCGGTTCCGTTCGGAGTCAGCGTCAACCTCTCGCGTCGAGCCGCGGCGTCGGCTTCGCTCATCGCACCGGCAGCGATTCGCTTCGCGAGGCTCTCCTCGAGGCTTGCGCGCACTTTCGCGAGCGCGGCGTCCGAGACGTCCTTCACGACGACGGGACAGATCGACAGCGAGACCGCGGCGATCCCCTCACCCATCAGCCCGCCGCCGATCACGCCGAGCTTGCTCACCTGGCGCGGCTCGGTCTCGGTTCGCGGCTTCTTGAGCTCGTTGATCGCGTCGAAGATCCAGATGAGACTCTTCGCTTCCGCTCCGACAGCGAGTTTCCCGAAGAGCTCGCTCTCCTTTTCCCGGCCCGCGTCGAACCCGCGGCGCAGCCCTGTCTCGACGCAGTCGATGATCGCGGGAGGTGCCGGGTAGAGCCCGCGCGTTCGCCCCGCTACCTGTTTCCTTGCGTGCGCAATCAGGATGCTCCGCATCGGGGCGGCATTCTCGACCTTAACCGCCAGCCCGGGAACGTGCGCATGAATCTCTCCTGCTGCAAAACGGAGAGCGGCGCGCACTGCTTCGTCGAGCAGAACGCCCGGCTCGACAACGTCGTCGACGAGCCCGATGCGCTCGGCTTTGGATGCGCGAATTCGCTGTCCAAGGAGCATCATTGGCAGCGCACGGACGACGCCGATGAGCCGCGGAAGCCGCTGTGTCCCTCCTCCCGCCGGAAGCAAGCCGACCATCACCTCGGGGAGCCCAAGGAGCGTCTTCGGATGACTCGTGGCGATGCGGTAGTGACAGGCGAGCGCAACTTCAAGCCCGCCGCCAATCGCCGCGCCATGGATCGCTGCGACGAACGGCTTGCGGCTCGAGGCGACGCGATCGAGCAGCCGGTGTCCTTCCCGAACGAATGCAGAGGCGGCGGCGGCACTCGTCATCGCCTTGATCTCGTCGAGGTCAGCGCCGGCGATGAAGTTGTCGTTCTTGCCGCTCAGGAGAACACACGCGCGGATGGCGTCGTCCGACTCGACGCGGTCGAGCGCGGCCCGAAATTCGCGGAGCAACCTGCTCGAGAGCACGTTGACCTTCGAGCCTGCGACGTCGAACACGAGCACGGCGACGCCGTCGCCTCGGATTTCCAACGAGAGGTCACTCATCGCCGCCCCCAAGGCGGGCCATCCCGGTCCCGCCCGCGCGAGACTACCATCAAGTCCATGACGCCCCGTAGCGGCGGACCTCGATCCGCCGCGGTCCTAGTGTAGTGTTTCGTTAATCCCCGCAACCCGGAGGGCAGAGCAGAAACGGGGCGATTTCCGCGTCGCTCGTCGTCGACGATGAACCACATCGACTCCTCCTCGCTCCTTGAACTCGCCCCGTTTGTGCTCTGCGAAAGACAAGGGATTAACGAAACACTACACCAGCACTCGTGGCGCTCGCGCGCCACGCCGCGCATCGGAATGCGCGGCTACATGCTCGACTCCCGCGGGCCGAGGAGAGGCGCCTCTGCTACGGTGAAGCAATCGTTGTAACGCGGCACATCGTTCGGGCATCATCTCGACATGTCTCGAGCGATCGCTCCGTTGGCCGTCGCGTTCGCGGTTCTTTCCTCATCGCTGCATGCGCAGCAGCCGCACGACGTCAGCCGCATCGTCATTGACGCCGCAATGGCTCAGACGAGGCAGGTGGTCACGTACGACCCGACGTACACGCGTATCGCTTACCCGGGAGGCGACGTGCCAGCAGATCGAGGCGTTTGCACTGACGTCGTAATCCGTGCCTATCGCAAAGCCGGCATCGACCTTCAAAAGGAAGTTCACGAGGACATGCGCCGCGCGTTTTCGAAGTACCCGAAGATCTGGGGGCTTTCGCGACCCGACACGAATATCGATCATCGGCGGGTGCCTAACCTGATGACGTACTTCAAGCGCAAAGGCAGTGCGTTACCGGTGACGCGCGATCCGGCGACATGGAAGCCGGGCGATCTCGTGACTTGGAACCTCACGAGCGGTGTCCCTCACATCGGCGTGGTCGTCGACGCGACATCGAGCGATGGCAAACGGCACCTCGTCGTGCACAACATCGGCGCCGGACCTCAACTCGAGGACGTGCTGTTCGCCTGGACGGTGACTGGACACTACCGGTTTCCCTAGTGGCAACGGCCTCCGGCCGTTGCGCGGAGGCCGGAGGCCTCCGCCACGATCATCGCCGTCCAATCACACGCGAACGGAGCGATACTCCCCCAGCCATGAAGAAACGCGACAAGGCGCAGAAGATCGCCGCCATCCTCGACGACCTCTTCCCGATGCCCGACATCCCACTCGATCACCGCGATCCGTTTACGCTCCTGATCGCGGTCGTGCTGTCGGCGCAGACGACAGACGCACGAGTAAACATGGTGACGCCCGGCCTTTTTGCGCTCGCGTCGACGCCGGAAGCGATGGCGCGTCTGAGCGTCGATCAGATCCTCAATGAGATCAGGACCTGCGGTCTCGCTCCAGGCAAGGCGAAGAACATCAAGCGCCTATCGGAGCTGCTCGTCGAAACACATGGCGGTCGCGTTCCAGCCGAAATGGAGGCGCTCGAAGCGCTGCCAGGTGTCGGGCACAAGACCGCCAGCGTCGTGATGGCGCAGGCGTTCGGCGTGCCGGCATTTCCTGTCGACACGCACATCCACCGGCTCGCGGCCCGATGGATGCTCTCGAACGGAAAAAGCGTCGAGCAGACCGAGCGCGACCTGAAGCAGCTCTTCCCCGAAGCGACGTGGGGAAAGGTCCACCTGCAGATCATCTACTTCGGCCGGAAGTACTGCCCCGCGCTTCGGCATGACGAAGGCCAATGCCCGATCTGCTCGTGGGCCGGAAGGGGCGACCGGCGAGGCGCGAAAGGCGACGCGCGGGCAGCCGCTGGAGGCAGGAGAGCCACCGTCGTACGCCAGCGGCGTCCAGCAGAGACGAGGTCACGCGAATGAGAAAAGACCGGGCGCGGACTCGGGCGCGGGCCCGTTCACGGGGAAACCCCGGCTGATTGACGTCCACGCGCGTATTCGCGAACCGCGGGCAAAACTCTGTAGACGCTCCCGCGCCCGGCATTTCCGCTCTCTCTGCAAGCCTTGGCGTTCCCCACAACGCGAAACGGACGAAGCCTCACGGCTTCGCCCGTCGTGATCCGCGTCGAGCGCGATCAATAAAACGTCGAGACGATCTCCTTGAACGTCGGGTGATCCTTCACCTTGAGCGCCTTCTGGTGAATGACCTCCAACTCGTCGTCGAGCGACGAAGTGATGACGTCGTAAAGGACACCCGAGGTGACCTTGTCGGTCTCGCGAGTGTAGCGGAGCGCCTGCGCTCGGTCGGTCGGATCGTGATCGGCCGGAAGGCTCGCGAGCTTCGCGCGAATCTCTTTGAACTGATCGTCGCCGCGCCATGTGACGCAGGGAGAGATGATGTTGAGGAACGAGAAGCCCTTGTGCTGCATCGCCTTCTTCATCAGATCGACGACGAGCTTGATGTCTCCGCTGAATGCGCGGGCGACCCAGGTGGCACCGAATGAGATCGCGAGCTCGCACGGATCGACCGAATGCTCGGGGTTGCCGTACGTCGTCGACTTGGTCTTGTCGCCCGTCGGCGTGGTCGGCGCGGCCTGGCCTTTCGTCAGTCCGTAGATCTCATTGTCCATCATGATGTAGGTGAGATCGATATTGCGGCGGGCGGTGTGCATGAAGTGGTTGCCACCGATCGCGATTCCGTCACCGTCACCGCCAACGGCGATGACGTTCAGTTCCGGCCTCGCCACCTTCACTCCAGTCGCGAGTGGGAGCGCGCGACCGTGCAGGGTGTTGATTCCGTATGTCTCGACGTAACCGGGGAGGCGCGACGAGCAGCCGATGCCCGACACCATCACGGTATCCGCCGGCACGAGCTGCAATTCGGCCATCGCGCGATAAAGCGCGTTGAGCACACCGAAGTCGCCGCAGCCTGGGCACCAGACGGGCTTCAGCTCCGTCTTGTAGTCGTTCGGCTTGTAGGTCGTCTCGGTCATGCCATCACCTCCACCGGCTCGTTCGCCGGCTCGAGAATCTTGAGCATCTCGTCTTCGATCTCCACCATCGTCATCGGCCGGCCGCCCGACTTCTTGTAGACGTGCGTGCGTCCCGCGGGCAGATCGGCGAACGACCGGAGGTACTTGTAGAACTGTGCCGTGTAGTTCTGCTCGACGATGAGGATCTGATCGCATGACGCGAGGAACTGGTCGAGCTCGTTCTTCGGGAAGGGCATCAGGATCTGCGGGATGAACGCAGCCACCTTCTGGCCGCGCGCCTCGGCACGCTTGACGATCTCCTCCGCCGGGCCCTTCATCGAGCCCCACGTCACGATGCCGACCGCCGCCTTCTCCGGGCCGTACCGTCGCACGAAGTTGTATTTGCTCCGGATGCCCCAGAGTTTCCTGAAGCGCTTGGCGTTCATCTGTTCGTGCATCAGATAGCCGGCGTTAGGGCTCCCGTACTCGTCATGCTCGAGGCCGTTGGTCTGGTAGATCCCTTTCGCGACGCCGGGGGCGGTCATCGGCGATACGCCGCTCGGCGTTTCACGATAGCGCTTGTAATCTTCGAGCTCGTCCTCGGTCGGCGCCGTACGGTCCTTGATCTCGTGGACGAGCGACGCCTCGTCGAGCGTCTCGATGCGCTGGGCGACGAGCTGGTCGTTCAGGATGATGACGGGGATCTGGAATTCCTCGGAGATGTTGAACGCCTCGACGATGCAGTGGAACGAATCCTCGACATCCGCTGGGGCGAGTACGGCACGAGGCATGTCACCATGTCCACCATAGATCGCCTGGAAGAGATCGCTCTGCTCGCTCTTGGTCGGGATGCCCGTCGACGGGCCGCCGCGCATGACGTTGTAGATCACCGAAGGAATCTCCGAGATCGCGGCGAGGCCGAGCATCTCGGTCATGAGCGAAAGGCCAGGCCCCGAGGTCGACGTCATCGACTTCACGCCAGCGAATGAAGCGCCGACGACCGCACCAAACGCGGAGAGCTCGTCTTCGGTCTGGATGACGCGACCGTCGACGCGCGGAAGCCACTCACCGAGGATCTGAAGCACTTCGGTCGACGGAGTGATCGGGTATCCGGCAAAGAACTTGCATCCGGCATACATCGCACCGATCGCGGTTGCCTCGTTGCCCGACATCAGCAGCTTCGGCGCTCCTTGCGTGTAGTCGAGCCGCTTGGCTTCGATGCGCGCCTGGAGGTTAGGGACATCGCTGGCGAGAGCGGCAAGGTCGATCTTGGCGCCGGCGTCGATCGCCGCAAGATTCGACGCGACGACTTCGGGGCCCTTCTTCTTGAACCTGCGCTCGATCGACGCACGAAGGGGCTTCTCCGGCAGGTGAAACAGGCCGCAGAGCATGCCGAGCGCGACGATGTTCTTCGACGCTCCCGTGCCCGATGCCGCCTTCGCGATTTCGATGAATGGAACCGGAATGATGACGACGTTCGCTCCGCGCTTGAACTCAGGCGGAACCGGGTCCGTCGCCTCGTGGAAGATGATCGCATCGTCCGACGGGTTGATCTCAGACTTGAAGCGCGCGAATCCCGCCCAGCTGAAGATGACCATCACGTCGACGGCATCTCCCTGCGAATAGATCGGATCAGGGCTGAGGCGGACGGCGCTCGACGACTCGCCGCCGCGGATCTGCGGACCGTACGCGTCAGTTTTCATCGCGTTCAGTCCTTCGCGCGCACCGGCGCGCGCAAGCATGTCGCCCATCGTGACGACGCCGTCGCCCCCTGCACCGACCAGGGATAGCGTGAAGTCTCGTGTCATGGACTCCTCCTCCGAGGGTGATTCCCCGTCGCGGCGCAGTCTCTAACAAGAGGCAAACAATCACCGATGTGGGGCGTCACGAGGAGGTGTGTCGATCGTCACATGGAGGGTCTCCGGTCGCGTGAAATCTCAGCGTTTGCCGAGCGAGCGTAAGGCTCGATTGTCTTGAAGTTAGAACGCAGAAGGATGAATTGAGAACCCAGAAAAGGACGGCACCTCGCTTTCTGGGTGCTCAATTCAACGTTCTGCGTTCTAACTTCCAAACACCCCCCCAAACCCCGCCCGCAGGCCCGAACGGCAGTTCCAGAGGGCGCGCCGCCTCCTCTCACCACCCCATCCGCTCCCTGAGCCTCGTCACGTGCGCCGCGTGGTGCCGGCCGTGCCAGGCGTAGAGGCCGCACATCGTTCGGATCGTGTGCGTCCCGCTCACGGGGTGGATGAGCGTGCGGTCGAGCTGGATGTCGCTCAACGACCACAGAAACATCGACCACCGGGAGTGCAGCGCCGAGAGGAGATGGATCGAGAGCTCCACGGGAGCGTCATGCCCGTCGGCGAGCTCGGCCCACTCCCCTTCCTCGTACGGCTTGATCACCGGGCACGCTTCCGTCGCCGCGAGCTTGCATCGGACGTAGGCGTTGATATGGCTGTCGGCGAGGTGATGAACGACTTGCCGCACGGTCCAGCCTCCCTCGCGGTAGGGGGTCGCGAGCTGCGCCTCGTCGAGCCGCTCGACTGCACCCGCGATCTCCCGCGGCAGTGCCTCGATCGCTTCGATCCAGCTCCTCGTGGTCGCCGCGTCAATCGTCGCGGGGAGCTCGAACTTACCAATCGGATAGCGGTGATCGGACATGGTCATCCTCCTCGATGCCTAATCATCAGAACACAATGAATGCAGAAGGCAGAATGCAGAACGGTGAATGAAGAGCGGAGGCGGACCGAACACTCTCGGTCGCGGGCCCCTTTCTTCATTCACCGTTCTGCATTCTGCGTTCGTTGTGTTGCACCACCCGTCGGCGGTACAAGGAACGAACCGAACCGAAACGGGGCCCGTCGCCGGGCCCCGCCTCACAACTCCCGCGTTTCGCGTTTCACCTATGCCGTCTCCGCGTTCTCCACCTTCCGTCCCGGCAGCCAGCCCTTCGCCTTGCTCCACGCCTTCGCGAAGATGCGGCTCTCGGCCCAGTCGTCGAAGATCGAGTAGACGACCGGAACGCCGACGAGTGTGAGGAGAAGCGCGAGCATCTGCCCGCCGATGATGACCGAACCGATCGCGCGATTCGTTCCGGCGCCGGTCCCGCTCGAGACGACGAGTGGAATCATGCCCGCGACGAATGCGAGCGTAGTCATGAGGATCGGGCGGAGCCGGTCGCGATTCGCATGCATGATTGCGTCGAGCCGCGCCATTCCCTTCTCACGGAGCTGGTTTGTGTGGTCGATCTGCAGGATTCCATTCTTCTTCACGATCCCGAAGAGGACGAGGATTCCGAGCGACGAGAAGATGTTGATCGACTGATTCAGCACGACGATCGATAGGAGTGCGAACGGCACGGTCATCGGAAGCGCAAGCAGGATGGTGATCGGGTGGACCCAGCTCTCGAACTGCGCCGCCAGGATCAGATACATGAAGACGATCGATAGCGCGAAGGCGATGAGGAAATTCACGCCTGCCTTCTGCTGCTCGCGCGAACGCCCCTGAAGACCGTGAGAGTATTCGGAGCCCATGTTGAGCCGCTCGGCTTCGGCCTCTAGCGCGTCGATGACCGCCTGCGACGAGTAGCCCGGCAGCATATTGGCCTGGATGAGCACCTGCCGGCGCCGCGCGATGCGGTTGACTTCGGCCGGCCCCGAGCGCTCGACGACGGACACGACGTCGCCCAGTCGAACCGATTCACCCTTCGTGGTCGGGATCTTCGCCTGCAGGAAGCCTTCTGCGTCGCGCCGGTACTTCTCTTCGGCGCGAACGTGGACTTCGTACTGGTCACCGTGCTCGTAGTAGTCACTGACCTTCTGGCCTCCGACGAGCAGATTCAGCGTCGACGCAATGTCCTGAACCCTAACGCCGACGTCGCCCGCCTTCTCGCGCTCGATTCGAACTCCGAGCTCCGGCTTGCCGACGATCAGATTCGTCGTCACGTCCGCGACGCCCGGCTGCTTCTTCACGACATCGACGAGCTTCGATGAATACTCGTCGAGCTTCTCGAAATCGGGCCCGCCGATCCAGAACATGATCTCGGAGTTGGCTCCCCCGCCAAACGCGTTGACGAGGGTGACCTGCACGCGCAGATCGAGCCGCGTGTAGAGCGGAACGACTTTCTGCCGGACGACCGACATCACGTCGAACTGATCGAGGTCGCGATCTTCGGCCGGCTTCAGCTTCACATAGATTTCGCCGTAGTTCCTCGTCTTCTGAAGATCGCTCGCGAGCGTAACGACCGTCGTCTCGACCTCGGGGATCTGGTTGACGCGCGACGCCATCGACTCGAGGATCTTCCGCGTCGAATCGAGGCTCGAGCCTTCCGGCGCGCGCACGTTGATCGTGAACTGTGATTCGTCGTCGTTCGGCAGGAAGTTCTTGTTCGCGATCATCCCGAGCGGAATCGTCGAAAGGAAGACGAGTGCCATGACCACGACGATCACCCAGCGGTGCCGCATCGACCAGCCGAGCATGGTCAGATAGCTCTTCTCGACGAACGGATAAAAGCCCTTCTCGCGCGAGGAGTGGTCGTCCTCCGTGTCCTTCTTCGTCAGGAAGCGCGACGCCATCATCGGCGTGAGCGTGAAGCTGACGAGAAGCGATACCGCGACGGCCGCGGCCATCGTGACGCCGAAGCCGTACATGAACCTGCCGACGATGCCGCCCATGAAGGCGACCGGAAGGAAGACGGCAATCAGCGACAACGACGTCGCGAGAACGGCCATGCCGACCTCGCGCGTCCCTTCGACTGCCGCCTGCATTGGCGTCAGGTCCTTCTCTTCCATGAAGCGGAAGATGTTCTCGAGCACGACGACCGCGTCGTCGATGACGATTCCGACCGCGAGCGTCAACGCCAGCAGCGTGATGATGTTGAGCGTGAAGCCGAAGTAGTACATCACACCGAACGTCGCGATGATCGACGTCGGGATCGCGACCGCGGAGATCAGCGTCGCGTGGAACTTGCGCAGGAAGAGGAGCACGATCCCGACGGCGAAGATCGCCCCGAGGATCAGATGCTCCTGGACCGCGTGGACTGCAGCAAGGATGAAGTTCGACTGGTCGCGAACGATCTCGACGTCCCAACCTTTGGGGAGCGTCGGGTGGAGTTGGTCGAGCCGCTCCTTGACCCGGTCGACGACTGCGATCGTGTTCGTTCCCGACTGCTTGAGGATCTGCAGCACGACCGCCGGTTTTCCGTTCACGCGCGCGATCGTTTCTGGCTCCGCCTGACTGTCCTCGATCCGCGCGACGTCCTTTACGAAGACGACGGTCCCCCCGCGCGAGGTCACCGGAATCTCGCCGAGCTCCTCGGGGGTTTCGACGCGGCCATAGGTCCTGAGGGTCAGGTCTCGAATTCCCTGCTCGACGCGCCCACCGGGAATCTGGATGTTCTGTGCCTGCAGTGCCTGGACGACGTCAGTCACCGTGAGGTCGAGACCGGTCAACTTCGCCGTATCGACGACGACATTGATCTGCCGCTCCTGGCCGCCGATCAACTGAACCTGTCCGACACCGAGCACGGATTCGAGCCGGCGGCGGAACGTCTTGTCGGCGTACTCGGTGATCTCGCGGATCGGTGCCGGCCCCGAGAGCGCGACGGCGATGACCGGAATCGCGTCGGGGTCGATCTTCTGGATGACCGGAGGATCGGCGTCACGCGGCAGGTCGCGAAGGATCGTGTTGACGCGGTCGCGCACTTCCTGCGACGCGACGTCGGGATCCTTCTCGAGGTCGAACTGGATCGTCACGACCGAAACGCCTTCGGAGGAGATCGACATCAACTGGTCGACGCCGCTGATCGTGTTGACCGACTCCTCGATCTTGTCGGTGATCTCGGTCTCGATCTCCTCCGGCGCAGCGCCGGGCTGCACGGTCGTGATCGTGACCCACGGGAAATCGACCTTCGGGAAGCGGTCGACGCCGAGCCGCTGCATCGAGAACAACCCGACGACGACGAGCGACAGGATGATCACCGACGCGAATACGGGACGGCGCACGCAGATCTCTGCAAGTTTTTGCATGGGGTATCTCCAAACGCTAAATGCGGAACGCGAAACGCGAAACTGCGGTCACGCACGCACATGGCCCGCGACGGGGAACGCCGCCAAGGTTGATTTCTCGGGTCGTCATTTCGTCCATTCCGCGATCCATCCAACCCCTCCGGACGTCTTCTCGACGGTAACCGTCGTTGCATTCCGCATTCCGCGTTCCGCGTTCCGCATTCCGCATTCCGCATTCCGCATTCCGCGTTCCGCATTCCGCATTCCGCGTTCCGCGTTCCGCATTCCGCGTTTCGCGTTTCGCGTTTCGCGTTTCGCGTTCTTACTTCAGCTCCAGCTCCACCCTGGCAAACAGCCCCGGACGGAGCTTGCCGCTCTGGTTAGGGAATCGAGCTTCGACAAAGAACGTGCGGGTTTCCGAATCGATCGTCTGGCCGATGACGCTCACCTTCCCGTCGAACGACTCGCCTGGGAACGGATCAGCCAGCGCTCTGACCGTCTGTCCTTCTTTCACCGCAGAGAGATAGCGCTCAGGAACGTCGAAACGGAGAAGCAGCGGCGTCGTGCGCGCGAGGACGAACGCCACATCCTGGCGCTCGCTGAGACGTTCGCCGGCCGCGGTCTTTCGCTCCATGACGACGCCGTCGAACGGCGCGCGCAGCACCGAATCCGTTAGTCTTTGCGAGGCAGTTCCAAGCGCCGCGTTCGCGACGTCGAGGTTCGCCAGCGCCTGCTCGTACGCCGCGCGAGTCTTGTCGAGTGTCGCTTGCGGCACCGACTCCTTCGCGCGCAGCATCTCCTTGCGGTCGAGCTCGCGCTTTGCGTCGTCGAGCACAGCTTTCGCGCGCGCAACTTCAGCCTTCGCCTTTCGCACGTCGAGCTCGAGGTACTGCGTCTCGAGCATCAACAGCGGTTGACCCGCGCGAACGCGATCGCCCTTGTCCGCCGTGACCTTCGCTACGCGTCCGGTGATCGCAACAGCGACGTTCGAAACCTCGGGGGACTCGAACTCGCCGGTCACGGCGACTTTGTCCTCGAGTTTCGCGTCGTTCAACTCGACGCTCCCGGGTGTCGTCGCCGTTGCGGCAGTTTCCCTCGCCGCGGTCGCAACGGCCTCGAGGTTCGCGACGTCGTTGGGAAGCTCCGCCGACGATACGGCCGAGGGCTGCTCCTTCGGGCTGCACGCCATCGCGGCGATCGCCGCAGTGAGCACCAAGATGAATCCGATCGTTCTCACGCGCACTAGCGCACCTCCGTCACTACTGATTCCTTGAGCATTCCCGCGGCATACCAGACTCCGAGGCGCGCGAGATCGCGGTCGAGAGCTCCAACGACTTCCGCACGTCGTGCGTCGGCGAGCGAGCTCTCCGACGACTGCAGATCGAGCGACGTCGCCTCCTGCGCGCGGTAGAGCTCGAAGAGCTGCTCGTACTCGGCTTCCGCCGCCGCGCGTTGTTCGCGAGCGAGCGCCAGCGCCTTCTCGGTGGAGTCGAGGTCGAGCATTGCGAGGCGTATGTCTTCGACGACGCGACGCTCCGCTTCGTCGAGCGCGAGCATCGCCTGCGTTTCGCGCTCCTTCGCGCCGCGAACACGCGCCGCGACTTCACCCGACTGGAAGATCGGAATGCTGAAGTTGATCGATGCCTGGCTGTAAGAGTCGATCGGAAACGAGACCTTCTGCTCGATGAGTGCTGCATCGAAGGTGAGCGTCGGAAGCGCGAAGCCGCGCTGCTTACTCACCTCGAGCTTCGCGATCTGCAGGTCGTTCGATGCCTGCTTGAGATCGGAGCGATGGCCGCGAGCCAGGTCGATCAACGCCGCTTCACCGGGGAGAGTCTCGCCGCCGATTGAGGGAGACGCCACGACGAACGACTCGTCGCTGTCGAGCACGAGACGGAGCCGGCTCGCCGATCCTTCGCGCAGCTGAACGGCACGTGTGAGGCGCCGTTCCGCGGCCTTCACGTCCGATTCTGCGCGAAGCGTTTCGACTTTCGTCACCTCGCCGGCGTCGAAGAACGCCTGCGCCTGCTGCCGTCGCCGGCCGGCGATCTCGACGTTCTTCCTCTCGACATTGATGAGCTCGTCCCCCTGGACGACTCCCAGATATGCCGCAGCGACCCGGAGGAGGATTCCTTCTTCGGTCAGCGCGACCCCCTCGAGGGCATTCTGAATACCGATCTTCGCCTGCTGGAACGCGCGACGTTCGCGATTCCCAGCAAACAAGGGCTGCGACAGCGTGACTCGGTACACCCAGTCGTTCTCGGCGAGGATCGTGCGCTCCGGCTCGCCTTCGCCGCCGCTGAACATCACTTCGTCGCTGTTTCGCGTGAGTCGGCCGCTCACACCGATCTTCGGCATGATCGCCGAGAGATAAAAGTTCTTCTGTGCTTGCGCCACGCCGACTTCGGCACGCGCGCGACCGACCGATGGATTCACCTCGAGCGCGCGCCGGAATGCTTCGGAGAGCGTCAGTGTCGCCGGACCCTCGGTCTGCGCGAATGCGGGGGCGGCGATCGCCGCCAGCATCGCCAATGCGATGATTCTCATCTCCTGCTCCTTCCGGCCTGCATGCCGCGAAGAATGGTCCCGACGACGAGCTCGACCTCGTCCTTGAGCGATCCCTTCCTTGCCCCCGCGATGCGCCGCACGATGATCCCGAACGTCCCTTCGACCATGAAGATCGCAAGCCCCTCCGGATTCGCCTTACGCAGCTCTCCTTTCGCCATCGCGCGGCGGAAAAGGCCGGCAAGGCGATCGAGAAACGCCTGAAAGCGCGGATGGCAGTCGCGCTTGTGTTTCATGCGCCCGACGCCCGCGACTTCGTGATAGACGCGAAAGATCTCGCTGTGCTCTTCGAAAAACGTGAACTGCGCGGCGACAATGTGCCGGAGCGTCTCCTCCAGACCCGTCTCCTCGAGGAACGCCCGGTCGATCTCAGCCCGCAGCTTGTCGAGCTCCGAATCGGCAACGCTCGCGAGCAGATCTTCCTTGTCCTTGAAGTAGAGGTAGAGGGTCCCCTTCGCAATCCCTGCCTCGTCAGCAATCTGCTGCATCGTCGAGCCGTCAAACCCTTTTCGGCCGATGACGCGAGTCGCCGCCTCACGGATCGTCTGGAGTCGGAATTCTTCGATGGCGTGTCTTCGAGTTGTTCTTGCCATGTTGCTGGACCGGGCTTTCTGACCGACTGGTCACCAAACTGACTCTACGGTCATTTTATTCGCGGGTTTCAGGAAATTGTGCGAGGTGCCTGGTGGCCGGGCTCGCCGATGCGCGACGCGTTTCCCCTTGCCGCTCTCGCGGCACGCCGCGCATCGGAACGCGCGGCGACGATTCAAAATCCGACCCGGGATTCGAGCCCGGTCGGCGATAATGCCGGGCGATGGCCTCCCTCCTGATACCGCTCGTCGCGTTCCTGGTCGCAGGGCTCACTCTCTTCTCCGGCTTCGGTCTCGGCACGATTCTCATGCCGGCATTCGCCGTTCTCTTCCCGATTCCGGTCGCCGTTGCGGCGACGGCCGTCGTCCACATCGCAAACAACATTTTCAAGCTCGGCCTCGTCGGGCGCTACGCCGACGCCCGGGTCGTCGCGAAGTTCGGGATTCCGGCGGCGGTGGCATCGTTCGCGGGAGCGTTTGCGCTGACGGCAATCGAAGGGGTTTCGCCGCTCGCGCGCTGGAGCGCCGGCGAGCGCACATTCAACGTCACGACGGAGGGAGTCGTGATCGGCGTCGTGATCGTTGCCTTCGCGTTGTTCGACTTGCTTCCGCGCTTTCAGAAGCTCTCGTTCGATCCGAAGTACCTCCCGGTGGGGGGCCTGCTCTCGGGATTCTTCGGCGGCTTGTCAGGAAACCAGGGGGCGTTGCGCGCCGCGTTCCTCATCAAGTCGGGCTTGCCGAAGGAGGCGTTCATCGGAACCGGAGTCGTTTGCGCCATCATCGTCGACATCGCGCGGCTTACCGTCTACGGCGCCGCATTCTGGAACGCGAAATTCGCGACACTCCCCTCTGACGCGTGGCGGCTCGTCGCCCTGTCGACCGTGGCCGCATTCATCGGCTCGTACGCGGGAACGAAGCTCGTGAAGAAAGTGACGCTCCACTCGCTCCAGCTCGTCGTCGGCGTGATGCTGGTTCTGATAGGCGTCGCGCTGGTGGTGGGGGTGGTGTGAGGCGAGTGCTGAGTGCTCAGTCCTCAGTCCTGAGTGCTTAGTCCTCAGTCCTTAGTCCTTAGTCCTCAGTCCTTAGTCCTTCGTCCTCAGTCCTGAGTCCTAAGTGCTAAGTCCTCATCGATCAGTCCTCAGTCCCGAGTCCCGAGTCCCGAGTCCCGAGTCCCGAGTCCCGAGTCCCGAGTCGTAAGCTCTAAGCTCTCGCGAGGAGTTTTGCGCCCAATTGAAGCCTTCGTGAGTGCCTACGCCGGGTCGCGCTTCGATTCGGCCGACACGAAAACATGGACAGCGCGGATGGTACGAAAGTTCGCGGGGCTCTCAACTCAGGACTGAGGACGCACGACTAAAGACCAAGGACTGAGGACTCAGGACTGAGCACTCAGGACTCAGGACTCAGGACTGAGCACTCAGGACTCAGGACTCAGGACTGAACCAGCGCCGCCGTCGGCGCGTGGGTCACCTTACCTTCGTGCGTGAGAAGGGAACCGGCGTTGATCTCGTCGCCGAGGTCGAGTACGACGTTGCCGTCCTTCACGAAGTTCATCACGAGGGCGTGGACATTGCGCGAGTAGACGACGCTCGCGTCCTCCGCCATCGTCGCCGCGAGATTCGATGGGGCGAGGATGTGCACTCCATTCCAGGTCACGTCCTCGTCCGCCTTCGACTGCGTGCAGTTCCCTCCCTCCGTGATCGCCAGATCGACGACGATCGCCCCTGCGCGCATCACCTTCAGCGCTTCATCGTTGATGAGGACGGGAGCCTTCTTGCCAGGGACGAGTGCAGTGCAGATCACCACGTCGGCTTTCGCGAGGTGCTGCATCACGATCTCGCGCTGCTTGCGGAGAAAGTCCTCGCTCATCTCCTTCGCGTAACCGCCGGTTCCTTCGCCCGACTCCTGCATCGGAAGCTCGATGAACTTCGCACCGAGCGACTCGACCTGCTCCTTGGCGGCCGCGCGCACATCGGATACCTCGACGACCGCGCCGAGCCGCTTCGCCGTCGCGATCGCCTGGAGTCCCGCTACGCCGGCTCCCATGATCACGACTCGCGCCGGCGGTACGGTTCCAGCCGCAGTCATCAGGAGAGGGAAATACTTTCCGAGTCGTGCGGCGGCGATCAGCACCGACTTGTAGCCCGCGATGTTCGCCTGCGAGGAAAGCGCATCCATCGTCTGCGCTCGCGTCGTGCGCGGCACGAGCTCCATCGCGAGCGTCGTGACGCCCCGTCGCTCGAGCACCCGCACCGCATCGAGATTCCGGTGAGGCGCCATGAACGAGACGAGCACTGCGCCCGGCTTCAGGCGCCCCGCTTCGTCGGGCGACGGGACGGCGACCTTCGCGACGATGTCGGCGCTCGACCACGACGCCGAAGCGTCGGAAACAATCGCGGCGCCAGCATCGGCGAAACGTTGATCGGAGATCGAGGATCCCTCGCCGGCTCCCGCTTCGACCTCGACGACGAGTCCCGCCTTGACGAACTTCTTCACCGTCTCGGGCGTGGCGGCAACGCGCCGCTCGCCTCCGGAGCGCTCTTTCGGAACGAACAGTTTTGCCATGACGGTCGCAATTCTAACGGATGCCCGCTCGCGCGTCGTGCACTGCGTAGCGCCTCCCCGGTGTTCCGCCCGTGGAGGGCGGAAGATGGGAAACGATCACTCCTTCGTAACAAATGAGCTGGTCCGCTCAACCCTACACTGAGATGGAAGGTAGCCTCGAATGAGATCGACGATCACGACTTTGATCGCGCTCGCACTCACCGCGTCTGCGGCCGCGCAGTCGCAGGAGGAGCTCTACGTCGAGACGGTCGAAGTCAACGTCGTCAGCATCGACGTGTTCGCAACCGACTCGAAAGGAGAGCCGGTCTACGGACTCACGCGCGAAGATTTCGAGATCGCCGAAGCGGGACGCCCGCAGGAGATCACGAACTTCAGCGAAGTACGCGCAGAGGTCGCTCCGAAACCACTTCCAACCGAGGCGCCGACACCGCTCGCCGCCATTCCGGAAGAGCGGAGCCGAAAGCTGATCTTCTATGTCGACGCGGAAACGCTCCATCCGTTCAACCGCAACCGCGTCTTCGAGCAGATTCGCGGCTTCACGGGAACAATGCTTCGCCCAGGCGACCAGGCGATGCTCGCGATATGGCGCAAGGGGCTTCATGTCGAAGTTCCGTTCACCTCGCTCGTGAGTGAATTCGAGCGCGCGCTCGTACGTCTCTCCGGCGAAGGCACGGGGAGGGGACCGCTCGTGATCCGGCGCAGGGAGGCCGAGCAGCGAATCCGTACGGAGCTCGACCTTGCCACGCAACCTCGAAGCGGCATCTCGCTCGCGGATGCTTACCGGAACTCGCTTTCGCAGGCGCGGATCTATGCCGAACAGGTGCGCGTCGAGACACGCGCGAAGATCTCAGCCATGAACGGCCTTCTCGCTACGCTCGCGGGCGTCGAAGGGAAAAAGGCGATGATCTTCGTCGGTGAGGAGTTCCCGTTGCGCCCCGGAATCGAGATGTTCCAGTACACGAACGAGATCTTCGCGCCGCGGATTCAGATGTCGCGCGAGTTGATCCCCATGCCCTCGCCGGAGACTCAGGCGTATGCGGAGACGAATCTGTTCGACATCGTGAGCCGCGCCGCCAACGCGAACGGCGTGACCGTTTACATGTTGAGCGCATCGACCGGCGCCGATCTTTCCGACACGCCGGTCGAGCGCCAGGAGCTGACCACCGCCGATAGACAGTTCATGGAGACGGTCGACCGGATTACAGCGTTCCAGCTCGTTGCCGCGAAAACAGGGGGGCTCGCCTTCGCACAGACGCAGAACATTGACGGCGTCTTCGACAGGATCGAGCGCGACTTCGACACCTACTACTCCCTCGGGTATCGCGCGACTAACCAGGCGGCCCCTGGCGAACGGCGCCTCACCGTCCGTGCGAAACGACCCGGCATCTCGGTACGCACGCGCACGACCTTCTACTCGAAGACGACGCGCGAACAGATGATCGACCGCGTCGTTGCGATGCTCTACTACGACGGCGGTCCGGGAGACTTCGAGATTCGCACCGTGTCGAAACCACCTAAGAAACAGGGTCGCGGGCGTTTCTCGGTACCGCTCGACGTGCAGATCCCGTCGTCGTCGCTGACGCTTCTTCCGAACGGCGATCGGCTCGCGGGAAAGTTCTCCGTGTTCGTCGGAGTGAGCGACGGCCGTGGCGGAATCTCGCGCATCGAGCAGAAGTCACAAGCGGTCAGTGTCCCGGTGAAGGAAGCGGCGAAGCTCGACGGGAAGCACTTCACTTACTCGGTCGACCTGCTGATGGAGAAGGGAGAGAACATCATTGCAGTCGCGGTTCTCGACAACGTGACGAACATGAAGGCCTACTCCCGCACAAAGGTCGACGTGAAGTGAGCCGTCCCCGCCTTACGCGAGCGAGTAGACGACGAATGAGAGCGCCAGAAGCACGACGACGAGGCTGACGAGCAACAGCCAGGTTGAGACTCTCGTCTCGCTCTCCCCGCCCTCCGACTCCTTGCCGAGATTTCTCCAGAAGAGCCAAAGCAGGACCGCGGCGATGCCCATCGCCAGGGTGCCAGAGACGACAACCTTCGTAATCAGCGCCCGAAATTCCTCCTCGGTCATGTTGGTCGACTGGAAGAACGCGAGGAGGGTCATCGTGGAGGAGTTTGTTGACTCCTCACTCATCGTACCTCGACGTGCGCATCTTCTTGATGCCACCCCTCTTCTTCTTCTCATCGACCCTCCTCGCCTTCGCCCCCGCGGTCGGTCGTGTCTTCCGTCGCGGTTTCTGCTCCTCGAGCGCCGCGCGCAAAAGGGAGGCGAAGCGTTCGATCGCCTCGTCTCGATTCATCCGCTGGCTCCGATGCTTCTGCACAGAGACGCGCAAGAGGCCCTCGGCGCTGATGCGAGTCGAAAGGCGCTTCTCGATTGCAGACTTGGCTGTCTCATCGAGCGCCCGGCTCGCCTCAAGGTCGAACACGAGCGTGACGCGCGTGCTCGAGGTGTTCACGTGCTGCCCGCCAGGGCCGCCGCTACGGCTCGCTTCAAACCGGAGCTCGTCCTCGGGTATCGATAGCTTCTCGTCGATGACGATCATCTTCGGCGTAACCGCCGGAAGCGCCCGGAGATTCACATCGGACGGCCGTGGACTTGAAGGACGCTCATCGAATCGCGTAAATTGTCTGGATCGCAGCACTTGCCGCCGCGAGGGAGGCCCTGAATGGACAAAGAGCTACGTCGATTCCCACGTATCTCCTCGCAGCATGCCGTCCTCGTGAAGAGGCTCGGCGGCGCAGAGATCGAGGAGTTCGCAGCGACGACGACCGTAGGCCTGGGCGGGTGCGGCTTCACCTCCGACGAACGGCTGTCGATCGGAGAAGTGCTCGAGATCCTGATCTCGGCTCGCCCCGAGGTGATCTCGGCCAAGGCTCGCGTCGTCTACACCCAGCTGCTCCCTTCCGGGAAGCAGGAGATCGGTGTGGAGTTCATTGGCCTCCCAGAGATCGATCGCGAGAAGATTCAGCTCCTGCTCGAAGTCACGGAAACGAAGTGACACCTTTTTGAGTCCTGAGTCCTCAGTCCTCAGTCCTCAGTCCTCAGTCCTCAGTCCTTAGTGCTCAGTCCTGAGACGGGAGATGCGAGTACGAACGTCCTAACGTTCCACACTCTCCTGAGCACAGTCAACACCCACAGCTGAGCGCTTCCAGTGAAGACTCAGGACTGAGGACTCCGGGCCCAGGACTCAGGACTGAGGACTAACGACTCAGGACTGAGGACTAAGGACTCAGGACTAAGGACTAAGGACTCAGGACTAAGGACTCAGGACCGGCGCCTCCGCCACGCCGGCCCCAGCTTCAGGATCTTTCGGTACACCGGGCACTCGACGTCGTGAGCGCCTGGAAGGTAGCCGGTGCTGAGCAGAAACTCGCCCGTGATTTCTCCGCCGGTAAAGACGAACGTCTTCTTGAACAGCTTGATCCAGTCGGCCTTCTCACGCGGATGGTGCTCGTCGAGCCAGCCGCGGAACGAACGGTGAGACTCCCGGATCGAGAGGATTCGTTTCGCGTTCTCGATCGCTGCGTCGACCTTGAGCCGGTTGCGAATGATCGATTCATCGGCGAGCAGGCGCGCACGCTGGCGGTTGCCATAACGCGAAACCTTGACGAGATCGAAGCCGTCATAGGCGCGCCGAAAGCCTTCGCGTTTCTTTAGGATCGTAAGCCAGCTCAGCCCCGCCTGGTTGATCTCGAGCACCAATCGTTCGAACAGCGCGTCGTCGCTCGCGATCGGAAAGCCGTACTCATTGTCGTGGTAGGGGCCGTGGTAGTCGTGCCCTCGGGCTGCCTTGCAGTAGCTCATGTCAGTAGGACAGATTGTACAGGCCACGACGGCGGATCTGCGTTCCCGAGGTGTGACTTCCCGGCAATCCTCTTCGTGTCCGATACTTCCCGTGAGATGAACGCCGACACGCTCGCAACAACCTCCTTCGAAACGATATGTGACGCCTTCGATGTCGCGTTTGGCGACTATGCCGTGTCGTTTTCGCCGAGTGCTTCCTTTCTCGGAGAGATGACGCGCCGTCGAGGAGTGCGATTCGATCTCTCGGTCGGCGTGCGTGAAGGAGATCGCCTCGTCGCGTTCACACTCAACGGTCTGGGTCGCTGGCAAGGCGAGCTCACGGCGTACGACTGTGGGACGGGGGTGATCCCCGCCTATCGCGGCCGAAGACTTACGTCGCTGATGCTGGCGAAGACGGTCGAGCTGCTTCGCGCCGAAGGAGCGACGCAATACCTTCTCGAAGTTATCCAGGCGAACGAAAAAGCGATTCGTGCCTATCGCGGAGCCGGATTCGGAACGTCCCGGGAGTTGCGCTGCTGGCAGCTCGAGGAGCTGTCGCGGCCGGCATCGTCCACGATCGCCATCGAGGACAACGCCCCGTTCGATGCTGCGACCATGGCGTCGATGCGCGACTGCGAACCGTCGTGGCAGAACGACGACGAGTCGATCGCGAGGGCGGGAGATCCGCACGTGACATTCACCGTGCGCGATGACATGGGTGTCGCCGCCACCGCTGTGCTCTTCCCCATGACGAACGACCTCGCCCAACTCGCCGTGGCGCCACGCGCGCGAAGGCGGGGATTCGGCACTGCCCTTCTCGCTGCAGCGCGGGAACGCTGCGACAAGCCGCTCCGCATCCTGAACGTCGACGCGCGCGATGACGGAACGAATGCATTCCTCGCCGCAGCGGGCGCGACCGAGATCGTCAGGCAGTTCGAAATGCTCAAGCGCCTGGTGTGAGGGTCAGGCGCCGCGCTTGTAGTGGTCGGAGATCACACGCGCCACGCAGCCCGTCAGGCTCTTGCCCATCTGGATGTGCAGGAACTCGTTCGGCCCGTGGGCGTTGCTGTGAGGCCCGAGTACACCGGTAACGAGGAACTGCGCCTCGGGGAACTTCTCCGAGAGCATCCCCATGAACGGTATCGAGCCGCCCTCGCCGAACGAGAGCGCGTCGCGGCCGAAAAAGGCGCGCGACGCCTCGTTGATCGAGGTTTCGAGCCACGGCGCGAGCTTCGGACAGTTCCAGCCTGCTCCACCTTTTTCCGGCTCGAACGAGACTCTTGCGCCGTAGGGAGGATCGGACTCGAACAGCTTCTTGAGCCTCGTGTCGAGATCGGTCGCCTCGAGTGTCGGCGGGACGCGGAGCGAAAGCTTGAGCGCGGTACGAGGCCGAAGGACGTTTCCGCCCTGAAGAAGGTCGGGAAGCCCTTCCTGTCCGGTGTAGGCGAGCATCGGCCTCCACGTCCGGTTCAGGATCATCTCGACGACGTCATTCGTCACCGGCTTCGCGCCGGAAACGAACGGGTAGTGCTCGAGCATATGAGATCCGAGAACCTCGGCCGCACGGCGAACCTCACTCATCCGATCGTTAGGCACGTCGACCCACAGCCACTCGGGAATGATCTTGCCGGTCGACGCTTCTTCGAGGCGATCGAGAAGGATGCGGAGGATGCGAAAGCTCGACGGCACGACGCCACTCGCGTCTCCAGAGTGAACACCTTCTCTCAGAATCTCGACCGTCAGGTTGCCGACAATCGATCCGCGGAGAGAGGTGGTGCACCAGAGGGCGTCGTAATCTCCGCACCCGCTGTCGAGGCAAACGACGAGCGACGGTGTGCCGATCCTGTCGGCAAGCTTCTCGACGTAGTACGGAAGGTCGAGCGAGCCGCTTTCTTCGCAGCACTCGATGAGTACGACGAGACGAGCGTGCGGCGTCTTCTGCGTCTGCAGCGCCTTGATCGCGGAGACGACCGAGAAGATCGCGTAGCCGTCGTCGGACGAGCCGCGACCGTAAAGCCTGCCGTCGCGAAGGACCGGAGTCCAGGGACCGAGTCCCTCCTCCCATCCGATCATCGCCGGCTGCTTGTCGAGATGTCCGTAGAGAAGCACCGTGTCGCTGCTCGCACCATCGACTTCGAGGAGTAGGACAGGGGTCCGTTCGCCGTCCTGGAATACCTCGAGCCGGCTTCCGGCGATGTTCTGCGCCAGGACCCAGCGCCGCACGAGCTCGACGGCTTTGGCCATGTGCCCGGTCTGACGCCAGCTGGGGTCGAACAGAGGCGACTGATTCGGGATCTCGATGTACTTGCTGATCGTCGGGATGACCTCGTCGTCCCAGAACCGCCCAACTTCCGATTTCACCTCGTCGACGCGCATCCGAATGGTCCTCCCGAGATTTGACGCGAGCGGAGAATAACACCTTCCCCGTGGCTGGCCAAAGCGCCGTGACGCCTTCGAAACGAGCCTGCGTCGACCCCTCAGTGAGGCGTCGTGCGAACCATCACGATGCAATGTGTCATGCGTTCCTGCGCGCGAGCACCGAGGCTCCGAGAGCTCCCGAATAGTCATCGAGCCCGGCGTGCACGATGCGGACCCTCTCGTCGGGATCGGGGCGCAGGAAGCGGCTGCGTGCGGTCTCGCGGATCGGGCCGACGAACTCCTCGCCGAGACGCTGTGCGACGCCTCCCCCAATGACGATCACTTCAGGGTCGTACATGTTGACGACATTGCCAGCGAGCAGGCCGAGATATCGCTGCGCGGCGGCGACGACCTCCTTCATCACCTCGTCGTTCGCCGCGAGCGCGCGCTTCATCACGCTGCTCGTCATTCGCGTCTTTTGCCGTTCTTTCATGATGTCGGGGACGACGCTCGCGCGACCGGCCGCAATGCGCAGCATCACGTCGCGCTCCATCGACGTACGGCTCGCGTACGCCTCCGCGCACCCCTTGCGTCCACAGCCGCAAACCGGCCCATTCTCGTCGAGGACCATGTGCCCGATCTCTCCAGCCGCACCGCGGGCGCCGCGCTCGAGCTCACCGTCCGCGATCAGTCCGCCTCCGATTCCGGTGCCGACCCAGATCCCGACCGCACGCTTTGCCCCTTTCGCCGCGCCGAACGCGTGCTCTCCTAGAATCGCCACCTGGACGTCGTTGCCGATGGCGACCGGAACGCCGTAACGATCCTCGAGGATCGGGCCCAGAGGAACATCGGTCCAGCCGAGGTTAGGCGCCTTCGCGATGACTCCAGTCTTCGGATCGGCGGCACCTGGCGCGCCGACGCCAATCGCTTCGATTTTCGAGGCCTTGAGCTTCGCATCAGCGAGCGCGCCGTCAATCTGCGCGATGATCTGGTCGATCGTTGCCTGCGGCGAGGAACGGTCGGTCGCCGAATCGCTCTCGCCGAGGACTTTCCCCTTCTCGTTCGCGACGACGGCCATCATGCTCGTGCCGCCCAGATCGACGCCTACGTATCGTTTCTTCCCCATGGCTCATTTCCTCCATTCATCGATCAGGCTCGCGATCAGCCCGGTCCACCCGGTTTGATGGTTCGCGCCGAGCCCTTCGCCGCTATCGGCGTGGAAGTATTCGTAGAAGAGAAGGAGATCCTTCCAGTGCGGGTCGTTCGCGAAGCGTTCCGCCCGGCGCGATCCCGGCTCGCCGTGGATCGGCCTGTAGCCTCGCGCGTCGGGGATGAACATGTTGATCATCCGGTTCGCGAGGTTTCCCGCGAGCCCCGAAAGCGTGACGTGGCGAAGTTCGTGGGTCTCGTGATCGGGCACTTCGATCTCGATGCGGGATCCTACGGCGCGCTCGAGCTTGCGCAGCGACTCGATCATCAGGAAGCTCGTTGGGAACCAGACCGGGCCGCGCCAGTTGCTGTTCCCTCCCTTGAGCTTGCTGATTGCTTCCGCTGGCTCGTAATGCACGACCGCCCGGCCGAAAACGAACGGCTCGTTCTCGTGATGCTTCGAGAGGCTTCGCAGGCCGAAGGGCCCGAGGAACTCGGCGGGGTCTGCGACGCGCGCGAGCAGCTTTTCGAGCTGATGCCGGTCGACGACCGACAGCACGTGCGTCTTCCCATCGCCATCGCCGACGGTCATGACCGTGCGCGACGTGATCCCGGGCCTGAACTTCATGAACCAACGGAAATTCTCAGCGAAAACGGGGAACGGCTCGATCCACTTCTCCTCGAGGCGCTCGATCGCGTAGAGCGGGATGAGTCCGACGAGCGAACGGACGCGGAACGGAATCGCGTGTCCATCAGGGAATCGGAGGAGGTCGTAGAAGAAGCCATCCTCCTCGTCCCAAAGCGTGCGGCCGAACCGTTCCATCTTCATCGCCGCGCCGATGTAGACGTAGTGCTCGAAGAACTTCGTCGCGAGCCCCTCGTAGACCGCGTTCGTCTTCGCAAGCTCGAGCGCGATCCGCATCATCACGAGGCAAAACATCCCCATCCACCCCGTCGCGTCGCTCTGCTCGAGCGCAGCTCCATCGGGAAGCTTCTCGCTCCGATCGACGACGGTGATGTTGTCGAGCCCCAGGAACCCTCCCTCGAAGACGTTGTTCCCTTCCTTATCGACTTTGTTCACCCACCAGGTGAAGTTGAGCATCAGCTTGTGAAAGCATCGCTCGAGGAACTCGACGTCGGCCTTACCGTTCTGAAGCCGGTCCATGTTGTAGACACGCCAGACGGCCCACGGATGAACGGGCGGGTTGAGGTCGGAGAACTCCCATTCGTAGGCTGGGATCTGTCCGTTCGGATGCTGAAACTGTTCGAAGAGCATGAGCCAGAGCTGCTCTTTCGCGAACTCGGAGTCGATCCGCGCAAATGGGATCATGTGGAAGGCGAGATCCCACGCCGCGAACCATGGGTACTCCCACTTGTCGGGCATCGAGAGGACACGCATTGAATTGAGATGCCGCCAGTGGCGGTTTCGTCCCCGCTTGCGTGAATCGGGCGGCGGAATCGACGGATCGTCGCCTTCGAGCCACTGTTCGACGTCGAACAGGTAGCTCTGCTTCGACCAGATCATCCCCGCCCAGGCCTGACGCTGTACGCGCCGCTCCTCGATCGACGCCTTCGGCGGATGGATCGACTCGTAGAACTCGTCGGCCTCGGTGCGGCGCGCCGCGACGACGCGATCGACGCTTTCGAGCGGAGTCCACTCGACCGCCGAAGGGCAGAGGCGCATCCGCATCACCGAGGAACCGCCTGGTGGCACGACGGCGCGCATCCGTGCACACGCCTTCGTCCCTTCCATCGCAGGGTTTGCCGCGGATGCGTCGCCACCGATGAGCGCGCGATGAAACGCATCCTTGACGAAGTGGCTTCGCGATTGCGCCCCGGAACCATAGACCCGCGGGCCGTTCGTCTCGTTGTTCGTGAAGAAGACGTCGACGCCCCCCTCCAAGTCGAGGCGATGAGGGCCGAGGCGCGCGTCCGCGAGGAGTCCGTCGATCGGCGGCGCGTTGGAGTCGTCGGCAAGGAGAGACAGGCCACCGTCACGGCGGTGGTCGAGTGCGATGCGCGGTTGCTGCCTTCCCTCTCCACTCCACGACCAGACGTTTCGAAACCAGAGGTTCGGCACGAAATGGATCGCGGCCGGCTCGGGGCCTCGGTTATGTGCAGTCACACGAAAGACGACGACATCGGGTCCATCCTTCGCAATCTCGATCTCAACGTCGAAGTACCGGTCGTCGTCGAAGAGACCGGTATCGATCAACTCGAACTCTGGACCGCGTCCTCCGCGCCGCCGGTTCTCGTCGATCAGCCAGGCGTAGGGATACTCGGCATGCGGGTACTTGTAGACCATCCGCATGTAGGAGTGGCTTGGAAGGGCGTCGGCATGGAAGTAGTACTCCTTCACGTCCTCGCCGTGGTTCCCTTCGGTCGGCACGAGCCCGAAGAGGCGCTCCTTCAGAATCGGGTCACGCTCGTTCCAGAGTGCCATCGACCAGCAGAGAATCTGGTAGCGGTCGGTGAAGCCGGCGATCCCGTCCTCTCCCCAACGGTATGTCTTGGACCGTGCGAGATCGTGAGGAAGGTGGCTCCAGGCGTCTCCGCTCTCGCTGTAATCCTCGCGCACCGTTCCCCAGGCGCGATCGGAGAGGTAGGGCCCCCACTTGCGCCAGCGGGAGACCTCCGGGCCGTGAATACGAAGATACTCGGCAGTCGACTGCTCGTTCTGCGCCATCGTCTTCCTTGATTTGTACGAGGAGATGGAAAGTGTACACGAAGGCGAGAGGCGAAACGCAGTCCAAAGGCCTTTGGCCTTTGGACTCTCGCCTGCCGTATCATCCCGTCGCAACGGAATCAGGTGGAGGACATCGATGCACATCGACGGAACGATCGGCTTCGTGGGGGCCGGCAACATGGCGGAGGCTCTCGTCCGCGGGCTTCTCAACGGGGGGCATGTCGAGGCATCGCAAATCTCGGCCTCGGGGCCGCGTGCGGAACGTGTCGACGAGCTCCGGGAGCGGTTCGGGGTTCACACGACGATCGACAACCGGGAGGTCGTGGCGCGGTCGCAGATCGTCGTGCTCTCGGTGAAGCCCCAGATCATGAGGCGTGTCCTGACGGAGATCGCGGAGACGTTGCGCGACGATGCGCTCGTCATTTCGATCGCCGCCGGTGTGCCGATCGCGACGATCGAAGCTCGTCTTCGCCGCGAAGTGCGGATCGTCCGAGCGATGCCGAACACTCCTGCGCTCGTCGATGCCGGCGCCACGGCGATCGCTCGCGGCGCGCACGCCACCGAACGAGACGTCGCACTCGCGAAGCAGATTTTCGACGCCGTGGGCCTAACTGTCGTCCTCGAGGAGATTCACCTCGACGCGGTCACCGGGCTCTCGGGATCGGGTCCCGCATACATCTTCCTCATCCTCGAGGCGTTGAGCGACGCCGGTGTCAAGGTCGGCCTCTCGCGCCGCAACGCGCAGCAGCTGGCGGCGCAGACCGTACTCGGATCGGCAAAGCTCCTGCTCGAGACGAACTACCACCCTGGACTACTCAAGGACATGGTCACTTCTCCTGGAGGCACAGCGATCGCGGGGCTTCACACTCTCGAGGAGGGGGGCTTGCGTACGACGCTGATGAACGCGGTTGAAGTCGCCACGAACCGTTCGAAGGAGCTTGGGAAGGCGATGCTGTCGGCGGAAGGATAGAAATCAGTGCTGAGTCCTGAGTCCTGAGTGCTGAGTAGATAGGGCTGCGCACTCAGGACTCACAACTCAGGACTCACAACTCAGGACTCAGGACTCGCAACTCAGCGCTTAGGACTCAGCACTCAGCACTCTAATCACCCATGAGCGACGCCACCACCGAAGGAATCCACGTACACGTCGAGAGCGAGTACGTCGAAGAGCGGAGCAACCCGCGCGACAACTACTATTTCTTCGCTTATCGCGTGACGATCTCGAACGTTGGCGATCAGCCTGCACAATTGATCAGCCGCGTCTGGATCATCACCGACTCGCAGGGAGACGAAGAGCGGGTGGAGGGTCCGGGCGTGGTCGGCGAACAGCCACTGCTCGCACCTGGACAGTCGTTCGAGTACACCTCGTTCTGCCCTTTGCGCACTGAGTTCGGCACGATGCACGGAACCTATCGGATGGTTCGACCGGGCGGCGAGAGCTTCGACGCCGTCATCGCTCCCTTCTCTCTCGAAACACCGAACGCGGTCAACTAGTGTAGTGTTTCATTAATCCGTTGCCTTTCGCAGAGCACAAACGGGGCGAGCTCAAGGAGCGAGGAGGAGGCGATGTGGTTCATCGTCGACGACGAGCGACGCGGAGATCGCCCCGTTTCTGCTCTGCCCTCCGGGTTGCGGCGGAATGGAGCCGCTTTCTTTGTCGCTCCTCCTCGCCGATGAACCACATCGACTCGTCGTCGCTTCGCGAAATCGGCTCCATTCCGCCGCAACGAAAGGCAAGGGATTAACGAAACACTACACTAGTGGCCTGTACTGGAGGAATTGGTCCCGCCGTACCAATTCCTTCAATACAGGCCACTAGCACGTCCCAGCGTCTCCCGGCACTTCGCCTCGCTCCCTCCACCTCCCCTTCTCACAGGCGATCCGGCCTAACCACTTTCATCGAACCTCGGTGATCGCCTCGCTGCCGCTTCCGCTCTTCACCGTCCGCCACCCCAGCGCTCCGAGCACGATCGACGCTCCAATCACCGCCTGAACGCTCGGGCGCTCCCCGAGGAGAAGCAGCACCCAGACGGGATTCGTGACGGGCTCGAGCATGCCGAGTAATGACGCCTGCACCGCAGGCACCGTGCGGATTCCGCGAACAAAGAGGGCGTACGGTACGGCGATCGGAAAGATCCCGAGAAAGAGAAGCACGGCACCAGCTTTAGGCGTGACCTCGATTCCTGGCAGTGCGAGCGGCGCGAGCAGGGCCGCGGCGAGGACGTTTCCCCAGCAGACCGCGGCCTCAGCCCCGTTGTCGCGCTCGCGACGTAGGCCGAGGTAGATTCCGGCGAAGAAGATCGACGAAAGAAGCGCGACGAGATTTCCCGCCATGCCACGCATGTCGACGTCCCCAGCGAAGAAGAGCCCCATCCCTACGAAGGCGATGAGCGCGGTGACGACATCGCTCCGACGCAGTTTCTCCCCCAGAACACGCGGCGAGAGGAGAATCACCCAGATGATCCCACTGTACTGAATGAAGATCGCATTCGCTGCCGTCGTCCACTTCGTCGCGGTAACGAAACATGTGAGGCAGCCAGCGTAACTGACCAGCGCCACGAAGAATGCGGGCGTCAGCTTCGGAACCTTCGGCCGGAAGATCGCGAAGAGGGTCACCGCCGCGACGATCGATCGGACACACGCGACCTCGAGCGGTCCATTCGTGATCGCCTTGATGCCGATGCCCCCGGTCGACCAGAGGATCGCCGCGACAATGATCAGCCAGGTGCCGGTGCGTGACGTCATACGAGTTCTTCGTTCTTAGTCCTGAGTCCTCAGTCCTGAGTCCTTAGTCCTGAGTCCTCAGTCCTGAGTCCTTAGTCCTTAGTCCTGAGTCCTTAGTCCTTAGTCCTCAGTCCTGAGTCTTGAGTCCTCAGTCCTGAGCCCTCAGTGGAAGCCCTCAGCCGTGGGTGTTGACTGTGCTCAGGAGAGTGTGGGCCGTTAGGGCCTCCGTACTCGCATCTCCCCACTTAGGACTCAGGACTAAGGACTAAGGACTCAGCACTAAGGACTGAGCACTCAGGACTGAGGACTAAGGACTACTTCAATGCTCCCCCCACCGCTTCTCTCCAGCCTCGATTGCGATCGGGAGCTTGTTTTGCTTCGGCGGCAGAGGGCAGGTCGCAAATGGCGAGAATACGCACGGCGGGTTGTATGCCTTGTTGAAATCGACGATGACTTTTCCATCGGGGCCCGGAGGAGTCGCATAGAGAAAGCGCCCCGCTCCGTACGTTGTCGTTCGATTCGTGCTGTCGCCAAAGATGATGAACAAGTCGGGATCGTCCCCCTCGAGGATCGGTTCGAGACGGTAACTCGTTCCGTCGACTTCGAAGACGATCGCTCCCGGGCACGGCTGCGGTTCGGTCTGCCCCAGCACATTCGTGATCGCAATCTGCTTCGGCGGGTCGTACTTCTCGAACCGCGCCTCGATGCGCCACTTCGAGTCGAGCGGATAGCTGTCGATGCCGGTGAAGTGGGTTCGCGCCTCACTCTCGCTGTCTTTGATGCGGACTCCGAGCTTTCCTCCGCGTTCAATGATGTAGAACCTCACCGGGCCGCTGTGAAGTACCGTCGGTGATTCCGAAGTGTCGGGCTTCATCGCGATCGCGGCGGTCACCGGCTTTCCTTCGAAGGTGATCGTCGCTCCCTCTGCAGGAACGAAGGTCGCGACCCCGTTCGCGAGCTGAATCGTTCCCGCGATCGCCGCCCCCTTCCCTTCCGGGAGCGCGACGATGCTCTTCGGGTCGGAACCCACACTGTTCGCCCCCTCCCGAAGCCAGGCGAGGCCGACGAGAGTGAGCCAGCCGTCCTCTCTCGTCAGGTTCGCGATGCGACGCGCACGCCACGCCTCCACCTCTTCAGCATGCGTTTGCGGCTTCGCGGGCGCCGTTTCGGCCTGCGTCGCGGGTGCCGCGGAATCTGCGACCGGAGCAGGCGCTTCCGTTTTCGCGCACGACAGAAACAGCGACAATGCGATTGCCACGAGTGTGAATTCGTTCGTCTTCATCCCCTTCTCCTGTTCCGGCCACCCGCTCGCTCGACCCTGCAATTCTCCAATCCTCGGCGACTCGCGCTCCCTAACGCAGATCTCTCATCCCCGCCCCTATTTCAGCGTACATCCGGCAGTTCGCCTAACGGCGGAGGAGCGACGCAAGCCGCGTCCGGTTGCCGCCCCCTTCGCGTGCGAGGCGAAGCGCCTCGGTGATCGCCGCGAGGAGATCGTCACCCGATGCCGATTCGTCGTCGGACGATGAGCCGACGGCGATCGTAATCGTCGCGCGCACCGGACCCGACGACGTTTCGACGCGCGAGAGCGACCGTGCCTGGCGTATTCGCTCGGCCGCGACCGCGGAGCGCGCGAGATCGGCCCCCGGAAGTACGACGAGAAACTCGTTCTCACCCCATCGCCCCAGGGAGTCATACGGCCTAACGGCCATACTGACGGCGTGGGAGACCTCGGCGAGCACGAGATCTCCGCGAATGCGTCCCGTCTTCTCCGGCGCACGCTCGACGCCGTCGATGCCGATGAGCATCACACCGACCGGCTGGCGCTCCGGCTTCGACCGCGCGAGCTCGCGCTCGAGAATCTCGCGAATCGCCGCCGCGCGCCAGAAACGCGTGATCGAGTCGACCCGCGGGTGTGAATCGAGTCTCTCGCGCTCGAAGACGACTTCGAGTTGCGACGCGCGCGAGCGAGGCAACAGCAGCTCGGTCTGCACCCATCCCGACAGATCGTGGAACGCTTGCAGATCGGCAGAACTGACCGAGTGCGGTCGATAATCGACCACGCAGAAGCTACCGACGCGACGCCCGTCGACGGCGTGAATCGGGTGTCCCATGTAGAACCTGATGTGAGGCTCACCAGCAACCGTCGGGTGGTCTTGCCACCTCGGGTCCGATTTCGCATCGGGGATGACCATCGGATCGTCGCCGAGGATCGTGTATGCGCAGAACGCGCCATCGCGCGCGACCTCGCGGAGCGCAAAGCCGGTCGACGACTTGAACCAGAGCCGGTCCGCATCAATGAATCCGATCGTCGAGACCGGGGTGTCGAAAATGCGGCAGGCGAGCCGCGTGATCCGGTCGAATCGCTCCTCCTTCGAGGTGTCGAGCACCCTCAGATGATGGAGCGACTTGAGTCGTTCGGTTTCGTCGTCGGGGCGTGGAGCGTGCATGCGCGCGTCGGGGCAGTTCAAATCATACATGAGGGGGGCGAGTGGCTCGCTACCATCCGCGACAGGGATGCCATTCCTCGACGATCGCCCCTTCGTCGAGCACGAGATAGCTTCCGTAAAGTGCCGCTGTGAGGCAGGAATGATTCGGCACGATGCGTACGCGATCGCCGATCCGCGGGCGCGCGTTCGTGCCTCGCCAGCGAACGATTCCATGCTCCTGCGAGAGCGAAACGAGGCGCGCCGGAAGCGGCGCACCGTCGAGCGTACAAACTACGCCGTAGCCGGTCTCCGGATCGACGTGCACCGGGCCTGCGTCTTTCGACAGCGCAAGCGCGCCAGCATCGACGATGCACTCTCCCCGTTCGTCGTGGACTCCGATGACGGTCGCCACCACGAATGCGGCGCAATCGGAGAGCCGGCATGAGCCGATCGCGGCCTGGAACGCGTCGTAGAAAATGTAATTGCCGGGCCGGATCTCGCCGACTCCGCCGATCGGAGCGACCGACATGGTCGGTGTCGAGCCGACGCTGCACACGAGATCATGGACCCCTTCATCCGCGAGCACGGCGCCAAGTCGAGCGACTGCATCGCGTTCCTCGTTTGCGATGGCGACAATTTCGTCAACGTCTCGAGCATGGTACGAGTGCCCCGCATGCGTCAGCAGACCGTGCAGTCGAAGCCGATTCGACCGCGCGATCGAAAGCGCGAGCTCGACGCTCGACCGCGCGTCGGGGTCGACTCCCGCGCGGTGATAGCCGCAGTCGACTTTGAGCATCACGTCAAAGCTCGCATCGTGCGACGCCGCGAATTCCTCGAGCGCCGCAAACGCGTCGGGATGATCGACGAGCAGGATCAGCCGCGACTTTCGCGCAATTCCGAGCGCGCGCTCGAGCTTCGACGGAGCCACCGGCACCGCCCAGGTGATGTCATCAAACCCCGCTTCGGCGAAGAACTCCGCCTCGGCGAGGGTCGAGACTGTAATCGGCCCTTTCGGCCCGCCGTGCTGCAGGCGCGCTCCCTCGAGCGTCTTGTGCGTCTTCACGTGAGGGCGAAAGGTGACTCCCGCCATCTGTGCCTTCGCCCGCATTCGGTCACAGTTCGCCTTGGCGATGGCTCGATCGACGACGAATGCGGGAGTCGAGATCTCGGAAAGCGCGGTCATCGGCGGGAGTGTCCCGGGAGAGGATACAGTAGAGGCAGCAGGACGATGGTCGAGCATCGCGAAGACGCGGCGGAGGCGCCGGCACGGAAGATCATCCACGTCGACATGGACGCGTTCTACGCGTCGGTCGAGCAGCGCGACGACCCCGCACTTCGCGGCCGCCCGGTGATCGTCGCGTGGGAGGGACCTCGAAGTGTCGTCTGTGCGGCATCCTACGAGGCGCGCAAGTTCGGGGTCCGCTCGGCCATCCCCGCCCTGCGCGCACGCAAGCTCTGCCCCGAAGGGGTCTTCGTGCCCCCTCACTTCGAGAAGTACCGCGCCGTTTCGAGCCAGGTTGGCGAGATCTTCCGCCGGCATACGCCCCTCGTCGAGTTTCTTTCCCTCGACGAGGCATACCTCGACGTGACCGTCGAGCTGACCGGCCTCCCGTCGGCAACGGAGACTGCCACGGTGATCCGCCGCGAGATCCGTGACGAGACGGGCCTCACCGCGTCCGCAGGAGTAGCGCCTAACAAGTTTCTCGCGAAGATCGCCTCGGACTGGAAGAAACCCGACGGGCTCTTCGTGATCCGGCCGATGCAGGTCGACGCGTTCCTCGTCCCCTTACCCGTCGGCAAGATCCCGGGTGTCGGCAAGGCGACCGAAGCGATCCTCGCCGAGATGGGAATCGCAACGATCGGCGACGTCCGCGAGCGAAGCGAGGAATCGCTCGTGAAGCGCCTCGGCACGTTCGGCCACCGGCTCTGCGAGCTCGCCCGAGGAATCGACCGAAGCCCCGTCGTCGCGGAGCACGAGACGAAGTCGGTGTCGATCGAGAACACCTTCTCCCGCGACCTGACGCTCGAGGAGATCTCCGAGGAGTTGCGCTCGGCGATCCCGCGCTTCTGGGAACGGATGAGCCGGAAGGGGCTCATCGGAAGAACGGTGACCGTCAAGCTTCGCGCAGCCGATTTCCGAACGGCCACGCGCCGGATGACGCTGCCATGTCCGCCGGCGTCGGGAGATGAGCTATTCGCCGCGGGAGCGGAACTGCTCGGCAGATTCGAGTTCGGAGAGGGAACGCTCTACAGGCTCGTGGGGATCGGACTGTCGAATTTCGGACCAGTCGACGAGCCGCCACAGCGCGAGCTCTTCGGCTAGTCCGGCAGGCTCGACGTCAGATTCGACACGCGTCGCACATCCCAGCGTCCCGCCGCCAGCGTTGCCTCTCAGCGACCGTCAGAATCAAGCGCAAGCCTGATCTGTTCGATCAGGTGGCCCGGCTCGTGCCCCATCGCTTCGGCAATGCGAATCAGTTCGATCACGTCGAGCCGGCGGGTTCCGCTCTCCACCTTCGAGAGCCAGGACGGGGGTACTCCGAGCTTCGCAGCCACGTCGGACTGCTTGATTCTCGCCCCTTCGCGGACGCGAACGAGCACCTTACCCATGGCGATCAGCTCGTCGGCAAGCTTCGCCTTCGTCGAGACGCGCCCCTGTCCACCAAACCTCGTTGCCATGCAATTCTTCTCCTCGGCTCGAAACGTGTCCGCGGCGAGTCACCGGCTGCACTCGGTGCAAATCCGATGCAATCGGACCGGCATCGGCCGACACGTCCCGACCCTGCCACGAGTGCCGATTCGCCGCTACTCCCGAAAGTGAGGCACAAGCCTCCCCCTGCGTTCGGCGGTCGCTCGCCGCAGTCGCCCGATCACGGGATGGAACGCCACGCGCAGTCCACAATTCCACGACGCCACGCCACACTGTGATTGCCGTCGCTCCCCCTCGCCGAGTTCACGGCTAGAATCTGCATCCGGAGATACGCCCCATGCACCACCACATGCAGAGGATCACGGTCGCCCAGTACGGAGTTGGTCCGATCGGCGCCGAGATTCTCCGGCTCATGTTCGAGAAGCCGTGGATCCATGTAGTCGCCGCGGTCGACAACGATCCCTCGAAAATCGGACACGACGTCGGGGAGCTGATCGGGCTCGGCAGACTGACCGGGATCACAGTGACTCCAGAGCTCGTGGGACACCCTGACGTCGTCTGCCACTCGACTGGATCGCTCCTGATCGCGGTCGTGCCGCAGCTGCGCGGCCTCATGGAGCACGGCTGTCACGTGATCTCCACGTGCGAAGAGCTCGCATTCCCTCTCGACGCGGCGATTCGGGAGACGCTTCAGCTCGTCGCGCGCTCGCGCGATGTCGTGCTTCTCGGCACGGGAGTGAATCCCGGGTTCGTCATGGACAAGCTTCCGCTCACGCTCAGCGCTGCGTGCCAGACCGTCAGCTCGGTCACGGTTAGGCGCGTAGTCGACGCATCGGCGCGCCGCGAACCGCTCCAAAGGAAGATCGGCGCGGGGCTTCAACGCTCCGCGTTCACGAAGCTTGCGGAGGAAGGTAGGATCAGGCACACGGGACTTCGCGAGTCGCTCGCCATGCTCGCGAACGGAATGGACCTCGAGCTCGCGTCGACCTCCGAGGAAACGATTGAGCCGGTCATCGCCGCGAAGCGCGTCCTCACCGAGTTTCTGACCGTCGAACCGGGAGACGTGGCCGGGGTGACGCAGACGCTATCGGCCACCTCGTCGACGGGCGTCGAGCTCCGGCTCGAGATCTCGATGTACGTCGGTGCGGAGGATCCGTCCGACAGCATCGAGATTCACGGGTTGCCCGACGTTTCGGCGACGATCCGAGGCGGCATCCATGGCGATCGCGCCACGGCGGCGATGGTGGTGAATGCGATCCCGCGAATCCTCGCATGTCGCCCAGGTCTTCTCTCGATGGACGACATCGCGGTCGGATATCGGGAGTGAGGCGAGAGGCAGGCCAGAGGCCAAAGGAGTCGAGCTCAACCCTTCGGGCCGATCAACTCGCTCACGAGCCTGGGAAGCTCGTTGAAGTCGAACGGCTTGTGGAGAACGGCATAGAGCTCGTTCGCGTCGATGAACTGCAGGGTCGAGTCCTGCGCTCCGGTGACGATGATCGTCGACTTCAGCAGGTCGGGCCGGCGCATCATCAGGTGCCTGATCACGTCGAAGCCGGAAAGTCGCGGAAGCATCAAGTCGAGTACGATCGCGTCGAAGAATCCCGTAAAGAGCTCGGAGATCGCACCCTCGCCGTCGACGACCGTCTTCACGCTTCCGAGCGACTGCAGCACGAGCTCGATCCGATCCGAGAGGAGCGGGTCATCTTCGACCACGAGTATCTTCGGGCGACCGCCGTCCGTCGCCGCAGTCTCCAGAGCCGGCGCGGCGGCGACCACTTTCACCGCACGGTCGGTCAGCTTGTCGCGCCCGACGAGACGTGTCACGACGCCGATGAGCTTGTCGCGAGTCAGCGGTTTCGGGATCCAACCGTTGGCGTCGGACTGCTCGAACATCTTCCTCAGCTTGTCTTCGGGAAACGCCGACACGAGGCAGATCGGCACCTGATGCCGCGACCGTACGAGCGAGCCGAGTCGGTGGCCCGGGATCGTCGGGAGATCGACGTCCATGAGAACGATGTCGGGAGCCGGCCCTTCGAGTGCAAGATGCAACTCCTCGAGCGTTCCCACCGCGACCGCCTCGAAGCCTTCGGCCTCACAGAGACGCCTCGCCTGACTGCGGAACGTGGCGTTGTCGTCGACGATCAGGACTCGAACCATGGGTGCGCTTTCGAGCGCCACTCTACCATGACGTGCGCGCCCGGAGCGCAGGAGCGCACATGAGCACGAAGAAGGTCGCTGCCGGTGAGACTCCCTGCGGGCGATCCCGTACCGCACGCAACGACGAAGGAGTCCCCGACCCTCGCCCTTCCTCACGCCGGCGCGCCTGCGGTCGCAGCGCGATCCGTCGAACACCTCCCGTCGAGATATCCTGGTTCGCCTAACTTCCGACGATGAGGCCGGCCGCACGATAGAGCTCGATGTGGGCCCGCGCTGCATCGCGCGGCGCCGACAACGATCCAGGAACCGCGGTCGCGATGTCGCCTGCCTTCCAGCGCGCGACGATTGACGCGATACCCGCGGCGCCGCTCGAGGGAGATGCGAGCCATCCTCCTCCTCGCTCGCGAATCCGTTCTCCCTGCGCACCGAGATCGAACGCTACGACCGCAGCGCCCGCATGCCACGACTCCGAGATCGTGAGGCCGTAGCTCTCGGGCACGATCGAAGGCAGGACCACCAGCCCCACATCGTGACGCCGCAGCAGCGCCGGGAGATCCCCGCCGCGGTAGTAGCCGTGCACCACTCCAAGTCCGCTGGCCCGAAGATCCCGGAGAAGCGTTTCATCGCCTCCGCCGAACACGTGCAACCTCACGCCGCCGGCGAGCCGCGCGATCTCGGGAAGGAGGTGCCCCCCTTTGTGCCGCTTCACACTTCCGGCGACGGCGATCGCCCGACCACCGCAGGAGTCCTTCCTGCGAAGAGTCGTGAAACGCGGCGACGGCTCGATCACGACGCCGGCGAGCCGCGGCAGAGCGAAGAGCTCTCGGTGGCGATCGAGCATGTAGCGCGAGGGAAAGACCACGGCCGTGGCCCGGCCGAGGATTTCGCGTGCGAGCGCTCGTCGCTGCTGCTGCTCTCCGGCGACGACGTCCCAGGTCTCGCGCAGACAGCGGTGGCAGCGCGCAAAGTCGGTGGAGAACTCGCAGAATTCTCCCGACGGCTCCTCCATGAGATGGGGCCGCGCGCAGAAGAGCGAGAAATCGTGGACGCTGAGAATCGATGCGATGCCCGAAGCGGTTAGGCTCGCGATCAGCGGGAGTGGAACGCCGGCCGTGCCCTCGAAGTGCACCGCTCGCGCTCCTGAGAGCGCGAGTGCCTCGCGAATTGCCGCTTCGAGATCGCGCGAAACGCGCCGGGTGTGGCGCCGGCTCGACGAGCAGTCGAGCATTCCCGGTGTCAGAACCGAGACTGCGCGGAACGAACGCTCCGCATCGAGTCGTGCGTCGAGCTGCTGCTGCACACCGCCGAGTCGTGGCGCAGCGCCCGCGGCGATGACATTGAGTACGGACGCCCTCGCATCTCCCACGAACAGCCCGGCAGCGCGGAGTGAAATCGCACGCGCCGCCTCGGAGATGCGCTCGCTCGTCCGTCGCGCAGCCGACCGCACTCCCTCCCCCCGCACGACCGAGGCGATCGTGCGAATCATCGCGAACGCTCCGCCAGTACCTGCTCGTAGACCTGCTCGATCTCGCGCGCGTGATCTGCTTCTCGCTTCGGTGCCGGAACCTCGTTCGCCCAGCGCGCGATGATCGACGGGTCGTCGACGATCTTTCGCATGATCGTCGCGAGCGCGGCCGCGTCTCCGACTGGAAAGAGCGCGCCACAATCGCGCCCCTCGAACATCTCGTCGAATGCACCCCCGGCCGACGCCACGACCGGCACGCCGCACGCCATCGCCTCGCGAGGCGCAATCCCGAACGATTCGAGCGCGATCGACGGGATGATGAGCACGTCCATCGCGGCAAAAACCTTCGCCTTGTCCTCTTCGCGGAATCGTCCTTCGAACACCACGGCAGCCGTTCCTCGGCGCCGCTCGAGCTCGGAAACGTAGTCGGGATACGCCGCGGCATTTCCCCAGATGTGAAGGCGTGCCGACGACGGATCGAGATCGCGCATCGCATCGACCGCAAGATGAAGCCCCTTGTGCGGAGAGATGGAGCCTACATAACCGAATCGGACAGGGTGCTGCACGTCCCTCCGCGTGGTGGGCGCTTGCTCGATCGCAACCCCGTACGGGAGCACGTGAAATGGAGTCGAACGTGACACGGAGCCCCAGCGGAGATAGTCGTCACGGATCGCCTTCGAGCCGGCCACGAACGCATCTGCAATCGCGAGAGCGGCGCGAGCCGCGGATCGCCGAGTGGCATGCACGAGACGATTCGTCAGGGCAGCGGGTGGCACCTTCGTCAATGTCATGCACCAAGCGCATTTTCGCGGCGCCGGGCCCGTACACCGTTTGCCATCGCGGTCGAAGAAGTTCACGCGAGCGCAGAGAAACCACCAGTCCTGAATCTGCATCACGACAGGAATCCCGAGGCGCCGCGCGACGCGTGCAAGTGAAAAGGCGTGCCCCGCGAGATGGTGAACGTGGAGGATGTCAGGGCGCTCGTCGCGGAGGAAGCGCGCGAAATCGCGCTCGACCGACGCATTACGGATCGCATTTCGTCGAAACGGATCGCGGGCAGTGAAGTTGTTCGTGACGATGCGTACGCGAATCCCCCCGTCGACGAGCTCGATAGCTTCACCGTCGGCACGCGTCGGGTCCGCGCCGCGCGCGTATACCGCGACGTGACAGCTCCCTCGTTGCCGCCGGGCGAGCCACCAGGCGTACAGCTCCGTCCCCGCCTGCTGAAACGGGGGCCACCCGTGGACCAGATGAACGATCCTGCGGGGCCTCTCTCCGTCCGGAATCCAGCCTAACGCGATCACGATTCGCGAGCGCGCGCCGGCGAGCGGATCGCTCCGCATCGCCTCCGCGATCGTCGCGCGGTAACCGGGGTGCCTCGCTTGCAGCGCCGAGGCGCCGCGCCGTTCGAGCGCGCTCCGCGTGCCGCCGAAACTCCGGTGCCCCGCGTGATAGACGAACGTGGCGTCGTCGACTACGTTGACCCATCCGCGCTCGATCGCGCGCATGCAGAAATCGTTCTCTTCGCCATAGCCCAGGCCGAAGCGTTCCTCGTCGAAAGTGCCGATATCGTCGATGAGAGCGCGGCGTATGTAGAGGCAGACGCCGACTCCCGTCGGTACGCGTGGATACGTCCGCGCCGACACTCGCTCGACGAGCGCGCCGAACGACGCGACATCATGCCCCGCAGGAACGAGATTCTCCTCATATGCGCGTGGGACTGAACAGATCGTCGCGTGGTTCGAGAGCGGCGTCACCGTTCCGATGTCGGGCGACGAGCAGACGGCGTCGATCATCCGCTCGATCCAGCCGGCAGTCACGATGGTGTCGCTGTTGAGCAGCACGACGTCCCCAGCCGTCTCGCGCATCCCTCGGTTGGCCGTACCCACGAACCCCAGGCGTTGAGCGTTTCTGATGACGCGAACGCACTCAGGGAGCGCCGAGGCATGCCGCTCGACAACTGCATCCACGTCAGCGGGCTGCGGCCCGTCGACGACGAGCAGCAGCCGGTGACGCGTCAGGTTGGTCTCCCGACGCACGCTTTCGATGCAAGCGTCGAGCTCCGCAGCGGCCTGGTAGACGGGGACGACCACGTCAACCGCTACCGGGCGGAACGCTGGAGCGCGCCCCGCACCGTGGCGCCAGTCGATCGGTTGCCGGCCGAGAAGCCGGCGGATTGAGGCGCGCGGGTCCATGCACGGGGATTATGCAGACTTCCGACTTGCGCGTGTTGGGCATTCGCTCTCCGGCTCGCTACGGGTGCCGGAGGCACTTTGACTGTTGAATCTCAGGCGCTCCTCGCGTACAAAGTGCGCGGTGACAAACCCAGCGCAAGCGGCGGCGACGCCCCGCCAAGTGGAGGAGCGCCGAGTCGTTGGAGGAGTGCCGCTCAGCCTCCGGCGCGAATTGCGTGACCTCATCCGCAACCGCTCGCTCCTTCGCGAGCTCGTTCACCGCGACCTCACCGTCCGCTATAAGCGTTCGGCGCTCGGTTTCCTTTGGACCATGTTGCATCCGCTTCTGCTGATGCTCATCTTTCTCGGCGTCTTCTCGCACCTCTTTCGCTTCCAGACTCCGCACTACGAGACCTACTTCCTGTCGGCGTACATCGCCTGGAACTTTTTCTCGCAGACGCTGATGAACTCGATGAATGGGATCGCGTGGAATGGCCCGCTCATGAAGCGCGTGCGGGTTCCGCAGTCGATCTTTACGATTGCGTCGACCGTTTCGGGGCTCGTCAACCTGGGGCTCTCGCTCGCGGTGCTGTTCGGCATCATGATCTTCGTCGGATCGCCGATCTCGCCACGCCTCGCCTTTCTCCCCGTCAGTCTGGTGATCGTCGGCATCTTCACGCTCGGGGTGTCGCTCGCGCTCACGACGGTCTCCGTGTTTTTCGGAGACGTGCGCGAGATGGTCCAGGCAGGAATGCCCGCGCTCATGTACCTCACGCCGGTCATCTACCCGGTCACGATCGTTCCCGACAAGTTTCGCTGGTTCATCCGATTCAATCCGATGACTTACATCGTCGAAATTGTCCGCGACCCGGTTTACTACGGAATCCTCCCGTCGCCTGCGACGCTGTCGCTCTCGATCATCTTTGCGATCGGGTCGCTGGTAATCGGCTGGTTGATCTTCCGTTACGGCGCGACGCGCTTCTACGCACACCTCTGATCATGAACGTCGTCGAGCTCCATGATGTGAGCGTCCGCTACCGGAAGACGCGAATCCGAAGCCTGAAAGAGGCGGTCGTGAGGAGCCTCACGTCGCGGAATACGCCGGAGTGGTTCTACGGGCTTAAGAACGTATCGCTTTCAATTCATCACGGCGAAGCGGTAGGAATCATCGGACCGAATGGCGCCGGGAAGTCGACGCTTTTGCGGGTCGCGGCGGGCATCATCTCTCCGTCTCTTGGCACGATCGTGTCACGCGGAACGGTCGCTCCCGTCATGGAGCTCGGCACCGGATTCGACGCCGAGCTCTCGGGCCTCGAGAACATTTTTTTCAACGGGGCATTACTCGGTTGCCCTCGCGAGTACATGAACCGGCGCGTTGACGACATCATCGCGTTCTCGCGCCTCGAACAGTTCATCGATCAGCCGCTACGGACATACTCGACCGGCATGATCGCCCGACTCGCCTTCGCGGTGGCGACGTCGATCGATGCCGATACGATCCTCCTCGACGAGATCATGGCCGTTGGCGACGCCTCGTTCCGCACACAGTGCGCGGCACGCGTCGACCGCTACGTTCACGCCGGCTCGACCGTCATCGTCGTGTCCCACGACCTCGACTCGCTCGAAGCCCTTTGCACGAGGGTGATCTGGATTGGCGGCGGTGAAGTCAGGTTTGACGGCGATCCGGCCGCAGCGATCGCGGCGTACAAGGCATCGATCGCACCACCCGCTTCCAAGGCTCGCGCATCCGCACCAAAAGCCTCAGCGGCCGCTTTGGCGGCGGAGCGACGACGGCTCCGCCGGTCCCGGCACCATCCGCTTCGCAGGTAATCGATGGTCGACCTCTCGATCGTAATTCCGACGTACCAGACGGCGGGAATGACGCTCGGCACCTGTCGCGCAGTCCTCGCATCGATGCCCGACTCGGCTGAGGTCATCGTCGCCGACGACGGCTCGACCGACGCAACCGCGGAGACCATCACCCGCGAGCTCCCCTCGGTTAGAGTTGTTAGGCTGCCTACGAACCGCGGATTCGCACCGGCGGCGAATGCCGGCATCCGCGCCACGACGGGGCGTATCGTCCTACTGCTCAACAGTGACGCCGTGCCAAAGGGAGGTGCGCTGCGCGCGATCGTCGATGCGTTCGACGCAGATCCGAAGCTCGGCGTCGCCGGCGCGACTCTGCTTAACCAGGACGGATCACCGCAGTGGAGCGGCGGCCCGACGCCGACGCTCGCGTGGATGATCGGCGTCGTCAGCGGTGCAGGACGATTCACGCGACTACTTCGCACCGGCAGCAGCGCCTCCCGAAGTCGCCCAGTCGACTGGGTGAGCGGTGCCGCAATGGCAATCCGGCGGGAGACGTGGGACGCCGCGGGGCCGCTCGACGAAAACTTTCGCTTCTATTGCCAGGACATCGAGATCTGCGAGCGCGCCCGAGCTGCCGGATGGAACGTGCGCCTCGTCTCGCACGCGGAGGTCATCCACGGCATGGGCGTCACGCTGGTCGGCGAGGGAGAGCTGCGACACGACCCTGTAAGGCTCTGGCCCGACTTACTCGATTGGGGTACAAGGCGATACGGCGCATCCTGGGGCGCAATCGCGCGGCCAGTCCTCGTTGCGGCTGCGTGGGCGCGGATCGGCGCGCGGGCGCTGAAGGGGCGCGACCCCGAAGCGGGTAATCTCGTCCGCGCAGCCCGCGCGCTCGCCACAAGCTCGCCAAGCGATGAGGCACGGAAGCGGTGACGCCGCCTCGCAGGCTTCTCGTCATCGCGGACGTCGGTGGCGACACGACGCGCCACATCGGCGACGAGGCGATGCTCGAAGCGAACATCGAGGGATTGCGCGACAGCTTCGAACGGGTCGAGATCGTCGTGATGTCCCGCGATCCGAAATGGATCTCCACGCGATACGGCGTCGATGCGGTACCACTGTTCGGTTTCCCCGAAGCGAAGGACGCCACGGACGAGCGTGAGGCGCTGCTCACGCGACTCAAAGCCGCCGCACCGTCGGTCCACCCTTCGCATCCCGCGCTCGAGGCTTTGCGAAGCGCGGACGCCGTCGTGATCTCGGGAGGTGGAAACCTGTCGTCGAGCTGGCCAGATCTTCTGTGGGAGAGGATCGCGGCGCTCGCACTCGCGAAACTCCTCGGCAAACCGGCCATCGTGCTCGGACAGACGCTCGGCCCTCACCTGGAAGACCTCGAGCGCGTCGCGCTCGGCGATGCGCTCGCGACCGCGGCTTTCGTCGGTGTCCGCGACCTCCCGTCGGCAGCCCTTGCCGTCGCGCTCGGCGTATCTCCGCGGAGAATCTGGTATCAGGCCGACGATGCGCTGAAGCTTGGAGAACTGCTCGAAGGCTCGCACGCTACGAACGGATCCGAACCATCGATCGTCGTGACGATCGACCCGCAGTTCCGCGCGATCGGCACAGGACGCGTTAGGTCCCTCGCGCGGCAATTGCGCCAGCTCGCCGAAGAGAGTGGCGCCACGTGCGTGCTCGTGCCCCATGCGTTCGGAACCGATTCCGGCGCAGGCTCGTCAGATTCGGCGGAGGCAGCGCTGCTCGCCGAGGAGATCGGGTTGCGTTCGACCGTCATCGCCACTGGTCTTCAGGCGCGCGACGCGGCGCGACTCACCCGCACCGCAACCCTCGTCGTGAGCAGCCGGTACCACCCGATCGTCTTCGCAGTCGCCTCGGGCACGCCATGTATCGGCATCTACGGCAACGAATACTGCAGGATCAAGATCGAGGGGGCGCTCGCGCACGCGGGACTTCTTGCGAATGCGTTGTCCTACGACGATGTCATCCGTGGCGCAGTGCTGGACCTCGGCCGGCGTCTGCTACGAAGTGGCAAGGCAAGCGACCATGAGGCTGGCGCGCTGCGCGCCAGGTGGAGAGACGAATCGCAGCGACGGTGGCTCGCCGTGCGCCACGCAATCGTGGACGGCACTACGAGCGAGCGACCGGAAGAGGGATCGCTTCTGGGTCGGCAGCCCTCGGAGCTCGTCCCGCAGCTCCTCGCGACGATCGAATGCGGCCGCGCCGCAAGCGTGCGACTCGAGCGAAGACTCGAGGATGTCACCCGAATCGCCATCGCACTCGAGAGGATGGCGCGCCCATGGCTCGCCGCGAGACGCTTCGCGTCGAGAGTCTATCGAACCTTCCGGCGACACGAGTGATCCGGGCGCTCAGCCCGTACGCAGCAACCCGCGAATCGCCCGCCTTAACCAGCCCGACGACCGCGTGACGCCGTAGTCGTGTAACGGGGTTGCGTCGCCGGGTGGCCACATCGTGCTCACCGAGCCCGGACGATAGAACACGGCGGTCACGCTTCGCCTCGAGATGCGGCTGTTCTTCGCGACGGGAGTCACGGCGTGCCACGAGTCGTCCGAGCGGACGAGGACGGCGGAGTTTCCAACGCGGGGCGCGACTTCGTGGGCGATGTCTGCGGCGTCCGAGGAGCGCAGGATCGCAAGGCAACCCCCGTCGTCATCGCCCCATGGCTCATTGAAGTAGAGCACGTGCGTCACGAGCTTGTCTCGAAGATCGGGATGTGGGCCATGGACGCTGCCGGGCGGGTAGTGAAACGCGTTCACCTCGAGCGGCGCCTCGCGGAGATCAAGGCCGGTAAGGGCCGCGATCGCCTCACGGTACTCCGGCGAGAGGAGATCCTCGGAGAGCGCCCGCCACGCGGGGCTCAGGCTTCCTCGGGCCGACACTGCACTAGCACCCATGCCGACGAGCTCCCGCGCATGGAACTCGTAGTCCTTCTTCCCGCCGTACTCCCAGAGCCGCTTGAAGCGGTCGGTCGGAAAGCTCTGCGCGAGCAGAGTTGCGTCATCGGGAGAGAATAGCCGGTCGATCGCGGCCCATCGGTAAGGCGTCGATTCGAGGCGACTGTCGCGAATGCGTTGAACGTCAATCGTCAAAGGGCCCTCCACTTCCTAACTCCCCAGTTAGGATGGACTTCAGTCAAGGACGACGGACTCGAAGTAAGAATGCAGGATGACGTCACGACCGCGCATCCGCCCCAACCCGTTTCAATCGGGCCGCGTAGCGCAGTCCCGCCGCGACCGGGCTGAACTGTGAACCGATCGTCGCCGCCGCGCTCGCTCCGATCCTCGCACGAAACGCGGCGTCCTCCGCGAGACGACGCAGCAGGCTCGCCGCGTGATCGATGTCGGGCTCGGCCCACGTCTGCCCTGCGCGGTAGGGTCCGTGGTCGCGGTCGAGCGTGACGAGCTCGTAGCCGACGACGCATGAGTTACTCACATTCATGAAGTCCATGTTCCCGGACCACCCCGTCGCGACGACCGGCTTTCCGAGGCACATCGCCTCCGCGAGAATCAGACCAAAGCCTTCCGATCGGTGGAGCGAGATCACGCCATCGCAGGCAGCGATGAGTCCGTTCACCCTCGCGCGGGGAAGAACGCTATCCGTCAGGTAGACGCCGGGAATGTCCCGGAGAGTCTCCTGAAGTGCGCGCAACTCGTCCGGGTGACTTTCCGATTGGTTGACCTTGACGAGCAATGCCGCGGCTGTCCGCGTCGGGAACGCCCGACGAAACGCCTCGATGGCCGCGCCAGGGTTCTTCCGTTCTGGAACGCTTGCGAGATCGAACATGCAGAGCATCGTGAACTGCCTCTGCGGAACCCCGAACTCCTGGGGAGAACACTGCTCGATCTCCTTAACGGCGACTCCGTGTGGCATGTGCACGACGGGAATCGTCAACTTGCGGCTCAACGTACTCTGAACAAACGAGCTCGGCGCCCAGATCTCGTCGAGACCAACTGCGGATTCGATCCACTCATCAGGCAATTCGGAGAGCTCCCAATGCCAGCACCCGATCCGGTACGTGTCGGCCGCGAAGATTCTCGGAAGCGCACCCCGGATGACCGGCGCCTGATCGGCATTGACGTGAAAGATCGTCGCGGCGTGGACCGTCCCAAGCTCTGCAGCGTCGGAGGCGTCGACATCGATCGATTGCGTCGTCAGCCCCGCCGCCTCACAGGCCGCTGCGCAGAGTCGCGCGGACTCCCCCACACCGGTATTTCTCGAGAGGTACCCGACGACCGTGAGTCCGCGGCTCGACGTCTTCCCTCGAACGGGAGACCCCGGCCCCTGCTCTTTGCGGCCGAGCAGCGTCTCGCGCATCGATCGGCGTATCGGCTCGGGGAGGAGCTTCACGAGCGGACGCGCCTTCGAGAGCATCTGGTACGAAGCTAGCCCCGCACGCGCTACGAACGACGCGCGCCGCCTCGCGTCCCGATATCCGCTAAAGAGCTCGGGGTGTTCGAAGGGGTTTTCCCCCGCTTCGGCGCGAAGGTCCGGTGAATTGCGGTATGCATGGCGCGCGGTGTCTGAGACCCGGGCGCCATTCGAAAAAAAGCCGTAGCCGTAAGGGAGCCCCCGGAACTCGTCGTAACCCGACGCAAGGAGCGCATCGCCGTAGGCGTCGATCACTTCGCGCGCATCGCCGACGTCGACCAGGCGGAGCGAATGATGGTGCTTCGACACTCTCCCGGTAAGGCCGGGGTCGTAGCCGCTGAAATGGAAGAACCGTAGCGGCTGGCCGTTCACCGAATACCCGCGCCCATCCGTTTTCACGGTGCGCTGCGCGAGGTTCCAGTAAGCGACGTTATATCCTTCGTGCCGCAGCACCGAGACTCCCGGAAAGAGGCCCGGCGCAAGGTCGATCCATTTCTGATCAACGAAGAGGCCCCGCTCGATCTCCACTACGCACTGATGCTCCAACCGGTCCTGCCACCAGGAGAGAAACGCACCGAGAGATGGTTGTCGCCGCGCGGCGAGAAACCCGAGGTTGTAGGTGCCCGCCTGGAGGATGCTTCGTTCGCTTGGATGGTCATCCCCGCCGATCGGCCCGGTCAGGTGCGGGGTCAGCGTGAGAAACGTCTCGGCCGGGCCTCCGTCGAGCTCGACGAGGGGGCTGAAGATTGCGATGTCGGGATCGAGGTAGACGACACGGTCGTAACCCTTGGCGAACAGATGCTCGAACATCCAGGGCTTCACTGCCGTGTTGAGCTCGAGGATCGTGTACTTGAAACAGAACTGCTGCCGGTTCGGAAGCGCCAGGTCCGCGAGGGGCACGGCAGTGAATGGCTCGCCGGCCGGCAGCGTGAAATCACTCCCCGAATCGACAAACAGGACGAACCGGTCCCAATCGGGTTGATGCCGCTTCGCGGAAGCCATGAGCACTCTCGCAAAGGCGCGATAGTTCGGCGAGACGATGGAGAATAGGGCGGTGCGCACGCGGCTGCTGACCTCGGGGCTTTCGGATGCGCCGGAAGAGTAGCCGATCGGCTCCGGCATGTGAAGCCTCACAGGCGTGTCGGCTCGGAGCGCCGCACCCTCGTTTCACAGTGACTCGCTCCGTCGCCCCAGACTTGCACACGGACCAACTTCCAAACCACAACCTACCGGCGGATTCGGGAAACAGATGCGGACGCGAGCGGTTGAACCGTTGACCGGCGCTCGAGCTTCGTTGTATACGCCCTGACTACCGGTCTCAGAGGGTAGACATGCGCTTCCCTATCGGGTACAAGGAGTCGCGCATCGATTTTTCGCTCCATTGAATGAACGCCGACGCGTCGGCGTTCGAGCGAGAGCTGACTCTGTGTCGTAGCCCGACCTGGCAGGGATTGTCCCCGCCGGTATAAAGGAGAACAGGGAAATCGTGGTTGGCACTCGGTGTGAGGACCTGTTCGAAACGACGGACGGCGAGGAAGGTGCAAGCTCGGATGCCTCTGAAAAGGCGTGCGCCAAGGTGAGGAGAGAGCATCCATGAGCCGGCGGATTGCCGCAGGTACGATCGTCGCGAAGAACTACATCGCCTATGCAAGGGTGTGGGCAAAGTCGTTCCGAGCACACCATCCAGAGGCGCGCGTTGTCGTTCTTCTTACTGACCGCAATGACGGCACGATCGACCCGGCGAACGAACCGTTCGAGGTCATCGAGGCTGAGGCGATCGGCATCGACTCGTTTCTCGAGATGGCGTTCCGCTACGACGTCATGGAGCTGAGTACGGCAGTCAAGCCAGCGTTTCTCGAGCGACTACTGGAAGACGGCGCCGACCTCGCGTTCTACTTCGACCCCGACATCCTCGTCCTCTCCGACATCGAATCAGTCGTTGAAAAACTCGGCAACGAGAACATCGCCCTAACTCCGCATTCGCTGTCGCCCATCCCTGTCGATGGACGGCGACCGAGCGAGGCGGCATTCCTCGTGTCTGGAGCCTACAACCTGGGGTTCATCGGAGTGCGCCGTTCAGCGGAGACCGCAAGGATGCTCTCGTGGTGGAAGGCGCGACTCATCGCCGGCGGAGCGTCGGCTCCGGAGAAGGGGCTGTTCACCGATCAAAAGTGGATCGACCTCGTGCCGTCGTTCTTCGACGGCGTCGCGATCGTTCGCGACCCCACGCTCAATCTGGCGTACTGGAATCTCCACGAACGTGGAGACATCACGCGCGTCGACGATCGCTTCCTCGTCGGCGGCGCTCCCATTCGATTCTTCCACTTCAGCGGCTTCGTACCTGGCAGGCCCGGGATCGTCTCGAAGCACCAGGACCGATTTGGCCTGGAAGACCTGTCTGCTGCAGCTCGCGAGCTATTCGAGATCTACGCGAGATCGATCGCCGAGGCAGGGCACGACACGGTCCGAGATCTCGCTTACTCGTACGGGAGATTCGACGATGGCGAGCCGATCGTCGCCGCACTCCGGGCGGCATATCGGGCTGGAGTCGCGTCGGGGCACGCCTGGTCCGATCCATTTCGGACGGGCCCGGGATCGTTCCGCGACTGGGCGACGAGCTCGAAGAACGGCCACTGCGCGGTACCGCCTCTCGCGCGCGTGGTGTGGGAGTCGAGATCCGACGTGCGCGCGGTGTTTCCGCTCGGCCTCACAGACCAGGCGGATGGCTACCTGGAGTGGCTCGCGGGTCCAGGGGCATCGGAGGCCGGGCTTGGCTCCGAGGTGAAGGCAGGCCTTGGGCGCCTCGCGTCTCCGGTGGCCGTCGTCGCCACGCCGCCGCCCGCCGAGCCGACGTCCGCGAACCTTGGAACTGCGTCGTCCGTTCCGCCCGGGCGTCCGGAACGTCCGTGGGATTTCTTCTTTCACGATCCGCCCTTGTTCCCGTGGGAGCGTCACGGATACAGCGTCCCGGCGGGATCTCCGTTGACGAAAGCCATCGAGCGCCTGTTAGGCGAGATTCGATACAGGAGATCGCGATTCAGATACTGGTGCGGCCGGTTCCAGCCGGAGCGCGCGCGCTTCCCTGCCGCCGGTACCGACGACGGCTCAGCACCCAATCTCCACGAAACGTCCGTCACAGCCGCCACGGTCGAGGCGCGGATCACGCCGATCGAAGCTCCCTTCGGCGTCAACCTATTCGGTTACCTCGATACCGAAAGCGGCGTCGCGGAGGTTGCACGATGCTTCATCCGGATGTTGAAGGCAGAAGGAGTTCCGGTCGCGCCGATCACGGTGCCGCAGGAATGGCTTCGACGCGAAGACCACTCGGTCGCCTCGACCGCGACGACGACCCCGTTCCCCGTAAACCTCTTCTTCGTCAACGCGGACCAGCTGCCTAACGTACTGGCGAGTCGCCGTGCCTTGCTCGATGGCCGGCGAAGCGTAGGCTACTGGTTCTGGGAGCTCGAGGAGTTCCCCGCGCGTTTCGAGGCGGCTCTGGGGGCCGTGGACGAAGTCTGGGTCGCATCGACCTTCTGTCAGCGTTCGATCTCGAGCCGCGCGGCGGTTCCGGTCGTCTGCATCCCCCCGACGATCGACACGTCGTCGCTGCCTCGCGGCGACCGCGCACGATTCGGCCTGCGCGCCAGCGACATCGTGTTCCTCCACATCTTCGACGCCGCTTCGTTCATGCCGAGGAAGAACCCGGAAGCCGCCATCGCGGCGTTCCGGCGGGCATTCCCCGAGCCTGGCCACGAAGTACTGCTCCTGAAGACCGTAAACGCGACCCCCGAACAACTCAGGGAGCTCCAGCGATCCGCTGGCCGAAGCCGGGTCCGGATCATGAACGGCTATGCGAGCCGCGAGGAGATTCTCTCGCTCCACGCATCTTCGGATGTTTGTGTCTCCATGCACCGAAGCGAAGGGCTGGGGCTCACGCTCCTCGAGGCGATGGGGTGCGGCAAACCTGTGATCGCAACGGCGTACGGTGGCTGCGCCGACTTCCTCCGTCCAGGCTCGGCAAAGCTCGTACCTTTCCGCCGGGTGCCCGTGGGGCTCGACATCGGGCCCTATCCCGCGACCGCGATCTGGGCCGACCCCTGCGTCGAGACCGCGGCGGAACAGATGCGCGAGCTCGCCGCCGATCGGGCCGCAGCCACCCGGCTCGGCCAACGAGGACGCGAGGTGCTTGCCGAATGGGCCACCGACGCCGGAGCCCTCGCACGCGCACGAATCGCATCCCTTGCGTCGAGGCGGCCGTCGATCAGCTGATCGACGCCTTCCCATCGAAGCCGCGGAGCGAACGCCGCTCATCGGTGCGTGTGGGCCTGCTTCCTGTGCCTCGTCACGATCCCGTACGCGAGAATGACGAGCAAAAAGATCGCGATCGTGGTTGCGCTGACCACGTCCATCCCCCCCTTTCCGAAACGCGGATGCCGGAACGAGCGCACCCGAAAGGAGAGTTGTCTATCCATAAGCTAGGTCATTCAGCGCTCGGACGTCAGTACCGCCAACACTGTCCCAGCCGCTGCCCAGTCACGGTGCACTCGGCGCGCGCCCCGATTCAGCGTGTTTCCTAGCCCGCGTCAATGATCGCGTCGATGATCGCGTTGAGCGTCGCGCTTGGACGCATCGCCTTCGAGGTCTTCTCGAAGCTCGGGTGGTAATACCCCCCCATGTCGACCGGCTTGCCCTGCGCACCGAGGAGCTCGTCGTTGATTTTCGTCTCGTTGTCGGCGAGCGCCTTCGCAACCGACGTGAACTTCGACTTCAGCTCCGCATCCTTCGACTGCGCCGCGAGCGCCTCAGCCCAGTAGAGTGCGAGGTAGTAGTGGCTGCCGCGGTTGTCGATCTGACCGACCTTGCGCGCCGGCGATTTGTTGTTGTCGAGGAACTTCGCAATCGCCTGATCGAGCGTGTCGGCCAGCACCTGCGCCTTGTCGTTCTTGAACGTTTGCGCGAGGTGCTCGAGCGATGCGGCAAGGGCAGAGAATTCGCCGAGCGAATCCCAGCGGAGATAGCCTTCCTTCTCGAACTGCTCGACGTGCTTCGGCGCGGAGCCGCCGGCACCCGTCTCGAAGAGGCCACCACCCGCGAGGAGCGGAACGATCGACAGCATCTTCGCGCTCGTGCCGACCTCGAGAATCGGGAAAAGGTCGGTGAGGTAGTCGCGGAGCACGTTGCCTGTCACGGAGATCGTGTCGAGCCCCTTGCGGATTCGCTTCAGCGAATAGCGCATCGCCTGCACCGGCGACATGATCTTGATCTCGAGCCCATCGACGTCGTGATCCCTGAGGTACTTCACGACCTTCGCGATGACGTTCACGTCATGCGCACGGTTGCTGTCGAGCCAGAAGACCGCGGGAGCGCCGGTGGCTCGCGCACGCCGCACAGCCAGTTTCACCCAGTCCTGAACCGGGATGTCCTTGGCGCGTGACATGCGCCAGACGTCGTCCGCCTCGACATCGTGTTCCATCAGCACATTGCCGCTCGCATCGACGACGCGCACCGTCCCGTCAGATGGAATCTCGAACGTCGTGGGGTGCGACCCGTACTCTTCCGCCTTTTGCGCCATCAATCCGACGTTAGGCACAGAGCCCATCGTCGCCGGATTCAGCGCGCCCGACTTCTTGCAGTTCTGAATGATCTCCGCGTAGATCGTCGAGTAGCAGCGATCGGGGATCATCGCCTTCGTGTCCTGCAGCTTCCCTTCCGCGTTCCACATCTTCCCCGACTCGCGAACGACGACCGGCATCGACGCGTCAACGATGATGTCGTTAGGGACGTGGAGGTTGGTGATCCCCTTGTCGGAGTCGACCATCGCGAGCGCGGGACGCTTCGCGTAGACCGCCTTGATGTCGGCTTCGATCTCCGCTCTCGTCGCCGCCGGCAGCGACTGGATCTTGTTGTAGAGGTCGCCGAGCCCCATGTTCGGGTTGACCCCTGCTTCTTTCAGCACGTCGGCGTGCTTCTCGAAGACGTCCTTGTAGAAGACGTAGACCGCGTGCCCGAAGAGAATCGGATCGGACACCTTCATCATCGTCGCCTTCAGGTGGAGTGAGAGGAGCTGACCGTTCGTTCGCGCGTCGGCGATCTGCTCTTCATAGAACTTCCGGAGAGCCTTGACGCTCATGAACGTGCCGTCGAGGATCTCGCCCTTCGCGGCGGTCAGCTTGTCCTTGAGGACGATCGTCTTCCCGTCCCTGCCCGCGAGCTCGATCCGAAAGTCGCCCCCCTCGTCCATCACGACCGACTGCTCGTTCCCGTAGAAGTCGCCGCCGCTCATGGTGGCGACTTCCGCCTTCGAGTCGGGCGCCCACGCTCCGAGCTTGTGCGGGTTCTTCTTCGAGAAGTTCTTCACCGCGAGCGGGGCGCGGCGATCGGAGTTGCCTTCGCGGAGCACAGGGTTCACGGCGCTGCCAAGCACTTTGGCATATCTCGCCTGGATCGCCTTCTCCTCCTCGGTCGCTGCGACCTCGGGATAGTCGGGAACGCTGAATCCCTGCTCCTGCAGCTCGGCGATCGCTTCCTTCAACTGCGGGATCGACGCGCTGATATTAGGCAGTTTGACGATGTTCGCGTCGGGGCTGAGCGTGAGCTCTCCGAGCTGGGTCAGGTAATCGGGGATTCGCTGGCTCTCCGTCAGATTCTCGGGAAAGTTGGCGAGGATGCGGCCCGCAAGGGAAATGTTCCGCGTCTCGACCGAAACGCCCGTGCCTTTCGTAAAGGCTTGAACGATCGGGAGCAACGAGTACGTCGCCAGCGCCGGTGCTTCGTCAATTTCCGTCCAGATGATCTTCTTGTCGGTCATGTTCTTTCCTTGGTTGTCGTTCAAGCGTTGTGGGCGGATTCACCAACCGGGTCCATCCATTTGATCGATCGTCCGGCGCCACCAGGCTGGTCAACGGCCGGCGGTATTATCACCGGACTGCCCACCTTTGATCGTGATTGGTCGTACCGGCCTCCCGACACGTTCGGCGACGCATTCTAGTGACCCGCGCACGAACGGCCGACGGTAGGCATCACATCTCGTAGTGATCGCTTCGCGCATCGCGGCCCCCCAGGCAAAATCATGGTACGCAAGCCGATCGCGACGACGGCCGATCCCGGCGATTTGGGGCGTGCAGCGAGCCGCAACGGATTCATAGGCGCGATGATCTGAGCCTGGTGTCGTGGCAACGGCCTCAGGCCGTTGCGGCGGCGCGAAGCGACGCATGATCACGACTGTCCGAGAGCGGTTGTAACGCGCACGCGACGCGAAGGCGAGGACGCCTCCGCCACGACTTCGCGCCCGGGCCGGGATCTCCCTTATCGGACGCCGCCCTACTGTTCGCCCGCCCCGGATGGCTCCTCCGCACAAACCTGCAACTCGCCACAAACATCAGTGACAACGCTCACACAGCTCCGGGCCGCGGGCGGCTACATTCACCATTAGCTCACTGAATGACGGTTCATTCACTCGTACAATCTGATCGGTTACGCCCTCGTCGGGGTGGCGAACGCAAGACGAAACGTCCCGGACGCCGTGCCCGAAGAACATCTTCGGAGGTCTCATGAAATTTGAAGGCCAGTCTATCCAGTGCTCGATGTTGGACGGCGGTATCGCCGAGTTGCGGTTCGATCTGCAGGGTGAGTCGATCAACAAGTTCAACAAGGCGACGCTGGCCGAGCTGGGTCAGGCGGTCGCTCTCATCAAGGAGGTCGCCGGCGTCAATGGGCTGCTCGTGACGAGCGCTAAAGAGTGCTTCATCGTCGGCGCCGACGTGACCGAGTTCATCGACTACTTCAAGAACAGCGAAGAGCAGCTGATCGCGTGGATTCTCGAGGTACACAAGCTCTTCAATGGCGTCGAGGACTTCGCGTTTCCCAGCGTCACCGCAATCAACGGCTTCGCGCTCGGCGGCGGACTCGAATTCGCCCTCACGACGAGCTATCGCGTGATGTCGTCGGACACGAAGATCGGATTCCCTGAAACGAAGCTCGGCATCTTCCCCGGCTGGGGAGGCACCGTGCGCGCCTCACGCCTCACAGGTGCAGACAACGCGATCGAATGGATCGCCGGCGGCGAGCAGTACACGGCCGACGTCGCCCTCAAGACGGGCATCGTCGATGCGGTGGTCGCTCCCGATAAGGTCCGCGACGCTGCACTTCATCTCCTTCAGCAGGCGATCGACGGCAGGCGAGACTGGAAGGCGCGCCGCACTGAAAAGATCTCGCCGCTCAAGCTCAACCCGACAGAGACGATGATGGCCTTCGAGACCGCGAAGGGCTTCGTCGCAGGAAAAGCCGGACCTAACTATCCGTCACCTGTCGCAGCAATCACAGCGATGCAGCAGGGAGCGGGTCGCAATCGCGAAGACGCGATCAAGATCGAGGCTGCCGCCTTCGCGAAGATGGCAAAGACCCCCACCGCCGCGAACCTCGTCACGATCTTCCTCGGCGACCAGTTCGTCGGAAAGGTCGCGAAGTCGCTGGCCAGGACAGCCGAGAAAGTCCAGTCCGCGGCAGTTCTCGGCGCCGGAATCATGGGGGGCGGCATCGCCTATCAGTCGGCCTCTCGCGGCACGCCGATCGTCATGAAGGACATCGCCGAGAAAGCGATCGACCTCGGGCTCTCGGAAGCCAACAAACTGCTCGCCAAACGGGTCGAGCGTGGAAAGCTGACCGCAGAAGAGATGGCCGGCGTGCTCACAAAGATCCGCCCGACTCTCGCGTTCGGCGACTTTCGTGGAGTCGACATCGTCGTGGAGGCGGTCGTCGAGAATGAGAAAGTAAAGAAGTCGGTGCTCGCTGAAGTCGAAGACCAGGTGAAGCCCGAAGCGATCCTCGCGTCGAACACCTCGACGATCTCGATCACGCGCCTTTCGGAAGGGCTCAAGCGCCCCGAGAACTTCTGCGGCATGCACTTCTTCAATCCAGTGCACAAGATGCCGCTGGTCGAAGTGATCCGCGGCGCGAAATCGGGCGAACGAGCGATCGCCACGACGGTCAGCTACGCGCTCGCAATGGGCAAGACGCCGATCGTCGTCAACGACTGTCCCGGCTTCCTCGTCAACCGCGTCCTCTTCCCCTACTTCGCCGGCTTCATGATGCTGGTCAACGAAGGAGTCGATTTCCAGAAAATCGACAAGGTCATGGAGAAGTTCGGCTGGCCGATGGGCCCCGCCTACCTGCTCGACGTCGTCGGCATCGACACCGGCCACCATGCGAACGCAGTGATGGCAGCGGGCTTCCCCGATCGCATGGCCGCCACGGAGAAGACCGCCCTCGGGACGATGTTCGAAGCGGGGCGCTTCGGGCAGAAGAACGGGAAAGGCTTCTACGCCTACGTCCCCGACAAGAAGGGCGTCCCGAAAAAGACGGTCGACCCCGAGGTGCCGACGATCCTCAAACCGCTGGTCAAGGCCGACAACAGCGGCTCGATCACCGATCAGGACATCGTCGACCGGATGATGCTCCCGCTCCTCATCGAGTGCTCGCGCTGCCTCGAGGACAAGATCGTCAACACTCCGATCGAAGTTGACATCGCACTGATCTACGGGCTCGGCTTTCCGCCGTTCCGCGGCGGTCCGTTCCGCTACGCCGACGCAGTCGGCCTAAAGGCTCTCTGCGAGAAAGCCACGAAGTTCTCCACGCTCGGAAAGCTCTACGAACCCACACCGAAGATGGTCCAGCTTGCCGAAGCCGGTGCCACGTACCACGAAACGAGGTAAGCGATGAAAGACGTCGTCATTGTCGATGCCGTTCGCACTCCGATGGGCCGCTCCAAGGGCGGCATGTTCCGGAACGTCCGTGCCGAAAACCTCTCGGCTGCGATGATCACCGCGCTGCTCGATCGCAATCCGAAAGTCGACCCTAACGAAATCGAAGACGTCATCTGGGGTTGCGTTCAACAGACGATGGAGCAGGGCTTCAACATCGCCCGATTCGCGTCGCTGATGACCCGCATCCCTCACACCGCCAGCGCGCAGACGATCAACCGCCTCTGCGGCTCGTCGATGAGCGCCCTCCACACCGCCGCGATGTCGATCATGACCGGCATGGGCGAGGTCTTCGTCGTCGGCGGCGTCGAGCACATGGGGCACATCCCAATGACGCACGGAGTCGACCCCAATCCCGCCTCGAGCAAGTACGCCGCGAAAGCCGCCGGCATGATGGGCATCACCGCCGAGGTCCTCGCGAAGATGCACGGCGTGACGCGTGAGCAGCAGGACAAGTTCGCGCTTCAGTCGCACCAGCGCGCGCACGCCGCTCGTGTCGACGGTCGATTCAACGACGAGATCGTCCCGCTCGAGGGTCATGACGAGAACGGCTTCTCCGTCGTCTATGACTACGACGAGGTGATCCGGGAAGACACGAGCATGGAGGGACTCTCCGCGCTCAAACCGGTCTTCGACCCAAAGAATGGGACGGTCACCGCGGGCAACTCGTCGGCGATCTCCGACGGTGCCTCGGCGCTTCTCGTGATGTCGAAGGAGCGCGCCAGGTCGCTTGGCCTCACGCCGATGGCGCAGATTCGCGCGATGGCGACGGCCGGGGTCGACCCGTCGATCATGGGCTACGGACCGGTGCCTGCAGTCAAGAAAGTGCTCGCACGCGCCCAGATGAAGGTCAAGGACATCCAGCTCTGGGAGCTCAACGAGGCCTTCGCGGCCCAGTCACTCCCGGTCCTCAAGGACCTCCAGTTGCGCGACCACATGGACAAGGTCAATCTGAATGGAGGTGCAATCGCCCTGGGCCATCCGTTAGGCTGTTCCGGCGCGCGCATTACGACCACGCTGCTCCACCAGATGAAATCGGGCAAGTACCAGACCGGCGTCGCTACGATGTGCATCGGCCTCGGCCAGGGCATTGCGACAGTGTTCGAGCGCGTCTGATCCGCTTCGTATTCAAATACCCGTGCGGCGCACACGCCCGTCACGAAATTCCTGATTCTTTCGGAGGCACCATGGCGCAGACCCTTGCAGACCGTAGAGACATCGACTTCGTCCTTCACGAACAACTCAAGGTCGAGGAGCTCGCGAAACACGAACGCTTCGCCGACTTCAAGCGCAAAGCCATCGACCTGCTGATCACCGAGGCGCGCAACCTCGCGATCAAGGAGATCCTGCCGACACAGGCTGACGGCGACCGCATCGGCCTCGAGTTCGATAACGGCAAAGTGAAGACCCCGGAGTCGTTCCGCAAGGCGTGGAAAGCTCTCCGCGAAGGTGAGTGGCTTGCCGTGACCGAAGACCCCGAGTGGGGCGGACAGAACATGCCTCGCTCGGTGGCTCGCGGCGCCGCGGAATGGCTCATGTCAGCGAGCTTCGCCTTCATGATGTACGGCGGCCTCACGCACGGAGCCGGCAAGCTCATCGAGACGTTCGGTTCCGAAAAGCTGAAGAAGCTCTTCCTCAAAAAGCTCTTCACCGGCGAATGGACCGGGACGATGCTCCTCACCGAACCGGAAGCCGGCTCGGACGTCGGCGCGCTCAGCACGACCGCAAAGCCCCTCCCCGATGGGACGTGGTCGATCACCGGCAACAAGATCTTCATTTCGAGCGGCGAACACGACATGGCTGAAAACATCATCCATCCCGTGCTCGCGCGCATCGAGGGCGCTCCCGCCGGCACCGCCGGAATCTCCCTCTTCCTCGTCCCGAAGATCTGGGTCAACGATGACGGAAGCCTCGGTGAGCCTAACGATGCCGTCTGTACCGGACTCGAAGAGAAGATGGGCATTCACGGCAACGCGACTGCTTCGATCGCGCTCGGCAGCAAGGGCAGGTGTCGCGGCTTCCTCCTCGGTGAGGCCAACAAGGGGATGCGCGCGATGTTCCTCATGATGAACGACGCGCGCCTCATGGTCGGCGATCAGGCGCTCTCCTGCGCGAGCGCCTCGTTCACGTATGCGCTCAACTACGCCCGCACGCGCAACCAGGGCCGCCACCTGATGCAGATGATGGACAAGAGCGCCCCCAGCGTTCCGATCATCCAGCATCCCGATGTCCGCCGCATGCTGATGCTGATGAAGGTCTACGTCGAGAGCCTGCGTAGCCTCTCGTACTACATCTCGTACTGCTTCGACGCCATCGCAACGACTGACGACGCCGAAGAGAAGACGAGGCTGCAAGGCATCATCGACTTCCTGATCCCCATCCAGAAGGCCTACACCTCGGAGCGCAGCTTCGACGTCTGCAGCCTCGGCGTCCAGGTCTACGGCGGCTACGGCTACTGCCGCGAGTATCCGGTCGAACAGCTGCTGCGCGACTGCCGTATTACATCGATCTACGAAGGGACGAACGGCATCCAGGCGATGGACCTCCTCGCCCGCAAGCTTGGTCAGAATGGCGGTCGGCCGATCGTCGATCTCGGCGAAGAGATTCGCCGCGCCGTGGCAGCGGCCGCCGAAGTCGAGCGCACCGCGGAGATGGCGGAAAAGTTCGAGCAGGCCCTCCTCAAGCTCGAGGAAGTCGCCCGTCACATGGGCATGACTGCCATGTACGGGAACCTGATGACCGCGGCGGCTCACGCGCACCCGTTCCTCGAAGTCTGCGGCGACGTGGTCGTCGGTTGGATGCTTCTCTGGCGCGCGCGCATCGCCGCAGAGGCCCTCGCGAATGGTGCGAAGGAGAAGGACATTCCATTCTACGAGGGTCAGCTCAAGAACGCGGAGTTCTACACTCAGATCCTGCTGCCAGTCACGCTGGGAAGGATGGAAGCCATCCTCTCCGCAAGCAGCGTCGTCGTCGACATCCCCGAGGATGCCTTCGGAGGGAGGTAGCCGCACTCAACTGATCACGAGTGGAGGACGTCATGATCCATGAGCCCTTCTCACCCGCGACCGCGACACTTGCGGGCTTCCCGTTGTGGATACTCTTCGTCCTGATCCCGCTGGTCGGGATCGGGTGCTTCGCATGGATCATGGCGCGCCGCGCGGCGCCGTTGTTCAAGGGCGCGCCGGATCCCCGTTTCGATCGGATTCCGGAGAGGATCGTGATGGTCCTCAAGCTCTGGCTCGCGCAGTGGCGGCAACCTCGCTACTTCCTCGCCGGAGTGCTGCACATCGTCGTCTTCTTCGGCTTCCTCGTCCTCGGAGCCCGCTCGACCGAAATGGTCGTCCTCGGCTTCGTCGACGGATTCCGGCTCCCCGGATTCGGCGGCGCGTTAGGCGAAGCCTACGACGTCGCCAAGGACGTCGCGTCGACGCTCGTGTTGATCGCGGTCGTGATCCTCGCGATCCGGCGCGCATTCTTCAAGCCGGCACGCTACGCCGTCCCCGAGAGGTACGGGAAGGACCACACACCCGAGGCGCTCTTCGTCCTCGGCATGATCGGCCTGCTGATGCTCTCCGAGAGCGCCTTCGAGGGAAGCCTCCTCGCCGCGCAGCGTGAAGCGGGACATTCCGTGACCGCGTTCACCCTCGCGTGGGCATTCCAGCAGATGTTCGCCGGCGTCGCGACGTCGACGCTCGCGGCAGTCAATCTGGTCGCATACGTCGTCCACGATCTCACCTTCTTCTTCTTCCTCTGCTTCCTCCCGTTCGGGAAGCACTTCCACGTCATCACCTCGCTCTTCAACGTCTACTTCATGCGCCTTCAGCTTGGAAACGTGAAGCCGGTGGTCCACGGCATCACCGACGCTCAGCTCGACGACCTGAAGTCGTTCGGCGTGAAGAAATTCGAGGACTTCACGTGGAAGCACATGCTCGACTTCTACAGCTGCGTCGACTGTGGCCGCTGCTCGGATCACTGTCCGGCGAATGCGGTGAAGCGACCGCTCAGTCCGCGTTTCATCAGCATCAAGGCGCGCGACTACGCCTTCGAGCACTATCCGGTCTTTGGTAAGTCTCCCACCGGCGATGCGCCTAACCTGATCGGCGGCATCTACACGGAGGACGAGATCTGGTCGTGCACGACATGCGGCGCGTGTGAAGAAGAGTGCCCCGTCGGTATCGAGTACATCGACAAGATGGTCGATCTCCGGCGTGGAATGGTCGACGAGGGAATGGTGCCGCAGTCGCTTCAGAAGCCGATGAGCGCGCTCGAGAAGCGCGGCAACCCGTGGGGCAAGCTCGAGAAGAAGCGCGCCGAGTGGACCGCCGGCGTGGGAGAAGGAATCGAGGTCAAAAGCGTCGAGAAGGGCGACACCGCCGATACGCTCTACTTCGTCGACAGCATCTCGTCCTACGACGACCGGAGCCAGAAGATCGCGCAGGCGACCGCGCGCGTCCTCGCGAAGGGAGGCATCGACTTCGCCGTCATTGGAAAAGACGAGAAGGACAGCGGCCATGACGTTCGGCGCTTCGGCGAAGAGATGCTCTTCCAGACACTGAAAGAACAGAACACCGAAGCGATCAAAGCGTCGGAGGCGAAGACGATCGTCGTCAACGACCCGCACGCCCTCAACGCACTTCGCAACGACTACAAGGACGTGCCACCCGTGCAGCACGTCAGCGAGGTCGTCGCGCTCCTCATCGAAGGGGGCAAACTGAAGCTCAACCCTCTCGCAGACGCAACGAGGACCTACACATTCCACGACCCCTGCTACCTCGGCCGTCACAACGGGACGTACGATCCGCCGCGCACCGCGATCGACGCGATCCCGGGAATGAAGCGCGTCGAGATGACCGGCAACTGCCGCGACCGCTCGTTCTGTTGCGGCGGAGGCGGCCTCATGCTCTTCTACGAGCCCGACGAAGAGCAGCGGATGGGCGTCGTGCGCGTCAATCAGGCGAAGGACGCGGGCGCCGACGTCATCGTCACCGCCTGCCCCTTCTGCATGACGAACATTGAAGACGCGATCAAGGTCGCCGGCCTCGAAGGGAAGATGGAAGTCATCGACCTGGTCGAGCTGGTCGACCGGCAGATGCAGCAGTAACGCGCGAAGCACGAGTCAGGTGAGGGATTGAAAGGCTGAAGTTAGAACGTAGAACGCTGAAGTGGGAATCCTGAAATGGGGAACGCCTCCTTTCTGGGTTCTGAATTCAACGTTCAACGTTCTAACTTCGGGTTTCTTTGCACTCTGAAGGAATCAAACACCATTGGGAGGACCGCAGCATGGAGATCCTTGTATGTGTCAAACGCGTTCCCGATTCGGCGGAGAACGAGATCAGCGTGGCGCCCAACGGCGCAGACATCAAACGCGACGACCTCGTTTACTCCGTGAACGAATGGGACAACTACGCGGTCGAAGAAGCGATCCAGATCGTCGAGCGTGACGGCGGCAAGGTCACCGTGATCTCCGTCGGCGATTCGGACGCCGAAGAGATCGTCCGCCGCGAGATGGCGATGGGCGCCGAGCAGGGTCTCCTCGCGACCGATGCCACATTCGAAGGTTCCGACGGTCTCGGTATCGCGACGATCCTCGCCGCCGCCGCGAAGAAAGGGAGCTACGACCTCATCCTTACCGGAGCGCTCGCCGACGACGGCGCCGCGCAGGTCGGCGGCATGATCGCCGCACTCCTCGACCTCCCCTACGCCTCGGTCGTCAACAAGATCGAGACGAAGGACGGCAAGTCGCTCCGCATCGGTCGCGAGATCGAGGGAGGCGCACAGGAAATCAACGACATCGAGCTCCCCTGCGTCCTCTCGATCCAGACCGGCATCAACGAGCCACGCTACGTCGGTATCCGCGGTATCCGCAAAGTCGCCTCGGTCGAGATCCCCGTTCTCGACGCCGCCGCGTTAGGCGTGACCGCAGGCAAGGTCGGCGCCGACAGCGCGAACGTGAAGCGCGTCGACTACTTCGTACCGGTTGCAGGCGCCGGCGCCGAAATGCTCTCGGGAAGCAACGACGAGCTCGCCGACAAGCTGGTCGCGCTGCTGAAGGCCAAGGGAGGGATCAAGTAATGAACGCGAAGCTCTTCGTATTCGTCTCCCACAGGAACGGTAAGGCGGACGACTCCGCCTTCGAGTTGGCAAGCGCTGCGAAAACGATGTTGCCAGGCAGCGCGGCGACCGCGATTGTCTGCGGGTCGGGTGTAGACGCCGTCGCCACCGAGGCCGCGCAGCTCTTCGCCGAGGTCTGGAAGTTCGACCAGTCGGCGCTCGCGTATCCGAACGCCGAGCTGATCCGCCCGCTGCTGCTCGAGGTCGTTCCCGCGGGGTCGGTCCTGCTTCTGGCGCACGACACCTTCGGCTTCGACCTCGGTCCCGGACTCTCCGTGAAGCTCGGCGCGGCCTACGTCCCCGACGTCGTCGGCTTCGACGGACTCGACGGAACGGCGCTCAAGGTCGTACGGCAGGAATTCGCAGGTCAGGTAAGCGCGCACGTCAATGCAAACGTCGCGAACGGCGCGGTCGTCACCGTTCGCTCGGGCGCCTTCAAGCCCTCCGAAGTGAGCCCAGGGGGGCAGGTCATCGACAAGTCAGACGAGGCCGCGGGACTCACGGCAAAGCGTACATTCATCGAGGTGATCGAAGCTGAGGCTGGCGACATCGACATCACGCGTGAAGACGTGCTCGTGTCGGTCGGCCGCGGCATCGGCGACAAAGAGAACATCGGGCTCGTCGAGGAGCTCACCGACGCGATGGGCGCAGCGATGTCGTGCTCCCGTCCGATCGTCGACGCGAAATGGCTCGACAAGGGACGCCAAGTCGGCACCTCAGGGAAGACCGTGAAGCCGAAGGTGTACCTCGCGTTAGGCATCAGCGGCTCGTTCCAGCACCTCGGTGGCCTCAAGGGCAACCCGTTCCTCGTGGCCGTCAACAAGAACCCAAAGGCGCCGATCTTTCAGGTCGCCACCGTCGGCATCATCGCGGATCTGCTGGAGTTTCTTCCGGTATTGACGGAGAAGGTTCAGAAGGCGAAGTAGTCTCACGGACCAGCCGATACGAATCGAGGGCCGGCGCGAGCCGGCCCTCTTCTATCGTCACTCGCTGCAGCTCTCTGTCCGAGCTTCGCCGCTTCCCGGCGAATGCGCGCTTGACGGCGCCGGTTCCCGGATCATTCGCCCGGATCGTCACCGGAGGGTCCGTAGATCGAAGGCACCTTCCCGCCCATCGGACGGATGTACGTGCTGAGCTGCCCTCGATGGTGGATGAGGTCGAGGAAGAACCCCCAATACATCTCGTCGAACGGCGACTCGAACGCCACCTTGCCGTCCATCATGAACTTCACCTGTTCCGCCCAGCGCGGATCGTCGAGCGAGGCGAGCAACGCTTCGAACGCGTCCGCGCTTTTCTCGAACGCGGCGACGATCCCGGCCGTCGTGGGCGGCCGCGCCGTCATCTCCCAGGGCAGCTCGTTTGCATCGTTCGTGCGGGCGAGCGCGCGAACCTCTTCGACGATCTGCCAGGCGAGATCTCCCGCCGCAGTGGACCGCTCGTGAGGCTTGTAGTCGAGTTTGTCGGATGGAAGCGCCCCCAGCACACGCGCGAACGCGCGACGATCAGCCTTCCAACGCTTGATGAAAAACTCCCGAGTGGTCATGAGATCCTCCCGATTGTTCGGCGCGGTGAGGATACCGCGAATTCTGCATCCGCGCCGAGCGTCTCCGAGGTTAGATTCCGCACCGCGTTCTCGGACGCTACGAGTCTGAGCTAGTGCGCCGCGGCGGGCCGGTTGATCAGCAGCGCAGTCGGAACGGCGTCGCGTCCCTTCGGCTCCATCGCGAGCACGAATCGTTTCCCGTCGTTCGACAGGGTGAAACCTTGCGTGTCGTCCGTTTTCATCAACTGCCTGAGTGCCGAGGGGTCACACCGAAAGTTGAAAGTTTTCGCCGAGTCGACGACCAGGAGCGATGACGACGCCTCCTGCGAATGGAGCCGAAAACTTTCAACTTTCGGTGTGACCCCTCCTTCTCGATACCATTACTCACGATGCGATCGATTGCGCAGAGAGTTGGCCCAAGCGATGGCCGGCCAGCAGGGGCCGAATCGTCTCCTTCAATTCCGCCGCGGAGAATGGCTTGCGGAGAAACGCGTCGGCCTTGAATGCGCCGAGCGCTTCGCTCTCGTACCGGTTACTCTTGTAGAGCGCAGTCATGATCACGACTTTGGTGTTTGCCGTCGCAGGGAAGAGCTTGACGTTCCGGCAAAGCTCGCGCCCGTCGAGCTTCGGCATCAGTGCATCGGTCACGATGACGTCGGGGAGATGCGTTGTCGCCAGTTTGAATCCCTCGAGTCCATCCTGCGCGGTGATCACTCGATAATCTTCCGACAGCGCCTGCAGCGCGAGCCGCTGGACGATCGCTTGATCCTCGACGATCAGCACGAGAGGCCGCCTGTCGACTCCCCTTGCCCGACGCTCGACCACCGGTTGCAACGTATCAGCTACCTGGCGAAACCTGAGACTGCCGAAGCGGATCTTCCAGTCGGCGGGCGCTGCGCAGGAGCAGCATCCGCACATCGGGCAGGCAAGAGTCTGCGTCGCGCTCGTGCAGTCGCACCACTCTGCCGCGTGGGAATCGAACATCTTCTTGCACTCGTAGCAAGTCAATCTGTAGGAGCCGGCCATTCTGCTCTGCGCCTCGTGTTCGGTCATAGCATCACCCGAAGCGTGAGTCGATCGAGACGGGCGCAAAAGTACAGAGAAGTACCGAGGGGTCACACCGAAAGTTGAAAGATCTCGCCGGAACGGCGACCAGGAAATCTGAACGGACTATCAGAGCCGAAAACTTTCAACTTTCGGTGTGACCCCTCCTGCTTCGAACGCTCGACGGCAGGACGACGAAATCGTCCGAACGCGGAAGTTCCCGCAACGCCACGAGCAGTGGATCTGGAGCGACGACCAGCCTTCGCACGTCGAGATCGAGCCAGCCACCGGTGCTCGAAATCCTCGCGCAGAGCTTGCCGTCACCCTTCAGAAACTCGTTACGGATGACGAACCTGCTTCCATCGTCCGCCAGCCCAGCGATCGCGACGGTCACCGTGAGCTCCTCGAGTAGATTCACTTCGAGGAAGTACTCGAGCTCGTCCTTCATGATCACCGGTCCCAGCCTCATGCGAACGAACTCTCGCATCGGGAAGCCGCGCTCGGAGAAGAACATCATCCTCACGTCCGCCGACTTGTCGAGAAAGGCAGTGTTCTTCATGTGCGAATTGAAATCCATGTCGCCCCATCCGGCAAATAGCGTCTTCGAGAACATCGACTCCTCCTCGTCCCGGGCTCGCGCACACCGGTCCCATCGTCACCGTTCGCTCGCTTGCGATGCGAGTTTACGGAACCGCGAGCGAGGATACCAATCTCGAGGGCCGGCCGACGGAGATGAACGACGAACAGCAGCCGTCCGGCTCTGCTTACGCGTTCCGCCCTCCCCATGTGACCGCTGACACCTACGCGGCGGCGATCGATCGCTAGCATCGACGGGCGTTCAACAGAAAGGCCCATCCCACACACCGTCGTCGTCGTCCTCGCCGAGGAATGCTGCATGAAGAGAGCTTGCATCCTCCTTGTCGCCGCAACCGTACTCATCTGTCGCCCGGCGCATGGGTCGTGCGGGGAGCCTAACGAGCCGGGAGTACCTCGCCGTCCTCGAATCGGACTCGTGTTGAGCGGCGGAGCTGCGCTCGGAAGCGCGCACGTCGGCGCACTCAAGGTTCTGGAGGAAATGCGAATCCCGGTCGACTGCCTCGCGGGGACCAGCATGGGCGCGATCGTCGGCGGCCTTTATGCATCGGGAGTTTCACCCTCCGAAATGGAGACGATTCTCGCGACCACTGACTGGCGAAATCTTCTCGACGACCGACCACCGCGACGCCACCTGCCTTACCGGCGCAAGGTCGACGATCAGACTTATCTCACCCGTTTCGAGGCGGGATTCAACCGCGGATCCGTGCAGATCCCGCCCGGACTCATCAGCGGCCAGCAGCTCGGATTCGCTCTCCAGGAGATGGCGTTGCAGGCTGCGGGTATCGAAGACTTTGATCTCCTTCCGATTCCATTCCGCGCGGCCGCGACCGACCTCGCGAGCGGTGACCTTGTCGTGCTGCGCGGAGGGGACCTTGGCCAGGCAATCCGCGCGAGCATGTCGATCCCCGGCATCTTCTCCCCTGTCGTCATCGACGGTCGCACTCTCGTCGATGGTGGACTTGCGCGCAATCTCCCCGTCGATCTCGCCCGTGAGATGGGCGCCGAGGTAATCATCGCGGTCGATGTCGGCCAACCAATGGAGGAAAAGCAACTCTGGTCGATCGGAAGCGTCACCGGTCAGGTGATGGGGTTTCAGATCGCCGCGAACACGCGAGCACAATCAAAGCTCGCCGACGTGATCGTCAGACCGCGGCTCACAGGCTTCGGCTCGGCTCAATTCGAACGGGGGCTCGAGATGGTGCCGTTCGGCGAGGCCGCGGCACGGGACGTCGCGCCGGAGCTGGAGCGGTACAGCCTTCCCGAAGGAGTGTATCGGGCCCGACTCGAGCGCATCCGCCGGAAGCGGTCGTTCTCCGATGCGAAGGTGCGGTCGATCCAACTTACGCAGAGCTCCACCGCCGACTCGAGATTCGTGATGCGCCAGGTGAGAATCCGACCCGGTGATCCGTTGGACCTGGAGGCGATACGCCAGGATCTCGAGCGCCTCTACGAGACCGGCGATTACGAACGAATCGACTTCCGTCTGAAGCCGATCGACCACGATTTCGAGCTCTACATCGAGGCGATCGACAAACCTTGGGGACCTAACATCCTACGCTTAGGGCTCAATGTCGTAGCCGATCTCGAAGGTGAAAGCTCCTTTGACGCGCTCACCTCCTACACAATGACGCGGCTCAACCGACGTCGTGGCGAGTTGAAAGTCCACGCACAGCTTGGCGAGAACCCGGCGATCTCCGCCGAGCTCTATCAGCCGCTGAGCATTCACCAGACGTGGTTCGTCTCCGCAGGAGCGCGCCAGAGCACAACGACGGAGTACTTGCAGGTGCCCGCGGCCACCGGCGCGGTCGCGCCGTATCGTTTCGATACTGGCGCGTTCGAGCTCGATCTCGGGCTGCAACTCGGCGAATACGCCGAGCTCAGGCTGGGGCTGGTCAATGGAACCACACTTGCCGAAATCCGAGGCGGTGCTGGCGCGGTGCCCCCCGCAGGTCTGGATCGCGAACTCGAGTACGATTCAGGCGGCATCCACGCCAGCGCAATCGTCGACCAGTTCGACAACATGAACTTCCCTCGCCAAGGGTACTTCGTCGTCGCCGACTACTTCGATTCGCGCGAGAATCTCGGCGCTGAAGGCGACTATCAGCGCCTGGCCAGTTTCGTTGGCCTGGCGGGCACCCACGGCCGGCACACGGTTCTTGGCTTGTCGAATCTTTATAGCGCGCTCGGCTCCTCGTCACCCGAGACCTTCACGCTCGGGGGCCTGTTCAGGCTTTCCGGCGCTCCATCGAGGAGCGTCCGCGGCCAATACGGCGGGAATGTGACCGCGCTCTACCTCTACCGCGCCGGTGATCTTCCCCTAGGACTCGGCGACGGCATCTACGTCGGCGGTTCGGTCGAGGCGGGCAACCTCTGGGAGACCGCGGACGACGTGAGCGCGTCCGACCTGCGGTACGCGGGCAGTCTCGTGCTCGGCGCGGATACCTCGTTCGGTCCGCTCTACCTCGCGGCCGGATTCGGCGAAGGTGGCGACCAGGCTCTATACCTCTTCGTAGGCCGTACGTTCTGAGTGAGCACCAACGGGGTCACCAACGGGGTCACACCGAACACCAACGGGGTCACACCGAAAGTTGAAAGTTTTCGGCGGGGACGGCGGCTCGGGAGAGGAGAGTGAGGGCAGAGACGCGAACCGAAAACTTTCAGCTTTCGGTGTGACCCCACTTATGACCCCACTTATGCTCGCATGCTCACGTTTCGAGCCCGAACAAGTCGACCACGATGTCTGGGAGGCGATGGCCGAGCTCCTCGCCCGTCGCGCGTCGCTCGAAACGAAGCCCGAGCCGCAACGCCACTCGCTTCGACGGCTCGTTCGGCGGGTCGATGATGGCGACCACTCGCTTCCTGCCTAGATACTCGAAGACGTGACTCTTCGCGGCGCCACCCGCCTCTGTCGCGTAGCCACGACCCCAGACCCGCGGAGCGAGCCACCAGCCGATCTCAAGATCGCCCGTCGTTCCAAGCGGCTGCATGCCGGCCACGCCCACTACCTGGCCCGTCGCCTTCTCGACCAACGCTCCCATGCAGTAGCCGAGCTCCGACGCGTTGCGACGCTGGCGCGCAAGCGCTGCGTCGATTTCATCCTCACTCAAAGGACAGCCGCCGTTGATGTAACGCATCACGACCGTATCCTGCGCCATCGCGCGGAATGCATCGCGATCACGAGGCTCCCATTCTCGAATCACTAGCCGTTCGGTCTCGAGGCGGAACATCCGCAGAATTATACGAACGTGTCGTGGGGTCACACCGAAAGTTGAAAGTTTTCATCGTGAAAGTTTTTGTCGCGTTCGAACCCCGGCCGAGGTACATTCGGCGTGCACACACCTCGGCTTCCGCACTCGCCTCACCTCCGCGGAATGGCAAGACCCCTACGTCTCGAACACCCTGGCGCGATCTGGCACGTGACTGCTCGCGGCAACGGCCGGTGCGACATCGTCCGTTCCGATCGCGATCGCAGCCTCTTCACCGAAATCCTCGGCGATGTCGTCAGTCTAAGCCGATGGCGCCTTCACGCCTGGGTTCTGATGCGTAACCACTACCACCTTCTCCTCGAGACGCCCGAACCGACGCTCTCGTACGGCGTCAAACGCCTCAACGAAACCTGGGCGCAGACGTTCAACGCGAGACATCGGCGCGTGGGACATTTGTTCCAGGGGCGGTTCAAGGGAATCCTCGTCGAGCGGGAATCGCATCTGCTCGAGCTGGTGCGCTACACGGTGCTCAATCCCGTTCGTTGCGGCGCCGTGACGCACGCGTCCGATTACCAATGGAGCAACTACCGAGCGACCGCAGGGCTCGGCCCCGTCCCACTCTGGCTGGACAGCGAGTGGACGCTCTCGCAGTTCGGAAGCGGTTCCTTCTCGGAACGTTGCGAGGCGTACCGACGATTCGTCGCCGACGGACGCGGAGCCTCGTATAACCCATGGGAACAACTCGTAGGCCGGATCTATCTCGGAGGTGACGCCTTCCGCGACAAGATGCAGTCGATGGTCGGCGACCGGCGCGAGATTCGCGAACACTCGAGGGAGGAACGGATCTTCGTGCGACCCGCGCTTGAAACCGTGATCGCGCTTGTTTCGGTGGAGTTCTCGCTGTCCATCGAACGTCTCCGCAAGCGCTCCCATGCCCCCGCCCGGAAAGCGCTGGCTGAGCTCGCGTGGAAGGAAGCCGAGGTGCCGCTCGAATCAATCGGACATTGGTTGGGTATTACCGGGCAGGCCGCCGGTCAGTTGGTGCGCCGCAGCGAAGCGCTCGCTCGCAGCGATCCGGGCTATGCCGAAGCGCTGCGGAGCCTCGTACAGCAACTTCAGGACAACCACTCCACCGCCGTTCGTTGATTGGCCGTGGGCGGCCTCGGACCATTCGGTGATTTTGGCCTTAGGCGCGGAGCCCTGCGCCAAGAACTTTCAACTTTCGGTGTGACCCCAATCGCTCGCCATCGCCTGCGCCGAAAACTTTCAACTTTCGGTGTGACCCCAATCGCAATCGAATCGCACTCACATCCGACGCCTCGGCACTCACGGCCTGTGTAGCCGAATTTTGCGAACGGGCACTTAGCCGCGGAGCACTGCGTCGAAAACTTTCAACTTTCGGTGTGACCCCAATCGCTGATCGCCGCTACTCGTTCATCTGGTACGAATCGCGCATCGAAAGGACCCGTTCTTTCCAGACCATCGACCATCGTGCATCGTCGTACGCCGGTCGCCGCACGATCTTGAGGCAAAGCTCCGACTGGACCTGCGTCGCCGAAGGTTGCGCATGAAGATCGACGGCATATCTCGATAGATCGCGCACGAATACGTCGAACATCTGATCGACGACGTCGTCGGGAATTCCGTGATGCGGTACGCCTTCGAGCACGAGCTGCGCATACACGATGAGCGTAAATATCTCGCCGAGGCCGAGGAGAAGGCCGACATCGGCCTTCTGTTCGTCAGTCGGCGCAGCGGCGGCGAGCATCCGTTTGAACGCCGCGATCTGCTCACGGAAGAGTGTGACGTTAGGCAGGTGGGCGAAGCGAGCGAAGACCGGGTCGGGGTCGTGGAATCGGATCTTGCCGAGCCCCGACGCCGGGCCCTGGTCGAAGAGGAATGCGTCGTGCGCCGCGTCGTCGCGCCGCGGGATGACCGGCATCTCCGCCGGCCGAAAAAAATAATTCGCCATGAATTTGACGATGAGCGCGATGTTGACGTGCACCGTTCCTTCGAGCTTCGGCAGGGCGCGAATGTCGCGCGCCGCCATCTCGAAGACCATGTCCTTTTCGAATCCCTTCGCCGCGATGACGTCCCAGATGAGGTCGATCACTTTCTCCCCCTCCGTCGTCACCTTCATCTTCACGACGGGGTTATAGAGGAGGTAGCGCCTGTCCTCGAGCGATGCCGAACGCTGATAGTCGCACGCGCGCAGTGCGAAGATCTTCATCGCCAGGAGCCGCGCCCACGCATCCGTGAACATGCGTGCAACGTGCGGGAAGTCTGTTACCGACATACCGTAGAGCCGCCGTCCTGCAGCATGGTTGATCGCCTCGTGGAACGCGTGGGTGCAGATTCCGATCGACGCCCAGCCAAGGTTGTACTTCCCTACGTTGACGGTGTTGAGGGACGCGTTCCAGGCGTCAGAGCCGCGCAGTAGGATCTCGTCGTCGCTCACCGAGTAATCCTTGAGATTGAACTCGGCGACGTACGACTGGCTTGCGACGACGTTCTTGACGAGCTCGTAGCCCACCCGCTTCGGATCGGCGCCGAAGAAGACGTACTCGTCAGGAGAGATTCGGCCGAATACCGAAACGATCGAAGCCTCGTTGCCGTTGCCGATGTAGTACTTGCTCCCATTCGCGAGCCATCCGCCATTCGGCGCCTGCCGCAGCAGCGTCTCGGTCGAGTAAATGTCGGCGCCATGCTGCTTTTCGGAGAGACCGAAAGCGAAAATGCCGCCGTCGGTGAGAGCTTGTGCGGCACGCTTTCGCATGACCTCGTTCTTACTCATCCAGAGAGGCCCGAGACCGAGGATCGAGACCTGCCACGTGTACCAATAGCAGAGACCATAAAAGCCTAACACCTCGTTGAAGAACGTGTTGCGGTAGCTGTCCCACCTCGCGTTGGGTCCCCCGAGGCCGGGTGGAGTCAGGAGGTCGGCGAAGACCCGTTCCTTCTTGACGAAATCGAGAAAGTCGCCGTACCAGACACGGTTGAGGTCGTCCTCACGCAACCGGCGCTTGCCTTTCCGCTCGAAGAAGTCGATGGTCGCAAGCACGATTTCACGCGAGCGAGCGTCGAGCGGCAAGTTGCCGGGCGCCTTCGGATTCAAGAGAATCATGCTGAACCTCCATGCGAAGTCTACGACGGAGTCGCGGCCGACGAACCTCGTTCGGGCACGCATCACACTCATGCAGGCGAGCAATCACACGGCGACGTGCGGCCGGAGTCATATCCGCACGGTATGTCGCTGCCACCTCCACGCCAGACGCGCACCGCGCGGAAAAGCTTGATACTTTAGGCTCGACGCCGCACCCCGAAAGGAGATACCGACCATGAAGCTCACGAGCAGATCGATCGTGAATGGGCAGCGCATACCAGTTTCGAATGCGATGGGAGCGCCAGGCGCCGACGGCCCAGTACCCGGGCCTAACAAGAGCCCCCATCTCGCATGGTCGGAGTTCCCCGCGGAAACAAAGTCGTTCGCGATCGTCTGTCACGATCCCGATGTCCCCTCGGTCGGCGACGACGTCAACAAACCCGATCGCACGGTGCCGATCGACCTCCCACGCGTCGACTTCTACCACTGGGTACTCGTCGACGTCGCCCCGACGACGACAGAGCTCACCGAGGGCATCGACGCTGATGGCATCGTGCCGAAGGGAAAGCAGCCCGGGCGAACCGCGATCGGCGTGCGAGGCATCAACGACTACACCTCGTGGTTTGGCGACGACCCTGACATGGGAGGGGACTACGGCGGTTACGACGGCCCCTGGCCTCCGTTCAACGACGAGCGACTCCACCACTATCACTTCACCGTCTACGCGCTCGACGTCGATTCGCTCGCTCTGCCAGAGAAGTTTCGCGGCCCCGATGCGATCGCCGCGATCGAGGGCCACATCCTCGACAAGGCAACCATCATCGGCACCTATGCGCTGAATGCGGATGCGAGCGCTGCGCCCGGCACACGCATCGAATGAGCTGATGGCGAAGCGGCGGTCGATGCCATTCGCATCCCGGTGCTTCATCGAGCCCCGCAGGTTCACGCGCCGAACCATGAAGCCGGTTTCGACCGGCACGGCACTCGATTTCCTTCCCGCAACGCGCGGCACGCTTCACGTGTCTGTGGGGCGGGTCACATGCACCTGTGTCGCATGACCCCGCTCGATCGCACCCTGATGACTGCAAATGGAGGTTTCGCGGAGGGTGCCATTCACCAGTCCGCGTGTGCGCAGGCGATCTCCCCGAGAGACGCCTTCGGAAAGGTAACGCCATGGAGCTCAAGCGACTCGACACGGCAGACCTGGAGATGATTCTCGGAACGCTTCGGGAGTTCGCCGATCGCGAGATGCCGTTCGAGAAAAGGCTCGCGTGGGATCGCAACGACGAATGCCCGGCCGAAGTCGTTCGCGCGATGATGAGCAGCGACGTCGGGTTGCATCTCCTCTTCATTCCGGCAGAGTACGACGGTCTCGGCGGTGGCGCCTACGACGTCTACCGCCTCTCCTGCGAGTTCGCGAAGATCGATCTCGGCGTCGCGACCTCGATGCTCGCCGTCGCGCTCGGCACCGATCCGATCCGGGTCGGCTGCACGCACGAGCAGAAAGAGCGCTGGATGAAGCGAATCGCCAACGAAGGGCTGATCGTGGCGTACGGCGTCACCGAGCCCGAAGCCGGCTCCAACGTCGAGAATCTTCGAACGACGGCGGAGCGCATCTGCGACGCAAGCGGTCGCGTCACGCATTACAAGCTCAACGGCGTCAAGCAATTCATCTCGAACGGAGCGATCGCCGACCTCTATACGATCCTCGCCAAGACCGAGAACGGCCCGACCTTCTTCGTCGTGGAGCGGACGACGCCTGGATTCTCGTGTGGCAAGCAGGAGGAGAAACATGGTATTCGCCTCTCGAACACATCGCAGGTGATCCTCGAGGACGTCGTGATTCCGGCGGAGAACATCGTCGGGACCGAAGAAGGCGCGGGGATCAAACAATCGAACGAGGTCTTCGGCTTCACGCGCCTCATGGTTGCGGCGTTCGGTCTGGGAGGTGGACTCGCGGCACTCGAGCGCGCGATCACCTACTCGAAGCAGCGAAAGCAATTCGGCACGTTTCTCTACGAAAAGCAGGGCTACACACACAAGTTGATCGTGCCGCACAGCGTGAGACTTGCCGCCGCACAGGCGTACATCGAATACGTCGCCTCGCTGCTCGACTCGAGCGAGACCGACCGCCAGATCGAAGGCTCGGTCGCGAAGCTCTTTGCGACCGAGGCAGGCAACGCGGCGGCCGAAGATGCAATCCAGGCGCTCGGCGGCTACGGCTACTGCGCCGAATACGAAGTCGAGAAGATCAAGCGCGACACGAAGATCCTCACCATCTACGAGGGCACCTCGGAGATCCAGCAGAACATCATCGGCGTCTTTCGAATCCGCGAGAACGTGCGGGGGAAGGGAGGCTTCTACGACGGCCTCGCCGACAAGGTGGCAGGACTGGAACAGGTCAATGGTCCCCTCGTCGCCAAGGCGGCTCGGTTTCTTTCGGAGTGCACGCTTGCTGCGTTCCATGGAAAGCTGATGCGCCAGCAACACGCGGTATTCGAGCTCGCCCTGGCGATGGCCGGCGTGGAGACGGCGGTCGCTCTCTGGGAGGCCGCCGCGAGGAATGGCTCGGAGCTCCTCCGCGCGCAGGCACGCGTGCATTGCGCAGATGTCGCACTCAGCGTCGGCACGCGGTTG
>JACPDH010000047.1 GCA_016184115.1 Acidobacteriota bacterium | reverse complement strand
CGTGGCAAGCACGCCGAACACTTCACCTTTCCAGGGTGCCTGTGCAGCGCCTGCCGCCGCCGCGCTCTCGAGCTTTCGGAGCGCCTGGTACGCCTTCGCAATCTGGTCACGCGCGATCCAGGAGTCGTAGGCATTCTCGATCGCGGCCATCGATCGCTCGTGAATCTGCGCATCCGATTCCCGTACGAAATGTGTGAAGAGCAGCTTGTCGACGAGTCCTTCGATTTCGGGTGGCAGTCCCGGATCGCTCTCCCACGCAGCGATTCTGACGAACGCGTCGCTCGTCGTGCGCCGGAGATCGTGCGATTCGACGAATAGACCCGACCCGAGACGCTCGATCAGGCGCGCGGCATCAGCGATACGTCCATCACTGAGCAGTTCGAGGACGAACCCGAGGATCTTCTCCTGCGGCAGCTCGAATATCAGGTTCTGCTCGAGGGCCTTCGCGAGTCGCTCTTCCGTGCCGAGCTTTTCCCACGCGATCGCGTGGAGCAGTTCTTCGAGCTCGTCCTTCGAGATGCCCATTTCGTTGAGGCGCGCGCGAAGGCGCATCACGTCGACCGACTGCTCGCGCAGCCATGAGGCGACGTTCGACGCGAACGTCTGGAATCGAATCGTCCGCGGCATCGAATCGCCCGATCCCAGGCCCGGTCCTCCCGATCCCGCGCCTGGTCCGCCCGTGCCACTCCCTTCGCCACTCCCTCCCTCCGCTCCGCCGGCCCAGGCCCTCACCATCCGAGAGAGGTGTTCGATCGCGGCGTCTTCGTCGAGGCCGCCGGGAGGCAGGTCGGGAAATCCTCCCCCTTCACCCATGCCTTTTCCAAACCCCATCGCCTGCGCCAGCGCGCCAGCAAGGCCCGCGGCACCCATCGCGCCTGCTCCAAGCGCGGTTCCCGAACCCACGCCGCCGGTTCCGTCGCCGACGAGCGAATCTTCAGGGACGACGATCTCACCTTCGCGTACCTCCTCGTAGCGGACGTAGCTGAGTCGTACGTGCGATGCGTTGACCTCAGCGAGCAGCTGCGCGGCCCCACCAGCATCGCTGAGCGATTGAGGCTTGAGCACGAGGATCTTCACGACCTGCTCGATCTCGTCGCCGGTAATGCCGTGCGCCATCACGAATCCGTTGAGCCGTCTCTCCATCAGCTGGTCAATGAACCACTTCAACGCGGGGTTCTGCTGGCGGACCAGTTGACCATCGACGAACACGCGATTCTGAGAAACGACGATCTGCAGGCGCGGCGTTGCGGTGAGGAGCGTTCCGGTGTGTGCGATCAGGTGATCGAGCGCCTCACGCGTTCGCGGGTGGTTTGTCGTTCCGTAGAGCTGGGCGGCCTTCACTGCCCGCTGGAGCAGCGACGTGAATTCGACGATCGAGATCATTGGCAGGCGCTCTCCGTGATCCTACTCCGCGACATGGCCTTGCGCCAGCGCGCGGGAAAGGCGCGCGCTGGTCGCGGTTCGAGTGGCAATTCGTGCATCCCTATTCTGTTCCGCCAGGGCACGTTCCGCCAGCGTGTCTTTCGATAGCACGAAGGAGGTCGAGACGAGTCAGTGGTGCGCCGACGCTTCGGGCTCGTCGCGCGGCGGGACGATGAAGTCGCGGAGCGAACGGCGCAGGTGCACGCCGAGAGTCCGGACGATGTCGAACAGCTCACGGCCGGAGAGGCCGTAGGCTCGCGCGGCGCTGAGAAGCGAGAACGCGAAGGCGACGCTTAGATTCAGCGCGAACATCGTGCCGATTCCACCGACCGCACGCATGAACCACGCAAAATTGAAAAGGTCCAGTTCGAGGCTCGCCGCCCCAAGCGCGAGCATGCCCGTCGACAGCGTCACGTGCCTTACGTCGAGTGGTAGCCCGAAGAACTTGCCGAGTGCAGGAGTCATCCCGAGAAGAAAACCGAGGGCGATGTTCGTGCCCCAGCCTGCCACGTTGCGTGTGTAAAGCTCGGCGGCCTTCTTCGTTCGATGGCGACCGACCAGCTCTCCCGCGCCACCTTCACGAATCGCCTGCGGGATCTTGTGGTACATCGACCAGTTCTCGAGCCAGCCGCCGGCGAGGCTGCCGAGATAAAGCAGCACTCCCGTGAGCGCGGCGTAGAAGATCGTTCCGCTGTTCACCGGACTGAGCGTCACGAACACTTCCTGTGCCGCATGACGCTCGAGGTAAGGGTGCCCGACCGCCTGTTGCCAGATGAAGACGAACGCGAACGCGGTGGCGAACACGACGAGAACGTTCGAGATCGCGGCGGCGAGCTGCGAGCGGCTGATGCGCGCGAGAAACTCGACGATCTCCTCGCTGCGCTCGTGCCCCTTTCGTTCCCGGATGATCTTTGCGAGCGTCGCTGCGGTCATCGCCGGCTGCTTGGTGGCGAGAATGAACGCGAACGCCTGGAGGAGGAGGAACGAGCCGGCGTAATTGAGCGATGCGAGGAAGCCTTCGACGAAGAGTGGCAGCTCCGCGTGCGTCACGCTCATTTTGATCGCCGCCGTGAAGGCCGTGAGGAATCCACCTCCCGCCGCGGCGAGCCAGATTTGCCGGTACTCTCGCTTCGACATCGCGATGTAGTGCTCGCCGGTCTCGCCGGAGCGCTCGACGATTCGGCGATGCAGCATCTGGACGTTCGTGCTGATGAGATCGCTGATGCTTCGGTCGCGATGAGTCGCGTCGATGAGGCTGCTCAGCATCTTCTGGACGCGTTGCGCGAAGATCTCGAATGTCGGCGCCTCGATGACGGCAACCATCTGTTCGAGCCGATCGAGACAGATCGTGATGACGGTGAGGCTGTAGACGATGTCGACGTTGACGCCATCGGTCTCGAGGTTCCGGTAAATCTGTGCCATCTCGCCTCGGCACAGACCGAGGATCTTGCGCCACGCGGCGAGCGCGGAGCGCATCTCGTCGCCGCTTCCCCGTGCAGCGAGAAGGTCATCGGTCACGCGCGAGAGTTTGAAGAATGGCGAAGTCGAGACCTGAGAGTGGTGGCTGCGCGAGCGCAGTGCTTCGGAAAGCCCTTGTGCGGTGACGCGCGCAGCGAGCAGTCGCATGCCGTCGGCGAACGAGTTGCGTACCCGCGACCACATGTTGGGGCGGTCGTCGGGCACCATGATTCGCAGCAGACGGATGAATCGCTCGAGCGGCATCGTCGCGAATGCTTCACGGCTGTGCCGCGTCTGCATGAGGCGGAGCATCAGCCAGGAGAGGTTGTGGTCGTCGCGCGGCACGGGAAGGACGTGGCCCATCGCACGATCGATCGCCTCGGTCACGAAGCTGCGGTCGCTCGGGATGCCGGAGTCGCCGAAGAGGCCGACGGCGCTGGCATCGCTGGCAATGAGCGCGACGCCATCGGCGAACGCGTCGCCGAGTGCCCGATTCTGTTCGAGCATCGACACGAATCGTTCGCTGATCGCGCGTTCCTCGTCCTCATCGATCATCCGGCCCCACTCCGCCATCGCGACGAAGGCGTCGTTCCCGTCAGCGAGCCGGGCCGCACTCGCAAAACGCCCGAAGCGCTCCGCGAAATCGTCGGCGCGGCGCGGCGCCACTCCGCGCTTTTTCAGGTCCGTCGCGACGAGCGACTCGATCTCGGTGCGTTCCATTCGGGTTGATCGCGATCTCAGGGCCGGCGCAATCATGCCAGAAACGGCGGAGTGTGCGCGACGCGGGAAGGGAGATGCGGAGTCGAACCTCTCCGCCGTGGTAACGTCCCGCATGCTCTTCGACGGCCTCGAGCTCACTACCGGCGTTGCCGATCTTGGAGACGCCGACCCGGCGTGGGCGGGCATCTACTCACCGCGCTACTCCGACGCGACCGTCGCGCGTTACATCCATGGCCAGTTCCTCGAAGACGCCGGCGTCTACCTCGCGCGCTACCAGGCGACGCCTTACTGGATGAGCCTCCTCACCGAGGCGCAGCAACACTTCTCGCTCGTGGAGAGAGAAGGACCACTCCGGATCCTCGATCTGGGATCGGGTGGAGGCAACACAGTCGTGCCGCTTCTCGATCTCTATCCGGATGCGGAGCTCGTTGCGAGCGACCTTTCGCTCCCGTTGCTCAAAGCGTTGCGCGCGACACTCGCCGAGCGCTACCCGAAGCGGCGTGTCCCGGTGTTGCAGCAGAACGCGGAGCGATTGCTCTTCGCGCCGAGGCAGTTCCATCTCGTCGTCGGCGGAGCGATTCTCCACCATCTGCGATCACCGGCGCGAACGATCGCCGAGTCGGCGCGCATCCTCCGTCCGGGCGGAGTAGCGATTTTCTTCGAGCCGTTCGCCTCCGGCAACCGACTCGTGGCCGCGGTCTTTCAGGCGCTTCTCGACCTCGACGGAGGGCGAGCGCCTCGGCGTTCCGGCGCGCTCCCACGTGAGCTGCGCTCATTCCTCGCGGCGGCGTCCCGACTTCCGGCCGCATCGCAGCGGCTCTCACCCGAGCTTGCCCGAACGCTCGACGGCTTCTGCCGCGACATCTCCGTGCGCTCGAACATGAACTGGTTGACCGTCCGGCTGCGCCGGCGCGACGACAAGTGGCTCTTTGATCGAGAGTTCTTCGCGGCCGCAGCGCGAAGGGTCGGATTCTGCGAGCCGGCGATCTTCGGCCTCACAAACAGACCGAAGCGCTTCGCGGAGCACATACGCGCCATTGTCCGCCTCGCGCTCGGTCCAAACGAGGGAGCGTTTCCGCCGTGGGCCGCCGAGATCATCGATGCGATCGACGAATGCCTCACTCCGGAAACGCGACGCGAGACTCTCATCGAGGCGGGAGTCGTCCTGGTCAAGTCGTGACGGCGAGACGCTCGCACTAAGCGCGGAAATGTTGCTTCGGGCGTCTGAAGCAATGTCGTAAGGTGATTCCGGCGTGCCTTACTCCTCGTGCACGATGTGACCGTCCGCGATCGTCATGTCGACGGTCGTGTCGCCGATCTCGTCGGGAGAGATCGAGAATAGGTCG
>JACPDH010000118.1 GCA_016184115.1 Acidobacteriota bacterium | reverse complement strand
GCCGCGATGCGGGCGGTCTCCACGTTCGCCGCGCTCGGCGGCCGCTGCTGCAGCAGCCGCAACCTGCTCCGGCGTCGGGGGCGGAAGGAGCGGCTTGCGCGAAAGGCGGATCTTCCCGCTCTCCGGGTCGACGCCGACGACTTCGACCTCGACCTTATCGCCGAGGTTCACGTAGTCGGTCACGTTCTTGACGCGAACGTGGTCGAGCTCCGACACGTGAAGCAGTCCGTCCTGGCCCGGGATGATCTCGATGAAGGCGCCATACGCCTCGACGCGGCGAACCGTGCCGGTGTAGCGCTTCCCGATCTCCGGGACCGTGGTGAGGCCTTTGATGATCTCGATCGCCTGGTTCGCCGACGCTTCGTCGGACGAGGCGATGACCACTTTCCCGTCGTCCTCGACCTCGATGTTGCAACCAGTCTGTTCGACGATCGAGCGGATCGTCTTGCCACCGGAGCCGATGACGTCGCGGATCTTGTCCTTCGGGATCTGAATCGTGTAAAGGCGCGGAGCGAAGGCCGAGAGGGCCGTACGCGGCGCGGTGATCGCCTCGTTCATCTTTCCGAGGATGTGAAGGCGTCCCTGACGTGCCTGTTCGAGAGCGCGCGCCATGATCTCGCGCGAAAGGCCCGAGATCTTGATGTCCATCTGGAGCGCCGTGATGCCCGCCTCGGTGCCGGCGACCTTGAAGTCCATATCGCCTTCGTGGTCTTCCATGCCGGCGATGTCGGTGAGCACGACGGCCTTGTCACCGTCGGACACCAGCCCCATCGCGACGCCGGCCACTGCGGCACGAACGGGAACTCCCGCGTCCATCATCGAGAGGGACCCGCCGCAAACGCTCGCCATCGACGACGAGCCGTTCGACTCGAGGATGTCGGAGACGATGCGGATCGTGTACGGGAAGTCGGCCTCAGCGGGAAGCAGCGGCGCAAGTGCGCGCCGCGCGAGGTTGCCGTGACCGATCTCGCGGCGTGCGGGACCGCGAAGGAACTTCACTTCACCGACCGAGAACGGGGGGAAGTTGTAGTGCAGCATGAAGCGCTGGAACGTCTCGCCTTCGAAGTCCTCGATTTTCTGGGCTTCGCGGGGAGTTCCAAGCGTCACGGTGACGAGCGCCTGCGTCTCACCGCGCGTGAAGACCGAGGAGCCATGCGTGCGCGGAAGCGTGGAGAGCTTGATCCAGATCGGGCGGACTTCGTCGGTCCTGCGACCGTCGAGGCGCTTGCCGTCCTTGATGATGAGATCGCGGAAGATCTGTGTCTCGAGCTCCGCGAGGACTGCCTTGTGCGCGGCGAGCAAGTCGGCGTCATCGGCCGGAACGTCGAGGAGCGCCTGCGCGACGACGGCATCGACTGCGTCGGTGCGCGTGTGCTTGCCCAGCGTCATCAGCGCGTCGCGAAGCTGCGCACCCCATTTCTTCGAGACCGCTTCGAAGATCTCCGGCGTGTACTTCGGCATGTAGACGACTTCGATCATCGACTTACCGACTGCGGCGCGAAGCTCGTTCTGCACTGCGACGATCCTGCGGATCTCCTGGTGCGCACGCTCGAGCGCGTCGAGCACGAGTGACTCGGAGACTTCGCGGGCGCCTGCTTCGACCATGACGATCGCGTCGTGCGTACCTGCAACGACGAGGTCGAGATCGGAGAGGTCGCGCTGCGAGTTCGTCGGATTTACGACGAGCTGTCCGTCGATGTAGCCCATGCGGACGGCGCCGATCGGGTTCGGGAACGGAATCTCGGATACGGCGAGGGCGGCCGAGGCGGCGTTGATCGCGAGGATGTCGGGATCATTCTCCCCATCGGCCGAGAGGACGAGAGCGATGATCTGAGTTTCCTGGCGGTAGCCCTTGATGAACGACGGGCGCAGCGGCCGGTCGATCAGGCGCGAGGTCAGGATTTCCTTCTCTGTCGGACGCCCTTCGCGCTTAAAGAAGCCTCCCGGGATGCGTCCGCCGGCGTAGGTGTACTCCTTGTAGTCGACCGTGAGCGGCATAAAGTCGCCCGGGCCGGCGCCTTCCTTGTAGCAGGCAGTCGCGATCACGACCGTGTCGCCGAAGCGCACGACGCACGATCCGTCGGCCTGCTTGGCGAGCTCGCCCGTCTCGAACGAGAGGGTGCTTCCGCCGACTTGTAGTTCCTTGGTCAATTTCATCGATTGTCTCCGCGGGAAGCCACGTTTCCGGCGTCCCGATATGTCATATCGACGGATCTCCTCGATCGAGGGACCCGTCGCTGATTGTTTGTCTTACCGGAGAATCGGGCCCGGACGGGCCAGGGGTGGGTTTCGAGTTCCAACCTTCAGACTTCCGGCTTTGCGGAAAGCTGAAAAATGAAACTGAAACGGACCAGTCGCCCCCTGCCTTCTTCTCCGAAACATGCGAAAGGGCGGCCGGAATGCGGCCGCCCTTTCGTGTCCGTGAACTTACTTGCGGATGCCGAGCTTCTCGATGACTGCGCGGTAGCGCTCGACGTCGATGCTCTTCAGATAATCGAGAAGGCGGCGACGGCGGCCGACGATCTTCAGGAGGCCGCGACGGCTGTGGTGATCCTTCGCGTGGCTCTTGAAGTGGTCGGTCAGGTAGTTGATCCGGTTCGAAAGAAGCGCAATCTGCACTTCGGGCGATCCGGTGTCCTGATCGTGCACCCGATACTGTCCGATGATCTCGGTTTTGTTGACGGTCGGCAAAGCTATATCTCCTTCAGAAACTTGCAAAAGCCTATCACAGGTGGCGAAAGCACCCGGAGTGACGACTGGTTCGCCAGTTCGGCGCACCACTCGTCGCTCCGCACGCCCGCACACCCCACTGCGAACACCCGATTAACGGCACCTCGGAGAAATTTCTTCCCGATGGGGTATCGGGCAGCCCGCAGCGGCAAGGGGTGGCTGAACTAACCCCAATGGGCTGAACTCTGAGGAAGAGGCTGAAGTTAGAACGATGAACGATGAAGTTCGAACCCAGAAAAGGGTCCCGACCAGGGTCTTCAGGGGCCAACATTCATCGTTCTACGTTCTAACTTAACTTTCGTCCCTAAGTTCAGGCCATTGGAGCTAGCCCGCATTCCTCACACCAATTCTACTGCGGAGGCGGGTAGTGGCCCGTCTGCTGTCGTGGCTCACCCTCTCGACTCACGAATCCGCTCGGAAAGCGACTGGCGAAAGCCGAGGTCGCGTCGGAAATAGAAGGTTCGAATCGGGCACGCGTCCGTGCCGCGACCTCCGCACATCGGCAGGACGATCTCGTCTTGCGTCGGATCCGACTGCCAGGCATCCCCTTCCCGGATGATTCGGCTCAACTCTCCACGGAGTTTGACGAATCGCTCCCCAAACCACACGTCGCGAACGGATGTCGCGTAGATGTTCCCGAGCGGCACGTGTTGGAGAATGCAACAGGGCGCCACCGTACCAATCGTGCGGATAACCATCGAGTGCCAGGAGATGATGCACTGCTCTTCGAGCATCGCGAGCTGGGCGTCGACCTTCGCGTTCCTTCTCATCTTCAACCAGTGACTCGCCTTTTCGGCAAACGTGAAATCGTCGCGACCGATGAACGCGGCGGCCTTGGCGATCAGCCCGCGACCGTTTCTCTCCGCGGCGAGTCTGGCTGTCATGTCTTCGACTCTCGGCGTGAGGTCCTGCTCGAGGCTCTCGATCGAGCTGATTCTCCGGAGCTCGTCCACACGCACGATCTCTTCATAGAGAGCCATCATTTCATCGGTTTCGGCGGGCGACATCTTCTGCTCCGCGCCAAGATGGGACAAACCACTGAAGATGATCGAGTCGACATTGAGCTCGCGCGCGAGCTCGTACATCTGGGGAATCGTCCGGTAGTTCTGCTTCCAGACGAGGAACTGAAGGTTCACCAGCGGACCACGCAGGTTCTTCGATCGGCGCTCGGCGAGAAGCGCGCGAATGTTGCGAAGCACACGGTCGAACAGTCGTTCGGGCGTCTGCATCATCATCGCGTAGCTCTTCGGATCGCCCGTATTCAGGCTCACCGTGATCTGCTCGCATCGCGCTTCGATGAGAAGTCGCATCACCGTCTCGTCGAGAAGCACGCCATTGGTCGTGAGATTCTCGATCGGAATTCCCGACTCGCTCACCGCGCGGAGGAACGTACGAATCTCGCGGTGAAACAACGGCTCCCCTCCACCCGAGAGCCGGATCGACCGCGTCCCGAGCGACTTCAGCTCCGCAAACAGCTTCTCGTATTGGTCTCGAGGCAGCTCGTCCGTACCCCGAATCGATGCAGTCGAGCAGAAGAAGCAATCAATGTTGCATCGATCGGCAGGGTGAATCTCGACGTGGTACGGCCCCCCGTATGCGACGCCGTCGGCGACTCCTCGGATGATCTGCTCCTTGTCGCCGTCAGTCAGATATCGCCAACCTAATTCCATTGCTCGCCTCGCGGAATAGAACTACAGCCTCGCCAGTTCGCGACTGTCACACCAATGACCTCGCGCGTGCATGCGCGGTGCAAGCCTTTTCAACTCCGTCTTCGACATCTGCGACCACGCCCCGTAGGAAACGTATGCTCTGGAAATCGACTCCGAAGCCTCGAAGCGGCAGACCGCTCCACGTCGGCGCCGGGCAGGCTCGCATCGACGGATGGACGAACATCGACATTCAGCCTCACCCGAACGTTGATGAGGTCCTCGATATTCGGGACGGGCTGCCGTTCGACGACGCGCCTTACATCTTCGCGGAGCACTTCATTGAGCACCTGAGCTATGCCGAGGGGCTCGCGTTTCTTCGGGAGTGTCGCCGCGTGCTCCGCGACGACGGCAGGCTCAGGATGTCGACGCCGAACCTGGATTGGGTCTGGTTGACTCAGTACCACTTCGGACAATGGGCCTCCGAGGCGGAAGCGGTTCGCGATTGCTTCTGGATGAATAGGGGATTTCGAGGCTGGGGACACCAGTTCCTCTACAACCTCGCCGCGCTCTCGGCGGTCCTGAAGCTCGCGGGTTTTCGAGACGTCGAAGCGTGCCGGTACGGCGAGAGCTCAATTCCGTTTCTGCAGGGGCTCGAGCGCCACGAGCGCTACCTCGACACTCCCGATCTCCCCCACGTGATCATCGTGGAAGCGAGCGGTCGCGAAAAGAAGCGGGACAAAGAGATGCTTCGCCATGCGAACGACTATCTCGAGGCGCTTGATGCCGGGTAGCCGGCAATTCCGATTCAGCGCCTCCTGCGCGCGAAGGGGTCGCGAGTCACACCTGCCCTACCTGGCTCTAGCGCACCGCACTCGGGGCCGTGTCAGCTCAGCACGACCTTCGGTTGTAGTTCGACTGGCCCCCCGTCAGGCCGGATGACTCGCTGAACGGTGCAGATGGCGATCAGCTCCCCTTCGATTCCGTGCGCCGCGACCTGCGCCCCCTGCACGAGCTCGACTTCAGGCTTCACGATCAGGTTCTGCCCGTTGTTCAGCTTCCGCTCCTGGCTGCTGTCGATCGTGACGAGCGGCATCGGCAGCTCGATCCGATTCATACTCCTGAAGTGAGGCTCGGCGAAGATCGCGTCGGGCTCAGCCTCACGCATCGCGGTCGTCGGCATCGCGTCTCCCACCACGAAGTTCCCTGTCGCCGTCCTGACGAGTGACTCGAGATGCGCGGGGACTCCCAGTGACTGGCCGAGGTCGTGAGCCAGCGAACGAACGTAGGTTCCGGGTGAACAGCGGATTCGGAAATGGGCTCGCGGCCACTCGACACCGAGGATCGCGAATTCGTGCACCGTCACGCGTCGGGGCTCCAGCGGTTGGGCTTCACCCTTTCTCGCGAGCTCGTACGACCGCACGCCATCGACTTTTTTCGCCGAATACGACGGCGGAACCTGGTCGATCTCGCCCGTGAATTTCGTGGTCGTGGCCCGGATCGTGTCCGCGGTCAGTCGAGCATCCGACTCGTCTCCGACCTTCGTTCCCGTCGCATCGTAGCTGTCGGTGGCCCAGCCGAAGCGGATTTCCCCCTCGTAAATCTTCTCCGTGGCCATCAGGTACGACTGCAGCCGAGTCGCTTTGCCGAGACAGAGAACGAGGAGGCCCGTCGCCATCGGGTCGAGGGTTCCCGTGTGGCCGACGCGGCGGAACTTCGCCCTTCGACGGAAGATGTCGATCGCATCGTGCGACGTGATCCCCGCTTCCTTGCTCACCAGGAGAAGGCCCGATCGCTCGTTAGGGTTGTCGCGTTGTTTGCGGGTCACGAAGGAGTGACTCCCTTTACCGCGTCCTCGATCATCGGAATGAGAGTTTCCCTCGCGCCTTCGATCGGCTTCGGGATGAAGCAGCCCGCGGCCGCCTTGTGTCCGCCGCCGCCAAACGAAGCGGCGATCTTCTGCACGTCGACTCCTGGCTTCGCGCGCATCGAGATTCGCGTCCCGCCTTCGACTTCCTTGAACATCGCCGAGACGAGGACCCCATCGATCATCCGGCCGTAGTTGACGACGCCCTCCGCGTCTTCTTTCGACGCCTGCGCGTCGGAGAGGAAGGAATTCGTCAGTTCCAGCGTCGCGATCCTCCCGTCGTCGAACATCTTCAGCGTGTTGAGACAGAGGCCGAGAAGCTTGATCGACGAGAGCGGAAGACTCTCGTTGATCCAAAGAGACACCGCGGCAGGGTCCGCACCTGCACGGATCATCTCCTGCGCTCCTTCGAACGCTCGCATCGTGGTGTTCGAGTAACGGAAGAAGCCGGTATCGGTCGCGAGCGACACATACATCGCGGTCGCGATGTCGGCGTCGATCTCGACCCCTAGGTGTCTGTTCATTTGAAGGACCATCTCGCCGACAGAAGGCGCGTCGAGATCGAGGAAGTTCACTTCGCCGTAAAGCGTGTTGCCGAGGTGATGGTCGATGTTGATCACCGGACCCGGAAGCACCGGGAAGCCGGTCCGCTCGTGCTCGGGGCACTCCATGGTAAAGAGCGCGTCGTATGCATCGGGATAGTCGGCCGGCAGCGCGTCGGCGATGAGAACGCCATCAGCGCCCGGAATCCGGTGCAGCGGCTTGCCGAAGTCGTCGCGAACGATGACGGTGGCCGTCTTGCCGAGTTTGCGAATGATGCCCTGCAGTGCGAGCGCGCTACCGATCGCGTCGCCGTCTGGGTTACGGTGAGACGTGATCAGGAAATTCGATCCGTTCCTGATCCGCGTCGCAACTTCGAGTGCGGCAGCTTCGGGAGTCATCTCACTCATCGTCGTCCTCCTCGTCTTCGTCGAACGCTTCCTCGTCATCGAGCGGCTCTGCGGGCACGACGGTTCCCTGGAGGAGCGCGTCGATCCGGCTGGCATGCTCCGCGGTCTCGTCGAGGCGGAACTCGAGCTCCGGCACTGCGCGCAGATGCACCCGCTTTGCGAGCAACCTCCGCAGGAGCCCGCGGCACTTGTCGAGTACGCGCGCCGCGCTCTCCTTGGCGGTGTCGTCGCCGAGCACGCTGTAGAATACCCGTGCGACTTTGAGGTCGGTCGACACTTCCACCTCGCAGATCGTCACGAATCCGAGCGCGGGGTCGTGGATCTCGCGTCGCAGAAGCTCGGCGATCTCGTTGCGAATCACATCGGCGACTTGTCTCGTCCGTTTCGTCTGTTTCATGTCAGCTCCGTATCGTCTTCGCCGAATCGCGGCAAAGGAAGTGGCGCGCCGTCGTCGAACGGAATCAGCTCCTGTTCCCAGCCGATGAGCTCGGCATCGGCTTCGTTCTCGACGAGCTCCAGCACCGAGGCAAACGCGCGCTCGATCACCGCGGCGTCTCCTGAAACCATCGCGAGCGCGAGTCTCGCACGCTGATGCAGATCGTTCAACGCGACCTCAGCGACCGAGATCTCCAGCCTTGCTCGCATCCGGTCGCGCAGCGCCCGGACGACCGAACGCTTCTCCTTCAGCGAACCGGAGAACGGGATGTGGAGCTCGAATGTTGCGACGCCGACGTACATGGGTGAATCCGAGTTGAAAACTGGAGAATCGAGGATTGAGCGATGGCGGCCATCCGGGACATTTCCCGAGAGAACGAAGAGAAAGGCGCCTTGCGGCGCCCCTCTCTCAACTCTCAACTCACAATACCCAATTCAGTCCTGGCGGGCGCCAGTCCGTCAGGACTGGAGAACGCCCGCGAGCTTCTCGATCTTGAAGGCTTCGATCACGTCGCCGACCTTGAGATCCTGGAAGCGCTCGAGCCCGATGCCGCACTCGAAACCTTCCTTCACTTCGCTGACGTCGTTCTTGAAGTGACGGAGCGAGGCGATCTTCCCTTCGAAGATCACGCGGTTGTCGCGCAGCAGGCGGATGTTTGCGGTGCGCGGGATGATCCCTTCGCGCACGTAGCATCCGGCGATCGTGCCCGCCTTCGGCACCTTGAACGTATCGCGTACTTCGGCGCGGCCCTGGAAGGCCTCCTTGAGCGTCGGCTCGAGAAGACCGGTCATCGCCTGCTTCATCTCGTCGAGCAGTTCGTAGATGACGGTGTGAAGCCGGAGATCGACGCCTTCCTTCTCGGCGAGCTCCTGCGCATCACGCTGCGGCCGGACGTTGAACCCGATGACGATCGCTTCCGACGCCGAGGCGAGGAGAACGTCGTTCGTGCTGATCGCGCCGACTGACGAGTAGAGGATCCGGATGCGAACCTGATTGTTCGACAGCTTCGAGACCGCATCGTTGAGGACTTCGACGGAACCCTGCACGTCGCCCTTGATGATGACGTTGAGCTCCTTGAGGCTCCCCTCCTGCATCTTCTCGAAGAGCTGGTCGAGCGACATCTTCGGCGCCTTGGTGAGCGCGGCTTCGCGAACCTTCGCCTGGCGCATCTCACCGATGACTCGGGCCTGTGCCGCTTCGTCGACGACGAGGAACGTATCGCCGGCGTTCGGAATGTCGTCGAAACCGGTGACGCTCACCGGAGTCGCGGGTCCCGCTTCCTTGACACGATCGCCGCGGTCATCGGTCATCGCGCGGACGCGGCCGCTGGCCGGACCCGAGATGAAGTAATCACCGATCTTGAGCGAGCCGTCCTGAACGAGGATCGTCGCCATGATGCCGCGACCCGGATCCTTTTTCGCTTCGAGGACGACACCGCGCGCGGAAAGCTCGGGAGTCGCTTTGAGGTCGAGCATTTCAGCGGTCAGCAGGATCATTTCGAGGAGGTCGTCGATTCCCTTCCTCTGCTTCGCGGAGACTTCGACCGAGACGATTTCGCCTCCCCACTGTTCAACGAGAACGCCCGCCTCACTCAGTTCGCGACGAACCTTTTCGACGTTCGCATTCGGCTTGTCGACCTTGTTGATGGCGACGATCATCGGAACGCCAGCCGCCTTCGCGTGGCTGATCGCTTCCTTCGTCTGCGGCATGACGCCGTCGTCGGCCGCGACGACGAGGACGACGATGTCGGTTGCCTGTGCGCCTCGGGCGCGCATCATCGTGAAGGCCTCGTGGCCCGGCGTGTCGAGGAAGACGATCTTCTTGCCGCGCTTCTCGATCTGATAGGCGCCGATGTGCTGCGTGATGCCGCCCGCCTCACCCTCGGCGACCTTCGTTTCCCGAATCGCATCGAGCAGTGAAGTCTTTCCGTGGTCGACATGGCCCATGACCGTGATCACGGGGCCGCGGCCTTGTGCAGCGGCCGAGTCGCTCTTCGCCGCGAATTTCTCCATCGTCTCGAGCTCGAAGGCCTCTTCGAAGGAGACGAGCTCGAGCTCGACGCCGAGCTCGCGGGCAACCTGCTGCGCCAGTTCCGCGCCGAGTGGAGCGTTGATCGACAACATCATGCCGCGCTTCAGCATGAGGTGCTTCATCAGGTCGTTTGCCTTCACGCCGATCTTGTCGGCGAGGTCCTTGACGGTCACACCCTCGGATACGGTCAGCTTTCCCTCCGGCCGCTGGAACTCCAGCGCCTTGTCGCCACGCGGCGACTGCTGCTTGCGCGCGTCGCGCCGGCTCGAGGGTGCGTGCTTCCGCACCGGAGCTTCTTCGCCACCGGTCGACTTCGCCGGCGTGATCTCCACGCCATCTTCGTCGAGTACCGCGGTCGCGGAGAACGGGCCCTTCGTAAAGATGCGCGCGTCTTCGTCAGCCACGTTGGGCGCACGCCGTCCGCGCTTCCCGGTCGTCTTCTTCTTATCCGGCCTCTCCTCGTCTCCTTCGTCGCGACGGCGACGGAGCCCGAGAGGGCCGATCGTTCCAGGTGCCGGGGGCACCGCACCCGGAGTGCCTGGACGCGGCGGAGCGCCGCCCGGGCGCGACACGGCAGGGCGCGTGCCAGTCGGGCGCGCGGTTTGTCCGGGTGCCGCGGGTCTCGCGGCTCCCGCGGGAGGACGGACTGGAAGCGGCTGCAACGTCGAGCCCTGGTAGTTAGGCCTCGGCGCAGTCTCGCGGCGTGCGCGCGGTCCGGTCGGCCCGGTGACGACACGACGTCCGGCGGGCGCATGACCGTGGGCGTGGCCGTGGCCATGCGTTGCGGCAGCCGCGGGAGCTGAAGGCGTAGCCGCCGCTGGCAGCGGTGACGCTGGAGCGACAGGCTCAACCACCGGCGCCGCGGGAGCGTCGGACGCCACCTCCCCCTGTTCGGCAGGCTCTTCCGGAACGACCGGCGGGCGCGGCGCAACGATTGGGCGCGGTGGAGTTACGCGGCGCGGAGGCGCGGGCTTCGGAGGCTCGACCGCCGCGCGCGCCTGCTCGGCAGCCTCGGCTTCCGCCGCCTCGACGAATTCCTGGATGACAGGCCCCTGGAGTGGCGGAGCTTCTTCCTTCGGCTGCACGGGGACGGCGCCGCCCTTCCGCGCCGGCTGAACGATCGGACGCGGTGGCTTGACGACCTTCTGCTTCGGGGCGACCTCCGCGACCGGGGCCTCCTCGCGCATGATCACGCTCTTGGCGCGCGTCGTCAGTTTCTTGCCCGAGCGAAGGGCCTCGATCTCGGCTGCTCCGAGCGCAGACTCGGGGCTGTCGACTTCGACCCCCAACGACTGGAGCTTGAAGATCAGGTCCTGCGCGGAGATCTTCATCAGCTTCGCAAGATCGCTGACCTTTACTTTCTTTGCTGCCGGCATCCGGATTCACTCCTTCGGTTCATCACCGTCTACAGCGCGACGAGAAAGGGACAGTCAGAGGGTCAGGACTCGCGCCCCGCTTCCTCTTCAACCTCGGAGTCTTCCGACTCCCCTTCGGCCGCCTCGTCGCCGGCCTCGGCCTCGCCGCCTTCTTCTTCGCCCTCTTCTTCGTCCTCGGCGTACTCTTCATCGACTTCGGTGTCGTACCGGTCCTCGTCGTCCTCGCTGAGCGAGTCGAACGAGCGCGCGGTGTCGATGATCGCGACCGCCGTCTCGAGATCGATTCCGTCGATCGCCGAAAGATCCTCGGGGGTCGCGTTCAGGATCGAGTCGAGATCGTCGTAGCCTGCATCCTCGAGCATCGTCGCAAGCTCTTCGTCGAGCCCCTCGATGTCGCGGACGTTCGTCTCTTCGCGAGCCTCGGCGAGCGCCGCCTGCAGCATCTGCGAGAGCGCATCGGCAACCTCGTCCTTGACCTCTTCTTCGGACTTGATGTCGATCTTCGCGCGGATCAGATCGGCCGCGAGGCGTACGTTGAGGCCACGCTTGCCGATCGCGAGCGAGAGCTGGTCGTTGTCGACGATGACGTCGAGGTGCGGTTTGTGTGCTTCCGCGTCGCTCGTCACGCTGACGCGCGTGATGCGCGCCGGGGCGAGCGAGTTCTGCGCATACTTCACGATGTCTTCGTCCCACGGAATGATGTCGATCTTCTCGCCTCGCAGCTCGCGGATGATCGACTGTACGCGACCACCCTTCATGCCGACGCAGGCGCCGACCGGATCGACGTCACGCTCGCGCGACATCACCGCGATCTTGGCCCGCTCACCCGGCTCGCGCACCGCACCCTTGATCACGACCGTTCCGTCGTAAATCTCCGGAACCTCCATTTCGAACAGCTTGATCAGGAGGTCAGGATGGGTCCTCGAGAGAACGACCTGCGGCCCCTTCGGCTGTGTGTGGACTTCAGTGATCACGGCCTTGATGCGGTCGCCCTGCGCGTAGCGCTCGGCGCGCGACTGATTGCTCCGCGGGATGATCCCCTCGGTCTTGCCATTCAGATCGACAATCATGTCGCCGCGCTCGAAACGCTTTACGTAGCCGTTCTCGAGGGTGCCAACCTTGCCGACGAACTCGCGGTAGATCTTCTCCCGCTCGGCCTCACGCACCTTCTGGTAGAGAACCTGCTTCGCCGACTGGGCGGCGATGCGGCCGAGCTCCTCGGGGGGCTTGGTCAGCGGAATCTGTACGAGGTCGCCCGACTCGACTTCGGGGTCGATCTTCCGTGCGTCCCACGTGCGGATCTCCGTGATCGGGTCCTCGACGATGTCGACGACAACCTTGGCGATATGGTCGAGCCGGAGTGTCCCGCCAGCCTCGGCGGCAGGATCGATCTTTCGGGCGTCTTCGACGGTGAGCTGGACGATCGGGTCCTCGACGTCCTCGGGGGTCGCGACGACCTGCTTGAGAATGAAGACCTCAACGTGGCCATTCTCGCGGTCGAGCGTCGTGTGGATTGGCTCGCGCGTTCGGTAGTACTTCTTCGCGGCGGTCGAGAGCGCGTCTTCGAGTGCCGTGAAGACCTTTTCCACGTCGATCGACTTCTCGAACGCGAGGGCCCTGATGTCTTTGCCGATATTCTCGTTGAACATTGGTTCACTGCTCCTTCGGCCGCCGCGGATGCACGTGGCGCCGCCGCGTCAGAACTCGATCTCCAGCCTGGTTTCCCTGATATTCACCATCGCGATCTCGTAGTCGCGATCCTTCTTCATCTTCTCGTCGGTGACGACGATCCGTTCGCCGTCAAACGACGCGAGCCTTCCGACCACGACGTGCAGTCCGCGAACGGCATCCTTCGTCAACACTCTCACGAGCTTGCCGACGAACTTCGCATAGTCGGCTTCGCTGTAAAACTTCCTGTCGAGCCCCGGCGACGAAACCTCGAGGTCATATTTCGTCGTCGCCCAGTCTTCCACGTCGAGCATCGCGCCGATCTGGTGCGCCATCTGCTCGAGATCGTCGAGCTGAACCCCGCCTTCCTTGTCGATGTCGACGCGAAGCACATGACCGCGCCCCTGAGGCCGGTAGTCGATATGCACCAGCTCGAGCCCCTCGGCGGAGACGATCTTTCCGATCTCGTCGGCTATGTTCTTCGGCAACTCCATCGACTTTATGTTTCCGGGCAACAAAAAAAGCGGCCGAAACGGCCGCTTTCGACAGGTACTTCGAAAGCTCACGGGCATCCTAGCACGCCCGGCCGTTCTGCGACAACACGGGCCGGGAGGTGCGGATTCCGAAGAGGATAAAAAGCTGCCCGGCCGAAGCCGGGCAACCGGAAAGACCAGATCTAGAGAATGTTAGCGCCGAACCGGATGATTGTCCGCGCGCTTCGAGCCGTAGACGCAGCGGATGTCGAGCTGCTGCGTGTAAACCGATTCGAGAGTCGTCGGATCGTCGGTGACGTTGTCGAGAACTGAGCCGAAGGCAAAGAAGCCAGGAGTGCACTCGGCGCAGCCACCCGGAACGAGCGTCGAGCCCGTCTGCTGAATGATCGCGTAACCGACTGAGTTGCTCGTCGTGAAGTTGGGAGCCGCGTCGAGAATGTTCGCCTGCAGATGGCCGAGCGCCGCGACTGAGTAGCTCTTTTCACCGATCAACGTGCCGGTGCCGTTGTAGACGCTGACCTTGATCGTCGCGTTGTAATCCTGCGACGCGTTGAGGATGCCGAAGTTCGTGCGGTAGCCGCTCGTGGGGCGGGTGCCTTCATTGCGAAGTCCGACAATGAAGACCTTGTCGAGCTGCAACGCCGCATCGTTCGGCGAAACGAACGAGTACCAGGGGTAGCCGAAGAAGAGCTGCCCTTTCGTGCCGCCAGCGGGATTGCCTGCCGGGAAGCTGTAAATGCGCCCTTCCACGCTGATGAGCGAGCAATCGGCAGGAAAGTCGTCGCAGTTCGTGCAGTTTCCGCCTTCTTTGCAGGCGAAGAAGATCAGGAAGCCGAGCTTGCCGTCTTTCTCGGGGAAGAGCGTGCCGGTGATGTCACTGACGAGCCGCCGCTCGCCAGCCTCGAGAGGCGTCGCGAGCGACTTGAGGTTCTGTGTAATCTGGCTGTTGTTGGCCGTGGGGCCTGTCTCGCCAAATGCGACCGAGACGACGACCTTGCTCGTGGTCAGATTCGTGATGTAGACGTCGGTCACGAACACGACCGAACCGCTCGAGACCTTGCCTGCTGAAGGCAGGTAGACGGTATCGGCAGCGCGGAAATTGCTGGCCGTGGCGGCTGTCGCAACGGCGAGGATCGCGAGCGCGATCAGTGTGATCCTACGAACGTTCATTGGTTCCCCTTCTTGCAAGCTAGTCCACCAGACGCGCGAAGGCGCCGGACGTTGACGCATTGTAGCAGCATCCTCGACGGCGGCTTCGCCGTCCGCTATTCTCCACCCCGAACGTAACGAATACGTACGTGCGAGAAGTCCCGTCCAACCCGAAACTCTCCGGAGAGACTCGTTGACCCGTCGCCTTACCGTAACCGTTGGGCCCGATCTGCATGGCGAGCGGCTCGACCGGGCGCTCGCGACCCTCGTCCCCAGCCACAGCCGCAGTTTCCTCGCGAAGCTCATCGCCGATGGTGGAGTTTCCTTCGCGGGTGCCACGTCGCTGAAAAGCTCCCATCAGGTCTCCTCGGGTGACGTCATCGACCTCGCGATTCCGGAACCGGCAGCGACGGAAATCGTCGCGCAGGATCTTCCCATTCAGATCGTCTACCAGGACGAGGATGTTGTCGTCGTCGACAAACCGGCCGGCCTCGTCGTTCATCCTGCAGCAGGGCACGCCGATCAGACGCTGGTCAACGCGCTGCTTCACCATGTGAATGACCTCTCCGGCATCGGAGGAGAAGCCAGGCCTGGCATCGTCCATCGGCTCGACAAAGACACGAGTGGTCTCATCGTCGTCGCCAAGAATGACGCTGCACACCGTGCGCTGACTGCGGCGTGGGCGAGCCCGAGAGTCGTGAAGCAGTACCTGGTGCTCGTCTACGGAAAGCCGAAAGCCGATTCGGGATCGATCGACAAGCCGATCGGACGCGACCCGCGTAATCGTAAGCGGATGGCAGTCGTCTCGAGTGGGCGCCGTGCGGTGACCGACTGGAAGGTGATCGAGCGATTCGCCAGCGTCTCACTGCTGCTCTGCACTCTGAGGACGGGACGCACGCACCAGATCCGCGTCCACCTCAAGTCGATCGGGCATCCGGTCGTCGGCGATCCGCTTTACTCCGGCCCGCAATGGAAGGGCGTAACCGAGCCGTTGGTCCGCAAGGCGCTCGCCGCAGTGGGTCGCCAGGCACTCCACGCAACCCGGCTCGCCTTTCCGCATCCCCGAACCGGTGAGGCGGTCGAGCTCGAATCGCCCATGCCCGCCGACATGGCGGCTGCGATCGAGGTTTTGAGGAGCAGTCGTTAGTTGTTGGTTGTTGGTTGTTGGTTACTGGTTGCTGGGCAGCTGGAAAGAGAGCGAAAGAGCGGGGTGGGGGCCGGGGGCCCAAGGCAAACGGCCGGAGCATGCAACGATACCGGGCAACTGCACGGTTATTCGTAGTGACGACGCGGTGAGTCGCACGCTTTCGCCCCAAGAGTCGAGAGTCATTAGGCAGGAACAATGGACACAGATCGTCGCGCGCAACCGGCGACCCAACGGGTCGCCGCTACGGAATCCCGCGAAGCAACGCTGCTCCCTGCCTGCTCTGCCCTCTGTCCTGCTACAACAGCATTCCCGCAATCGTCGCCGTGAGGAAGTTCGCGAGAGTCCCTGCAAGCATCGCGCGCAGGCCTAACCTCGCGAGGTCGTGGCGGCGCGTCGGCGCGAGCGCCCCGATGCCACCAATCTGGATCGCGATCGACGAGAAGTTTGCAAAGCCACAGAGCGCGTACGTCGTAATGACGAAGGCGCGCGGGCTCAGCTGATCGGCAATCGGTCCGAGCTTCACGAATGCGACGAACTCGTTGAGCACCATGCGCGTTCCTAGCAGGTTCCCGACGAGGGCGCTCTCCGACCACGGCACACCCATCGCCCATGCAACCGGCCTGAAGATCACACCGAGCAGTACATCGAGACTCGACGGGAAGATCGGAAGGATCGCGGCGAACAGGCTTCCGAATGGATCGATCAGCCTAACGCTCGCCATCTCTACGAGCGAGTGCGCCCAGCCGAAGACACCGTTGACGAGTGCAACGAGCGCGATGAACGCAATCAACATGCCGCCGACGTTGAGCGCCAGGTGGAGCCCCTCGATTGCACCACGACCCGCGGCATCGATGATGTTCACGTCCTGCTTCGGCACGACGACTTCGACG
>JACPDH010000046.1 GCA_016184115.1 Acidobacteriota bacterium | reverse complement strand
ATGCTCGCGTGCAAGCTGCGCCGCCGCGGCTCCGTGCTGCTCCTCGAGCAGCACCATCGTTTCATCGAAGTCGAAGATCGCGGCGAGCAACATGCGTTAAATTGAGAGGTAAAATATAATGGTTATAAACAGTTTTATAAACTTGCTTTGTGTTTGCAGTCGTTAGTCGATTTATATTAGATATTGTAATTCTATTGTTATATCGTACCGCGTAAATTCAACTCTTAATTCGCAGTTCCGAAATCGCTTCCGCGACTTCGGAATCCTCGTCCGGCTGCACGGTTCGGAGGTCGAGCAATAGTCGGTCGCCATTGATGCGGGAGATGATCGGAAGCTTTCGCTCGAGCAGGGCACGCTGCATGCGGCTCGCCTCGCCGTCCGGAGAGATCGCGATCGATGCGATCGACTCGGCCGGGGTCGTGCCTCCGCCGAGCGCCGCGTCGGACGATACGACTTTCGCTCCCGTTGCGGCAGCGATGCGCTCCGCGCGCTGGCGGAGCGCGTCGAGTGACGTGGAGAGCTGCCGGTAGATCGGAATGCGATCCTCGTGGCGTTCTGCGAGGAACGCGGCAAGCGCGTCACCGACGAGGGCGAAGCTCTCTTTTCCAGGTCGGATGGCGCGCATGAGTGGGTGCGTCGCGCAGCGCTCGAGCAGGTCGCGTCGTCCGAGGATGAGCCCACCCTGTGACGCGCCGACGAGTTTGTCCGTCGAGCAGGTGACGACATCGGCGCCGGCTGCGAGGAGCTCACGGACCGTCGGCTGACGGCGGAAGCCGTAGCGTGCGAGATCGACCACGCGGCCCGAGCCTTCGTCGACGACCCACGGCACCTTCTTCGCTCTCGCGATTCGCGCCAGCTCGCGCATTTCGGGTTCCTCGGTGAAGCCGACGATCTGGAAGTTCGACTGATGGACGCTCAAGATCGCGCCGGTCCGCCGCCCGATCGCTGCTTCGAAGTCGGCGGCCCGCGTCCGGTTCGTCGTCCCGACCTCGCGAAGCTTCGCCCCTCCCTGCTGAATCACATCGGGGACGCGGAACGCACCGCCGATCTCCACGAGTTCGCCCCGCGACACGATGACCTCTTTGCCGGCAGCGATGGCGGAGAGCAGCAGAAGGACCGCTGCCGCGTTGTTGTTCACGAGTAGCGCAGCGTCACAACCGAAGAGCTTGGCGGCGAGCTCCGATACGTGGAGATGGCGCTTGCCGCGGCCGCCTGTCTCGAGATCGAGCTCGAGATTCGAGTAGCCGGTCACGAGCTCGCGTCCGGAATCCCAGGAAGCGGCCGCGACGGGGGAGCGACCCAGATTGGTGTGGATGATGATGCCGCTCGCGTTGATCACGCGGCGAAGCGTCGTCCGCATCGAAGTGTCGAGCGAGGAGACGATCGCTAAGGTCAGCTTCTCGAGGGAGAACGCGCGGGCGTGGCCGGCGGCGCGAAGAGCGTCGAGATAATTGCGGATCGCCTCCTTGACCGGTTCCCGTCCCCAGGTCTCAACGATCTTGACGAGCACGGGCTCGCTGAGCAGCGAATCCATCGATGGGATGCGCCGGAGCGAGGCGGGATCGTCCCTTTCGGCCATGGCCCGCCGATGATACCCGAGCGCTCGTGGAACGGAGCGGCGCGGAAGGAATCCACGTAGAATGACCGTTACGGATCGCGACGATGGCCCTCATCCCCGCATTGGACGAGCTCGACCGGCTCGAAGAGCAGATCAGAAAGCTGAAGATCCAGTACGACCAGTTCTTCCGCGGGCTCAGGAAGCTTCCGCCGACGGAGGACCGCAAGCGGGTCGAGGAAGCGCTCCGCGACATGATGCGCGGCAAACTGCGCGACAACGCGAGCCGCTTCCGATACAACGGGATCGTCGCGGCATACAACCGGTTCCAGGAGCTCTGGTCGCGGCAGATGCGCGAGCGCGAGGAAGGGCCAATCAACTTCCGCGATCGGCAGAAGGCATACAGCGCGCCGCGGGGCGAGGAGCCGCCGAGCCGTCCGGTTGTAACGCCGAGGACCGATGATTCGTATGTGAAAGTGGCGAGTGTCTCGAACGGCGACGCGATGGCTGAGATCCACCGGCTCGTCGTGGAGGCGAACAAGGCTCTCGGGAAAGCGTCGCCAAGCGTTGAGCAGGTGGCGGCGCTCGTGCAGAAGCAGGCGGAGCAGTTGCGAGGCCGCTACAACGTCGACGCGGTCGCCTTCCGCGTGGAGACCGTCGACGGCAAGGTCAAACTCAAAGCGAAACCGGTGACTTGATGAAGACGATCAGAACGATGGCCATGGTCTCGCTCCTTCTCGTGCTGACTTCCTGCGCGAGCCTGGAGGAGGCGAAGCGCAAGAAGCAGGAGCGCGAGAGCTATGCGAACCCCTTCTATCTGAAGTACCTCGACGAAGGGAGCAGGCTCGACAAGGAGATCCTGCTCCGCATCGACGCCCTGCGCGCCGACCCGACTTCGCCGGAGATGCACAACGAGCTCGGCGCCCTTCTATTCGATCGCCGATTCCCGAAGGACGCGCGCTACGAGTTCGAGCGCGCGTTGCACTTCGACAAGCGCTTTTACTCCGCTCGCTACAACCTAGCGATCCTCGAGCTCGCGGAGGGCAATTCGGGGCGGGCACGGCGCCTCCTCAAAGAGGTCGTCAATCAGAAACCAGGTCACGCCGAAGCGCACTTCACGCTCGGGCTCATCTACGAGAAGAGCGGACGTACCTCGGCTGCGATCGATCACTACGCAAAGGCCTACACGATCGATCCCGACATGCTGAAGATCAGGCGGAATCCCCGCCTCGTCGAGACGGAGCTCGTCACGGCGACGCTGCTCGAGCTCTACGACAGCAGGAGTGCCCGCGCGTCGGTCAAGTTCCTCGCGGCGCCCGACGGCTACGAGGCGCCGAAACCGAAGGAAGAAGAGCGCGAGCCGGTGCTCGGACTGCCGGAGCCGATCGAGCCGCCTGCGTCGCCGCCGTCTCAATCTCCCGGTCGTTGACGCCCGCGCCGGCCGTTCAATAGACTCCGCGCGAATTTAGCGGAGGAACGCATGAACACAATAGGCGTCATTGGCGCAGGAACGATGGGCAACGGCATCGCGCACACGGCCGCGATGACCGGGTTTCCGGTGACTCTCGTCGAGGTCAGCCAGGAGCTCCTCGACCGCGGGATGTCGACGATCTCGAAGAATCTGCAGCGTGGCGTCGACAAAGGAAAGATGACCGCGGAGGAGAAGGACGCGGTCCTCGCACGGATCACTCCGTCACTCCATCTCGAAGACGTCGCCGGTGCGGACATCGTCGTCGAAGCAGTCATCGAGGACTTCGCTGCGAAGGCAGAGCTCTTCCGAAGCCTCGACCGCATCGCGAAGCCGGGTGCGGTTCTCGCGTCGAATACGTCGTCGATCTCGATCACCAAGATCGCCGCGCAGACCGCGCGTCCCTCCGACGTCATCGGCATGCACTTCATGAACCCGGTGCCGGTCATGACTCTCGTGGAAGTCATCCGCGGCATCGCGACGTCCGACGCCACCTGGCAGAAGGTCGAAGATCTGGCGAAGCGGATGGGGAAGACTCCTCTGCCGGCGAACGACTATCCCGGCTTCATTTCCAACCGCGTGCTGATGCCGATGATCAACGAGGCGATCTTCACTCTGTACGAGGGAGTCGCCACGCGCGAGTCGATCGACGGAATCATGAAGCTCGGCATGAACCATCCGATGGGGCCGCTGACGCTTGCAGACTTCATCGGTCTCGACGTCTGTCTCGCCATCCTCCGCGTTCTCGAACAGGGATTCGGCGATCCGAAATATCGCCCCTGTCCCCTGCTCGTGAAGATGGTCGACGCGGGATGGCTCGGGCGCAAGAGCGGTCGCGGCTTCTACGAGTACGAGGGGAAGTAGAAACGCGGAACGCGAAAGACGATCTGACTCCCGGGCGCGGGAGCGGGCGCGTTCACGTTCACGGAGAGAAGCCGGCAACGCCGACACTCCGCATCGCGGCGCCACGGAATGCGTCGTCGAATTTAGCGAACGGGGCACTTAGCCCCCGGTCCCGCGAAGCGGAACCGGGGGAGCGCGTCGCGCAAATATCTCGCACGCCGCGTAGCGCGGCGGACGGCATTTGACATAGATTACCGCCATTCCTGTTATCGATCGGAAGGAGAAGAGGCCCGGATGCTCTGTCAGACCTGCGGTGCGTTCAACGACGACGAGCGCGAGTTCTGCTTCCGATGTCAGAACAAGCTGCTCGTCCTGTCGGGCGTCGGGAGCTTCGACGACGACGAGCTCGACGACGAGTATCGCGATGGCGACGTCTCGCTCGACGAGCATCTGCTCGAGCGCGTGTCGGCGCTCGAGGAGATCGTCAAGCGCACGGCCGAGGGGCTCCGGACCGCGATCGACCTCCTACAGAAACAGGAACGCGCCAACTTCATCAATCAGACCGGCCTGCTCTCCCTCAAGGAGCTTCTCGAGAAGCGAAAGCTCATCACGGGCGACGAGATGGTCGAGATCTGGGAATCGAAGATGGGCGAGCAGATGCTCGCTCTCGAGAAGCGGCATCGATTCACCGAGAGGAAGGACCGGATTCTCTCGCTCTTTCGAGGAGACAAGCGCGACCGCTTCGTAGCGTTCATTACAGAGGCGGAGGCGGCGATCGACAGCTTCGATCAGGCACGCGGGATGCGCGCGCTCGAAGAGGCATACAAGCTCGATCGCGAGAACTACGAGCTCTCGTTCTTTCTCGGCGAGATGTTTTTCAATGACGGCGATCTCAGCCGGGCGCGCGGCTACCTCGAGCGCACGCTCGAAGTGCAGCCCGACCATTTCGACGCCGCGGTCTTCTACGGGGTGCTGCTTCACGAAGAACAGGATCTTCGAGGAGCGGAGCGGTGGCTGCGTCGCGCGATTCAGATTTCGCAGGACTCGTTCCTTCCCTACTTTTCGCTCGGCGCGATCTACGCGGCGAAGGGAAAGCTGCTTCGCGCGCAGAAGTTCCTCGAGAAGGCGATCGAGCTCGAGCCGATCCCGCAGGCGCACTACATCCTGGGCACGATCTTCTACGACAAGGGACAGCTCGATCGTGCGATCAAGTGTTTTCAGGACGCGCTCAAACTCGACCCGGAGTACGAGGAAGCGATCTACCACCTGGGGCTATGTTTCCTCGACCGGAACTGGAACCGTAAGGCGGTGCAGTGCTTCCAGGAAGCGCTCGAGCTGAACCCGAACAAGATGGAGTACCAGCAGGCGGTTCGCGTTTACGAGGACCAGAAGGGGCACGAGCCGATCGAGGGGCCCGCCGCGGGCGAGGTCGCCGCGGCCGAGTCGCTCGCGGCCGACGGAAAGTACTCCGACGCGCTCGAGCACTATCGTCGCGCGGCGAAGCTCGAGCCGGAGAACGTCGGCGTGCTCGTGCCATTCGCGCTCCTCTGCTCCCACCTCAACATGAACCGCGAGGCGATCGCGATCGCACGGCAGATTCTGAAGCAGGAGCCGCCCGAGATGGTCGCGGCGGCGGCGACGACGACGCTCGTCGAAGCGCTGCGCGCGGAAGGGAACTACCGCGAAGGAAACCGGCTGCTCGAGGAAATGCTGCGCACGTTCGAGTCGAACTACGCGAAATCGATCGCCTACTACGAGAAGGCGTACAACCTCGCCGAGATGGGCGAGAACCTCGACGAAGCGCTCGAGTCGGCGAAGCTGGCGCTCAAGTTCTCGCCGAAGGAGATGCGACAGTTTCCGCTCGCCGCGCTCGGGTGGGTCTACTTCAAAAAGCAGGACTTCGAGACCGCGATCGACTTCCTCGCGAAGTCGGCCGATCTGGGGCCGACTCCGACGAACCTGATGCACCTCGGGATGGCGCTGCTCGAGAGTGGGGAGAAGGACCGCGCACGCGCGGTCTTCCGCGAGGCGAAGCAGTTCAAGGTGCGCGGTGCCGGCCTCGAGGAGAAGTTGCTCGAGCAGGTCCGGTTGAGCGCAAAACTCCTCGACCGGCTGCACGGGAAGAAGCGGAAGAGCCGGCGCGACTTGCGGTAAGCCGGCGCGGAGAATCCGGCCTCACCGTGTACACTTGATTCCGGAATGATTCACGAGGCGATCCTCGAACATTTTGTCGGCGCGCTGGGACGGCCGGTCCGGTCGAAGGAGCTGCCGCGAGCACGCGGATTCGAGCCGCGAGTCACGGTCCACGAATGGGATCGCACCGCGTTCGGCTTCCGCGCCTTCGCCACGGTCGGGTTTGCCGAGAATCGACATCACGGAGCCGAGGCGTCGCACCGGGTAGAGTTCATTCTTGCCGTGAAGCAGATGGGAATCGACACTGCCGCCTGGGCCCTTCAGGTGGCGACGACAACGCCGATCGAGGACCGCCTAACGCCGCGATCGGGCGATACGATCGGCCTCCCGAAGCCGATCTCCGGAAGTCGCGGAATCCAGCGCCTTCTGCTGACGGATCGATGGGGCGACGAGAAGCTGCGCCGCCTCGACATCGCCGAGCTCTCGGTGCATGTCCTCATGGCCGTGCCGATCTTCGAGTGCGAGCTCGGCTTTCTCCGGTCGACCGACGAGCCGGGCTTTTGGGCCGCTGTCGAGCGCGAGAAACTCGACATGACGGACCTCACGCGCGGACCGTTGAAGAAGGGCGAGGGCTTCATCGTGCAGCGCGAGACGGTGAAGCGGCATTAGTTGGGCCATAGGCCCAAAGTCGAACGTCAAAGGTCAACGCAGGCGAACGGCGAGCCAAAGGCGAAGGCAAAGTAGGCGAAAGGCGGGCCGGTGGAGAGCGGCCACGAGCCAAAGCTGGCCCGAAATTCTGCGCCTATCGCTTTTCGAGCTTCACGAACTTCGCGACGAACTTCTTACTGCCGGCTCGGTCGAAGAAGACCGTCAGCTTCGCGTTGTCCCCTTCGCCTTCGATCTTGAGGATCACGCCGTCGCCGAATTGTTCGTGCCGCACACGCATGCCACGCGTGAGGCCGCGCACGGAGGCCTCCGTCGCGCGCGCTGCCTTGATCGCGCCCGGGTCGAAGGCGACAGGCGCGTCCTTGAAGAAGCCCATCACGTTGCCGACGTTGCTCTGCACCGGTTTGCGCGAGCCGCCGCGCGGTGCGAACGAAGTCTGCGAGCCGCGGAGAGGAGTCTCGCGCCCAGGCATCAACGCCCCGCGCGACGATCCGTAGCCGCTCCCGTAGCTGCTGCCGAACGCTGACTGATTGCGCATTGTTTCGATCGCGTTCTCGGGGAGCTCGGCGATGAATTGCGATGGCTCCTGCTCGCGCATCTGCCCGTAGACGCGGCGCTGGAAGCAGTGGAGGCAGTAGAGCCGCTCGCGAGCTCGGGTCATGCCGACGTAGCAAAGACGACGCTCTTCTTCGATGTCGCCGAAGTCGTCCTTCGACTGCGCGTGGGGAAGGATTCCCTCTTCCATGCCCGCGAGGAAGACGACTCTGAACTCGAGTCCCTTCGCCGCGTGCAGCGTCATGAGTGTGACGCCCTTCTTCGCATCGTACGCGTCGACATCAGCCATCAGCGTCACCGAGTCGAGGTACGACGCGATCGAAGCTCCGGGATTCGCCTCGGCGAACTCGTTCGCGGAGTTGACGAGCTCGGCGATGTTGTCGAGCCTCGCTTCGTCCTGCGGATCCTTCGATTCGAGAAGCGCCTTGCGGTAGCCGGTGCGGAGGACGACGTATTCGAGAAGCGGGCCGATGCCCTCGTTCGATTCGGCGGCGCGCCGAAGGTCCTCGACCGTTTCGCGGAACTCGCGCACCGCCTTGCGAGCGCGCTCGGCGAGGAACGGCAAGTCGCCTTCGATGAGGGCCCACGGGGTCGTCGATTCGTCCTTCGCAGTGTTGTCGATCGCACGCCAGGTCGTGTCGCCGATTCCGCGCGCCGGAACGTTGATGATCCGTTCGAGCGAAGGCGTGTCGTGCGGCCGGACGATGAGACGCAGGTAGGCGAGGATGTCTTTGACCTCGGCGCGGTCGTAGAAGCGCGTTCCGCCAACGACGGTGTAGGGGAGATTCCGTTTGAGGAGCTCTTCTTCGAACGGTCGCGACTGCGCGTTCGTGCGAAAGAGGACGGCGAACTCCTGGAGTGATACAGCGTTGCGCTGCCTATCGATCTCGCGAACGACGAACTGTGCCTCGTCGCGGTCGGTCTCGCACTGGACGACGCGCACGGGCTCACCGCGGCCGGCGTCGGTGAAGAGCGTTTTTCCCCTGCGGGCGACGTTGTTGGAGACGACGCCGATGGCGGCGTCGAGGATGTTTCCGGTCGATCGGTAGTTCTGCTCGAGCTTGACGATGCGTGCGCCCGGGAAGTCTTCCTCGAAACGGAGGATGTTCTCGATGTCAGCGCCGCGGAAGCGATAGATCGACTGGTCTTCGTCGCCAACGGCGGAGACGTTTCCCTTCTCGCCCGCGAGCAGTTTCACCAGGGTGTACTGCGCGTGGTTCGTGTCCTGGTATTCGTCGATCAGCAGGTGCTGAATGCGCGCGTGCGTCTCGTCGCGCACTGACTCGTGATCCCGAAGCAGCTCGATCCAGTTGCCGATCAGGTCGTCGAAATCCATCGCATCGAATTCGCGAAGCTTCGCCTGGTAGGAGCGATAGAGCCCCGCGATCCGCTGACCGAAGAAGTCGGTGTTGCGCTTCTCGAATTCGGCGGGGCCGAGGAGCAGATTCTTCGCTTTCGAAATGCGAGACAGGACGGCGCGCGGCTGGAACTGTTCGTCGCTCAGTCCCGATTCGCGCAGCACGCGGCGGAGCAGAGCGAGCTGGTCGGAGGTGTCGTAGATGACAAACGAGCGGGTGTAGCCGAGGAGGTCGCCGTAGCGGCGCAGCGCGCGCACCGCGGTCGAGTGAAACGTGCCGACGGTCGGGCGGCCATTCGTGCCGGGAACGATCGCTGAAACGCGCTCCAGCATTTCGTTCGCCGCCTTGTTCGTGAAGGTGACGGCGAGGATCGAACGGGGATCGACGCCGAGGTTTCCGACGAGATTGGCGATCCGGTAGGTGATGACGCGCGTCTTGCCCGATCCGGCGCCCGCCAGGACGAGCAGCGGACCCGATTCGTGAGTGACGGCGTCGCGCTGCCGCGGGTTGAGTGTCGAGAGGTCGATCATCGTGCGGGGCGCATGGTAGCGGAGCGGCAGGCCAGAGGCCAGAGGGCAAAGCAGTCGAAACGGTGCCAGAGGCCAGAGGGCAAAGCAGTCGAAACGGTGCGCGGCGGATTGGAAACCGCCGCTACGAGGGCACTTCGTAGCCGCGCATTCCGATGCGCGGTGCCGCGCGAAGCGCGGAAGAGAATGCGCGAAGGGAGCGATTCGCGCTTCGGTACGCACGATGGGACCGCGGCGGATTGGAATCCGCCGCTACGAAAGGGCGGCAGATCGGCGACCACCTGCTTTGGCCTACGGCCTCTCGCCGGCCTCGGGATTCCCCGACCTCCGAATCGGGTTTGATACTATGATTGCAAGTCCTTGGGAGGTCGTATGTTCGGTTCACTTGGAATCTGGGAGCTGCTGGTCATCCTCGCGATCGTAGTCCTGCTCTTCGGCGTCGGCCGCCTGCCGCAACTCGGCAAGGGGCTCGGCGAAGGTATCGCCAATTTCCGCGACTCGATCAAAGGGAAGGACAAGGATTCCAAGGCCGCCCTCGAAGACAAGAAAGAGCAGCATTCCTGAACCCTGACGACAGGCGCGGCAGACGCGCCGCACACGCTCACGATGTCTGCGAACTCCGCGAAGAGCCTGTTCAAGGGCGACCTCTCTCAAACCCCGCTTCCTGAGGTCCTCGTCACCATTCACCGGTACAAGGTTCCCGGTGTGGTCGAGTGTGTCCGCGGCGACGAGACGAGGCAGATCTTCATCGACGAGGGCAACATCATCTTCGCCACGTCGACGAACATCGACGACTCGCTCGGTGTTCGCCTGCTCAAGCAAGGGCTGATCACGAACGCGCAGTTCGACGAGAGCGTCACGCGGCTCAAAGAGTCGGGGGCGAAGCGCCAGGGGGTCATCCTCGTCGAGATGCGCGCGATCGAACCGAAGCAGCTCTTCGTTTCGGTCAAGGAACAGGTGCAGGACATCGTCTGGTCGGTGTTTGAATGGGCCGAAGGCAGCGTCAGCTTCCAGCCTGGGCGCGAGCGAGCGCAGGAGTTCATCAAACTCAACATTCCGACGCGACAGGCGGTCATTCAGGGCGTGCGCCGCATCGCCGACGCGCGGACGCTCGTCAACCGGATGGGGAAGAAAGCGACGATTCTTGCGCCCGTGCCCGCCGCCGATTTCTCGAACCTCACTCTTACTCCGGAGGAACAGGTGCAGTACGAGCTCGTCGACGGGACGAAGGCGCTCTACGAGCTGATCCAGTACGGCCCCCTCGCGCCGGCGGAGAACGCGAAGATCCTCTATGCTCTCTACGCACTCAAGCTGATCCAGGTGAAGGAGCTCGCGGGCGGAGTGAAGGTGAAGGTGAGGGTCTAGTACGAGTGCTGAGTACCGAGTGCTGAGTACGAGCGAAGAGACGTCAGAACAAGAAGAAGCACACCGAGAAGACACGGGACTCGGAGCTCGGAACGAGGCGCCCAGAGTCGTCGCTTCCAGCCTCCCTCAGTTTTCAGCACTCAGCACTCAGCACTAAGTGCTCAGCACTAAGTAAACTCATGGAGCTTTGATGCGCTTCCTCATCACCGGCAGCACCGGCATGCTCGGCACCGATCTCTCGCAGGCGCTCGATGAGCGCGGCGATGAGGTATTCGGAGTCGACAAGGGCGTCCTCGACATCACCGACACGGAGGCGGTCGATCGCTTCGTCGACGAGATTCGTCCCGACGTGATCGTGAACTGTGCCGCGTACACCCGGGTCGACGATTGCGAAGCGGACGAAGCCACCGCGTCGAAAGTCAACGGCTGGGCGGTCGAATCGCTCGCCGACGCCGCGAACCGGGCCGGCTCGCTGCTCGTACAGATCTCGACCGATTTCGTCTTCGACGGCCTCGCGACGCGCCCGTACGAGATCAACGATCCGGTTGCACCGGTCTCCGCGTATGGCCGGTCGAAGCTCGAAGGAGAGGAGCGCGCGCGGATTGCGAAGCGGCATGTCATTCTCCGCACCTCGTGGCTCTTCGGAGTCCGAGGCTGGAACTTCGTCGAGGCGATCAGGAAGCAGATCCTCCTCGGCCGGACGGAGCTCCGCGTCGTTGACGACCAGCGCGGCTGCCCCACGTACACGCCGCACCTGGCGAGCGCGGTCGTCCGGCTCGCCGACATCGTGCGGAAGTCTCCGGAGCTTGGCGGGGTCTATCACTATTCCGATGCTCCCGAGTGCAGTTGGTTCGATTTCGCAACCGCGATCGTCGCGGAGATGAAGCGCGAAGGAAGCGCAGACGGTGGTGCGAGGGTGCTTCCGACGACCTCCGCGGAGTTTCCGCGACCGGCACAGAGGCCGGCCTATTCGGTGCTCTCGGTCGACCGGTACCGGCGTGTCACAGGCTGCTCGCCAGAGTCGTGGATCGATGGGCTGGCGGAGTACTTTGCGAAGCGGCCGTCGTCGGCGCTCGCGGCAGGATGAGCTGCGCGCGACGGGAGAGAATCCGGCCCGGGAGCGATTCTCCTCGGCTACACTGAAGACTCATGTCGGGAACTGTCCGTCCGCCCGGAGGCGACCCGCGCGCGAGGCTCGTGGCGCTCACGAGGGCCGACTTCTCGGTGATGCCGGGGAAACCGCTTCCACTCGGGGTGACGCGGACGAGCGAAGGGCTCAACTTCTCGATCGTGTCGCGTAACGCGACGGAAGGCTCACTCGTTCTCTTCGCGATCGGTGACGCGGAGCCGTTTCTCGAGCTTCCACTCGACACCCCATACTTCCGCACGGGCGACGTCTGGCACGTCTGCATCGATGGTCTCGAGCGCGGGTTCGAATACGGCTGGCGCTTCGACCGTCGACCCGTGGCACGCGAGGGGCTCCATCGCTATGACGCGACACTCGTGCTCGTCGACCCATACGCGCGCGCGATCAGCACAGTCTGGGTCGATGGGCAGGCCGAAAAGCGGGGCGTTCACGCCTCGAGCTCGTTCGACTGGAAGTACGTGCATCAGCCGCTGCTACCCGAAACCGAGAAGATCATCTACGAGATGCACGTTCGCGGTTTCACGCGTCACCCGAGCTCGGAGGTTCGTCATCCGGGAACCTATCGCGGACTCGTGGAGAAGATCGACTACCTGAAGGATCTTGGCGTTACGACCGTCGAGCTGCTTCCGGTCTACGAGTTCGACGACAGCGTCAACCCGCAGATGGATCCCGAGATCCGCCAGCACCTCACGAACTTCTGGGGCTACAACCCGATCGGCTTCTTCGCGCCGAACGCGCGCTTCGCGTCCGACGGGCAGAGAGGCGAGCAGGTCGACGAGTTCAAGTTCCTCGTGCGCGAGCTGCACCGTGCCGGAATTGAAGTGATCCTCGACGTCGTCTTCAATCACACGGCTGAGGGGAGCGGCTCGCCGACCGACCGGACCTTTTCGTTTCGAGGGATCGACAACGCGATCTACTACATGGCGGACAAGCGCACCGGCAAGTATCTCGACTACTCCGGTTGTGGCAACACGCTCAACTGCAACCACCCTGTGGTGCGCGAGCTCGTGCTCGACGCCCTCCGCTACTGGGGCGGCGAGATGGGCGTTGACGGCTTCCGATTCGACCTCGCATCCGTGCTCTCGCGGGGACGCGACGGCAGCGTTCTCGCCGATCCGCCGCTGATCGAGACGATTGCCGACGACCCAGTACTGGCAGACCTGACCCTCATCGCCGAGGCGTGGGACGCGACCGGTCTCTACCAGGTTGGAACGTTTCCAGCGTGGGGGCGATGGTGCGAGTGGAACGGACCATTCCGCGATGACGTTAGGCGCTTCTTGCGCGGCGACGGAGGCGTCGTGCCAACGCTCGCCTCCCGTCTCGCCGGCAGCAGCGATCTCTACCAGTCGTCGGGACGGAAGCCGTACCACTCGATCAACTTCGTGACGTGCCACGATGGGTTCACGCTCGCCGATCTCGTCTCCTACAACAGCAAGCACAACGAAGCGAACGGCGAGGAGAATCGCGACGGGGCCGGAGAGAACTTCAGCTGGAACTGCGGCGCCGAAGGACCGACGACGGACGCTCGGGTCGTCGCCCTCCGGCGGCAACAGGTGCGGAATTTCCTCGCGATTCTCTTCCTGTCGCAGGGGACGCCGATGCTTCTCGCGGGCGACGAGATGGGCAGGACGCAACGGGGCAACAACAACGCCTACTGTCACGACAACGAGCTCGGCTGGATCGACTGGCGGCTGCTCGAGGAGAATGCCGATCTTCATCGATTCACGAAACTGCTGATCGCATTCCGCAAGGCACACCCGATTCTCCGTCGCGCCGAGTTCCTCACGGGACGCGGGCCGGCGCGCTCAATCCGGACCGACGTCAGCTGGCACGGTGTGGCGGCCGGCGCTCCCGACTTCGGGCCAGGTTCCCGATCACTCGCGATGCACTTGGCGGGGGAGCATGTGGCAGGTGGGGACGATGACATCTACGTCGCGATGAATGCCTGGGTCGAGGATCTTGCGTTCGAGCTTCCGGCTCCCCCTTCCGGCGCGGTGTGGCTGCGGGTGATCGACACGGCCGCGCCGAGCCCCCGCGACATCGTCGACGCCGGGCGCGAGGAAAGGGTCGACGGCGGACGGATCGAAGTGCGCGCGTTCTCCACCGTCGTGCTTCGCAGCGGCAGACGCTAAGTACTGCTCCCCGGGAATACGTGGCCAGTCGTTGTGCGCGCGACGGCCTCGATCGCGCGAAGCGACGACGAGGCGATGCTGGGACATCGTCGAGGAGGAGCGACAATGCGAGCGAGGCCGTCGCGCCACAACCCTCCGGGCTGGTAGCGGTTGCCCCGCGATCTCATCGTCGCTCGTCGTCAGCGATGGCCCCGCATCGCCTCCTCCTCGCTCCTCGATCTCGCGGGCAAGCGCTACCAGCGACTGGCCACCTATTTCCGGGGAGCAGTACTAAGCGCGCCTGCCGCGATGCACATTTCGTCTTCGGCCGATCCGGTCCGGATCGGTTACGCGACCGTGATGTCGTTGTCGAGGTAGACGTCCTGGATGAGGTTGAGGAGTTTGGCTCCTTCAGCCATCGGGCGTTGGAATGCCTTGCGGCCGGAGATCAGCCCCATGCCGCCGGCGCGTTTGTTGACGACCGCCGTCATCGCTGCTTCAGCGAAGTCGTTGCTTCCCGACGCGCCGCCCGAGTTGATGAGGCCCGCGCGTCCCATGTAGCAGTTCGCGACCTGGTAACGAGTCAGGTCAATGGGATGATCGGAGCAGAGGTCGCTGTAGATTCGCTTGTCGATCTTGCCGTAGCTCGACTCGCCCGTGTTGAGGGCGCCGTAGCCGTTGTTATTCTCAGGGAGCTTCTGCTTGATGATGTCGGCCTGGATCGTCACCCCGAGGTGATTGGCCTGGCCGGTGAGGTCGGCGGCGAGGTGATAGTCCTTGTCCTTCTTGAATGCGTTGTTTCTTAGGTAGCACCAGAGGATCGTCGCCATGCCGTACTCGTGGGCCTCGGCGAACGCCTCCGCGACCTCGATGATCTGGCGCGAGGCGCCGTCGGATCCGAAGTAGATCGTTGCGCCGACTGCAGCCGCACCCATGTCGTACGCCTGCCTAACGGTGCCGAACATGATCTGGTCGGCCTTGTTGGGGAAGGTGAGCAGCTCGTTGTGATTGATTTTCACGATGAACGGGATCTTGTGCGCATATTTGCGCGCAACCGACCCGAGGACGCCGTAGGTCGAGGCGACGGCATTGCAGCCCCCTTCGAGTGCCAGCTTCACGATGTTCTCGCCGTCGAAATAGATCGGGTTCTTCGCGAACGACGCGCCGCCCGAGTGCTCGATTCCCTGATCGACGGGAAGAATCGAGACGTAGCCGGTTCCGGCGAGACGGCCCGTGTTGAAGAGGCGATGAAGGTTTGCGAGCACGCGCGGAGTGCGGTCGGACGCCGCCCAGACGCGATCGATGAAGTCGGGGCCTGGAAGGTGGAGCGACTCCTTTGCGATTTTCGGAGTGTTGAATTCGAGGAGATTCTTGCCGTTGTCACCGAGGAGTTTGACGATTTCGTTGTTCATGATTCTCTCGCAATCTGTGAGGTTCTGGCGGTGCCGTGCAGCAGCCCCGCTGTGCGTTCGTATCGCTGTCGTCGGGAATCATATGGCTTTTCGGCGGGCCGTCCAATCGACGCCGCGGCCTGATGGCACGACGGCGCTACAGATCTCATGCCGCTGCTCGATCTCGAGCGCGCGACTAGTCGACGTCTCCTCGCGGCCGATCCGCTACGGCTGCCGGGCTGATACGATTCAACCCGCGTTTCGGAGCTCCGGCTTCGTCGACGTCAGGAGGACCGCATGTCTCGCTTCCCGCGAATCGCCCCAGCTTTCGCCCTAGCCCTCGCCCTTGCGCTTGTCTCCACGCAGCTCCAGGCGACGGTGCGGCTCGACCAGGCTACTGTTCCCGATCTCCAGCGAATGCTGACGAGCGGAGAGCTGAGCTCGGTCGACCTCGTTTCGTTCTATCTGAGGCGAATCGAGAAGATCGACAGAATGGGGCCCGAGCTCAACAGCGTCATCGAGTTGAACCCCGACGCGATCGCGATCGCGCGGGCGCTTGACGCCGAGAGGGCGAAGTCGGGAGCACGAAGCCCTTTGCATGGGATTCCAGTGCTGATCAAAGACAACATCGACACGGCCGACGGGATGCAGACGACGGCGGGGTCTCTTGCGCTCCTCGGCTCGAAGCCCGAGCGCGATGCATTCGTCGTCGAGCGGCTCCGCGCGGCGGGCGCGATCATCCTCGGCAAGACGAACCTGAGCGAGTGGGCGAACTTCCGTTCCACCAAGTCAGTCAGCGGCTGGAGCGGTCGCGGCGGCCAGACGAGGAATCCCTACGTGCTCGACCGCAACTCGTCGGGATCGAGCTCGGGCTCGGCGGTCGCAGTGGCGAGCGGGATTGCGCCGATCGCGGTCGGAACCGAGACGGATGGTTCAATCGTTTCGCCTGCCTCGGTGTGCGGAATCGTCGGACTCAAGCCGACCGTGGGGCTCGTCAGCCGATCGGGCATCGTCCCGATCGCGCACTCGCAGGACACCGCAGGCCCGATGGCGAGAACAGTCGCCGACGTGGCGCTGCTTCTCGGTGCGCTCGCGGGTGGCGACCCGCGCGACGCCGAGACGAAGAATAGTGGCGAGCACATTCCGCCCGACTACACGAAATTCCTCGACGCGAACGCGCTCGAGGGTGCCCGCATCGGCGTCGTGAGGTCGAAGTCGTTCGGCCTGGGCCCGAAGGTTGAGCCGATTCTCGAGTCGTCGATCGCCGCGATGAAGGCGAAGGGCGCGACGATCGTCGAGGTCGAGATCGAGAAGCTCGAGACGATCGGAGAGAGCGAGTTCGAAGTTCTCCTCTACGAATTCAAAGCCGATCTCGAGGCTTACCTCGCCGCGAGGCCCGGCGCGAAGTTGAAGACGATCGACGACCTGATCGCCTTCAATAAGGCGAATGCTGAAAAGGAGCTGCCTTACTTCGGGCAGGAGATCTTCGAGATGGCCGCGAAGAAGGGTCCGCTCACGGACAAAGAGTACCTCGACGCGCTTGCGAAGAACCATGAGGTCACGCGCACGAAAGGGATCGACGCAGTGATCGAGAGCCATAAGCTCGATGCACTCGTTGCGATCGCGAACGGGCCATCGTGGCCGATCGATCTCGTCAACGGTGACGCGTACACGGGCGGCGCCTCCTCGCCGGCGGCGGTCGCCGGCTATCCGAGCATCACCGTGCCGGCAGGACAGGTCCTCGGCCTTCCCGTCGGCCTCCTCTTTTTCGGCAAGGCATGGAGCGAGCCGAAGCTCATCGGTCTCGCCTACGCGTTCGAGCAAACCACGAAGGCATGGAGTGAGCCGAAGTTCCTCAAGAAACTCCAGTAACGCTACCGCGAAGCGAGCGGCGAAGGATCGCCCGCACGGATTGACTCCTCAGGGCGACGCGTTGCGTCGCCCGTCACGTCCTTCGTGACGAACCTCTCGTTCGCCGTTGGCCTCGCCTGCATGGCATGACGCATCCTTCCTCGAACACCTCGATGTGACGTGCGTTACCCCTCGCTGATGCAGAGCTTCCCGTGCGCGACTCTGCTGGTGTGGTGCAATCGCCGGGCGGACGGGATGCCACGATGAACGTTGAAGCGGTCGATCTGGAGGAGCTCCTTCGTCACTGGAGCAACGCAGCTCCGAAATCGGAGGAAGCGCAGGATGCAGCGCGCGAGGTCGTCGCCGGAGTCGAGACGCTGCTCGAGTCGGGAAGCCCGCGCGAGCTCGCTCACGCAAACTGGCGCGACTATCTCGAACGTACGGGGACGAGCGCGTTTCTGCGTTCGCTTCCTGAGCTCGGCTTGCGCGAACGATGGGCAGAGACGGCGTTCCGGGCAATCCGCCGTTGTCGCTATTCGCTCGGCGACTTGCTCGCGGCGCGTGTGCGCGAACATCCCGGTCGTGTGCTCTTCGAGGACAGCCGCGACGAGGGCGCGACGAGCTGGACCTACGCCCAGATCGAGAGCTACGCGCGAGCGATCGCAGGGGTGATTCTCACGACCTGTCCGGCCGAGCCGCGCGTCGCCATCTTCTGCGACAACGGCATCGATGCCGCGAGTGCCGACCTCGCCTGTCTGCTCTACGGGATCCTCGACACGCCGCTCAACGTCCATTTCGATGTGGAGACGATCTCGTGGATCTTCGAGCGCCTCGACATCAACGTCGTCGTGACCGACAGCGACGAGCGGCTCGCGCGTCTCGCCGAAGTTCGTGCGAAGACTCGACGCGGCTTCTGCGTCTTCCAGACTGGAGTCCGAAGCGCGTTGCCGGCGATTCGCGGGCTCGAGGCGATGCCGCTTCGCCAGGCCTGTGCACGGATCGATCTCGCGGCCGCCGCGGCGCGACTCGAGTCGAGGCGCCCCGACGTTTTTGCTCCCGCCACGGTGATGTTCACATCGGGGAGCACGGGCAATCCCAAGGGAGTCGTGTTCAGTCAGTACAATCTCGTTTCGAAGCGCTTCGCCCGCGCCGCCGCACTACCAGCCGTCGGGGAGAACGAAGTACTCCTTTGCTATCTGCCACTCTTTCATACCTTCGGCCGGTATCTCGAGATGTTAGGGACGATCTTCTGGGGTGGGACCTATATCTTCGCGGGAAGCCCCTCGGCCGAATCGTTGATCGCCGACATGGGACGTGTCCGCCCGACGGGGCTCATCAGCATTCCGATCCGCTGGACGCAGATTCGCGACACCTGCCTCGAGGCGATGGATCGGGCAGGCGACACCGACACCGAAGCGGCGATGTTCCGCGAGATCGTTGGCGATCGGCTCCGCTGGGGGCTTTCCGCCGCCGGCTATCTCGATCCCAAGGTCTTCCGGTTTTTCCAGCGACACGGCGTCGATCTCTGCAGCGGATTCGGGATGACCGAGGCGACGGGCGGAATCACCATGACGCCTCCCGGAGAGTACCTCGACGCATCGGTCGGCATTCCGCTGCCGGGTTTGCGCGCGCGGCTCAGCGAGCAGGGAGAGTTGCTGATTGCTGGACCCTATGTCGCGACGTATCTCGACGAGTTGGGCGCTCCTGCATCGCTTCCCGCACTCGATCCCGATGCCGAGCAGTGGATCGCCACCGGAGACCTGTTCACGAGGCAGCCTAACGGATATTTCGAGATCGTCGATCGCATCAAGGACATTTACAAAAACAGTCGCGGTCAGACCGTGGCCCCGCAACGGGTCGAGCAGCGGTTCGAGGCGGTTCCGGGATTCCGTCGCGTCTTTCTCGCGGGCGATCATCGCGATCACAACGTGTTGCTCGTCGTCCCCGATCGTACCGATCCAGTGCTCGACGGGCGCTCCGAGGAGGACGTCCTCGAGTACCTTGGCCAGATCGTCGCCTCAGTGAATTCCGGGCTCGCGCCTTACGAGCGCGCTGTCCGCTTCGCCGTGATCGACCGCGACTTCGAGGCGGAGAAGGACGAACTAACCGCGAAGGGATCGTTCCGCCGGAAGAACATCGAGGCGAACTTCTCGGAAGTCATCGACAAGCTCTACGCGAGCAACCACGTCGAGCTGATTGCGAGGCGGCTTCGCGTCAGGATTCCGCGCTGGTTCTTCCGCGACCTCGGAATTCTCGAGGACGACATCGTCGTGGAAAACGGCGGGGTCAGGAACCGCCGAAGCGGCACGAGACTCTCCGTCGTGCGCGAAGTGGATGGCTCGGTGCGCGTCGGCGATCTTGCCTACCGGCTCGCGAGCGACGTCGTCGATCTCGGCCTCTTCGCGCGGCAGCCGCGCCTCTGGATCGGGAACGCGTCGCTCGTCGCATTCTCGCCGTGCAAGCCAGGGTGGGAGCTCCCGCTGCGTGGCGTCGAGGAGAAGGTGAGGATTCCGAAGTCGGAGCCGGCACCGTCGCACCTGGCCACGCGAGCTCGCCTCGACGACGACCGGTTGCGCGAGATCCATGCGCTTTGCATCCCTGCGCTTTTCGGAGACGAGCTCGAGGCGCGCGGCGCGGTCGAAGCGCTCAACCACGAGCTCGCGCGGGTTGACGCACGCACGGCCTCGGTCATTCATCGCCGCCTGGAAGCGCTCGCCTATCGCCGAGAAGAGGCGATCCGGGCGCTCGCCTATCGCGTGCTGCTTCTCGATGAATCGGGATCGGTGAGCAGCGACTCGTACGCCACGTTCCTCGAGTCAGGGCAGACCTACCTCACGCCAGAGAGCATCGCGCTGATCGCAAGCGCGCGCCGAGGGGAGCGGCGGCTTCAGTCACTGCGCCACCGGCTCTACCACTACCGGACGACGCTCGAATGGCCTGCGACGCCGGTACGCCGGCGCCAGTTCGAGCGGAGCTTCAGGCTCCTCGCCGATTTCGCGCGCCATGACCGGGAGTACTTTGCGACGGTCCAGTCGGAGCTCGCGTGCTGGGCGCTGTTTCACGAGGACCCGGCACTCGCGCGGAAGGCGGATCGCGCATTGCACAAACTTGCCGACTGGTACCGTGAGGCGCTCGCCGAGGCGGTAGGCGAGCCCGAGCCGGCCCGTCCGATCGACAAGGTCGTGTTCGAGTACGGCATTCCGGCGGTAGACCGCGCGCAGCTCGAGGGCGTGCTGTTCGACTCGACGTTTCTCGTCGAGGCGATCGCGCGGGCGTTTGGCGACCAACGCTTTTCATGGGCGCGCGTCGCATCGGAGGGGCTCTGGATCTCTCCGATGTTGTCGCAGCACCAGCTTCACATCTACCGGTTAGGCATCAACCTCTCCGAAGGGCGGCACTACGATCTGCTCCTCGTCATTGGGAAAGCGCTGCGTACGCCGGCGGTTCGCGAGACGGTCCGCTGGCTGACCGCGCTCTCGGGGCACGTCGTCGGGGCGCCGGCGTTTCCTCGCTTCGGCGTCTGGCGGAGGGACCTGGGCGCGATGGCAGTCGCCTATGTCAGCGACCTCACCGCGTGGGAACGGGTCCGGGAGCTTTCGAGTCAGCGCGACGTGCGCGATGCGGAGGCGACGGCGTGGGCGTGGCGGCGCCTCTTCGTCAGATCGATGGCGGCGTTCTTCCGTGGTTGGGAACAGAGCGGATACAGGATCGTTCCGGGATCGGTCACGCCGGAGAACGTCGCCCTCCCCGATGCCGACTTTCACGAGACGGCGAGCATCCTTTCGATCGCCGGATGGCGACCCTATTCCGGTCCGCTCTCTCTCGTGAGGCCATTGCTGAGGAGCTTCTACCGCCTAACGGAAGCGCATTATCCCCACAGTCGCGCGACGTTGAATCTGGAGTGGATTTTCGAGGCCTGCATCGAAGCGCTCGGGGAGGAGCGGGCGACGACGTTCCTCGACATGCTCGAGTCAGCGCTCTCGGGCGTCGCGCCCTCCGCCGATGTAGCCCTGCTATCGCGGGAGCTGGCCGGTTTCCGAGCGCGACTCGACGCCCGTCCTTACATTCCGCTGCCGGTCCACTGTGCGATCCATCGCTTTCTCGACTGGGAGCGGACGAACATGACGGCGAGCTTCGCGGCGCGCGAAGAAGCCGTCATCCAGATGATCCATCTCTATCGCTTCGAGCGCTTCCCCGAAGCCTACCGCTACTACGTCTACCAGCACACCTACTTCAGGAACGCGGGCGCGGACGTGCACGAGGCATTCGATCGGCTCATCGCAAGACGGCTCGACGACACGCGCGCGCTTCCGGGGCACCTCGAGGAGCTATCCACGCTGCAGGGGCTGCTTGCCGATTCCGGCGATCGCGAAGTCTTCAGCCGGATGGTCTTCCCGATGGCGAGGAGGACGCAACGACTCGAGCTCTATGCTCTCGGCGAGACCGCCGGGCATCGTGTGATCGTTCGCTCCGAGGTTTGCGACGAGGGCGGTAGCGCGTACGTCGTTCGCGAGCCGATATCGCCGGCGGAGATTGGCCACCTCTATCGCCTGCTGCTCGAAAGCGACTACCCGAAGCATGTCGCGGAGCACGACCTGCATCTCGTCATTGCCGACGATGAGGAGAGGATCGTCGGAGGCCTCTGCTATCGCTGGCAGGAGGCGGGATCGGTGTATGTCGACGGCATCGTCGTCGCCGACTCGCTCACCAACAAGGGGTTAGGCGGCAAGCTGCTCGAGGATTTCTGCGTCAGAATGGCCGCTCAGGGAGCGACGGTTGCGAAGACGAACTTCTTCCTTGGTCGTTTGTTCGCCAAGCACGGCTTTCAGGTAAATCAGCGATGGGGTGGGTTGGTGAGGTTTCTGGACGGGGAGTAGTGGTGGGCTTTTCGATGTGACCCCAACGGCCTCGAGTTTTGCGAAAAACGGCCGTAGCGAGAACGCAGAACGATGAGTGCTGAACCCAGAAAGGGGACGGGGCGGGGGGTTCGGCTGCGAAAGTCGCGACTTGGTTTTGGCGTGCTCGCATCCCGAAGCGATGCCAGATGGTAGCCGGGGTTCGCCGCAGGCGACCCCCGGACTGGCAATGTGGCACGGTTCGCACCCCGGAGGAGGTGCCGGAGGGCGGGGGATGCGTTTGCGTCCGGCACCCCTCCAGGGTGCGAACCGTTTCTCGAACATCCACCCCGGGTCGCCTGCGACGACCCGGGGCTACCTTCTGGCACGCCTCCGGCGTGCGCCTTTTGGTTCTGTCGATCCGTCGCTTCATCCCGCCGCGACTTCGTTTCGCACGAGTGACACCGCATCTCCCACGCGAACGATTCCGGGACGGAGCACCTCGGCGTTGAGCGCGAGACGTCCTCCGAAACGACGTCCGATGTCGCGAAGCACTTCGGGATCGCGCTCCAGCGTATCGGGGTCGACCGTGGTCATTGGGCAGCGGCCGCGAAGCGAGTCGAGACGTACGATGGCCTCGCCGATGTGGAGCTCCGTTCCCGGCCACCGAACCTCGTCGAGGCCCGACACTCCGCCGATCAGGATGTTAGGCCGAAGACGCCGGACGTCGCGCCCGAACGCTTCGACCGCACCATCTGTGGCGACCAGCAACGGGAGGATGTCGAAGCGGGCTTCGTCGTCCGACTCCTCGAGCCACGCATCGTCGCCGGCGGCCGCCTTGACGAGAGCCGCCGCCTCGCGACTGTCCCACGGGTAGCCGTCGATGAACGGCCGGCCACTCCGATCGAACTTTGACTGGAGCCCAAGGAGCTTCCACTGACGGCGCGAAGTGCGGACCCCCTCGGGGCCGCACACCCACACAGTGCGGTCGCCCGGGATACCGTCGCGATTGATCTCTGCCTCGACCAGCGCTTCCCCCGCCATCGACTTGACGGGGTAACGCCAGAGGCCGGCGACGTGAAGCGGGTTCGGGGATTGCGTCGTATCCATGCGGAGCATTCCTCTCAATTGGGAGTGACTACGCATGTTTGGATGCTGCTCGTCGTGAGTTGTGACATGCGGCGCGCTGCCTGCGCCGTGTCACACATCTCCGATCGCGGCATCTCAAGGGTGTTCCGGACACTTCCGGAAGGAGGATTGAGATGACGACGAACGAGAAACCGAAGCGTAAGCACATTGCCTGCGGAGATGTGGTCGCGGGCTGTGCGTTCACCGCGAGCGCAGAGAGCGATCAGGATCTGATCGAGAAGGTCGCCGCGCACGCGGCACAGGATCACGGCGTGAAGGAAGTGACGCCGGAGCTGGCCGCGAAAGTGAAGGCGGCGATCCGGACGGCGTAGACTCGGCGTATGGTTGTCCCCGGCGCGGATCAGAGTGACGAAGCGCTCGCGGCTCTGGCCGCGTCGGGAGACGGCCGCGCCTTCGAGCTCCTCATGGAGCGCTATCAGAGTCGGATCTACCGGCTCGCATGCCGCATGACGAGCGAAACCGAAGCGCCTGACGTGCTGCAGGACACGTTTCTTCAGGTGTACCGGCATCTGGAGCAGTTCCGAGGCGCCTCGCGATTCGGAACCTGGCTCTATCGCATTGCCACGAACGTGTGCCTGATGCGACGACGCGCTGCTTCGCGCCGCCCTGGGGAGTCGCTCGAGTCGTTTCTTCCGCGTTTCGATGAAAGCGGCAGACATGAGGACACGCCGGAAACACTGAGCCGCATGTCACACCTCGACGAACGGATCGACCGAGAGCGGCTCGCGGAACGGGCTCACGTCGCGCTCGACCTACTTCCCGAGAGCTATCGCGAGGCGTTCGTGCTCCGCGATCTCGAAGAGCTTCCGACCGCGGAGGTCGCCGAAGCGCTCGGGCTCGAGCCAGCAGCGGTGCGGCAGCGCGTCCATCGCGCCCGATTGATGCTGCGCGGCTATCTGAATGACCTCGCAGGGAGGTTGCCATGAGCGACGTGACGTGTGCCCGCGGAGTCGAGCTCCTGATGGACTACCTGGAAGGCGTGCTCTCCGCGGGAGTGATGGAATCGATCGACCGGCACGTTGGAGGCTGTCCTCGATGCCTCGCGTTCATCGCGTCGTATCGCGAGACGCCCGCGCTGCTGCGCGACGCGACCGCTGAGGAGATTCCCGGTGACACGAAGCGGCGTCTCGATGGGTTCGTGCGAAGTCTGTCGGAGCGGCCGCGAGAGAGCTGACGCCGATGACGCGTCCGCCTTCCGAACGCTCCAGCGGTGCGCACCATGGATCGGTGCGCACCTCGGAGCGGTGCAGTGTGGTCGGCGAAGCCTTCGATCCCTAACATGTCGCCCCTGACCGTCGCCGTGAGCGCCGGCGTCCCTGCGGGGTGCGCGCATTCAATTCGCGCCGTCACCGGTGGTGGCGTGCTTCGCGCGTGCCACCACCGGCTACCCTACGTCACGCCTGCGGTCTGAAGGGAGGCGTCAGAGCGCCAGCGTATCCGGGAGCTCACTTCTTTTGAATGTGAACCACGGACCCTTCGGTGCGATATGTTAGGCCATGCTCCTTCATCAATTCGTCGAACGCCTGGTCCCACGGTACGTTGTGCCATTCCACCGTGACGACTCCTTCGATGTCCGACTCGAGTCTCATGTCGAGCATCGTGAGCTGACCAAACGTCTTGATGACGTCACGGAGGTTGGCGTTTTTCAGGCTTAAGTCGATCGGCTCGCCAGTGAACCTGGGATTCTCCGCGGGCCTCGACTTTTCGTCTTTGTTGTCCACGACGACCGCGAAGCGGCCAGTCTGCACGAGCTCTCCGTTCCTGGAGATCCTCACCTCGATGAGGAACGCGTCGTTCCCTGCAGGCGCCGCATCGAATACGACCTCCGTGTCGCCATTCGTCGACCGGGTAGTCGCCTTTTCGCCGGCTGCGACGACGATCGACGGTTCAGAGATCAGCTTTGCCGTGCCGGCTTCGCTGACGGAGCCTCGAATCGTGACGCTCTCGCCGGATCGCTCCGCGGTGACTTTGACGGAGTATGGCCCTTTGAGCTCCTTCGGGGAGTCCCCCGACGCTTTCCCTGCGCCCACGAGGCCTGATGCTGCCGTGAACGCGAGCAGTGACGCTGCGGCCACGAGCCCGACGCGCCTCGGCGACAGCGCTCGCGTTCTGAATTCCGGATAACCCATGACGTGATCCATCCTTTCTTTGAGTTTCGAGGTTGCCATGCACGACACGCCCGGCAGCCGCGGCGCGATCGCCGCGTGGCAGAACTTCGCGATCGCCGCCAGATACGTGTCACGTTGCTCGGCCGAAGCCGAGACTACTTCGTCGCACGCACGCTCCCGTTCCGTCGCGGCGATCCGTTGCGCAATCCAGATCAGCGGATGGAACCAGAAGAGGGCGCAGACGACATGCTCCAGACGCGCGAGGACGTTGTCGTGTCTCGCCACGTGTGCGCACTCGTGGCAGAGAATCGACTCCAGTTCGGCGTCGGAAAGATCGTCACAACCTGTGATGGGGAGAATGATGACCGGCCTGAACGTCCGCAGAACGGCAGGCGCCTCGGGGATTGGCGAGCGCGCCAGGTCGATGCTGCGTCCGACCCCCGCGCGGCGACGCGCCCTCGCGAGTGCTTCGACTTCGCGCCGATCAGGTGGAAGCGCCGTCCGCACCGAGAGAGCGATGAGGCGTTGGCGCGACAGCGTGAAGCGCGCGATGAGGATGAGGCTGATCAGAATCGACGCGGCCGCTGCGATCGGCAGCACGAGCCCCTCTTGTGGCGTCTTGCTCGCGAGCGTGAAGGGTCCCGTGAGCATGCGCAGCGGAACTTCGAGCTGCGCCGGAGCCTGCGTCGGCAGGATCATCTCCCGCAGGGCTCCCAGGGAATTCATGACGGCCGTCGCCGGGATCGCGAACTTCGCCATCCCGATGAGGACGATCGTGAAGCGCGTGCCGGCGGTGATCCTCTTGCGTAGCGCGTAAACGACGAAAAGCGCGAGTGCGAGAAAGATCGTCGAGCTCCAGAGGTGAGAAAGAAACGCCGGGAGGTGGTGGCTGACATGACTTTGGAAGCCGTCCGCGAGCGCGTTCATTTGCGTCCTCGTTTCCGGTTCGAGCCTTCTGTGGGTTCGGAGGCAACCGCGCGTTGCTCTTCGATCGCCTTCAGGTCCGCGAGCGTGAGCTTCCCGGTTTCGACCAGACGCGCGACGACCGGCTCAGCCGATCCGCCGAACAGGTCGAGGAACTGGTCGATGAGCCGGCGATAGACCGACTTGCGTGTGATGAGCGGTTCGAAGAGAAACGCGTTGCCAATCTTTCGCGTCCTGCGAACCGCATCCTTCTCTTCGAGCCGCGCGAAGATCGTCTGCACCGTCGTATAGGCCGGCCGTTTCCGCTCGTGGAGCTTCTCCTGAACCTCGCGGACCGAGGCCTCGCCAATGTCCCAGAGGACTTCCATGATCTCGAGCTCGAATTTCGTGAGGTTGACCTCTTTGGGTTTCGCCATCGATGACTCCTAGTGTTGTCGTATTAAAAACTACAATCGTAGTAGCTTGATGTCAAGGGGCAATGTTGAACAAGGTGCGTGGATGGGCCGGTCGTCTTCCCGAAGGAGGTGTGAAGGAGCTCCACACGCCGGTGGCGTGAAATAGCGTAGCGGGTGGCGAGCCGCGCAGCGGCGGGACAGGACGCCACGACGAGTTACGAAGTGGGCGGTGGTTTGGGCTCGAGGATCGAGTTAGGCGGCCATACCGAGGCGACGTGTCGTCCTGAACGAAGCGAAGCGGAGTGAAGAACCTCTCAGGTTGGTACTGACAATCCATTAGCGCGAAGGCGTGCGGCTGACCACCTCGTCTGTACCAGCCTGAGAAGCCCTTCGCTCCGCTCAGGGCGACAAATCGTTCTCTCGGCGTCCATTTCTTTTCTCAGGCGCTGCCGCACGCAGTGGGCCGTAACGACAACGCGCCGCTACGGAGGCGCGCGTTCATTCCGAAATCCGAAATCCGAAATTCGAAATTCGAAATTCGCTACCTCGTCCCTCTCGCTTCCTCGATCATCGCGACGACCTTCGCGACGACTTCGTCGGGCTTGCCGATGTTGCGCGCTTTCGGGTCGCGGCGAAGGCTCCACTCGACGTTCCCTTCGGCGAGGCTCTTGGCACCGACGGTGATCTTCACGGGAAAGCCGACGAGGTCGGCGTCCTTGAACTTCACGCCTGGGCGTTCGTCGCGGTCGTCCCACATGACGTCGATACCGGCGGCTTCGAGCTTGTCGTGGATCGCAGCCGCGGTCGTACGGACGTTCTCGTCCTGGCCTGCGGTCACGATCATCACTTCGAATGGCGCAATTGGAATCGGCCAGATGATGCCGTCGGCGTCATGGTTCTGCTCGATCGCCGATGCGACGGTTCGTCCGACGCCTAACCCGTAGCAGCCCATGATCATCGGCTGGCGCTCGCCCGCCTCGTCGAGGAAGACGCAGTTCATCGCCTTCGAGTACTTCGTGCCGAGCTTGAAGATGTGGCCGACTTCGATGCCGCGGTGGATCTCCATCGCGGTGCCGCAGCGAAGGCAGAGGTCTCCCTCGCGAACGAGAAGCACGTCGGCGAATTCGGGCGCTTCGAAGTCGCGGCCGATGGTCGCGCCGGTGTAGTGCGCGTCGAGCTTGTTCGCGCCGGTGATCCAGTTCGTCGTTCCCTCGAGGTGCTTGTCGGCGATGACGCGAATCTTCTTCGCGCCGACGGGGCCGACGAAACCGGCGGGGCCGCCGACGGCCTCATCGAAGCGGTCGTCGGTGAGCATGACGACCCACTGAGTCCCCGAGTAGTTCTTCACCTTGATCTCGTTGACCTCGCGGTCGCCGCGGATGAGGACCATGATCGGGCCGAGGTCGGTGTCGTACATCAGCGTCTTGACGACCCTGGAGGTCGCGACGCCGAGAAACTTTGCGACGTCCTCGATCGACTTCATGTTAGGCGTCGCGACTTCGGTCAGAGGCGCGGCGGCGTCCGAACCGAGGCCGGCGTCGGCGATCGTTCCAACTGCCTTTTCGGTGTTCGCGCCGTAGGAGCATTTCGGGCAGCGGGCGATTGCGTCTTCGCCCGACTTCGCCATGACGTGGAACTCGTGTGACGCCGATCCGCCGATGTTTCCGGTGTCGGCGTCGACCATGACGTAGTCGAGCGCGCAGCGTTTGAAGATGCGGTTGTAAGCGTCGCGCATTGCCGTGTAGGCATCATCGAGCGACTCCATGCTCGTGTGGAACGAGTAGGCGTCCTTCATGATGAATTCGCGGCCGCGCATCAGGCCGAATCGGGGACGCACCTCGTCACGGAACTTCGTCTGGATCTGGTAGAGATTGACCGGCAGTTGCCGGTAGGAGTTGATCGAGTCGCGGACGACGCTCGTGATGACCTCTTCGTGCGTCGGCCCGAAGATGAAATCGCGATCGTGGCGATCCTTGATCCGGAGGAGCTCCTTGCCGTACTGAAACCAGCGGCCCGATTCCTGCCAGATCTCGGCAGGTTGGATTGCAGGCATCGAGAGCTCGACCGCGCCGGCGCGGTTCATCTCCTCGCGAACGATCGACTCGAGCTTATGGATCGAACGAAGTCCGAGCGGAAGGTAGGTATAGATGCCGGCCGCGAGCTTCTTGATCATGCTGGCGCGCGTCATCAGCTTTTGACTGATGACGTCTGCGTCGGAGGGATCTTCGCGAAGGGTATAGACGAAGTACTGGGACCAGCGCATGGGGGGCTCCGTTCCGCGGGCCTTTGCGGCCCACGAGGCGGGAGATTGTAGCGGAATCGGTCGCCCGGCGTCTGCCGAGTGAATCGAGAATTAAGAATCGCAAATTAAAATGCTATTATTGTCTATGTATTTGGCAAGGTAAAACGGTTGGTATTCGCGATTTCGCGGGCAGACTCGTGGCGTGCCCACTCTCGATTCGCCATTCCGCCAGCGTGACGGAAGAGGCTGACCCCGATTGTCGTTGCGAAGGCAGGAACGCGCATGGGAGAGTCAACCGTCCCGGCTGACAGGCTCGTCTTCGATCGCACGCCGTTGGCGCGGCTTGTGGCTTGCACCGCCGTCTTCGGGTCGGCAGGAATCCTCGTCGCGTACCTCGCGAGCGGCGACATCGCCTGGTACTCGGTCGTCGCTCTCGCGCTCTTGTTTTTGGGGACCGTCGCGTCCGCGCTGATGCAGTACGGCGACGAGATCGTCGTCGACACTGTCTGCGTGAGGTACCGGAACACGATCTTGCCGTTCCCTGGGAGCGGGACGACGCTTCGCTGGGACGAGATCGTCGAGATCCGCGAGATCCGGCGGAAGATCCTGATTCTCTTCGCGACCGACGGGCGGAAGCTGCTCGTCGACGCAATTGCGGGCTATGCGATCGCACGGAGCGAGATCGTGCGTCGCGCCGAGAAGGCGGAGCTGTCGGGGACGCTGGTGGAGGGGAACGATTGAAGTGAAATCGCAGAACGATGAAGTGCGAATCCAGAGATGAGAGGCCGGCAGAGGCTTCCTTCTGGGTTCATACTTCATCGTTCCGCGTTCTCACTTCCGGTTTTCCGTGAACCAGCGCCATCACCAGGCGTAGCCTCCTTCCATGCGCATCGCCTACCTGCTCGACGACACCTCGATCTCGGGTGATGTGCGTGTCGTGTTGGCACAGGCTGACGCGCTGATCGCGCGGGGACACGAAGTCGTGATCGCGACGACCGCGGCGACTCCAGGATGGCGCGCTTCCCGTGCCGAATGGCTCACGGTCGACGAGCTCTCCGAGGTCGAGCGCCGTGACCCCCAGTGTGTGATCGCGACGAGCTGGCAGACGCTCGAACCGGCGCTCGCGCTCGGCGCACCACGGACGCTTCATCTCGTGCAGCGCCGCGAGCCCGATTTTGCAGAGAGCGAAACCGAGCGCGCGTGCATCGAAGCAGCCTGGCGGCTGCCTGTTGCAAAGATCGCGGTATCGAAGCATCTCGCGACCTTCGCGCGTGGCTTCCATCGTGACGCCGTGGAGATTGGACAGATCGTCGACGCGGAGCTCGCGCGATCGAAGCTGCCGCCGGAAAACGATCCTCCCCGCGTGCTCGTCGTCGGGGCGGCGCAGGTCGAGACGAAGGGGATCGACGACGCCTACGGCGCGGTGGGGCACGCTCGCTGGTTCGGACACTCCATCGCACTCGTCCGCGTTTCGCCCTGGCGGCCCTCACTTGCAGAGCCGGTGAGTGAGTCGGTCGACGAATTCCATGTCAGCCTCACATGCGCGGAGATGACGCGTGTCGTCCATTCGTGCGACGTCTATCTCGGCACGAACCGCGCGGGAGAAGGCTTCGGTCTTCCGGCTGCCGAGGCGATGGCGGCAGGTCTTCCCTGCGTGCTCACACGGATCCCATCATTCCTCGGATTTGGCGAGCCGCACGATTACGCGCAGTTCGCCTCGGAGGGCGATCCCATCGATCTCGGCGAGAAGCTCGTCGAGTTGCTCGACGATGAGGAGCTGCGCGCGCGGTTGCGCCAGAGGGGACGCGCCGTCGCGAGCAGATTCAGCGCGGGGAGGGTGGGGGAGGCGTTGGAGGGGGTGATGGTCGCTGGACGTTTGGAAGGTTGTTGAAGTTAGAAGTTAGAACGGCGAACGTTGAATCCAGAAAAGAAGCCGTCAACTGAGCGGCCCTCCTTTCTGGATTCAACGTTCGCCGTTCTAACTTCTAACTTCAGGGGTTCGTTGGGGCGCGGCCCTCGCCGCGCCCCTCGCCGCGCCCTGACGTTGACCCCTACTTCTCTCCCGCCGCGACGAACACGGGAGTGATGTCGGTTGGGATGTCTTCGAGCTTCTTGTTGACCTCGTCGATCTCGGCATTCTTCACGCCGTACTTGTCGAGAAGAGCCTTGGCGCGGGCGTAGTCGCCCGTCGCTTCGATCATCAGCAGCTCGGTCGCGAGCGATTTCACGGCTGCATCCATTTTCGCCATTTCGATCTTGAACGTGCCGTCGGCGCCGGGGACGATCGCGCCGTTCTCGCGGTACCAGTTCCACTGCACGGCAGTCCCGCGGCCGTGTGCTTCGTCGATGCCGAAGCGAATCGAGCGGAACGCCATGCCGGCGGTCGTCGCGTGAAGCTGTTCCTTGTTGAACTCCTTGATGAGCCCCTTGTCGAGCGCATACTGGACGGCCCACACACCGACGACATCGGCCTTGCACTCCTCGATGTACGAGTAGAGCTCCTTGAGGAGCAACCTGTTCTCGATCTTCTTGCCGTCGGGTCCCTTGATGATGCCGGGCCCCAGGCCGTGGGACAGCTCGTGGAAGAGAACGAAGTTGAAGTAGGCGTCGAAGTTGATGAGGGAGACCTGGCTCGGATCGAGCGTTCGCTTCGCGATCGGCTCGCCACTCTGCTTGAACTTCGCCTCCATCACGTTCTTGAGCATCACCTTCTTCGAGCCCTTCGCCTCGCGGACTCGCTCGTCGTTAGGGAGATTGAACGCCGAAGTTTGCACGCCGTTTCGCGCGTCGCCGGCGGTGAAGACTTCCTGAACGACTTTGATCGGTGACTCGCCGCCACGATTCGGGTTCTTGTGCTCGTCAGCGATTGGGAGCGCGCGCTCCATGTCGGGGAGATGTTTCTCGTAAATCTTGAGTTTGTCGCTCTCTCCCTTGTCGACGACGCAGACGAATGCCTCGAATGAGGCCTTGTAGTTGAAGATGCCGTCCTCGTAGACCTCGTAAGGGCCGATCACGACTTCGATCGGCGAATCGAGGTCCATCCAGGCGAAGTCGCTCTCGTAGTAGTCGTTCGAGAGGAACGCGGCGGCGCGCTTCTCGAGGAAGCTCTTCAATGAGGCGTTCTTCGTCATCGCCGCTGCCTCGAGTAGCTTCGTGGCGGCTTCTTCCAGCTTCGCCTTGTAGGCTTCGGAGAAGGGGACGGCCTTCAGTCCTTTGCCGTCGCGCTCGATGACGGTGAAGGTGCCCTGGAATGCGTCTTTGTCCTTCGGGTTCGCGGCGATCCACGCCTCGAATTCTTCCTTGGTCATGTCGGTCGGGTAGAAGCCGGCGCCCTGTGGCTTCTTTCCCGCTTCCCCAAGGGGAGCGACGAACGGCTCATCTTCCGCGAGGCGATCCCAGCGGCCGTGGTTCATCACGAATAGCGCGAGCGCCTTAGCATGCTCGGGAGACGCCGCGGCTGCCTTCTCGAGCTCCGCCTTGATCGCGGGGTTCTCCCCGGCGACCTGAACCCAGTAGATGTCGTCGATGACTTTGGCCGCCTCGATCAGCTTTTGGAGGACTTTCGTCTCGTACTCGTCGAGCAGCGAGCGGTCGTAGTCGATCGTCGTGAGGGGCAGCTTTGCAAGTCGCGCGTCGAGGTCCTTGACGATCTCGGGACCCTGCGCGGCGGTGGGGGCGGGCGGCGCGGCGGCTTTCTCGTTCTTGCAGGCGGCCGCAAGGATGGCGAGGGTAAGTGCGACGAACAGCCGAGAGAATCTTCGTTTCACGTAGGCTCCTTCATGAAGAGTTGCGTTCTAACTTCGCGTTTCGTTCATCGCCAGCATCGCCCGTGCGGCAACGGCGGCGCCAAACCCGTTATCGATGTTCACGACCGTGACCCCCGGGGCGCACGAGTTCATCATCGTGAGCAATGCCGAGAGTCCTTCGAACGCGGCGCCGTAGCCGACGCTCGTCGGTACGGCGATGACGGGTCGAGGGAACACGCCCGCGACGACGGAAGGCAAAGCGCCATCCATGCCGGCGACGACGATGATCACGTCTGCGGAGGCGATCTCGTCGCCGTGCGCGAAGAGCCGATGAAGCCCCGCGACGCCACAATCGTAGGCGCGCATCGTCTCGATTCCGAAATGCGCGAGCGTGCCCGCAGCTTCCTCGGCGACGCGAAGGTCGGAAGCGCCCGCGCTCACGACGGCGACGCGGCCTCGCGCGGCGGGGTGCGGCTCGCCGAGCTCGGCGAGCCCCGACGCGGCGTCGAGCCTCAGCATCGGATGGCGGCGGCCGAGCTCCGCGGCAACGTCGCCGTCGAGTCGCGTGATCAGCAGCCGCATCGCTCTCTCCGCGGCCGCCTCGACCACTTCGTCGAGCTGCGCAAGAGTCTTACCCTTGCCGTAGATCACTTCGGGCACGCCCGTCCTCGAATGGCGATGCACGTCGAGCTTCTGGTGCCCGATGCGAATGAAGCCCCACGACTCGAGTCGAGCCTCGGCGTCGTCCGTCGACATCGTGCCCGACGCGACGGCGTCGAGAATCTCGTGCAGCGTCAACGGCCGATCTCCCGGTTGAGCTTGCCGGACCGAAAGCCTTCGAGGTCGAGCGTGACGAGCGGAATCGCGAGCGACGTTGCGAGGGCGAGGATTCGCTGCCTGATCGGTGGCGTAACGGCCCGGGCGAGCTGGTCGCTCTCGAGCTCGAGCCGCATCGTCGCTCCGTCGTAGCGCGCGCGGCAGACGCGGAAACCGAGCTCGTGCAGAAGAGCCTCCATCTGCTCGACGTGCGTGAGCTTCTCCTCGGTTACCGGCGAACCGTACGGGATGCGCGAGGCGAGGCAGGGCGCCGCCGGCTTGTCCCAGATCTCGAGGCCGAGATGCTGCGCGATTGCGCGAATCTCCCGTTTCCCCAGCCCCGCGTCGAAAAGAGGTCGTCGGATCGACCACTCGGCGGCGGCCTGCTGGCCTGGCCGGTAGTCGCCGGCATCGTCGGCAGTGAATCCGTAGGCGACGTCGGCGATGCCGCGGCTTGCAGCGAAGGCGCGCGCCGATTCGAACAGGGTCTGTTTGCAGAAGTAGCAGCGGCGCTCGTCGTTGCGGTTGTAGTCGTCGTTCTCGAGCTCCGAAGTCTGCTCGACGTGATGCTCGACGCCGAGCAACGCGGCAAGTTTCCGCGCGGCTTCGAGCTCGCTGCGAGGGATCGACGGGGAGTCGGCCGTGAAGGCGATCGCGCGGCTGCCGAGCGCGCGGGCGGCGGCGGCGAGGAGAACGGCCGAGTCGACGCCGCCCGAAAACGCCACGACGACGCCTTCCGATTTGCGAAGCGCGTCTTCGAGTTTCGACAGAAGAAAATCGGGTGTGACGTCGATCGGCCGGACGCTCATCGGCGCGATTGTATGCTGCTGAAGCCCGCGAATAGGAGCGCTCCGCGACGCTCAAAGTCACGAATCGCAAACTCCACGTGAATTGACACCATTTTCTAGCGTCTGCTATCGTCGTCGAGAGTTCAGATCGAGGATCCCAGATTGGTCATCGAGTGCCCGCAATGCGCGGCGAAGTATCAGTACAGCGAGGATCGGTTCGACGGCAAGCCGAACAAGAAGATTCGCTGCTCGAAATGCCAGACGGTCTTCGACGTGAAGAACCCGTCATACGCGGCGTCTGCCGCCGCAGCGCACGAAGTTCCTTCATCGGAAGAGCGGTTCGACTCGACGGTCGCACGGCGCGGGGGCGCATATATCGCACCCGAATCGGGGGCGACCGCACAGGCGAAGGTACCGCCGAGAACGACGGACAAGATCGAAGCGGGCCCGAAGCTCCCCGAAGACAAGCGCTACTCGCTCGCGATTCTCGACGGCCCGGATGCCGGGAAGGTGTTCCGGATCGAGACGACGAAGACGGTGATCGGACGCTCGGCGGGCGATCTGATCCTCAACGACATCGAGGCGTCGCGCAGTCACGCGTGCGTCGAGGTGCGTGATCCGGCCGTTCTGCTCTACGACATGGAGTCGACGAACGGCACGATGGTCGGGGGCGAAAAGATCACGGGCGCCGTGGAGCTCTACAACCATGCTGAGTTCCAGATCGGGACGACGACGATCATGCTGATCGTTACGGAAGCCGACTGACGTCGCCGGCCGAACTGAGAATCGAGAATTGAGAATTGAGAGATTGACGATGCGGCGGGACCCGGAGTCCGTGCGATCTCTCGATTCTCAGTTCTCAACGCTCAGTTCGCCCCCCGAGGGCCGCTGATGCTCCCCCAGCTCGTCGTCCTCGCCCGCCACCGCCAGCTGATCACGACACTGACATCGCGTGACCTGAAGGCCCGGTACCGCGGTTCGTTGCTCGGCTACTTCTGGTCGCTTGCGAATCCACTCCTGCTGCTCGGCGTCTACACGCTCGTCTTTACGCGTTTCTTCCCGCGCCCCGACATCTCGCCCTACGCGCTCTTCCTGTTCGCTGGGATTCTTCCCTGGATCTTCTTCTCCGGATCGGTGATGGAGTCGACCGTCGCGATCTCGGGAAACGCGGGGCTGATCAAGAAGGTGATGTTCCCGGCGGAGGCGTTGCCGATCGTGGTCGTGTTGTCGCACCTGGTTCATTTCGCTCTTGCGCTCCCGGTGCTGCTCGCTGCGTTCATCATCGCGTTCGCGTTAGGCAAGGTGCCGTTTCATCCGGTGATCGTCTTCGTGCCGATTCTGATGATTCTGCAGGCGCTGTTCGTGGCGGGCATCGCGCTGGCGGTCTCGTCGGCCTCGGTGCTCTTTCGCGATCTTCGCGATCTCGTTCAGAATCTCCTGCAGCTCGGCTTCTTTCTGACGCCGATCATCTATTCGCTCGACAAGATTCCGTCGCAGTTGATGCGCACTGCGCTCCGCCTCAACCCGATGACGCCGTTCGTCGTAGGGTTCCAGGACATCTTCGTTTTCGGCCGGCCCCCGACGCTCGTCGACGCCGTGCTGATGGCGTTCTGGGCGATCGCGTCGCTCGCCACCGGCTTCGTCGTCTTCGACCGTTTGCGCGACACGCTCGCGGAGGCGATATGAGCTCGCCCGCGATTTCGCTGCGCGGCCTCTCGAAGAGCTTCCGCCTCTTCGGGCGGCGCACGCAGTTTCAGACGCTCAAGAGCGCGCTGCTGAAGCGCGATCTCCGCCCCGAGCCCGAAGGGTCGGTGCAGGCGCTCCGAGGGCTGACGTTCGACATCGCGCGCGGCGAAGCATTCGGCGTGATCGGTCGGAACGGCTCGGGCAAGTCGACGCTGTTGAAGATCGTTTCCGGGATTTTGAAGCCGACCGAGGGGCTCGTCAGCGTCAACGGCAGGGTTTCGGCGCTCATCGAGCTGGGCGCAGGGTTTCATCCCGAGATCAGCGGCCGGGAGAACATCTACATCAACGGCATCATGCTCGGGCTCTCGCGGAAGGAGATCGACCGGCGCTTCGAGCGAATCGTCGAATTCTCCGGGATCGGCGAATTCCTCGACCAACCGGTGAAGACTTACTCCTCGGGGATGTATGTGAGGCTCGGCTTCGCCGTCGCGGTCCATGTCGACCCTGAGATTCTGATCGTCGACGAGGTGCTCTCGGTCGGCGACGAAGAGTTCTCGCAGAAGTGCATCGCAAAGATCCAGCAGATGAAGGCGCGCGGCACGACGCTCGTCTTCGTCACGCACCAACTCCCGCTCGTGAAGGAGCTGTGCGACCGCGCGGTCTGGATCGAGCGCGGGGCGATGGCGGCAATCGGCGATCCGGCGAGGGTGGTCGATGCCTATCTGCAGGAGGTTGCGGGAAACCATCAGGCTGCTCCCAGCGAAGTTCCCATCATCAGGGGTGAGCAGGGAAGCGCTGCCGCAGCTCCGGCCGAAGAGCCGGCGGAGAACGACCCACTCGAAGAGGAGCGCTGGGGCTCGGGGGAGGCGCTGATCACCGAGGTTTCGTTACGCGACGAACGGGGCCGCCAGCTCGTGGCGTTAGGCGGAAGAAACCCCGTCACGGTCCGGATGGACGTGGCAGCGCGGACGCCGCAGACCGACTTCGTCTTCGGCGTTGCGATCTACCATGCCGACGGAACCTGCGTGTATGGAACGAACACCGAGATCGAAGGGTGGAGGCCCGGGAATCTCGAAGGGGAAGGGTCGGTCGAATTCATCATGCCTTCCCTCGATCTCGTCGCCGGGAGCTACCGGCTCGACGTCGCGATCCACACGAAGAATGGCCGCGCATACGACTATCGACGAGGCGCGATCCGCTTCATCGTCGGCTCGGGACTCCACGACGTCGGCATCTACCGTCCGCCGCACGAGTGGACGTTCCGCGGTGGCATCGCGCTCGAGAAGGCGCAGGCGGGCAGGCGCGATGTGCCACCGGAGATCGAGAAGACGCTGAGAGAGCTGGACGATTCGGACGAGTCGAGTTGAGGATTGGCAATTCTCAATTCTCGATTCCGACCCTAGTGTAGTGTTTCGTTAATCCGTTGCCTTTCGCAGAGCACAAACGGGCCCTCCGGGTTGCGGCGGAATGGAGCCGCTTTCTTTGTCGCGCCTCCTCGCCGATGTACCACATCGACTCGTCGGCGCTTCGCGAATTCGGCTCCATTCCGCCGCAACGAAAGGCAAGGGATTAACGAAACACTACACTAGAATGGTATCGATTGAGCGAGCGTAATTCAGTCGGCGGCTCCAAGGCCGGTTCCAAGGTCACCCTCAAGGCGGTCATCCTCCTGTCGAGCGTCGTCTCGATCGTGCTCCTCGTGTCGTTCCTCTTCAGCAAGGGAGGGATGGCGGAGCTGCAGAAGTCGCGGCAGCGCGTCGCCGCCCTGCAAGGTGACGTCGACAGGCTGAGAGCCGAGAATCAGACGCTTGGCGGCGAAATCGCCAGCCTGCGCAAATCGACGCTCGCGGTCGAACGGATCGCCCGCGAAGACCTCGGCATGTCGCGCGAAGGAGAGATTGTCTACGTGCTGCAGGAGAACGGCGAGGTCGCCAGGGATGGGCGTGGACAGCTTCGACGCCTCGAGAATCGGCAGCAAATTGAGCACTAATTAACCGGCGTCTTTGTTTGCATCGTTGATGCAGCATTCTATGCCGTTCATTTCGCCCTCTCTTTTTGCTACAAAAAATCGTCTCCCTCCACCCGGGACCGGCCTATAATCCGGGAGTGAATCGCAACAAGCCTTCGAACCCGCTTACCGAAAGGTACGCATCGCGGGATATGTCCCGCGTCTTCTCCTCCGATTTCAAGTTCACGACGTGGCGAAAGCTCTGGATCGCACTCGCGGAAGCAGAGCGCGAGCTTGGCCTCCCCATCACCGAAGAGCAGATTGCCGAGCTTCGTGCACACGCCGACACGATCAATTACGAGGAGGCGGAGAAACGCGAGCGTGAGGTGCGGCACGACGTCATGGCGCACGTGCACGCCTTCGGGCTTCAGGCTCCGGGAGCGAAGGGGATCATCCATCTCGGAGCGACGTCGGCCTTCGTGGGAGACAACACCGACCTGATTCAGATGCGCGAAGGTTTGCGCATCATGCAACGGCGGATCGTGACGCTCATCGCGCGACTTCGCGACTTTGCGTGGCGATGGAAGTCGACCCCGACCCTCGCGTTCACTCACTTTCAGCCGGCGCAGATGACGACAGTCGGCAAACGCGCGACGCTCTGGCTGCACGACCTGCTCATCGACCTCCACGAGCTCGAGTACCGGCTCGACCAGATCGGGCTCCTCGGCGTGAAGGGCGCAACCGGAACGCAGGCGTCGTTCCTCAAGCTGTTCGACGGCGACGCGGAGAAAGTGCGGAAGCTCGAGCTGCTCGTCGCCGCGAAGGCTGGATTTACACGCAGCTATCCGGTGTCGGGACAGACGTACACGCGCAAGGTCGATGCTCAGATCGTGGCGACGCTCGGCGGGTTTGCACAGTCGGCGTCGAAGTTTGCGTTCGACATGCGCCTGCTGCAGCACATGCGCGAGATCGAGGAGCCGTTCGAGGAGTCGCAAATCGGCTCCTCGGCGATGGCATACAAGCGGAACCCGATGCGTGCCGAGCGGATCGATTCGCTCGCGCGGCACCTCATCATCAACACGCAGAACCCGGCGCACACGGCAGCGACGCAGTGGTTCGAGCGGACGCTCGACGACTCGGCGAATCGGCGCATTGCGATCCCCGAGGCGTTCCTCGCTGCCGACTCGATTGCGTTGCTCTACGACAACATCGTCGGCGGACTCGTGGTGCACGAAGAAGTGATCGAAGCGAACGTGGCGCGTGAACTGCCGTTCATCGCGACCGAGAACATCATGATGGAAGGGGTGCGGCGCGGCGGCGATCGCCAGCAGCTGCACGAGCGGGTGCGCGTTCACTCGATGGCGGCTGTCGATGCGATCAAGAGCGGCGCGCAACACAACGACCTTCTCGAGCGGATCGCCAGCGACCCGGCGATCGAACTGAATGACGACGACGTCCGCGCGCTCGCTCGACCTTCGGAGTTCGTCGGGCTCTCTCCCGAGCAGGTCGGCTGGTTCCTCGAGAGTGATGTCGATCCGATTCTCGCGAGTAGGCGCAATCTCGTCGCGGACGAGGTCGGCGAGGTGCGGGTTTGATCTCACACTCCGTACGTGGCTGGCACCCGGCTTCGTGGCCGCTGCTTGCGCTCGGGGCACTGTGGCTGGCGGCATGCGCGACGACGAGACCGGCGCCTCCGCCTCCCGGTGAGGTCGTCGAGCTTCGCGGCCTTGCCAGCTGGTACGGGGACGAATTCGCCGGGCGTCCGACCGCGAACGGCGAGATCTTCGATCCGAAGCA
>JACPDH010000045.1 GCA_016184115.1 Acidobacteriota bacterium | reverse complement strand
GTTCTTCTTCGGCTCTCTGCTCGGCACCGGGGTCGCCAAGACTGTCGGCCAGGGAATGATCGATCTCGCCGTCGTCGATTTCGCGGTGATCTTCGGAGGGCTCGCCGGCGCGATCGTCTGGGATCTGCTCACCTGGTACTTCGCCTTCCCGACGAGCTCGTCGCATGCGCTGATCGGCGGCTACGCCGGTGCAGCGGTCGCCAAGGCAGGCTTCGGCGCGATCGTCACATCGGGGTGGACGAAGACTCTGATCTTCATCGTGCTGTCTCCATTGATCGGTCTCGTCCTCGGTCTTGGTTTGATGTTCATCATCCTCTGGCTCTTTCACCGAACATCGCCCGGAAGGGTCAACTACTGGTTTCGCAAGCTGCAGCTCGTCTCGGCCGCGCTCTTCAGCCTTAACCACGGGGCGAATGATGCGCAGAAGACCATGGGCATCATCACGGGCGTGCTGTTGACCGCGGGCTACATCAAGACGTTCGACGTTCCGTTCTGGGTCGTTCTTTCGGCGCATGCTGCGATCGGTCTTGGCACGCTTGCGGGTGGTTGGCGGATCGTCCACACGATGGGGTCGAAGATCACGAAGCTGCAGCCTGTGGGCGGTTTCGCCGCGGAAACGGGCGCGGCGTGTGCGATCTTCATCGCGACGACGTTTGGCATTCCGGTGTCGACGACGCATGCGATCACCGGTTCGATCGTCGGTGTCGGCGCGATCCGCAGGCTCTCCGCGGTCCGCTGGGGCGTCGCCGGCCGGATCGTATGGGCATGGGTGTTGACGATTCCGGGAGCCGCACTGATCGGCGCGAGCATCTACTGGCTCACGTCGCTCGTGGCCTAACAGGATCGCGCGTCGCGTCTCACGTGCGCGCCTCAACGAGCTCAGTGCCGCGGCCGAGCCGGACGCGGCTGCCCCGCCACTCGACGCTGTTCGATAGCAGTGGTGCGAACTGCGTGCAGAATTGCAGCATGTCCTGCACTGGGGCGAGCAATGCGTCGCGCAGTCGGTCCTTCTGTTCGAGCAGTCGCGCCAGGCTTGCGGCCTGAACGACGCGGACGAAGGCTGCACCGATCGCCAACGTCAGCGTCTCGGCGACGAGCTCCGGCACTGCGACGAGAGCTCCGGCTGCGGCTAGTGTCGCGATGGGGAGAGGGTTCACGAGGAGCTCGGAAAGATACTCGAACCGTGAGAACGACCAGCGGATCCGGTTCCAGCGCACCTGCCGAGAGAGCGCCGAACGCACACTTCGCGATACGACGACATTCCTCACCACCACGGGCGAGAGCTTGACGCGCCAGCCGGCGCGCTTCACCGCAAGTCCGATCGCCTGATCCTCCGCGAGGATGCGGATGAAGCGCTCGAATCCGCCGATTTCCTCGAGCGTCGAGCGCCGCAGCGCCATCGACTTGCCGACGACGCACGGCACTTCGAAGAGCGCGGCGATCGCCGCGCCCGGCGCGACGAAGGTCAAAAGATGCATCGCCTCCAGGCGCGCGCCGAACGAGCGCGCACCTTCGCCGCGAAATACGTTCGACACGCAGCCGACGGCAGGGTCGCTGAATCGCTCGACCGTCCGCGCAATGTCGGCCGGCTCGATCCGGACATTGGAGTCGGAAACGAGGAGGATCTCGCCAGTTGCCTGACGCGCCGCCATGACGAGCCGTTCGACTTTGCGGTTCTTCGGCTCTGCGCCGAAGACTCCCCCCTGCACGAGGCGCAGCGGAGCTTCCGGATGGCGGGAGCGAACGCGCTCAAAGATCGCGATCGCCGGGTCGGCGGGATCGGCGACCGACGCGATCAGCTCGAACTGTACGCCTTCGATCCTGGCGAACGACTCGAGATTCGCCTCGAGGTCGTCATCGAGGCCGCAGAGCGGCTTGAGGATCGATACGGTCGGCATGGAACCGTCCCGCGGGGAACCGCTCGCCTCGGATGCCCGCCCCAGCGGGCCGCCGGCGAAAGGGCGCTCGGATCTCCGCACGATCGCCACGGCGAGCAGCTCGATCGTGGTGAGCGCGATCCCGATGACCGCCGCGATGGAGAGCAGGGTTACGAGCGCCATGTGGTCCTCCTCATGCACCGGCCGCGAAGAGCGGGACCGGCATCGTCTGCGGCAACGGAATCGTGCGCGCGGAAACGTCGAGCGCGAGCCTCGTCACGCCGACCTCGCGTCCGTCTTTGAGCGCGGCAAGCACGTCACGCTCGTTCTTTTCGCAGGGAAGCAGAGTCTTCCACGCGCTCAGGTGCGGCCGATCGTGAAAATCGCTGTTTCCGAGGTATGGAAGCCGCGCGCGCGACACCTGAGGGAAGAGGTCCCACCGGCACGCGATCTCCCAACGGTCGATCAGGTCCTCGAGCGATTCCCGCTTGTTCCAGATGTAGAACGTGTTCGCGAACCACTCCGACTGCTCGTTAGGGTGACAGGCGACGACCGCCGCCCTCGACGAGCGGGCGCGCACGAGCATCTCCTCGACGCTTCCCTCGGCGGAGATGAAACTGTCGACGCCGAGTGCGAGGGCGTGTGCCGACTGGCTGCGTCGATAGGCGTTGCGCGTCAGCTCGCATCCGGCCAGAACGACCATGCGATGACGATCCCATGCGCGGCGTTTCGCGTGCTCGACTTCGGTGAGGTAGTCGCCGAAGTTCTCCTCCGTGAGGGAGAGTCCCATCCGGCGCGTCGCGAGTCCGATCGCGTTGTCCCGGTTCACGATGTGGTCGGTGATCGCGATGACGTCGTGGCCCGACGCGCCGAAGAGATCGACGACCTCGTCGATGGGGAGCTTGCCGTCGGACCAGGTTGTGTGGATGTGAAAGTCCGCGAGTAGCACGCCTGCCTCCTCGTCCCTGTATGGAGTATCGGCCCCAGGCAGCGCACGACGGATGACGCCGGTGTAAAACGGCCGTCAAGCTTCGTTCAAGACTCCGAGAGTTGCAGACCCTGGGTGCGAAGCGCGGGACGCTACTCGCCGCGCAGAAAGGCGTGGCCCAGATCGCGGAAGAGAGCGCTCGAGGGTCGTGCCCGGCGCGCCATCGTTGCCTGGTCGACCGCGAATAGGCCGAATCGCGGTTCGAAGCCGTCGAGCCACTCATAGTTGTCGACGAGCGACCAGTGAAAGTAGCCGTGAACGTCGGTTCCGAGTCGTCGCGCGTCGCGGATCGCGGCGACGTGCTCGCGGAGGAACCGCGCGCGCAATCGGTCGTCGCCATCGGCGAGCCCGTTCTCCGTCACGACGACAGGTAGATTCGTCGCGCCCGCAATGCGGAGCAGGCGCGGTAACACATCCGGAACGATCTCCCACCCGTTGTCGGTTAGGCCGATTCCGGTGCGGTCATCATAGCGGTAGTCGCCGAGGAGTCGTTCGTGTCCTGGGCAGCGGAGGTGGAGGCGCGAGTAGAAATTCACGCCGGCGAAATCGAGAGATCCGGCGAGCTCGGGTCGCTTTCCACGAAAGCGGATCGCCGGAGGAAGCCAGAGCGACCACTCGCCCGTGATCATCGCCTCGAACACGCTCGCGTTGTAGAAGCGGTCGCCGACGCGCGCGACGAGCCTGTCGAGCGGGTTCCACCAGCGATCGGGGGCGAAACTCATCATGTTGTGCGCGATGCCGATCGCGGCCGTCGGGTTCATGGCACGAATCTCGGCCGCGGCAGCAGCGTGTGCGGCGAAGATGTGATCGAGCGCCTTCGCGGCCGCGCGCGAATCTGCGAGTCCGGGCGGGATCTGGCCGTCGAGAAAGCCCGCGAGGACGAAGACGAGTGGCTCGTTGAAGATCGTGTAGGCACGAACGCTGTCGCCTAACCGTCTTGCGACCATCGCCGCGAACTTCCGGAACCGATCGACCGACGCGGGGGAAGTCCAGGGCGTCCGTTCGTGGAACCATGTGGGATGGGTGTAGTGAAAAAGCGTCACGACCGGTTCGATGCCGCGCGCGACGAGGTGCTCGACGAAGCGCGCGTAGCGATCGAGCGCGTCGTCGTTCCACTCGCCTGGCCTAGGCTCGACGCGGCTCCACGAAATCGAGAACCGGAACGCGTTGCTGCCGGCGGAGGCGGCGAGGTCGGCGTCACTCTCGTACTGCTCCCAGGAGCCGGCCGCGCCGCCGCAGGGTCCGCCGCGCGTCTTCCCCGAGGCCTCCCAGGCCGTCCAGTCGCACGAATCGTTACCTTCGACCTGATAGTGCGAGACGGCAACGCCCCAGAGGCGTGGGCGGTCGGCGAAGGGGAACCGCGACTCGCGCGATGGAGGACCGCTCATCCGAGCGGAACCGTTCGCCGCTGTCTCTTGTCGAAGACGGCGAGCTCGTCGTATCCATACTCGCGCACGAGAGTCATGCTTCTGTCGAAGCGGTATCCAACTTCGTCCGGACTGTGCGAGTCGGACGAGAGCACGATCGGGATATCGCGCATCCGCATTTCCTTCAGAATGGCCGGCGCCGGGTAGATCTCGCCAATCGGTTTGCGAAGGCCCCCGGTAGACACTTCAATCGCTACACCCTTCTCCCGTGCGAGGTCGAGTGTTTCGCCGACAATCGCGCTCAGATCTTCTTCGGGGAGAAAGCCGAACTTCTTTGGCAGGTCGAAGTGGGCGAGCACGTCGAAGCAGCCGAGGGCGATTGCGCGCCGGAGGTTCTCGAAGTAGCGGCGATAGATCTCGGCGACGCGCTCCTCGCGGTAGCGGTGTGCCTGGTCCGGGTCGTCGATGAGCCAGCCGTCCATGAAATGAACCGACCCGAGGACGAAGTCGAATTCGTAGCGGGAGAGAATCGAAAGGAGCGTCTCTTCGTGTCCGGCGGCGTAGTCGGCCTCGACCGAGACGCGGACGTCGATGCGGCCGCGGTACTCCTCGCGAATCTCGAGCATCTCCGCGTAATGGACATCGAACTGATCCTCGGCGATCGCCCATCGACGATCGCGAGATTCGTTAGGCTGAAAATAGAGCCAGAGGTGGTCGGTGAGGCCGACGTCGGTGATCCCCGCGCGAATCGCGGCCTCGACGTAGTCGCGCATCGTGCCGGTGGCATGGCCGCAGCGAAACGTATGCGTGTGATAGTCGGTAACCGTCATCGCCGGACAATTCTAGCTTCTCCCACCGCTCATGCGTTCCAGCGGACGAGGAACGTGCAGTGCTTGTCGCCTCGACACTGGCAGCCCATCTCGTCGACGGTGACTCCGAGGCTTCCCGACATCCGTACGGCGTCCTCGTAGAACCCGGCCGACGACGCGCAGAGCGTCGGACTGAAGCAGCGCCAATGACGATGCGTCATGCGTCCGAATGAGGAGCCCAACTGCTCCCACGTCGAGGTGCCGAAGTCGGTGAAGTGGCTCTGGAGGAGTGAGACGTGGCGAAGGAACGTGTGCGGGTCCTCGCGCAGCAGCGATTCGCGGACGTGTCGCAACGTCGACCGGGCGGCGAACTGTCCAGTACTCCGGAGAATCGTGCGATCGCCTTCACCTAGCCGGCTGATGATTGCGCGATCGAGGTCGACCAGCCACTGAAGCGGATACCAGCTCGTGGCGAGAATCAGGTTCGAGAGATCGGCGACGCGCGCCGGAGGAAGCGCATCGAGCAGTGTGCGAAACGTATCGGGGTCGGCGTGCTCACGGGCCCATCGGAGATGGGCTCGGAGGATTCCTCCCTTGATGCGGCCCCCAGCGACGTATTCGCGAACCGGGACGCTGCGAGGCGCGAGCGAGTCTTGCGAGACGGGTGCGAGGATGACCGAGGTCATGTGAATGCTCCTTCCGTTCCGAAAGGAGTATCGAGCGGACTAGGCGCACGCCTGATGGAATGGGCGTAAAGAGCGGGGCAATTCGAAGGCGGGAAGCCGCGGCGACGACTGAGTGCCCCTTTCTCTGAATTCGATTACACACTCTACGGCGCCGCGGCGCCGGCTGCTTCGTTGTCGCTCCTCAGCGATGCCCCGCATCGCCTGCGTCGCGCCGCCTCGCGTCCGACACCACGACAGTCACAGCCTGTGTAGCCGAATTTAGCGAAAGGGGCACTCAGCCCTTCTTGTTCTTCTTCCCTTTTTTTGCCTTCTTGCGCACGGTGGCCGCTTCGGCGATCGTATCCTCGTAGTCGCCGACAGCGACCGCCTCGCTGCGCGCCGACTCGATGAAACGTTCCTGGCAACGGACCGCGGGCTCACCTTCCGCTGCCGTGCGCCGGACGCTCGCCCCGTCCGGCTTTAGATCCCATCCTTTGACGTTGTCGGCGAGCGTCGTCGCGATGATCTCGTCGCAGACGCGTGCGGCGAGCTTCGGGTCGACGATCGGCCAGGTCACCTCGATGCGGCGCGAGAAGTTGCGTTGCATCCAGTCGCCGCTCGCCGCCCAGACGTCGCGCTGCCCGTCGTTGTGGAACCAGAAGAGGCGCGAGTGCTCGAGGTAGCGATCGACCAACGACATCACGCGGATGTTCTCGCTGATCCCGGGCAGGCCGGGAGAGAGGCAGCAGATGCTCCGGACGAAGAGGTCGATCTTCACGCCAGCCGCGCTCGCCACGTAAAGCGCGCGGACGACCGCGGGGTCGGAGACGGCGTTGAGCTTCGCGACGATGCGCGCCTCGCGCCCTGTGGCCGCGATCATCGTCTCGCGCTCGATTCGTTCGATCAGCCAGCGCTGGTAATCGAACGGTGCGACGACGAAGCGCTGCCACCTGGGACGCGTCGCTTCCTGATCGAACACGTCGCGGATCGTCGCGACGCTGTACCCGGTCAGCAGGTTGAAGAGGACCGACGCGTCGGAGCCGAATGCCTCGTCACAGGTGAGCAGGTCGATGTCGGTGTAACTGCGCGCCGTGTTGACGGTGTAATTGCCGGTGGAGAGATGCACGTAGCGGCGGAGCTCGTCTCCTTCGCGCCGGACGACGAGCGCCATCTTGCAGTGCGTCTTGATACCGACGAGCCCGTAGACGACTTGCGCGCCCGCCTCTTCGAGCCTTCTGGCCCACTCGATGTTCTTGTGTTCCTCGAACCGCGCCTGCAGCTCAATGACAGCGGTAACTTGCTTGCCGTTGATCGCGGCAGAAAGAAGCTTCTCGATGACGGGGGAGCCTTCATCGGTCTGGTAGAGCGTCTGTTTGATGGCGACGACTTCCGGATCGGTGGCCGCGGCGTGCAGAAACTCGACAATGGCGCTGAAGGAGTCGTACGGGCGGTGCAGCAGTACATCGCCGCGCCGGATGATCGAAAAGATGTCTTCGGAGCTGGCGAGCTGCACCGGCATACGTGGGTTGAACGGTTGATCGAGGAGCTCCTCGTCATCGATCTTGTCGCAGATCTCGAGCAGGTCGCGAAGCCGAGGGAGCCACGAGACTGTGAAGACGTCATCGCGCGTGATGCCACCTGCGGAGACGAGCAGCTCCACGACTTCGTCGGGCGCGCCTTCCTCGATCTCGAGACAGACGACGTCGCTTCGCTCGATGCGACGAAGCTCGGCCTCGATCGATTCGCGCAGGTCTTCGACCTCGTCGTCGCGCAGAAGGATCTCCGCATTGCGGATGAATCGAAAGCGCGTCGCGTTCCGTACCGTGAGCGTCGGGAAGAAGCGTGCAATCTGGCGGATGAGAAGCTGCCCCTGCTCCACGAAGCGTCTGCCGTCGCCGAGGTCGACGAAGCGCGGGATCGCGGTGGGGAGCTTGAAAAGCACGATGTGTCGCTCTCCCTGCCGTGATTCCACGACGACGGCGAGGTTGACGCTCAGGTTGGAGAGGAGCGGAAACGGGTGGCCCGGGTCGATCGCGAGCGGCGTGAGCAGCGGCGCGATGTGCCGCTCGAAGTAGACGTCGAGCTCCTTCTGCTCCTTCGACGTGAGCGCGTCGAGCTGCTCGATCCGGATCTTGTGCCGCGCCAGTTCGGGTGCGATCGATGTTTCGAAGCACGAATACATCTCGCGCAACAGCTCGCGGCAATTCGTCCGGATCGCGTCGAGCTGCGCCTGCGGAGAGAGGCCGTCGGGAGAGCGTTCCGTGATTCCGGCGTCGATGAGATCGCGGATCTCGCCGACGCGGACCATGAAAAACTCATCGAGATTGCGCGCCGTGTAACCGAGGAACTTGAGTCGCTCGAGGATCGGGACGGCGGGGTTGTCCGCCTCGGCGAGAATCCGACGAAGATAGTCGAGCCGGCTCAACTCGCGGTTGAACAGCGCGATGCGCGATGCGCTCGAGCGCGTCGCCGCGTTGACGGCTCCTCGCGAAGCCTTCCGGCGATCGCTCCGCTGTTGGCCCTTGGTCCCCATTGCTCCACCCTGACCGCACGGTCGTTTGTCCTGAGGATAGTGGAGGTGGCACGGCGGCGATGTAAAGAGTGAGGAGGAGAAGGCTGGACCGGGGCGGGCGGACCCCGGTCCAACGGTTTGGGAGTGAAGCTACGCAGCTCCGATCGAGATCTTTGCACCCGCGCGGGGAAGAAGGGTGCAACCGGAGTATGCGCGGGGTGAATTCAACGGAAATTCAGGCGCCCGGCCGGAGCTGGCGCATGTATCGGGCGAGACGTGTTCTGAGGTTCGACGGATCCCCCTTGCTGATATAGCCGTGCGCACCCAGGCGGGCGACTGACGCGCGAAGGGCGTCTTCGTCGTTCGACGAGTAGAAGATCACAGGAACGTCGCGCGTCCGCTCGTTTGCGCGGAAGATGTCGAACAGGTTCTCGCCCGAGAGTCCCGGCATATTCACGTCGAGAAGCACGAGGTCGGGCTCGAGGTCGCGAACGATGTTCGTCGCTCCGAAGGCGCGCTGGTGCGTCGCCACTTCGTAACCCTCCGCCTCGAGAATCCCGCGCGTCGAGTCGAGGTGGGCGGCGTCGTCGTCGATGATGAGAATGCGTCCTTTGCTGATGATCATGCTGAGGTCTCCCTCGGGTTCCATCGTTTCGGGATGCGGATACTGAACGTCGTTCCTTCTCCAAACCTGCTTCGCACTCCGATCGAGCCACCGAGCAGGTCCACGAGGTGATGCGTGATCGTGAGGCCGAGGCCGGTACCTTCATGGCGCTTCGTCCGGGCGTCCTCGAGTTGGGTGAACGGTGCGAACAGGCGCGCGAGATCGTCTTCGCGGATCCCTAGACCGGTGTCGGCGACCTCGAGCAGAACCTCGTCGTTGCTGGGCTCGAGAGTGAGGGCAATCCTGCCCCTGTCGGTGAATTTCGCGGCGTTGCTCATCAGGTTGAGAACGATCTGCCGGCACTTGACCGGGTCGGTGTACATCCCTACCGTGCACTCGCGCGCGGCAAGAGTGACGTCGACCGGCTTGTCTCCCTTGAGCACACGAGTGGTCTCGACGACTTCCTCGAGAAGCGGAACGAGATCGAACGCCTCAGCGATGACCTGCATCCGCCCTGCTTCGATCTTCGAGAGGTCGAGGATGTTGGTGATCACACTGCGAAGGTTCGTCGCGCTCGACATGAGCAGCGCGAGCCGGTCCTGGACCTGACCGGTGTAGCCCTTCTCCGCGGCGATGCGGATCATTTCGCCGAGCTCGATGATCGCGTTCACCGGCGATCGCAGCTCGTGCGTCACGTGAGCGAGGAACTGCGACTTGATTTCGGTCAGGTGCTCGAGCTCGGCGGCGCGCGCATTCGCGAGATCCTTCTGGACCATGATGTTCGCGAGAGACTGGCTATGCTGGATGATCATCTGGCGGACGGACAGCAGCCCAGCGAAGAGCCCCGCGTCGTCCTCGACGATCACGTCGTCGTAGATCTCTTCCTGCGGGCGCTGGAGAGCGAGACGCAACGCCTCGTCGAGGAGCACCTTGTCAGAGACGATCACCGGCTAACGCTGGAACACGGTCGCCAGAAGGCGTTGCCGCGTCACCAGACCGACGGGGCGTCCATCGTCGACGAGCGCTACGGCGTCGACGTCGGGTTGCCGGAAGAAGCGATCGGACACAACCGTGATCGCGGTCGTCGAAGGACAATTCGCCGTCGACGTGACGATCTCGCCGACGATTGCGAAATCGGTGTCGACGGGGCGTTCGGCGGTTTCCACGACCGTTAGGCTAGCCGTCCGGCGCGAAGATCTCAGGAAGCCTTCGTCAATTCGGAATCAATAAGGGAGAGATGCTCTGTGCCGCGGAGGCTGGCGCCTCCCTGGCCTGCGGCTCGCCGGCTCGGAGATGGCGAAAGCGCCGAGGCGGCGAAAAAGAAAAAGTGCCGGGGTGGGCTACCCCGGCACAAGAGGTTTGGGTCAGGAAGCTACGCTGCTTCGATGGATAGCATCGCACCCGATGGTTAATGGAGGATGAAGCGGAGCCCGGCCTGTTGCGAATCTTCCGACGAGGGGGAGGAAAACCTTCGGTGGAGGACTCGCGCTCACTCGATCACCGCGGTTTCCGTTCCCTTAGGCGCGGGTGGGTACTTCATGTCGAGCGATTCGAGGGTCTTGATGAGAATGTTGGCGATGACGATGTTGCGGTACCACTTGGCGTTGGCCGGCACGACGTACCAGGGAGCCCATTCTGTGCTCGTCCTGCGCAGGACATCCTGATACGCCGACTGATAGTCGTCCCAGAGCTTCCTCTCGTCGAGGTCGCCGAGACTGAACTTCCATCGCTTCTCCGGAGTGTCGCGGCGTTCCTCGAGACGAGCCTTCTGCTCGTCGCTGCTGATGTGGAGGAAGAACTTCACGATCGTCGTGCCGCTCGCGGCGAGCATCCGCTCGAAGTCGTTGATCTGGTCGAAACGCTTCGACCAGACGTTTTTCGGCACCAGCTTGTGGACGCGGACGACGAGGACGTCTTCATAGTGGCTCCGGTTGAAGATAACGATCTCGCCGTTGCCCGGAACCTGTCTGTGCACACGCCAGAGGTAGTCGTGCGCGAGCTCCTCGGCCGACGGAACTTTGAACGAAGCGACACGGATGCCGAGTGGGTCGACGGCATTGAAGACGGAGCGAATCGTGCCGTCCTTGCCCGACGTGTCCATGCCCTGGAGGACGATGAGTACGCGGCGCTTCCCTTCGGCGTAGAGCAGATCCTGGAGCTCTTCGAGGCGAGGGTTGAGCTCCTCTTCGAGGACTTTGCGGGCCTCTTTCTTGCCTCCGTCGAAGAGCGACGTTTCGTCGGGATCGATGCCAGCGAGCTGAAACTTCGAGCCTGCGGTGATTCTGTATCGGTCCATGGGGGCCTCCGTGAGAGGAATTGAAAATTGAAAATTGAGAAATTGAAAGCGAAAAGAGCGCAGGCGGAGGTCGTAGTCCCTCCGGTGTTGCCTGCCGCTAGAATAAATAGCCATGAGACCGGCGTTTGCCCGTTTCGCCATAAGATTCTGTAGAGGAAATCGATATGAAGGCTGAAATCCATCCGAAATACCACCAGGTTCAGGTTCACTGCGCGTGCGGCGAGACCTGGGCGACCGGTTCGACCAAGAGCGATCTCCGCATCGAGATCTGCTCGAAGTGCCACCCGTTCTTCACGGGCAAGCAGAAGCTTCTCGACACGGCCGGCCGCATCGACCGCTTCCAGAAGCGTTACGCGAAGGAGAAGGCGTAAGCCTATGAACCTCCGACGGCGCTGGGCAGCCACGGCCCGCCTGTCGGCTGGCCTTCTCGGCTCGATCACCAACGGGCTGACCTCCGGTACCGACTCGAAGCCGGACCGGAACGTCGACATGCTGATCGGTGGGCAGGCGGTGATCGAGGGCGTCATGATGCGCTCGCTCACCGGCTATGCCGTCGCCGTCCGCCAGCCGGACGGAGGGATCGCGCTCCGCAACGACAAGCTCGTTTCGGTCACGAAGAAGTACCCGTTTCTCCGATTTCCGGTGTTGCGCGGCTCTGTCGTGCTCGTGCAATCGCTGATTCTCGGGATGCGTGCCCTCAACTTTTCCGCGGTCGCCTCGGCGGTCGACGAGGAGGGTGAGCAGGAGCTCTCGAATGGCGCGATTGCAGGCACGATGGCGTTCGCGTTCATTCTGGGGATCGCCCTGTTCGTGCTGGCTCCGCTCGGAATCACGAACGCGATCAAGCACTACGCCCTGCCCGGAATGGGGCACTTCACGTACAACGTGATCGACGGCGTGATTCGCGCGATCTTCTTTTTCGGCTACGTGCTGGCGATCTCGATGATGGACGACATCAAGAGGCTCTTCCAGTACCACGGGGCCGAGCACAAGACGGTCTATACGTTCGAGGCGCGCGAGGAGCTGACCGTCGAGAACGCGCGTGGAAAGTCGACGCTTCACCCGCGCTGCGGGACGAGCTTCCTGCTCTTCGTCATGGCTGTCTCGATCGTCGTCTTCTCGCTGATCCCGACGACGGCGCCGTTCGTCGTCAAGTTCGGAGGTCGCGTGGTGCTCCTCCCGCTCATTGCCGGGATCGCCTACGAGATCATCCGCTTCTCGGCGAGGCACCTCGACAGCAAGATCTGCCGCGGACTGATCGCGCCCGGGCTCTGGCTGCAGCGGATCACGACGAAGCCCCCCGACGACAAGCAGCTCGAGATCGCGATCGTGGCGCTCAAAGAGGCGCTCGCCTACGACGCTGTCGAGCCTGGCCGCGCCGCAGTCGCTTAGCTGAACTGATTCATTGCCGGCGGGAGGACGTGTCATCGTCTTCCCGCCGTTTTGTTTGCCCGCAGGACCCTTCCGAGGACGAACCGATGTTCGAAAAGCTGGACGAGATCGAGAGACGCTACGACGAACTGCAGCAGAAGGCAGGCGATCCGGGGATTGCCTCGGATATGAAGGCCTTCCGCGAGACGATGAAGTCGATCAAAGAGATCGAGGAAGTCGTCGCGAAGTACCGTGAGCGCAACGCGGCCGAAAAGCAGCTTCGCGAGACGAAGGAGATGATCGCCGGACTCAAGGGAGACGACGAGCTCCGCGAGCTTGCCGAGCTCGAGCTCGCGGAGCTCGAGGCGATTGTGCCGAAGCTCGATGACGAGATCCGAATCCTCCTTCAGCCGAAGGATCCGAACGACGACAAGAACGTTTTCATCGAAGTGCGCGCCGGCACCGGTGGCGACGAAGCAACGCTCTTCGCCGCTGAGATCGTGCGCATGTACACGCGTTACGCGGAGCTGAGGAAGTGGAAGGTCGACCTCACCGACGTGAATTACTCCTCGGTTGACGGCTTCAAAGACGCGACGTTGATGATCCAGGGAGACAAGGTCTACTCGCGGATGAAGTACGAGTCGGGCGTTCATCGCGTTCAGCGCGTTCCGAAGACCGAGACGCAGGGACGCATTCACACCTCAGCCATCACCGTCGCGGTTCTTCCTGAAGCCGAAGACATCGACATTCAGGTCAACGAGAAAGACATCCGGATCGACACGTTCTGCTCGTCCGGCCCAGGTGGACAGTCAGTCAACACGACCTACTCGGCGGTGCGGATGACGCACATTCCTTCGGGCGTCGTCGTCTCCTGCCAGGATGAGAAGTCGCAAATCAAAAACCGGCAGAAGGCGATGAAGGTCTTGATGGCGCGCCTTTACGAGCTGGAACGGGCAAAACGCGAAGAGGAGTTGTCGGCGACGCGCAAGGGGATGATCGGATCGGGCGACCGCTCGGAGAAGATCCGCACCTACAACTTCCCGCAGGACCGCGTGACCGACCACAGGATTGGCCTCACGGTCCACAATCTCCCGTCGATCATGGACGGATTCATCGACAACATCATCGAACCGCTGATCTCTCACTTCCAGGCGGAACGGTTGAAGGAAGCGGTCGAAGCGAAGGCGTAAGGCGCTTTCGGTGAACTGAAAATCAGGAACGGGCCATTCGCGCCGCATGAGGTCGAATCGATGAAGGCTGGTGTCGATGCAATTCTGCGCAAGGCGCAGGCTGAGTATCTCGACTCGCTGCTCACTGAGAGCGACCCATTGCTCGCGGTGATGGAGCGCGTCGCGGCCGACGAAGGACATCCGATCGCCGATCGCGAAGTCGCGCAGCTCATGCGCGTCGTGCTCGCGATGCGCGCGCCGAAGAGGATCCTGGAGATCGGCACGAACATCGGGTACTCGGTCGTCGTGATGGGAAGGGCTTGTCCTGACGCAGAGATCGAGACGATCGAGATCGATCCCGCCGTGCTTCGGACTGCGCAGGAGTTCGTGAGGGAGGCCGGTTTCGCCGATCGCGTCACGTTTCACCGCGGAGCTGCACTCGACGTTCTGGCCGGGCTCCAAGGACCATGGGATTTCGTCTTCATCGATTGCGTGAAGACCGAGTACTCCGACTATCTGGCTCTCGTCCGTGACCGGCTCACTCCAGGCGGCGTGATCTTCGTCGACAACCTCCTCTGGGGAGGGCAGGTCGCCGAAGGGGCGAAGTCCGGTGATCAGCGTGACTCGACGGAGGCGATTCGCGAGTTCAACGCGCGATTCACCGGAGACCCGGCCTTGGTGGCGACCGTCATCGCGGTAGGTGACGGTGTCGGGATTGCGGTCAAAGGAGACCGAACGCTGCTGGGTTGATTTGTGGATGGAGAGATGCGAGATGCGTCGGCCGCATCGGGGGAGAGGTTTCGCGCCGGCCGATCGGTTGTCGTCCTGAACGGAGCGAAGCGGAGTGAAGGACCTCTCAGGTTTCTATCGTCGCGCCACGGGTAGCGACTGAAGGTCACTCTTGCGCAAGCCTGCGAGGGCCTTCTCTTCGCTCAGGACGACAAGCTGGTCGGTCGCCGCAGGCCGCTCGCCTCGCCTCCACTCTTCCAATTCTCAGTTCAACCGAAAGGGCCTCCGTTTCCGGAGGCCCTTTCGTGTCACTGCCGTGAGTCTGCTGCTTACTTGACGAGACCCTTGACCGGGATCTCGGTCGTCGGCTTGATCGTGTCTGACGTGTAGATCTTGAGCTTCCCGTCGAATTCGCCCGGGTTGGCGTCCTTCGAGACCTTGACGCTGATCTCGTAGATGCCTGCCTGCGCGGTCGACTTCGCCTCGGCGGTTACGCCGGGGATCGTCGTTTCAACCTTGCTGACCTTGAACGCGTCCATGTTGGCGCGGTTGTTCGACTGCACGGTAAGGACGCGCTCCACGCCCTCGCCCTTCTCGGGGATCTCGCCGAAGTTCACAGCGCTGGGTGCCACGAGGTAGGTCGGGCGGACCATGCCGGTTAGGCTGAGGCGGAACTCGGGCTGGAACTTGGAGTTGGTCTTGATGACGATCTTGTCGGTCAGCGGGCCGACCGGGGTGTCGTTGCCGCCGACGGTGACTTCGACCTTGTATTGGTTCTGTCCGGCGCGGCCGGCCTTTACGCGCTCGGACTCGAGCGCGATTTTCGTGTACTTGACCTTGACCCAGTCGCCGGGCGTTGTGACGCCGACGATCTCGAACGGGGCTTCGTCCTCAGAGAAGAGCGTCACGCTGTTGGTCTGCTCCTCGCCCTGGAGGAGCGTGTAGCGGACGTAGCCTGCAGGCATCGAGTCGACGTACGGCTTGACCATCGCGGTGATGGTGACCTGCGCGGCCGGAGTTTCCGGATCGTTCGAGGCGATCGTCACGCCTTTGGAGATCGGACCGGTGAAATTCGACGTGTCGACGTGAGCCGTCACCTTGCCGGTCTGGCCTGGCTTGATGATCTTGTCGTAGTCGGCGACGGTGCATCCGCAGGTCGGATTCGCGCTCTTGATCTCGAGATCGGCGGAGCCGGTGTTCTTGATCGTGAACGTCCAATCGAGCTTCTGGCCTTTGGCGACCGTGCCGAAGTCTTTGACCGGCTCGACGAGCGTGATCTTGGGCTTGAGAGTAGACGCCGCCGCGGGCTTGTCCTGGGCGAGCACGCCGACCGCAAATGTCAGCGCGACGAGCGCGACGAGCGCCATCGAAAGAAACCGCTTGTAAGCCATGAGTTACTATCCTCCTGCGATGTTGGACCGTTGTTGTTCCCGAGGGTGTCCGAACGGCTCGCAACGTGCCTCTCGTGACCCCATATTCCCTGGCCGGGTTGAGCTAAAACCTTAAAAATATTCGGCAAACACGGAGCGAGCTCCATTCGCCCCGAGCCGGAGAGCCTATGCCGCAGCTTCGTGAAATCGACTCTCGTCTCGAAAAGGTCTACCTCGTCGGCATCTGCGGTACCGCGATGGCCTCGCTCGCAGGCATGCTCAAGGAGCGGGGATTTCAAGTCACCGGCTCCGACGAACACGTTTACCCTCCGATGTCGACCTACCTCGAAAGCCTCGGCATCGGCATCCTCGAGGGGTATACGGGTGAGCATCTCGAGAGGTTCCGCCCCGATCTCGTCGTCATCGGTAACGCGATTGCGAAGGGCAACGCCGAGGCGCTCCATGTGCTCGAGCGCGACTTGCCGTACACGTCGATGCCGGAGGCGATTCACGCCCTCTTCATCCGTGGAAAGCACTCGATCGTCGTCGCTGGTACGCACGGCAAGACGACGACCACGTCGCTGCTTGCCTGGATGCTCGAGGCGGCGGGGCACAGCCCTTCGTTCGTCGTCGGCGGCATTCCGCTGAATTTCAACCAGAACTACCGTCTTGGGCGTGGCGCCGAGTTCGTCATCGAGGGAGACGAGTACAACACCGCCTTCTTCGACAAGGGGCCGAAGTTCGTTCACTACCGCGCCGACACGCTGATTCTCAACAACATCGAGTTCGACCATGCCGACATCTTCGATGGACTCGAGGCAGTCGTCGACGCGTTCCGCCTCGCAGTCGCCGGCGTCGACGAGAAGGGCATGATCGTCGCGAATGGCGACGACCCGATCGTGAATCGACTCCGGGCTGATGCGAAGGCGAAATGGGTGACCTTCGGATTCGGTGCGGGATGTGACTGGCAGGCGCGCGACGTCGGGATGGCGCCGGGACGGACCTCCTTCACCGTCGCCGTCGACGGCCGCGACTGGCTTCGTGTCTCGACACCTCTCTCGGGCATGCACAACGTCACGAATGCGCTCGCGAACATCGCGGTGGCGCACAGCCGCGGTATCGGGCACCAGGCAATCTGCGACGGGCTGGGCACCTTTCTCGGAATCAAGCGGCGGATGGAGGTGCGAGGTGTCGTGCGCGGTGTGACGGTGATCGACGACTTCGCCCATCATCCGACGGCGATCGAGACGACCCTTCGCGGCGCGCGCGATCGCTATCCTGGCGCGAGGATCTTCGCGTTGTTCGAGCCGAGGTCGATCAGCTCGAGCCGCCGCGAGTTCGAGGGGCCTTACAAACAGGCCTTCCTCGCGGCCGATCGTGTGGTCCTCGGTCCCGTCTTCCACCGACAGCGCTACGTCGAGCGATATGGAATCGACAAGATGATGTCGGTCGAGGCGATTCTCGAGACGCTGCGCTCGAAGGGCGTGCCAGCCGACCAGATCGATGATTTCGATGAGATTGCGCGTCTCGTGGCGCACGAAGCCCGCGACGGCGACGTCGTGATTGCGATGTCATCAGGGGCCTTTGGCGGCGTGCATGAAAAGGTGATCGAAGCGCTCGCGGGGAGCGGGAAGGAATCTGCGCCGCTGGAATAGCCCCAGCGAGCGGTTCGTTTCTCGCGGCACTAGTCGTTCCCCCTTGTTCGTCCCCGTTCAACAACATCCGCAGTCCAGGAGTGTGCAGAATGCCCGAAAAGAAGGCGCATGAGATCCTTCACAAGCACCAGATCGAGCTTGCCGACGTGGCCGACCGGAAGGTCGCGCTTCGCCACCTCCGCCAGATCGTGAAAGGCGAGAACCTCCCGTTCGACGTCTTTCGCGAGCTCGTGAAGATGCGCAAGTAGGTCGTGACATTCGACCGGACGATTGGAAGAAGGCGGCCTCGAGGCCGCCTTTTTCCGTTCGGGGCTCCCGGTTTTTGTTAGAGTTCCCGCTCCCGGCGGCGGCTTCACGCCACCGGATATTCTCTGGAAGACAATTGGAGGCACCCCGTGACGTGGCTTGAAGATGCGAAGCAAAAGATTGCCCGGAAGGCCTGGGAGGAGCTCGAAGCCCAATGGATGGCTCGGCTCGAATCCGACCCGACCGGCGTCGATGACTTCCTCGCTGTCGCCAAACTGATGCGACAGAAGGATGAGCGGCCCCGCGCCGACGCGCTCCTCGAGCTGTTGTCCGATGCGCTGAAGGAGGCGAAAGCCTGGCCCGAGCGCCTCAAAGTGCTTCGTGAGCTCGGCCGCCTCGCGAAACGCCCGGCGCTCTTCCGCGATTCGCTCGAAGAAGCCCTCCACCACACCTACTCCGACCGGCCTGGTTACCGCAAAGCGCTCGAGGCCGCGAAGTTCCACGACCCGCACGGCAATCCCGTCGAACGTGCCGAGAAGGTCGAGCTCTGGCTGACCTACGACGAAGGCGAACAGTTCTACATGGGAGGGCGCGGCGCTGGAATCGTGATCGAACTCAATCCGGAGCTCGGCGTCTGCCGTCTCGATTTTGAGAAAGACAAACGCGTTTCGGTGCCGCTCGGCGCAGCCCCCAAGTACCTCTTCCCGCTCCACGAGGGGCATGTCCTCCGACGAAAGGCATCAGATCCCGAAGGGTTGAAGGAGTACGCTGCGAAGGAACCGGCGAAGCTCTTCGCCGAGTTGCTCAAGGGCTTCGGAAAACCGCTCACCGTGTCCGAAGTGCGAGACGCGGTGATCGGTGTCGTCAGCGAAGCGAAGTGGGGCTCGTGGTGGACCGCGGCGCGCAAACATCCGCAAGTCGTCGTCACCGGCAGTGGCGCGAAGGCGACATACAACTGGAACGACTCTGCAGCCCAGGCAGGCGACCTGATCCGAGGCGAGTTCGACGCGGCCGATCTACGGACCAAGCTCGACCTTGCGCGCAAGCACAGCGGTCGCAGCCCGGAGCTCGCCGATTACCTCGCGAAGGCCGTGGCCGCGGGCGCGGAGAAGGCGGCGAATACCGACCCCGCGCTCGCGTGGGAGATCTTTGCAGTGCTCGAGAAGCTGCCGGGCAAGCACGAATCGACGTTCGACGCCGATGCACTGTTGCGTGGGCCGCTTGCCGCGCGCGTTGCGAGCGCCGTCTCCGACCGATTGCTTCGTGTCCGCGCGCTGCAGATGATCCAGCGCGAGAATTCCGACTGGGCGAGAGTTCTCGCCGAGTCGTTCTTCCGCGAGGAAGATCCACGTGTGCTCACCACGATCGCGGAGCTCCTCGCCGAGAACGGTGAGGTCGCGATGAAGGACCGGCTCGTCGATGAGACGCTCCGCTATCCGAACCGCCATCCCCATGCGTTCTACTGGATCTGCAAGAACCTCGACGACGACGAGAACGCCGTCATCAAGGGCGGCTACCGCCTCCTCTACCAGATCATCGACGCGATCGGCTCCGACGAGTTCTCGTCGATCCGCGCGCGCATGCGCGATTTCTTCGACAAGGGAGCTCTCGCGATCCGAATCGTGATGCAGACCGACAACGTCGATGAAGCGCGCAAGCTCATGAACACGATCGAGCGTTACGGTCAGATCGAAGACTACCGTCGCGAGATCGTGAAGGCCGCGCTCCTGATGAAGTACCCACGCCTCCGCGAGCCGGAAGCGGAGCCGATCTACGCGACCCCTGAAGCGCTGACCGCGAAGCGCGCGGAGCTCGAGCAGCTCGTCAAGGTCGAGATCCCGCAGAACTCGAAGGCGATTCAGGTTGCTCGCGAGATGGGCGACCTTCGCGAGAACTTCGAGTACAAGGCCGCGCGGCAGCGCGCCGAGTATCTCTCCGCGCGAGTCGGCGAGATCCAGAGCGAAGTTTCCCGCGTCCGCGTCCTCGACGCGACGCAGGTCGACACGAGCGAAGTTCGTATCGGCACCAAGCTCTCTCTCCGCAACGGCGACTTCAGCCGTGAAGTCACGATCCTGGGGCCATGGGAGTCGTCGCCCGAGCAGGGCATCTATTCGAACCAATCCGAAGTCGCCAAGGCGCTGCTCGGCCATCATACGGGCGAGATCGTGTCGTTCATGGGCAATGACTACGAGGTGACGTCGATCAGGGTGTGGAACGCTGAACCTGCCGTGTGACGACCGACACCCATCCAGGTTCACCTCCCCTTTAGAATGCGTGTCGGGCGGATCTCGAGACGTACCGCCCGCCGAATCGACGACGATGGTTTCTCCGACTCTCTCGCTCTACCTGACGATTGCGGTCTACGCGGTGGCGGCCGGCCTGGTATTTCTCTCGTTGCTCACGCGGCGCGAGCAGCTACAGCGCCTCGCAACGATGCTGATCGGCCTTGGGTTCATTGGCCACACGATCTGGATCGGGACGATCTGCTCGACGACACACCACCCGCCGCTGACGAATCTCCCCGAGGCTGCGTCGTTCATTGCGTGGGTGTTGATCGTCGTCGAGTTGGCGCTGCTCTTCCGGTTCAAGGTGCAGGCGGCGGCGTTCTTCGTCTATCCGCTCGTCGTGATGCTGCTGGCGACCACGGCGATCGTCTCGGAGCCGTTCGCGCCGCCCACGCCGGAGCAGACCTCGAAGATCTTCATCGGCCACCTGCTCCTCACGATGGTGGGTGTCGCGGCGCTGCTGATCGGCCTCGCGTTCGGCGCGCTCTACCAGATCCAGGATCGGGCGATGAAGGCGAAGAAGCGCGGCGCGCTTTACGAGTGGATCCCGAACCTTCGCGTGCTCGACATCGTGAGCTACCGGTCGATGGTCGTCGGCTTCGCGATCTACAGCGCGGGGATCCTCGCCGGGGTGCTCTTTGCGTACAACCGGCATGGAGCGTTGACGACGTTCGGCGCGAAGGAAAGCGGCGCGCTCGTGGCGTGGGTGGCGTTCGCCGTCATGCTGCAGGCACACCTGAGTGGAACGTTCAGAACGAGGAAGACGGTGGGCGTAGCGCTCGTCGCCTTCCTTGCGACCGTCGTGTCGATCTTCGGCATCAGCCGCGGATGACGACGAAGCGGGAGATCGAAGCATGACGCTGACTCTCATCGGAGTGAATCACCGGACGGCTCCGGTCGAGCTTCGCGAGCGACTCAGCATTGCAAAGGGGAGTGAGGCCGAGGTGCTGAGGCCACTCGCGTCGAACGGAGGGATCCGAGGCTCCGCGGTGATCTCCACCTGTAACCGGGTCGAGATCGTCGTGTCCTCCGAAGCCGAGAACGTCATCGAGCCGGTGGTCGAACTGCTGGCCGAGCGCGCCGAGCGTGAGGCCGAGCAGATCGAGAAGCACCTCTACGTCCTGCGTCATCGCGACGCGATCCGGCACATGTTCCGCGTCGCCTCGGGGCTCGATTCGATGATCATCGGCGAGCCGCAAATCGGAGGCCAGGTCCGCGACTCCTACCAGATTGCGAAGAACCTCGATACGCTCGATTCGACGCTTTACGCCCTCTATGAACAGACGCTGCACGTCGCCAAGCGCGTGCGCACCGAGACCGGCATCGGCGAGCATGCCGTGTCGATTCCGTTCGCCGCGGTCGAGCTTGCAAAGAAGATCTTCGGCGAGCTGAGCGGGTTGCGGGCCTTTCTCGTCGGCGCTGGCGAAATGGGCGAGCTGACGGCCGAGCACCTGAAGGGAAACGGCCTCGAGGCGATCACCGTTGCGAACCGTGCGTTCGAGAAGGCGGTGGAGCTGGCCGGACGATTCGGCGGCGAGGCGGCGTCGTTCGACAACGTTGGCGCGCAGCTCGCTGGTGCCGACATCGTCATCGTCTCGACGTCTGCGCCTAACTACACCGTCACGGCGGAACAAGTGAGGGCCGCGATGAATGCGCGGCGGCGCGGCGACATCTTTCTCATCGACCTCTCCGTGCCGCGCAACATCGACCCGGCAGTTGGCGACGTCGAGGGCGCATACCTCTACAACATCGACGACCTCTCGGAAGTGGCCGAGTCGAATAAGGCGAAGCGACTCGAGAAAGCGGCGCAGGCCGACCGGATCATCGAGAAGGAGGTCGACGGGTTCCTCAAGCGGCTCGCGACGCAGGATGCCGTGCCGACGATCGTCGAATTGCAGAGACGACTCGACGAGATCCGTCAGGCCGAGCTCGAGAAGTGTCTGAGGAAGATGGGACCCGTTACCGCCGAGCAGCGCCAGGCGATCGAGGCGCTCACGACCGGCATCATCAACAAGGTCGCCCACTACCCGATCATCCGCCTCCGCGAATCGGCGTCGGCCCCGCACGAAGGGGAAACGATCCGCGAGACGATTCGGAAGATCTTCGGACTGCGATGAACGCCATCAGGATCGGTACCCGAGGCAGCAAACTCGCGCTCTGGCAGGCTAACGAAGTGCAACGGCTTCTCGCCGCGGCCGGGCATGCGTCAGAGATCGTGACTTTCAAGACGACCGGCGACAAGCGCACCGACGTTTCTCTCGCGACGATCGGTGGCAAAGGGCTCTTCATCAAGGAGCTCGAGGAAGCGCTCGATCGCGGCGAAGTCGACATCGCCGTTCACAGTCTCAAGGATGTACCGTCGATCATTCCCGGACAATTCGAGCTCGTCGCCTTCCTCGAGCGGAACGACCCGCGCGACGCATGGATTCAAGGCTCGTCGAAATCGCTTCGCGAGCTTCCGTCGGGCGCCCGCGTCGGCACCGGCTCGCCGCGGCGGAGGACGCAGCTCATCCAGCTTCGCTCCGACGTCGAGGTGCTCGAGTTGCGCGGCAACGTCGATACCCGCCTCGGCAAACTCCGCGACGGCCAGTACGACGGAATCCTGCTCGCGAGCGCGGGGCTCAATCGGTTAGGCCTCGCTGGAGAGGTTACGAGCCTCTTCCCGCTCGAGGAGATCACTCCGGCAGCAGGACAGGGGATCGTCGGCATCGAGATCCTAGCGACGCGTGACGACCTGCGTGAGGCGCTCTCGAAGATCAATCACGAGCCTTCGGCGACGCAGGCGCGGATCGAGCGCGGTGTGTTACAGCGTTTCGGTACGCTCCTCGACTGCTACACGCCAGTCGCCGTTCACGCCGAGCTACGCGGTGACGCGGTTCGATGTCACGCCTTCCTCTCGAACCTGAAGGGCGACGTGGCGATCCGCGCGATGGACGAAGGCCCTGTCGCGGAATCCGAAGCACTCGTCGCACGCGTCCACAAGGCTCTGTGCGACAAGGGAGCGCTGGCGCTCATCGAGCCTGGCCCGGGCCCCGCGTGATGACGCTGCGTTCGCTCGCGGGCCGGGTCGTGCTCGTGACGCGTGCGCGCGCGCAATCGTCCGAGCTGACGCGAACCCTCGAGGAGTTGGGTGCGAAGGTCGTGCATCATGCCGCGATCGAGATTGTGCCGCCGCCTTCGTGGGAGTCGCTCGATGCCGTCATCGCGGCGCCCGGCTCCTTCCACCGGATCATCTTCACGTCGACGAACGGTGTCGACTCCCTGTTCGCGCGCGTGGCGGCTTTACGTGTCGAAGCGAGTCTTCGCGGAGTGAAGGTTGCCGCCGTGGGACGGGCGACCGCCGACGCGCTCCGTCGCCACGGCGTGGAGCCCGACCTCGTTCCCGACACGTTCCAGGCATCGTCGCTGCTGCCTCTCCTCGAGGGTGACCAGCGTGGCGTTCGCAGTGCGATCGTTCGCGCACTCGAGGGTCGCGAGGTGCTGGTCGACGAGCTGCGCGCGCGAGGGGGCGAGGTCCACGTCGCGGTGGCTTACGAAACGAGGAAGGCCGTCTCCCTCGCCATTGGAGCGAGGGAGACGTTGCTCGCCGGAACGATCGACGCGCTCACCTTCACGAGTCCCTCTACGGTCGAAGGGACGCTCGCACATTTGTCTCCAGCAGAGGTTGCTCGCGTCGCGTCGAAGGCCGTTGTCGTCTCGATCGGCCCCGTCACCACGAAGGCACTGGCGAGGTTTGGTATCGCGAACGTCGTCGAGGCGGACGAGGCGACGGTGGAAGGAGTGGTGGCGGCGGTGGTGGAACGGCTGGCAAGAATGAAAGGCTGAAGTGCGAACGCAGAAGTTTCGTCCAGGCTCCCTCGGGTGTCTCACTCTCCGGAGGGCCACACGATGCGTCTCGCGCGACGGAGCATCAGCGGAGGAAGCCAGCTTCAGTCGGAGATCAACGTCACACCGCTCGTCGACGTCTGTCTCGTGCTGCTGATCATCTTCATGATCGTGACGCCGCTGATGGTGGGGCAGGTTCAACTCAACCTGCCGCGCGCGGCATCGGCGGATAAGGTCGGCGAGGAGCACCCGCTGCTGACGATCTCGGTAAAAGCCGACGGCACGATCTTCGCCGGCGGCGCGATCGTCGGCGCAGAGCGAGCGGGCGAGGAGATCGCCGCTGCTGCTGCGAAGGACAACCAGCGCCCCGTCGTTCTTCGCGTCGATCGCGACGCGCGCTATGGTGACGCCGTGAAGATCGTCGAGTATTGCCGTCAGGCCGGATTCCACGAGATCGGCCTGGCTGCCGACCGGAGCGCTGCGACGGCGCAGTAGCGAATGCTGCGCTCGAGCGCGCGATCCCGGAGGAGCGTCAGCGACTCTCCGTGTCGCCTGCTCGACTTCCGGCGCTCTCGCACCATCGGCCTAACCACGCGCGCAACGATTCGAAATAGCCAGGCGCGTAGCGCTCGAGTCGTGGTAGCTCGCTCTGCGAGAAGCGGATCGCGCCGCTGTCGGATTCGAGCATGAGATGGTTCGCTCGTGGGACGATCGCCACGTCGAGAAGCGTCGCGCGTTTCCCGACGAAGCTGGAGCGGAGCGACGACGCGGTGTCGTCGACGGGCGTGAGGAGGTCGCGCTCCCCGAGGATCGCGAGCACCGGCATTTCGATTGCAGAGAGGCGCGTCGCGGGCTCGTAACCGAGCACCTGTGCCCATGCCACTTTCGCGAACTCGAGAGTGCCCCAGCGGCCGGTGTAGCGCATCCACGGGCTTCGACGCATGCTACGCGCACGCCGGGCATACCGACTCCAGTCGGTGCCGGTGCGCGCGACCTGGAACTTGAGGTCCATGTATCGGCTCGCGTCCGCGATCGTCGCGTCGTTGAAGCCGGCTGCTTCCATCTCCGCGCGGACGCGGTAGCGTTCCTGCTGAGATGGTGAGACGCCTCCGCCGGAGAGAAGAATGAGGAATGCGACATCGTGTGGCATGTGAGATGCGGCAATGCCGGCGACCCAGGCTCCCTCGCTGAAGCCGAGAAGGCCGACTCGCTGAGGATCGGCTTCGGCTCTTGACCGGAGGAAGCGAACTGCAGTCGCGGCGTCGCGTGCGAGGTCGTCGAGGAACGGGTAGTTCGTCTCGCCCGTCGTCGACTCGCCGTATCCGCGCTTGTCGTAACGGAGGACGGTGAAGCCTTCGAGCACGAGGAAGTTCGCGAGCTCGCCGAATCCCGGCGTGTCGCGCGTCGCTTTTCCCGATCCATGCACGAGCACGATCGCTGGATGCCGCTCTCCGCTTCCGGGTGTCGAGAGTGAGCCTTCGATCTCGGCACCGGAGCTGCGGAAGACGACGCGCTCGACCGGTGGCATGGCAATGCGCATTGCGATGACGGTTGCATTCTCTTCGACGAGCGTGAGCAAGGCGGCGCGCCCATCGTCACCTGGAAGGAAGTCGACGCGAAGCTGCACGGGCGACGCGTCGTCGAGTGACGGACCCGCGACGTAGGACGACTCACTCCGCTCGTGCAGCGTCCGGACGCGACCCGATGGCCACTCGGTAAGGCGGAGCGTCGGTGGGGTCGTTCCGAAGTTCGGTTCGGCAATGGAGATCGAGATCGCCCGCCCGTCGCTGGCGCGGTATAGGCCTGTGAGCGACTCATAGATCGGGTAGCGACGGAGCCGTTCGATCTGGCGGCGGATGTTTGCCTTCAGGAATGCGGCGCTCTGATTCGACGGCGCGGCGTCGCTACGGCCGAGCATCGAGAGCGCGCGCTGGTACTCTCGTCGCGCGGCGACGGTGTTCCCGACGCGTGCGTAGGCTTCGGCGAGACTGTCGCGCGCATTCGCGGATCGAGGGAACATCGCGATGTTGAGCTCGAAGATCGCGATCGCTTCATCGGTCTTCTTATCTTGAAGCAGCCGGTAGCCGACGGCGTTCAACTGCGGCTCGGAGAAGTCGTACTGGTGCACCGCGGTCTTCCGCAGATGGAGGTATTCGGCGATGGCCTCGTTGGCGCCCTGCTCGTTCGCGATCGCGAGGATGACGTTGCCGATCGGCTCGCGCGCCGCCGATGCGCGATGCGCGAGCGCCACGACGAGCAACGCCGCGACGAGACTTCGCCGAACGAATCTCATTTTCGTCGATTATGCGGCGGGAGCGGGGCTCGAGTGCTGAAACGTTCGGGAAACGAGGGGGGCGATCGGGCGATCAACGACGAACAATGTCACTTCGGAGTCGTTCCCAGCAGCTTCCCCATCCTTGCTTCCCACCGCTTGGTCAATCTCTCGAACTTCGGCTTCTGCTCGTCAGTGAGGATCGCTTCGATCTCCCGGTTCGTGCGTTCTATCTCGGCGCGCATCAGCGGTCGCATCTCGACCCAGCGGCGTTCGACCCGCTTCTGCCGGTCGGCGAGGATCCGCTCGACATCGGCGCGCTGCGCCTCGGTGAGGTCGAGCTCCCGATCCATCGCGCGGACGATCCGCGCCGAAACGAATCGCATTCCCTCGCGTGGCAGAATGCGGGCCTCCCGCACGAGAACGATCCGGTCGGCGGCGATGCCGGTGACGATCCCGGTCACAAAGGTGGCGGCGAGAAGCAACGCCGCGACGAGAGCGCTGCGTGCATGTCCCTGATTTTCAGCGTGCGACACGGTAGTAGTCCTCGACGATCGAAACGTCGGCGCTCGCGAGGAGCGCGTCGGCGGGCTCGATCGACAGCCAGACGAGCGTTGCGACGGAGATGGCCGCGGCCGCGAACATCGCACCGGCGAGCGGGCGGAGCCATCGTGCAAGCGTTTCGGAGATCGACTCGACTTCGGAGAGTCGCGAGCGCACGCGTGCCTCGATCCGCCCTAACACCACCTCGCCTGGATCGAAGCGGAGCTCACTACCTTCCGCGCGCAGCGTTTTCAGAAAATCGTCGTCGTTCATCGCGTTTCCTCTCTCAGGTCGGACAGCGCAACCTGGAGTTTGCGCCTTGCGTGCGACAGATGCGACCTCACGGTGCCTTCGGCCAGTCCGGTCATCGCGGCGATCTCCGCATGCTCGAATTCTTCCACGATGAAGAGCCGCGCGACCACGCGCTGCATCTCCGGGAGTGACTCGATCGCCCGATCGATCCGCGCCGCGGTGTCGCTCCACTCGGCCCGGACGCTCCGCAACTCGCCCCGTTCGTCGTGAATCTCGACCGGCGTCGCGGGGAACTTCGTCCGGTGCTTCAGTACGTCGAGGGCCAGGTTCGTCACGATCCGATAGAGCCACGGCCCGAACGGTTCGCCTTCGCGGAAACGGTCGAGCTTCTGGTATGCACGCACGAAGGCGTCCTGCACGAGATCCTCGGCCTCCGAGGCGTCGCGCACGATCCCCCAGGCGATCGACAAGGCGCGGCGCGAGTGCTTCGAGACGAGGTAGTCGTAGCCGTGCGAATCGCCGCCGCGAATCGCTTCGATCGCGCGGCGCTCCAGCGGATCGGCCGCGACTCGTGGTTCGTTCACGCGGGCATCCCCGTTCGCAAGATAGACGAGGGTGAGGGGATTGCCAACGAGGATGGCACGGCTGTAGCTTTCCATCGACGGTTCCCGGAGTGTCAGCTCTTCGCTTTGGTACGAGCGTCGGGAAGCTAGAACGATGAACGTGGAAGTCAGAACCCAGAAAGGGGTATCCCCTTTCTGGATTCGACATTCAGCGTTCTACGTTCTAACTTCCGGTTCTCACGCTCTCTTGCCTGTCCGGCGCTTTCTTCAGAATCCCTCCTTTCGCGCGTCGATCACCGTCGTCAGCTTTTCCCGCTGCTCGGGTGTGAGAACCTTGATCGCGTCCGCGACCCCATCGAGCACGTTTGCTCGAAGCTCTTTCTTTGCCGCTTCATTGCGATCGAGGATCGCCTCGGCCTTTGCGATGTCGTCCGGGTTGGCGAGCAGGGCGAGGCCGGCCTCGGCGAAGTTGTCACGCAACGACGCGCGATACGCTGCGTTCGCCTCTCGAGTCTCCTTCCTGATCGCCCGGAGCTCGGCGAGCTGCGCGTCGGTGAGGTCGAGCTCCGTGCGCAGTTGGCGGAGCTTTTCGAGCGTCATGAAGGGGCTCATTTCGTGGCGTTTCGCCTGCTGATGCGCCCAGGCAAACGGTGCGGCCGCCAGCGCGGCAACGAGGGTTACGGTTCCGATGACGATCCAGGTCCTTTTCATTTTGCTCTCCTTCTCCCGGACGTTCCGGGGTTCGCACGAGATACGCCCGGCAGTGGCCTTTCGTTGAATCGTGTCACCGGCAGGTGTGGATATAATCCCGTAGCTTCCGACGCGTGCTCCGAAAGCGAACGATCCATGCGCCCGATCACGAAATCGATTCTGGTAGCCAGCCTGACTCTCGGGACGGCCGGCCTTCATGCTCAGGTCCCGCTGACTTGCCAGTCAGGGGCGGGGATCGACCCCTCGAATTGCGCGGTCGTGCACTACCACGTGAAGATGTACCGCCCCGACACGAAGACGAGCGTCGAGCTCACGGGCGTAAACGAGTTCGCCTCGCGGGCCGCCTGCGAGGCGGCGCTGGCGGCGGAGAAGTCGCGCAATGCGGCGGTCGTCGACTTCCTGAAGAAGCACGAACCGCGGCTTCAGTATCAGTCCGACCAGTTCGGCAGCTGTCACTGCGATATGACGCGGGTCGCGTCGAGCGCGAACATGCTCGATGACGCGAAGCGCACGGCGGAACGTCGCACGCAGCTCGACATTCTGACGCGGGTGCGCTTGCGACTGCTCGATTCGGACGCGCTTCCGAACTCGGAAGTCGTCACGAGGCTCCGCGTGCCGGCGAGCACGTTCGACAACGCGCTTTGGCCCAGGGAGGTCATCAGCCCGGCGGCCGAGGATCTCGCCTCGGTGCCCGAGCCGTTGGCGGAGTCGGCGGCGAAGACGACCGAAGTCGGGGCAGACGCACCGAAGTACGCCCCCGCTGCCGCGATCGAGTTCCCGCTCGTCGACGTCGCGACGCCGAAAGAAGTGATTGTGACGCGCGCGATCGCGCCGTCAGTTCTTGACGGCGGAACGGAATCTGCGCCGGGTGGCGATCAGACGGAGCCCACTCCGTCCGACTCGGGCGAAGCGAACGCGGCCGACGCGTTCGTCAACTACGAGACCTCGCGAGTGCAGGCCATCGTGAGGGCGTCGGCGCAGGTCGAGGACGCGGCCGTCAAGAGGAGCGTCCTTGAAGCGTCGGTCGCTCGCATGCAGCTTCTCTCGAATCTGAAGCTCGTCGTCGAGACGGCGGGGCCGCGCAGTGCACTCGCAGACGCTTTGCGCTCTGCTGATGCCGAGCCAGCGCGGCTCGATCTCGTCGGCAAGCTCTTCGGCGAGATGGTCAAGGCGCACTGGGCCCCAGCCGATGCAAAGGACGTCGTCGTCGAGATTCCCGGGGAGTTGACCGGCGACCCCTTCGGCGTGGTCCGCGAAGCGTCCGGCAAGTACGCGGCCGAACAACGGAAGCAGGCGCTGTATCACCTGCTCGCCAAGACATCGAATCTCACATCGAGCCAGCTGCTCTCGCTTTCCGATCTGATGCAGTCCTTCCTGTGAGGCCGACGCGATGACACGAGCCAGGATCACGTTCCTCTTCGCGCTATTCCTCGCGTCTCTCGCGACGCCCCCCGGCGTGGCGCAAGGGCAGTCTCGCGAGCCGGTCGATGCGGAAGACATTACGGAGAGCCGGCCGGCGACCGCGGAGGAAAAGGAAGAGTTCACTCGCGCGATCGCCTTTGGAAAGCGCTATGCCGCGATCCCCGACACGAAGGCAGCGCTCGAGCATTACCTCCGTGCCGACGCGATCTTTCCCGGACAACCGGGCGTGCTCTACAACCTCGCGATCCTGATGGTGAAGGAAGGTCTCTACGCCGACGCTCAGTCGCGCGTCGACCGCTACCTTGCGCTATATCCGAACGGCGCCGAGGTCGAGACGATCCGGAAGCTGCAGACCGAGCTCGATTTCCAGAAGGACTTCGAGAAACGGCAATCGGAGACGAAGCACTACATCGAGCTCTTCAACCGCGGGCGCTATCACCTTGCGCGCGGCGAGTACGACCAGGCGCTCACGATCTTCGAAGAAGCGGCCGAAAAGCAGCCGACCGACCCAGCGGTCGCTTACAACCAGGCGCTCGCGTGGGAACAGAGCGGCGACTTCGTCCGCGCCACCGAGTACCTCCGCCGCTATCTCGCACTGACGCCGAGCCCGAGCGACAAGAACGAGGTCGACCAGAAGCTGTTCCGCCTCGAGGCCGAGATCACCGACATGCGGACGAAATTCATCTGTCCGTTTTGTGGCCTCAAGCTCGAGAACGGCGCAACCTGGTGTCACCGCTGCTGGCACGGCCCCTATCTCTTCGACGAACCGCAGTGGAGCTCTCGCCCATGCCTCGAAGGCGCCTCGGCGACGAGAACGCTTTACTACATGGACGGACGGTTCGGAGGAAACGAGCTCCTCTCCTGTCTCAGTAAGGAAGGACGTTACGGCGAGACACTCGGCTACAGTCCTGCCGGCCAGAGATCGATCCGTGCCGCACGCAAAGCCGAAGGGTGGGTGTACGACGGCGACATCATCGTCGAGAAACGCGTTGGCGACCAGAAGGTCATCGTGCTCGAACAGGGTTCTGACGTGCTCGAGAGGCTTCTCGCGCCCGTTTCAGGTGACGTGCTGCGCTACGAGGCGGAGAAAGCGGGAGCAGAGCGCTGGAATCTTCAGCGTGAAGATGTCGTCATCGACGGAGTGGTCTACGAGAAGCGCTACGGCTATGACGCTGCCGGACGCCTCGCACGTGAAAGGGTGGCTTACCAGAACCGAGGCGCGTGCGATCACCTGATGCAGATGAGCGCCGATTATGTCCGTAACGCCGCGGGGACGCTCCAGAGTGTGAAGCTCGGCGGAGGTTATACAGGACTGCCCGTCGAGGGCTCCCCGACCGTTTCCTGGGCGGGGACGCTCGGCTTTACATACGACGACAAGGGACGAGTCTCACGCGAGGAGCTCGTTCTCTCGTCGTTCACGAAGAACTGGGCGGAGAAGCCCAAAGCCGGCCAGATTCGCGACGAGGTGAAGCAGCTCTACCCGACGGCGAAATGGAAGCAGCCGCTCGACATCATGCGCGTGGGCGACTACTGCGGGTCAGCGGGGATGCAACGACTCTCCAACCGCATCGATCTTCGCCCCTTCTACACCGTGTCGCCCGGGTTCCCGATTCTCCTCCCGGCCGGAGTCGCGAAGATGACCGTCGACTACGCGTATCCCGATGCGTACGAGGTCGTGCGACGGGGTCAGAAGTAGCAGAAGCTCCGCTGGAGAGCGGAACGGTCGAGTACGGTCGCTTCGGGTTGATGTCCCGGCCTAACAGCCTGCGCTTGCGTCGTGCTCGGAATGCTGCTCTTTCCCGCAAGGGGCATGCTCGAGCTGGATCGTCGTGTGAACGATTCCGTAGCTCGCGGCGAGCATCGCATTGACCCGGTCGAGCAACTCCGACGTGCTGCGCAGCGGAACGTCGCCGAGCGTCAGGTGACAGGAGAGCGCCGGATTCGACGGGCCTAACGCCCAGATATGCAGGTGGTGAACGCCGAAGACTCCGTCCTGGGCGGCGAGGGCTCGCGTGATCTCGTCGGGATCGATGCCCTGCGGCGTTCCCTCGAGAAGCAGATTCACCGTCTCGCGGAGAATGCTCCACGATGTCCAGCTGATCAGCACGCCGATCGCGATGGAGACGAGGGGGTCGAACGCGGAGCTCCCGGTGATCCGTATGCCGATCGCGGCAACGAGGACACCGAGCGATCCCAAAGCGTCGGCGACCTGGTGCAGGACAGCGCTCCGGATGTTGACATCGCCGTGCGCTCCCCGATGCAGCCAGGAGGCGATGAGTCCGTTGAACACGATCGCGATCGCTGCAACGACGAGCATCGTGTCGCTGTCGACCGGCTCTGGCGCGCGGGCGCGCGATAAGGCCTCGACGAAGTAGACGACGGTGAAGGCGAGCAGCAACGCTCCGTTGACGAAGGCGGCGAGTATCCCCGCGCGCTGATACCCGAACGACTTCCGTCCACTCGGCGGGCGACGCGAGAGCACGAGCGCGACGAGGGCGAGGACAAGCACGAAGGCGTCGGTGAGGTTGTGGAACGCGTCGCCGACGAGCGCGAGCGAGTTCGCGCGAAGACCGGCCATGAGCTCGAATCCGACGAAGAGGAGTGTCGCCCCCGTGGAGACGGCGAGCTTCGATCTCGCCGCGGCGGAATCGGGCCCGCCGCGCCTTCCGCTGCCGGACGGAGAGAGCGATTGATCAGACATCGACGCGCCACGAACATAGCACGATCGAGAGGTAGAATCGCGCCATGCGCCATGCACTCGTGACTCTCTTCGCCGTAATGTTCGCGTTCCCGATCGCCGCGGCTGGCCCGGCATTCGACGCCTCGGCTGCGCAGCGATTCGCCGATCTCGCGCTCGGCTGCGTCCACAAGGAGTACCCGAACAAAATCGCTCATGTGATGTCGTCCGACAAGGATGTGCAACCTCCCCGCGAGCTGACTCCTGCGTTCTACGGTTGCTTCGACTGGCACTCGGCAGTGCACGGCCACTGGATGCTGGTGCGGGCAGCGCGAACGTGGCCCGATGCCCCGTTTGCAAAGCCGGCGCGCGAGGCGCTCGCGAAGAGTCTGACGAAGGAGAAGGTCGCGAAGGAGACGGCGTACCTCGAGACGGAGGGGCGGGCGAGCTTCGAGCGCCCCTACGGGCTCGCGTGGATGCTGCAGCTCTCCGCAGAGTTGCACGAGTGGGACGACCCGTTGGCGCGCGAGCTCTCTGCGAATCTCGCGCCGCTCGAGAAGGCCGCAGTCGCCCGCGTGTCGGCGTGGCTTCCGAAACTGTCGCACCCGGTCCGCTCCGGCGAGCACAGCCAGTCGGCGTTCGCGTTAGGGCTGATGCTCGACTACGCGCGCGTCGTGAAGAACGCGGAGCTCGAGACGCTCGTCGTTGGGAGAATCCTGGCGTACTACGGAAGCGACCTCGACTGCCCGCTCGCATACGAGCCTTCGGGAGAGGACTTCCTCTCGCCATGTATTGCGGAGGCCGATGCGATGCGGCGCGCGCTGTCGCCGGTCGAATACGCGGCGTGGCTCGGCGCATTCATGCCGAGATTGCCGCGTGACGGAAGCGCGGCCTGGATCCACCCGGGAGTGGTGACGGACCGGAGCGATGGCAAGCTCGTTCACCTCGACGGTCTCAACCTGAGCCGTGCCTGGATGCTCGAAGGGATCGCATCGGGACTTCCGGAGGGAGATCCGCGTCGCGCATCGATCCTCGCATCGTCGAAGGAACATGAAGAGCGCGGCATTGCCGCGATCACGGGGCAGGCGTACGAGGGCGGGCACTGGCTCGGGAGCTTCGCAACGTATCTCGTGACGAAGAGGGGACTGCGCTGAGAGGAAGGGCGAACCGCGATCCCGCCCTTCAACCGCAAACCCGGTCGACCTCCCTTTTCGCGCCCGGACTGCCGACGTAGACGAGCGTCATCGGCGAGCGGAGCACGAAATCGTCGCCCGGGTTGAAAACCCAGCCGTCGCCCGCGTCTTCGCTTCGTACCGCGATGAGAAGCACTGAGCGATCAATGTGATGCCGGAGCTCTCTCGTCGTCATGCCGTCGACCTTCGAGCGAGCGGCAACCACGGACTCCTCGACACGAAAGCGCTGCTCTTTGTCGCGGAGCATGACGTCGAGAAACGTCACGACCGTTGGCCGCACCATGGCCGAGGCCATGCGGAGCCCGCCGATCATCGGCGGCGAGACGACCTGATCGGCGCCCGCCTTACGGATCTTCGCGACGAAGTCCTCGTCGACGCAGCGCGCGACGATCTTCGTCCCTGGATTGAGAAGGCGTGCCGACACCGTGAGGATGAGGTTGTCCTTGTCCGACTCCATGCAGGCGAAAACGCCGCGCGCGCGCTCGATCCCTGCTTCGAGAAGATTGGCGTCATCGGTCGGGTCGCCCACGATCGCCGCGAACTGCGCACCTCCGGCGTGCCTGCGGATGTCGTTGACCGCCTCCTCGGATGGCGCGATTAGAACGACGTCGCGTTCCGTGTCGACGAGCTCGCGCACGATGTGCCGCGCGATGAACTCCGTTCCCGAGACGATGTAATGCTCGGTCAGATTCGCGATGAGCTTCTGCATTTTCCTCCTCCGGAAGATGCGCTCGATGTTTCCCTCGACGATGAAGCCGGTGAGGGCAGAAAAGAAGTAGACGAATGTGCCGACACCGGTGAAGAGAAGGAAGATCGTGAAGACGCGTCCTTCGGGGTGATTCGAGAAGTCGATGATCTCGCCGTAGCCGACTGTGGTCAGCGTGATGACGGTCATGTAGACCGCATCGAGTACCGAATGTGTCGGTGAGAGGAACGTGTAGCCGAGCGTACCGATCGCGAAGATGATCAGCATCAGCATCGTCGACACGACGAAGGGGCGGTACGCGTCGTTGCGAAGAAAGCCTTTTGACATGCCGTGGTTCCGGGCAACCAGGAGAATACGCGAGGGGCCTTCGCGATGTCGAATGAGTCCCCGATGACCAGGAAGGACGCGGAGAGGCGATGCGGGCGCGGGCGACTGATGGCGATGCGATTCGAAATGAAAAGGCGCCGGATTGCGCCGGCGCCCGAGCTCAGAGCGTGCGTTGGCCGGCCCTCACTTCTTTTCGAATCTCAACGCGACCGAATTCATACAGTAGCGGAGCCCCGTCGGCTTGGGTCCGTCGGGGAAGACGTGCCCCAGGTGCGAGTCACAGCGGCTGCAGATCGTCTCGGTGCGGCGTGCCCAGAGGCTGTTGTCTTCCCGCGCGGTGACGTTCTCTTCATGGATCGGAGCCCAGAAGCTCGGCCATCCGGTGCCGGAGTCGAACTTCGTGTCTGAGGTGAAGAGCGGCAAACCGCATGCGGCGCAGTAGTAGACCCCCTTCTCGTGGTTGTCCCAATAGGCGCCGGTGAACGCACGTTCGGTCCCCGCCTTGCGGCAGACCTTGTACTGGTCGGCCGTCAGGATCTGTTTCCACTCCGCATCGGTCTTCACGACCTTTTCGCCGTTCCATTTCATCGTCGGGTCTCCCTGAACTGGTGATGCAGCGCGAACGGAGTCAGCCGGCGTGAGGTACCACGCTCCGGCGAGTGCGAGCAGCGCCACGGCTGCGATGAGCAGCGCTCGTTTCATCGAATCTCTCCTTTCGACGGAGGAACGGTCGGGAGGGCGGTCTGATTTCACGCGTCGTCGATGAGCTCTTCCAATATCGGGTGGCGCGATGATATGAAGCGTTCACTCTCGGACCGACGAAGCGAGGAAGGAGCCACTCCATGGCGTTCCAGTACATCGATCCACACATGTACAAGAAGATTGAAGGGTGGTACAGCCCTGCACTCGGGCTCGACATGCCTGTCGTGACCTACGGCCACTCCGGGCGGCCCCTGCTCGTCTTCCCGACGGCGGCGGCCGATTTTCTCGAGAACGAGCGGTTCTTCCTGATCAAGTCGATCGAGCCATGGATCATGGCGGGTCGCGCTCGCGTCTTCTCGATCGAGAGCATCAACAAGCACGCATGGATGAACAAGCACCTCTCGGTCGCGGAGAAGGCTCGCAGGAACACGCTTTATCAGCGCTACATCGAAGAGGAGCTCGTTCCGTACGTGCGCCACGTCGTCGGCAACCCGCATGCGCGAATCGGCGCGGCCGGTGCGAGCTTCGGCTGCTTCCACGCGGCGAACACGCTCTTCCGCCGTCCCGATATGTTCGACGTGCTCATCGGGATGAGCGGGTTCTACGATCTCGGCCCTGACTATCTGCACGGTTACGGCGACGACAACACATACTTCAACAATCCCGCCTCGTACGTGCCTAACCTCGAGGGGTACTATCTCGACCTGCTTCGCAACCACTGCTCGATCAACCTTGTGACCGGACAAGGAGCCTACGAGGCGCCTGGCGAGTCAGTCCGGTTTGCCGAGATCCTTGGCAACAAGGGGATTCCGCACAACCTCGATCTTTGGGGCGCCGACGTGAATCACGACTGGCCATGGTGGAGAAAGATGTTGCCGTACTACCTCGAGCGGCTTGGCTGGTAAGGGAGAAGGGGAGGGCGAAGTCTTCCACCTGACGGCGTCGTCGTCCGGCGGCTACTCCCCCGCGTGACGAACGACACATCGGCACGCGCGCGGGCGGTCCTATGTTCGTTCCCGGATTGTCGACGCGATGAACCTGAGCACGAAGTATCTCGGGATGGAGCTGCCGCACCCGTTCATCGTTGGCGCGAGCCCGCTCACGAACACGCTCGACGGTGCGCGTCGCGTCGAGGACGCGGGCGCCGCGGCGATCGTTCTCGCGAGCCTCTTCGAAGAGCAGATACGGCGCGAGGCGGGTTGCGTTCCGCCCGGCTCCAACGGTGTCCTCGAGGGCTCGATCCCCGAGATCCACCTTGAAAATCTGCGCAGGCTCAAGGAGTCGCTCGCGATTCCCGTCGTCGCTTCCCTCAACGGCTCTACGCTCGGCGGTTGGATCAACTGGGCGACGGCGCTGCAGGAGATGGGCGCCGACGCTCTGGAACTGAACCTTTACGAAGTTGCAACCGACGAGCGGCACTCGTCGGAGCACGTCGAGCGCGTGGCGCTCGAGATCGTTCGAGAGGTGCGCGCCGCCGTTCGCATCCCGCTCGCGGTAAAGCTGTTGCCTTACTACTCTTCGCTCTCGAGCTTTGCGCGCCAGCTCGAAGACGCGGGAGCCGACGCCATCGTGATCTTCAACCGGACGTTCGAGGCAGAGGTCGACATCGAGCATTTCCGGATCGAGTCGAAGATGACGCTATCGTCGCGCGACGAGCTACTGTCGCGGCTTCGCTGGGCATCGATTCTCGCCGGCCAGCTGCACAGCGCGAGCATCGCCGTGTCGGGCGGCGTCCACGAGGGGAGCGACGCGGTGAAGGCAGTCGCCTGCGGAGCGTCGGTGGTCCAGGTTGTCAGCGCGCTTTACGAAAAAGGGACCGCGTACCTGCGGACGATGCGACGCGATTTCGAAGATTGGCTCGACTGCCGCGGCTTCGCCGGTGTCGAGCAGCTCCGTGCGCGACTGAGCATCCTCACTCCCGAGGGAGATCGCGGCCACAGTCGCATCGACTACATGCGAATGCTGCACGACTGGCGGCCTGAGCCTTAGTGCCCCGTTCGCGCATCGCCTCTCGTCCGCGCTACTTCCCGTTCCTGGCAAGGATGCTCATCGCCGTCGCGTGCGACTGTTCCAGCAGCATCGGGAGGCCGATGCCGCGGAGGTAGTTGCCGGTCAGAAAGACGTTTTCGGGAAGCGGGAGCTTCGCGGGACTGAGCTTCTCGAGATGCAGGTCGTAGTGCGGGAGGCCGACGTGCCAGCGCTGCGGGTAGCGCGCGATTGGCTCGACGCGCTTGCCGACGAGGCGCTCGCGGTCGCGGTCCATGATCTCGAATAGTGCGGCATCGTCGAGGTCGAGGATGGCGCGGTCCTGGGCGCCGCCGTAGATCCAGCTCTCCGAGTGCCCGTCGCCGCGATTCGGGAAGATGTTCGTGTTGAAGAGGACGCCGAGCGCGCGCACTCCTTCGTCTCGAGGGAAGAGTGTGCCGAAGCCGGGCCAGCTGTTTTCCGCCGAAGCGTAAAACGCCGTCACGCGCAGCAGCGGTACCATGTCGATCGAGGCGAGCGCCTTCGACGTCTCCAGTGCGCGGTCTTTGAGGAGCGCACTGCAGTCGCGTGCCGAAGTTGCGAGCACGGTGATCCCGTCGAAAACGCCGTCACCGTTCGCGCCGGTCCTGATCTCGACGCCGAGCTCGTGAAGCTTGTCGACGATCGTCGCGGTCAGTTGCGCAAGACCGTTAGGCGGAGCGACGAGTCCGGCCCTCGCCGGTTTCGGGGGCTTCTCGCGCTTCCCGAAGAGCAGACTCGCGCTGAGCGATGCGGGATCGCCCGCGTAGACGCCTTGAAGTACTGCATTGAGAATCTTACGTGTCGGCGTCACACCGATGACGCGCGCGCCCCACGCGTCGACCGACTCTCCCGCTTTCGGGCGAAAGCTGCCCGTGAGCAGGTGCGCGCCGAGCTTGCCGGCGAAGCCGAACGATTCGCCGAGCCCCAGCGGCCACTGCGTCGGTTTCCCGTTCCGGAAAAGGTAGCGCCGCTTGCTCTCCTTCATCGTGTGGACGAGAGGAACGCCGAGCTCGCGGCAGAGCGACTCGAGTCGCCCTGAATTGCGGATGCCGCTCGCGGCGGTCTCGACGAGCCCTTGCGGTGTTGCCACGGTGTCGACCATTCCGCCTAGCCGCGATTGCTTCTCGACGAGCGTCACGTCCGCGCCGCCGCGTGCGAGGTAGTAGGCCGCCGTCAGACCCGAAAAGCCGCCACCGACGATCGTGACGCGTCTCATAGCGCCATCGAGAAGATCTTCGTCCGAGGCTCGCTCGTGCGAAGGCGGCTGTCGAAGAAGCAGGTCGCGTTGCGCAGGAACGGTTTGCCTCGCTCCAGAAGCCGGAGCTCGTTCCCTTCGAGCGTGACGATGCCATCGTCCATCATCGGTGCGAGGAATGTCCGAGCGTCGTCGATCTGCTCCGGCTCGAGCGTCACGTGCAGCTGCGTCATGAATTGGAGGATCTGCTGCCGAAGTGCGCGATCTTCGTCGTTGAGAAGGTGCCCGCGCATCGTCGGAATCCTCCCCTCGGCGATCCGCTGCTCGTACTCGGGGGCCTTCTTCACGTTCTGGTGGAAGCAGGTCGGACTCTCGGAGATCGCACTCACCCCCAAGCCTAACATCACGTCGGTTCGGAACTCGGTATATCCCATGAAGTTGCGGTGAAGCGAGCCGTCGAGCTGCGCCTTGTGAAGCGAATCGTGCGGCAGGGCGAAGTGATCCATGCCGATCTCGACATACCCTCCCGCGAGGAAGATTTCCCGTGCGATTTCGTAGAGCTCGCGCTTTTCCGCCCCTTCGGGAAGATCCTCGTCCTTGAAGAGACGCTGCGCGGGTTTGATCCAGGGAACCTTCGCAAAGCTATAGAACGCGATGCGGTCGGGGCGCAGGCCGAGCGTCAGCTCCGCGGTCTTCCGGATCTTCTCCGCGGTCTGCTTCGGCAGTCCGTAGATCAGGTCGTAGTTGACCGACGTGTAGCCAATCTGCCGGGCATCGTTCGTCAACGCTTCGGTGATCTCGTAAGGCTGGATGCGATTCACGAGGTATTGCACCGTCGGGTCGAAGTCCTGCACTCCCATCGAGACGCGCGTGAAGCCGTTGGCGAAGAGCGTTTCGAGATGCTCGCGTGTGGTGACGCGAGGATTCACTTCGACCGACGCGTCGAACTCATCGGCGCGCGTCTGGAATCGCCTTGCGATTGGCCTGAGCAGCGCCGCGAGGCTCTCGGGGTGAAGAAACGTCGGGGTACCGCCGCCGAGGTGCAGCTGTCGGAATGAACGCTCTGCGAGGTCGGGAACGGCCGCTAAGTACATCTCCAGTTCGGCGAGAACGCGCTGAACGTACGGCTCTTCGCGCCGGTGATCCTGCGTGATGACGTTGTTGCAGCCGCAGAACGTACAGAGCGACTCGCAGAAGGGGATGTGGATGTACATCGACCAGCGGCAGTCGGGCTTCGCGGCCGCCTTACGTAGCTCGGCGAGCCACTGTTCGGTCGTCGGATCGTCGGTCCAGTACGGAACGGTCGGATAGCTCGTGTACCTGGGAACAGGTACGTCGTACTTCTCGAAGAGGTTGACGGTCTTTTCGGTCATCGAATCATCTCCCGCACGATCCGGACGAACGTGCGGACATTCTCCTCCGGGGTCGCCGGCAGAAGGCCGTGGCCGAGGCCGCAGACCCAGCCCCTTCGCGCTTCGGGTGACAGGGCCGCGAGCGGCTCCAGCCAGCGCCTCAGCGCGTCGGCGAAGGCGTCAGGAGAGAGAAAGAGGAGCGCGGGGTCGAAATTTCCCTGAACGAACCCGCGGCTTCCGAACATGCCGAGCGCCTCGGTCATGTCCCAGCGCCAGTCGACGCCGTAGCCAGCGAACGTCTTGTCGTCGAGTCGCGGGTCGCGGAGATGCGCGGGCTGCGATCCTTTCGAGTAGTAGCCGATCTTGCCCGGGAACGCCTGCCCGATGCGGACCACGTCGCCGAGGAGCTCGCGTCGGAACCAGTCGGGCGAGGGCTCCCCTGCGGCGGTGTCGAGCAGCATGACGCATTCAGCTCCGCCGTCGAGCTGCAGGCGGATGTTCTCGATCAGCAGTGGCGTCATCCGGTCGGCGAAGGCGCGGTAGAGCGCGGGGTCGGCCTTTGACTTGCGAAGCGAGCCTTGGTGGCTCCCTTCGACGGCGTAAACGAAAAGCGTCCACACGCCTCCGACGAAGCCGATCAGACTCTTGTCGGCAGGAAGGACCTGCCGTGTCAGCCTCATCGCCTCGCGCTGGAACTCGAGATGAGGAACCGCATCCTCGACGCTCCGAAACCGGGCGAGCTGCGACGCATCGAGCTTTGGTTCGAGCTTCGGCCCGCCGTCGTCGTAGCTGAGGCCGAGGCCGAGCGCTTCGAGTGGGAAAAGGATGTCACTGAACAGGATCGCAAGGTCGAAGTCGAAATCGGCCACGGGACCGCGTGCAGCCTCGGCTGCAAGCTCAGGGACGCGACAGAGGTCGACGAACGAGTGCTTTTTGCGAAGCTCCTGGTAATGCCAGTGGTAGCGCCCGGCCTGACGCATCATCCAGACGGGAGGGGTGGTCTGCGGCACTCCGCGAAGTGCGTTCTGAAAGCGTTCCGAAGGCATGTGGCTGTCGTGTCGCTCCCGGGCAGGGGGTGTGTGCGGTCCCGGGATCTCCTCGGGCGTTACTCTGCCTCTTTCCGATGGGAAAGGGTAGTGCGGGCTGTCACACGGCAGGCTCGAGGTCAAAGGTCATAGGGCAGAGCAGGCGAAAGCCAGGTCGAATGTCCAAGGGCATGGGTCACAGGGCATTGCCGGCACGCAGCCGCGAAGGGTCGAGCGGAGTGCTTTTCTGACGAGAGGGAACGGGCGCGCTGAACGACTGCCTGCTTTGACCTATGACCTTTGACCTATGACCTCTTATCATCTTCCCCGCGATGAGACCCAAGATCGGCATCCTCCTTGCCCAGCTCGGCACGCCGGACGCTCCGACGACCGCCGCGGTCCGGCGGTACCTTGCGGAGTTTCTCGGTGACCGGCGCGTGGTCGATCTGAATCCCATCCTTTGGAAGCTGATCCTCCATGGAATCATCCTGCGGACGCGCCCGGCGAAGTCGGCGGCTCTTTACCGCAAGATCTGGACCTCGCAGGGCTCTCCTCTTCTCGTGCTGACGAAGAAGAAGGCGCTCGCACTCGAAGACGCGCTCGCCGCCGATCTTGGCAATTCGATCCGCGTCGAGGTCGCGATGCGTTACGGCAACCCATCGACCTCGTCGGCGATCGACACGCTCCTCGAGTGGGGTGCCGAGCGGATTCTCCTTTTTCCCATGTACCCGCAGTATTCGGCTGCGACGACGGGCTCGACCTTTGACGCGGTTTTCCAGGATCTGCAGAAACGGCGATTCGTTCCGTCGTTGCGCGTCGTGCCTCCCTACTATGACAACCCGCTTCACATTGAAGCGCTCGCGGAATCGGTGTGGGAGGCGCAGCAGAGGCTCGCACGGTCTCCCGACAAGGTGATCGTGTCATTCCACGGGATTCCGCAGCGCTACGCGCGTCTGGGCGATCCGTACCCGACGCATTGCCAGGAGACTGCGCGCCTTCTCGCGGAGGCGATGCGCTGGCGGCCGGAAGCGTGGATGTTGACCTTTCAATCGCGCTTCGGCCGGGAGCCGTGGCTACAGCCTTACACGGACATGACTCTGATGGGGCTCGGGAAGCAGGGAGTGAAGCGTGTGCTCGCACTCTGCCCAGGCTTCACGACGGATTGCCTCGAGACGATCGACGAGATCGGCAATCTCGGCGCGGAGCAGTTCCGCGCGGGCGGTGGCGAGACGCTGACGCTCGTCCCGTGCCTGAACGATCGTCCGCGCTGGATCGAATCGATGGCGACGATCGCCGTGCACGAGTTGCAGGGATGGATTTAGCCCGCGAGTAACCCTCGGCTGAAGCCGCGTTGGCGTGAACTTCGTGAGAAAGAGGCCGAGGTTAGAACGTAGAACGATGAATTGCGAACCCAGAAACGCAAGCGTGGGGCCTTTTCTGGGTTCTGAATTCATCGTTCTACGTTCTAACTTCAAGGGTTGTTCCCTCAAGTTGACGCCATAACGGCCGAAGCCGGGGGCTACCGACCCATCGTCGCCTCGCGACGACGGCGATTGCGGAATCGGCGCGAATCCGTGGCGTTTCGCGTTCCGCCTTTCGTGTTCCGCGTTCCGCATTTCGCGTTCCGCATTCCGCGTTCCGCATTCCGCGTTCCGCATTCCGCGTTTACTCCCTCTCCTCCACCTTCACTCGAACTTCGTCTCCATTCGCACGAATCTCCGGGACGTACATCGCCTGCCCTAACAGAGGCAGGGCATGGAATTCGCCGGGGACTTCGGCGCGCATCGTGTATCGAATCTCCCACGTCCCTTGCGCCAGCCGGTCGATGAACAAGGCGACTTTCCGGTCGCGCAGCTCGCGGTAGACCCATTGCTGGCTTCCGTAACCCGTCGTGCCACGTCGAGGAGCCTTTCGCTGATCGGCGGTGCCGTGCTTTTTCTCGACCTCCGGGGCCATCATCTGGCGCGCGTAGAGCGGCTGCCCCGAGACGAGCTCGACCGCTTCGAGCCCGGCCGGTTTGAGGTCCTCGAGGAGGAGGTACTCGTAGTCGTTCTTCGTCTCGATCGTCACGACGACCTCGACGCGCTCACCGCTCCTCACCGACTCACCATCGCGCAGTGCGATGCGATCGTAGACGCGTCCCTTCAGCAGGGTCGGGCGCCCGACGAGCTTGTAGTACTCGCGCTTGACGAAGATCTCGCTGCCCGCGGCCTTCACCGGCTCTTCGAGGCTGAAGAACTGCGACTCGGCCGATACGTAGAGGGCGTTTGTGCCGGAGAGGCGCTTCACCCGAATCTCGTTCGCGTCGCGAATCGCCGACGCGGGGACCGCGAAGCGGCTTGGTGCCGCGAGCATTTGATTCTTCGTCACCTTCTTCTTGGCGATCGACTGACCATTGACGACGACTTCGTACTCGACGTCGGCCGCGGTCTCGCCGCTCGCACTCAAATAGTCGTTGAGTGCGAGGACTGCGATCGCCGTGTCGCGCGTGTTGCTCCATTGCGCGCCACGACGGTTCTTCACGAGCCAGTTCATTGCGGGCTCGACCATCCGGTGCTTCGGGTCGACCGTCATCAATGCGCGGAGTACGAACGCCGTCGACTCGACCGGCCCTTCGTGCCAGCGCCACCAGAAGCCGCGCGAGCCCCAGTACGCCGTCGGCATGACCTCGGCCGCGCCGGAACCGCTGCCGGCGACGAGGACCGACGCGTCGGGGGCCTTATCGACGATTGCGCCGTTCTCGAGATTGCGCGCGAGTGCCTGTGCCCGGTCGGTCTGGCCGAAGCGGTGCGCTGCGATCGTGAACCCAGCACGGCCGTACGACGACATCCTGTCTTTGTTCTTCCAGAGGTTGTCGAGCGCCTTCTTCTGAAACTCGGTCGGCTGTCCCTTCGATGCCATTGCGAGCGCATGGAGCATCCAGGCCTGGCGGTCGGGATCGCGCTCTTCCTCGACCAGCTCGCTGTCGAGATAGTTCACTGCGCGATCGATGACGCCGTCCTTCACCCTGAAGCCACCGTCTCGAGCGACCGCGAGGCCCCAGACGACGTAGGCAGTCATGAAATGGTCGCTGTCGCCTTCTTTCCACCAGCCCCATCCGCCATCGCCGTGCTGGAAGTCGTAAAGGCGCGCGAGCCCGGCGCGGATCATCTCGTCGAGCTTCGCGAGATCCTTCTTGCCGTCCGGATGCGTCCTTCCTGCGCTATCCCGTTCGATGCCGCCGAAGATGCGGCTCGCGACGGTCGCGCGATCGATCCCCTGGTCGGTGAGAGTCTTCGCCACGATCGCTGCCGGGAGGAACCGGCTCATCGTCTGCTCGGTGCAGCCGTATGGATACTCGATGAGGTAGGGAAGCGCGTCGAGCATCGTGACGGCGAGACTCGGCGCGACCTGCACGGTCATTATCGTCGTGCCGTCGCGCCGCTCTTTCGGCAGATTCAGCGCGAAGCGCCCCTCGGTGCCGCGCAGGCGCCCCGAGGTGGAAAGGAACTTCTCGATGCCATGGTCGAAGACGGGTAGCGGCTTCTCCATCGCATCGGCGAGCTCGCCAGCCTTGCCGGTGACGCGCAGTCGTGCCTCACCTGGCTCCTTCACCGCGACGACCCAGTCGACGCGGCCTTCGCCGTTAGGCGCGATCTGCACCGGGCCGGCCTCTCCCTTCACCGCCCTGCCATCTTTCCAGAGGCCCGAGACGACGAGGCCGGCCACGTCGATCGACGGCGTGACCGAGAGCGCGGCGTCTGTGTTGTTGTTGATGACGGCGGAGACGACCGTCTGGTCGCCTACGACGAAGAAGCGCGGCGCCTGCAGGCGGACGATGAGGGGCATCTTCGTGCGCGACTTCTGCGTACCGATGCCGAAATCGGCACCGCCGGTCGCAGCGCGCGCTGTGGCCCGCCACGTCGTGAGCGAGTCGGGAAACGTGACGTTCACACTCGCCTTCCCCGAGGCGTCGGTGATGAGATCGGGCTTCCAGAGAATCGTCGAGCGGAAGTCACTGCGGACCTGCACCGCGCCTTCCTCACCGCCTCCCGCGACAGTCGCCTTCTCTTCCTTCGGTGAGTCCTTCTTCCCTGCACTTTTCGCCAGCTGGCGCATCTGCGGCGCGGGGGCCTCGGCTGAGGCTGGGGCCGACGCGGTCATCGTGATGGACTCCTGCACCGCGTCAGCCAAGTAGCCAACCGCGGCTCCGCCCACGACTCCCTGGTCCGCTCGGGATAGTTCGTCGCGCTCGTTCATCGCGAAGCGCGCGTCGATCAGATCTCCCCGCTTACCTTTGACGAGCTTTATGTACGACCGCTGCTGGAAGCTCGACGACGTCTGTACGGAATGCGGGCGCTTCGTTCCATAGAAGAATGGGCGCGGGTCGCCGGCATAGTCGTCCTGGATCGAGTAGATCGACTCATCGACCAGGCCTAACGTCACCTCGGCCGCGACCGGTTTGCCGTCGGCGTCGGTCGTGACGATCGAGAGCGTGCCTTCATCGCGTGGCCTGTACTGCTCGCGATCACTCTTCACGTCGACGTTGATGAACCGTTCCACCGGAGGAACGACGAGCTCCTTCGTGTCCATCTGGAGTTGAAGATCCATCACCGAGGTGGCGGCGATGAAGATGTTGGGAATGTGCTCGGAGCCAATCGGCAGCTCGACGAGTTTCACGTTTCCTGTCATCTCGACGAGGCGGCGGCTGTAGATGTCCTCGCCTTCGACGCTGAATAGCACCCAGCGGCCAGCCGACGGCGTGACGATCATGACCGGTGCTGTCTTGCCAGCGCGGATCGCGTCGGTGTCGACGATCAGCTCGACTCCGTCGTGGAAGTAGCCGATGCGCGCCGACGATGACGTGCAGACCCAGACCGTCGTTTCGGCTTCCACGATGTCGCGCGGGCGAACGAGCTTTACGGCCGGGCTGCTCGTCCAACGGACGCGGTAGTACCCCTCGCGCGCCGCGGCGAAGCTGAACGTCGCCTTGCCGTCACTCCCGGTCTTCAGGAATTCCTTCGTGACGTCTTCGTGCTCGTAGCCGCGCTCGACGAGCGTCCACGGGTGCTGTCCTGGCTCCTGCGGAGGAGGGAAGGTGCCATGCTTCGCGCGCGCCGCGTCGAGCTCTTTTCCTTCGAGGCGAGCTCCTTTCGGGTCGAGCCAGACTTCCTTCCATGTGTCGCGCGTGACGGCGACGTAGCCGCCGGCTGGGTGCGGGTCGTCATTCGCGGTGAGCGTTTCGAGGTCGATCGCCACTTTGTCGCCCGGCTTGTAGAGGTAGTGCTTCGGCCGCGCATAGGCGTAGAACGGCTTCTGCGTGACGCGAACGCTGCCGGAGCCCGACACCTCGCGGCGCGAGGCGTCGGTGACGCGCGCCTCGACGCTGTACTCGAGATCGCTTCCGCTGCGCGGGCTGTCGATCGTCAGTCGCGCGATGCCGTCGGCGTCGGTCGTCACGATCTCGCGCTTGACGATCTGCCCTTCGTCATAGCCGTAGTAGCGAGACGCGGGGCTTTCGAAATACCAGGGAAAGTCGCGCTTCGGCGTCCACGAGTGCCAGAACGCCTTCTGCCGGACGACGATCTCAGTCGACGCATTCGCGACGGGGCCGCCGAAGAAGTAGGCCGCTTCGACGACGATCTCGACCTTGTCGCCGAGCCGGAAGCTCTTCCTCTTTCCCTCTTCCTCGGGAGTTTTCACCGTCACGAGGAATTCGGGGAGCTTGTACTCCTCCAGGCGGAAGAGGGTCGCGGAGCCGATGTTGCGCTCGTGACGCTCGGTGTAGAAGACTGCGCGGTACTCGCCTAACGGCATCGTCGCGCTCAACGCGAGCTCGCTCCACGCGCTGCCGAACGCGTTGAGTTTCATTTTGCCGTCGCTGACCTTCGAGCCGCGAGGGTCCCAGATCTCGTACGCGATCGTCTGGTTTGCCGGCGTCGAGTACTTGAGCTCCCGCTCGACGCGCGCGGTGATCTTCCAGTTGACCGTCTCTTCCGGTCTGTAGGCCGGCCTGTCGGTGACGGCGTAGATGCGCCAATTGCCGTCAGCGCGCGAGTTGCCGTAGGCGTAGCCCTGAGTCATCGCCTGCCGGTCGCCCGCGGTGGCAGTCGCGAAGATCTGATGCGAGCCTCGGCGCGCGTCGAGCTCGAACTCCGCGATGCCGTCGGCGCCCGTCGCCTTCGTCCAGCTCGAGAAGCGGTGCTTCCCGTTGTCCCAGTACTGCTCCCAGAGTTTGACCTTCGCGTTGGCCAGTGGTGCACCGGTGCGCGCGTCGGCCACGAAGACGACGGAGCGCCGCGACGAGCTGCGCGTCACAATCGCGGCGTCGGTGACGAGAATGAGCTCGCGTGCGGAACCGGCGCCCGATTTCGCTTCGAGCAGGTATGCCCCCGGCGATAGCTGGCGATCGATCTCGACCTGCTCGCTGCCGGGTACGTAGTCGCCACTGCTGTCGAGAGGGCGGGTCCAGGTCTCGACCGTCGAGCCGCCGTCGATCGCGTCGAGCCACTGGCCGAAGTCGCGCTGACCGTCGCGGAACGAGAGACTCGATGTCAGGTCAACCTTCTTCAATGAGATCTCAGCCGACTTCACGTTGCGCCAGGCGATGACGTATTGCGCCTTCGAGCCGGGAAGGAACACGTTCGACACCGCGAGTCTGATCGCAGGTTGCGTGATCTCGCGTATCCGCTGTTCAGCCTCGTCGAAGTAGGGTGTCTCGCCCTTCCTGTACTCGGTCGTGAGTCGTTTGTACGACGCGAGCGCCGCGGGAAAGTCGGGGCGCACTCGGAAGTTGCCGTCGTCGAGATACTCGATCGTGCCGCTCCGCTCGAGCCATTGACCTTGCGAGAAGAGCGCGTCGTCGTGCCACTCCGCCTGTTTCCCGGGTGCGACCGCGGCGACAAACGACTCCTTGACGCGCTCCTGCGTCGCAGGGTCGGAGTTGTTCTGCATCGAGAGAGCGAGGAGGTAATTCGCTCGCGACACGTCGGTCGGCGTCTTCGCGATCTTGACGGCGTTCTCGAGGATGTTCTGCGGCACGACATTGCCCCAATAGCGGTAGCGCTCCCACGGGTTTCTCCACGCGGGCGTCGCCGCTTTCCAGACGATGCCTAGATACCGCGCGCGTGCGAGCTCGAGGTCGCGATCGCCTCCCCACCAATCGAGTGCGCTTTGGTAGTGGGGCCACGACGCGCTCCAGTTGTTGTAGTTCTCCGTCGACCACCAGGAGTCGCCGAGCGACTCGTGAATCTCGGCAGCGAGGCGCGCCTGCGCGTTGTCTTCGAGGTCGAGCTCGCCGAGGAGCTTCTCGAGCTCGCGGCGTGCATCATCGATGGGCGTCGTGTCGGAGAGCTCATCGGTCGAGAGCTTCCTCCAGCTCGTGTCGGCGAGGCGGAAGCGAACCCAGCGTTTCTCGTCATCGGAGAGTGACGCCTGATCGATTCCCGCGTACTTCTCGTGCGCGAGTGCCCAGGAGCCTTCGGCGTACAACGCTTCGGCATCTTTCTTCTGCATTGAGGTCCCCGTCCGGTCGCCCTGGCCGGGTACGGCCCTGAGAGCGACAAAAGAGAATAGGAAGAGAGAGATCGCGATGGTGAATCTCCGCATGTCGGGCTCCAATCGTCTGTTCGGTGATTAGACGCCGCGGGGAGGTAGGACGCAACCGCGGCCGTCGCGAGGCGGCGGAACTGAGAATTTAGAATCGAGAATCGGATATGAGGCGATGGGGCGGGAGATGATGAGCAGGCTCTCGTAGCGGCGGATTCCGATCCGCCACGAAAACCAACAGCCGGGAGCGGAAGCGGGAGTGTTCACGGGACGGCCTTCGTGGTGTGAGCGACGAGCCCTCTCTCAATGCTCAAGTCCGGCATGTGGGAGATCGCTGGACGTAAAAAATCCCCCCAGGCGAGTGGGAGGATTCGTTGGTCGGGGCTAGAGGATTCGAACCTCCGACCTCACGGACCCGAACCGTGCGCTCTACCAGGCTGAGCTAAGCCCCGACGTGAGGTCACGCCTTTCGGCGTGGGGAGCGCGGATTCTAGGTGAATTCGCGCCACCCGTCAAACCCGGTGGTAGGAAGAGCCATTCCCGGCACCGGAATTGAGGATGGAGAATTGAAAATCGAGCGATCAGGGTCGCGCGGAATGGCAAATGAACCACCCGTGAACGTGAACGCTCCCGAGCCCGAGCCCGGTCGTTCGTCTCATGCGGCGGATCGAAATCCGCCGTTTCAATCGCCTGCTCATCACCTCTCGCCTTTTACCTTTTCGCCTCTTCCCTCAATTCTCAATTCTCAATTCTCAATCCGGCAGCTATCGTGTCTCGATGCGCCACCTACTTGCGCTCGCGCTCACCGCACTGACGACGCTCCCCGCCGCCGCCTGGGGACAGAAAGGGCATTACCTCGCCAACGAGGCGGCGACCTTTGCCGTCCCTTACGAACTGCCGCGATTCTTCCACGAGTCCTATCCTGGGCTCGTCTATCTCGGCTATGACCCTGACCGATTGCACGGCGCGGGCGCATCAGCGGACGACATGTTCGCGAACGATCACTTTCTCGACTGGGAGTACGTTGCCGAGCTCGACCTGCCGCGCGAGCGCTACGAGTTTCTGGAGTTGCTCGGGACGAGCGGGACGCTTCGTGCGAACGCGATCGACAATCGCACCACCGGTTTTCTTCCGTGGCGCATCGCGGAGACGTGCGAGCACCTCGAGCGGCAGTGGCAGCTCTGGAAGCGCGCGGCGGACTCGATCGAGCGGGGCCAGATCGAGGAAAACATCGTCTACCTCTCGGGTGTGCTCGGCCATTTCGTCGCCGACGCAGCGAACCCGCATCACGCGACGATTCACTACAACGGCTGGGTAGGGGCGGAGAACCCGGAGCGATTTCGCAGCGACTGCGAGGCGCATCGGAGGTTCGAGTCGGATTTCGTGACGCGCCACGTCGCGATCGACGACGTCGTACCGCTGTTGCATCGGGCGATGCGACGCGACGACTACTTCCTGGCCGCGACCGGCTTCATCCGCGAGTCCCATGCACTCGTTCCTGCGCTCTACCGGCTCGACCGCGACGGTGCGTTCGACGGCGCAGGCAGCGAAGCAGGGAAGCGATTTGCAGCGGAGCGGATCGCCGCAGGGGCATCGTGGCTCCGCGACCTCTGGTGGACCGCGTACCTCAATGGAACGCAGGGTCGCCCGAAGAAGGAGCAGAAATGAAGATTTACACGAAGACGGGAGACACGGGCGAGACATCGCTGCTCGGTGGGGAACGGGTCCGCAAGGATCATCACCGGATCGAGGCGTATGGAACGATCGACGAGTTGAATTCGCACGTCGGCGTCGTGCGCGCCGCGTGGCAGGATGGCGCGATCGATGCCGAGCTCGCGGCGATCCAGAGTGACCTGTTCGACATCGGTGCACTCCTCGCATCGGCTTCGCCTAACGAAAAGTTCCGCGGTGTCGCCGAGCCGCGTATCGAGGTGCTCGAGCGAACGATCGACCGAATGGAGTCGGAGCTCGCACCGCTGAAGAACTTCGTCCTCCCTGGTGGCTCGCCCGCGGCCGCGGCAGCGCACGTCGCGCGCACGGTGTGCCGCCGCTCGGAGCGGATGGTCGTCGCGCTCGGCGAGCCGGGCGACGACACGTCGCGCGCGACTCGATACCTCAACCGGCTCTCCGACTTCCTCTTCGTCGCAGCGCGATACGCGAATCACACGGCGGGCGTCGAGGACGTGCCCTGGAAGGCACGCTGACGGGCGTCGTCTGGAGTGCGCAAACGAAACTTGCGCATTTCCACGCCGAAGAGCAGCGTTGACGCCAGGTGTGAGTGTTTCGGTGAAGAAGCCCCGATGTCGCGTGCCTCGAACGAGAACGGCGCCGTTAGGCGCCGTTCTCGTCACCTCGTTCCTGATCGGGACTACTCCGCGCTCTCGAGCTCCTTGATCCTGTCGCGAACGATCATGTCGGCGAGCTCGGGAACGACCTCCCAGGCAATCTTCCGGATGATGTCGTCCGACATGAGCTCGACGACGCGATGCGCGATTGCGTCGATCTGCTCCTGGCTCAGCTCTCCGGCTCCGAGCGACGCCGCGGCTGCGACGATTGCGGGCTCTGACACGAGCTCGCGTCTCGCTTCAGGTTTCGCAACGGGCGCCATCGGCTCCGGTTCGTTCCACGCGGGAGCGACGTCTTCCATCGGTGGAGGTTCTTCGGCGGGCGCGCTCCACGACGGCTCTTCGATGGGCGGTGCCGCTGCGGGAGCTTCATCGCGCAGAGCGCTCTCGTCGAGGCCGGCAGCGTGAACTTTCCCGGTTGACTCGTCCCACGAGGGTTCAGGTTGCGCCCACTCAGGTTCTGCAGCAGGCGCAGCCCATTCGGGCTCGGCTACCGGCTCCGGCGCTGGCTCTGAGGTTCCCCACGCCGGTTCCTCGACGGGTGCGCCCCACGACGGCGCAGGTTCTTCGGGTGCGGCGGGAGCGGACCACTCGGGTTCAGCGGCGAGTGGCGAGGCCGGCTCGGCTTCGGGGGTCGGCTCCGGAGCTCCCCATGCTGGAGCCTCTGCGGACGCGCCCCACTCCGGCGCTGGTTCCTCCGGCGAGGGGGCGGCCCATTCGGGCTCCGCCGCTGGTTCCTCTGGCGCACTCTCCTGCTGGATCGTCTGAAGCTGGTCGAAGCTCATTGCAGGGAAGGCGCGCGTCTCCGCGGAGAACGCCGGCTCTTCGCTTCCGCCGAACACTTCGTCTTGTGGTGGAGCCGCGAGAGGCTCTTCCGCTGGCGGCTCGATCGTCTCCTCGCCTTGCGGAGCGGCCTCCTGCATTGCCTGAAGCTGATCAAAGCTCATGACAGGGAAGGCGCGCGTCTCGGCCGAGTACTGCTGCTCCTCTGCAGCCGTCTCTTCTACGCCGAAGGGAGCGGCGGGCTCGGGTTCGTCCGAGATCGCGAACTGCTTTTCGGTCTGCACGCGATCGAGATCGAGCGCGGGGACCGCGCGTGTTGCGCTTTCGAATCCGGGTGCGGGTGACTCGAGCGCCGGGGGTGGCTCTGGCGCCGGGGGCGGCTCTGGCGCTCCCATCTCGAACATCGGGGCAGGTTCCTCGGCGGCCGGCTGCTGAAGATCCTGAAGCTGATCGAATCCGAGCGCTGGAAAGGCGCGCGTTTCGGCAGCGAACGCGTCGCTTGGCGGAGTCTCGAACACATCCGTCGGAGCTTCGTGAATCGGAGCGGGCTCGGACGTTGGCATTTCGAACGGCGCTTCCCGTGTCGAGAACGATGGAGGCGCGGCGAACGGGGCAGCAGCTTCCTGCGGCGGCTCGTAGGCCGGCGTCATCGACGGAATCTGCCACGCTCGCGTCTCTCCCGACATGTCGACCTGCGGTGGGGCCGGAGCTTCGATTTCCGGTTCGGGGGACGAGTACTGCTGCGCGGCCGACGCGATCAGCTCTTCGACTTTGTGGATCAGATTTTGCGACTCGAATGGCTTGGTGACGACGGCGTCGCAACCCGCCTTCTCGGCGCGATCGGGGTCGAATGGCTCAAACGTGCCCGTGAGGAGGATGACGGGAATCGACCGGAGCGCAGGCTGCGACTTCACATACTCGCAAACCTCGTAGCCGTTCCTCTCCGGCATGATGATGTCGGACAGGATGATGTCGGGGCGCATTTCGCCGAGCTTGTCGATTGCCCGGGCGCCGTTGTTGACCGCGACCACCTCGTAGTCCCCGTCGGAAAACGTCAGCTCGACGACCTTCTGAATGGTGATGCTGTCGTCAGCAAGAAGGATCTTCTTGGGCATGTTTTTCTGGCTCCGATGTTTGGGCCAACGTACCATTCAGGTGCGCGGCAAGTCAACGAAACAGCCGCGCAGAACTGATTCAAGGAACAGCAGGTTATGCCATCCAGACAAGGCTCGCAGCGGCTTCGGATCTACGGTCACCGAGGCGACCGGCGGCGCGCTCTGGAGAACACACCCGACGCATTCGCTCTCGCCGTCGGTGAGGGTGCGGACGGCATCGAGGCTGACGTAAGGCGGCTCGTCGACGGAACGATCGTTCTCTTCCACGACGACGAAATCGGTGGCACTCCTGTCGAGCGCTTCACCTTCGCGGAGCTCTCCGTCGCCTGGCCCGGCCTCGTGACACTCGCGAGCCTCCGCGAGCTCCCGGGAACCCCGGAGCTGATTCTCGAGATCAAGGGACGTGGCTTCGCACGCGAGCTGGTCGATTGTGTCGCCGGCATCGAGCGTGTGGTCATCGCCGCGTTCGACCATCGGCTCGTCGCGGAGCTCGCGGAACTGCGCGAGCTCCGGAGCGGAAGCTTCGAGCTCGGTGCGACCATCGCGGGGAATCTCGTCCGCGGTGCCGGTTACGTGCGCAATCTCGGAGCGCAGTGGCTGTTTCCAGCGCATACGTTCGTCGATGAGGAGATCGTGTCCGAGTATCTCGACGCGGGAGTGAAGGTCGTGCCCTGGGTGCCGAACACGTCGTACTGGTGGGAACCGTTCCACACCTGGGGCTGCCATGGCGTCATCACCGACGTCCCGTCGGACGCGGTGGCGTGGCGGGAAACGGCAAGCGACAGGTGACGCGAGAAGGCGAGGGAGAGCCGACGGATCGCCCCCACGATCGCGTTGCAACCTCTCGGCACACCGGCTGCGTTCGCGTTGTCGCCTTTCGCCTTTCGCCTCTAAATTGCTACACTTCAGCTGCCGCAACTGTTTGTACGGGACTGGGGAGGCGGATTTATGACGAAGTGGGAGTACAAGATCATCAACGTCCGATCGGAGAACTACTCCATGGATCCGCGGCGCGCCGAGGAGCTCAATCGCCTTGGTGAGGATGGCTGGGAGCTGGTCAGCATTACATCGATCAACTTCAAGACCGGCGCCACCGACCACATCGGCATGGTGTTCAAGCGCGAAAAAGTCACAGCCTGACGCCGCGCAGCACACTCACCCCCCACAACGGATTCTGATATCGTGCAGCCCCTCGCGGGCTGTGCGAGTTGACCGTTTTCGAGCATCGGTACCGGCTGATTCAGGGAAACCCTGAAGTGAGAAGTTAGAACGCTGAACGTTGAATCCAGAAAAGAGTCAGAGCTCCATTTCTCGGTTCTGAATTCATCGTTCTACGTTCTCATTTCGGGCTTTCGTCATCGAGTCGAGACACGCGCCTCAATCGGAAATCGCGGCCCGCAACGACGCCCATGTTCGAACGACTCATACTCTGCCGCCATGGCCAGACCGTCGACAACGCCCGAGGCGTCGCCCAAGGCTGGAGCGACAGTGAGCTTTCGGAGGAAGGGAAAGAGCAGGCGCGCCTGCTCGGCGTCCGTCTCCGCGAGCTCGGTCCCACCTCTCTCTATTGCTCGACGCTGGCGCGCGCGCGAACGACTGCGGAGATCATCGGGCGCGAGCTCGACCTCGAGTTTCAGGCGATCGACGACCTGCGCGAGGTGAACTGCGGTGAGTGGGAGGGTGTCGCCTTCGATGAAGTTCGGAAGGCGCAGCCTGACCTCTATCGTGCCTGGCTCCACGATCCTTCGACGCCGGCGCCGGGTGGCGAGTCGTTCGCAGATGTCGACACGCGCGTGCGTCGCGCGATGCTCGCGATCGGAGAGCGTGAGGCGGCGAACGGGCCGAAGGCGGTTCCCGTCGTCGTCTCGCACGGCCTGGCGATTCGGATCCTCGCCACCGGGCTCATGGGGCTTCCGCTCGCGAGCGCGCGCACGTTTCTCCAGGACAACGCATCGATCAATCTCTTTGAATGGCGTTCCGACCGCTACCTCATGCGGTGCTGGAACGACGTCGGCCATCACGCATACGGCAGGTGACGCATGATTCTCGAGCAAATCACGGACCAGCTCTCCGACGCGATCAAGGCGCGGGTGCTGACCCTCTTCGGTATCCCGATCGACCGTGTCGTTCTCCAGGCGCCGCCGCGCCTCGCGATGGGCGACCTCGCGACGCCGGTCGCAATGGAGCTGGCGAAGCAGGCGCGCAAGGCGCCGCGGCAGATCGCGGAGGCGATCGCGAGCGGTCTCGAGCTTCCCGTTGCCGTCAGCCGAGTCTCGGTGGAAGGGGCGGGATACCTCAACTTCCACTTCGACCGCCGTCTCTTCACGCTCGAATTTCTGCGAGCGATCGGCGCACCGCCAAGCGCGACCGGGCATCGCGTCACGGTCGAGCATACGAACATCAACCCGAACAAAGCTGCGCACATCGGGCATCTTCGCAACGCGGTGTTAGGCGACACGCTGATCCGCTGCCTCGTCGCACTCGGGAATCACGTCGAGCGGCAGAACTACATCGACGACACCGGCGTGCAGGTCGCGGACGTCGTCGTCGGCTTCGAGCGGCTCCTCGGCGAAGGGATCGCGGAGGTCGAGAAACGGATCGCCGACCCGTCGGTGAGGTTCGACTACTTCTGCTGGGATCTCTATGCGCGTACCGGCCAGCACTACGAGAAGCACCCCGAGGCAATCGAGTGGCGGAAAGAGACGCTGCACCGGATCGAGAAAGGTGAGGGCGAGACTGCGCGACTCGGCGCCATCGTGGCGAAGGCGATCGTGACGAGGCATCTCGAAACGGCACTCCGGCTCGGGATCGAGTACGACGTCCTCGTCAAGGAGAGCGACATCATCCGTCAGCGCTTCTGGGATCGGGCGTTCGAGCTCCTGAAGACCTCGGGTTCCGTCGTCTTCGAAGAGGAAGGGAAGCACAAGGGTTGCTGGGTCATGAAGCTCGCCGACTCCGCGGAGTTCGAAGGAATGGAGGAGCCCGACAAGATCCTCGTCCGTTCGAACGGCACGGTCACCTACGTCGGCAAGGACATCGCCTACCAGCTCTGGAAGTTCGGCCTCATCGGCGACACGTTTGCCTATCGTGAGTTCCGTCGCTACGACGACGGGCGGATCGTCTGGGAGACGACGAGCGAAGGGGACGGGATCGAAGGGGCGCCGCACTTCGGTGGTGCGCAGTCGGTCTACAACGTCATCGACGTGCGGCAAGGCTACCTGCAGAAGATCGTGAAGGAAGGGCTTCGGATCCTTGGGCATCAGACCGAGTCGGAGCGGTCGATCCACTTCTCCTACGAGATGGTCGCGCTCAGCCCTGCGACGGCGAAGGCGCTCGGCGTCGACGTGAAGCCGGAGGACGAGCAGAAGGCGTATCTCGAGATGTCGGGACGCAAGGGACTCGGCGTGAAGGCCGACGACATGCTCGACGAGCTCGAGGCCAAGGCACGCGAGAAGATCAGCAGCGAGCGTTCCACTGGAAGCGAGGCAGATGACGCGAAGCTCGCGCGGCAGATTGCGATCGCGGCGCTCCGCTATTTCATGCTGAAGTATGGCCGCACAAAAGTGATCGCATTCGACGTCAACGAAGCGCTCAGCTTCGAAGGCGACAGCGGCCCGTATCTGCAGTACTCGACGGTTCGTGTCGGGAACATCTTCAGGAAGATGGAAGAGCGTGGCGTCGATCCAATGCTCGGCAAGTCGCAGCTCGACCGCCTGGCGATCGGCGAGGAGCTTGTCGATGACATGTGGCAGATCGTGCGGATGAGTGCCGACACCGACAACGTGATCAGACGTGCCGTGGAGACGCTCGAGCTGTCGCTCGTCACGCGCCACGCGTTTGACCTTGCTCAGACCTTCAACAGCTTCTATCACAAGTTCCCGATCCTCAACGAGAAGGACGACGCGGAACGCCAGCGCAGAGCAGTGGTCGCCGAGGTCTTCCGCAGGACGATGAATCAGATCTTCGATCTCGTCGGGATCCCGATGCCGGACAGGATGTAAGGGGAAGCGGAACTGGCCGGACCGGGACTTCCGCTTCCACGCTGTCCGCCGAGCGATGTATGCTCGCGCCCTCATGAACACCCGCTTCGAATATCTGTATCGGAACGCGTCCAACTACAAGCAGTGGGGCGCGGTGGTGTTCTCCGGCCTGGCGAACGAAGCGATCGAGCGTCGTCTGGCGGCGACGCTCGATCGCTTCGAGTACTTCATCGCCGACCAGGTACGCGTCCCGGAGCTCTTCTTTCAGGACGGGCTCGCGCCCGAAGAGGACCAGTGCTGGCACGAGTTCTCGGGACTCGAGCTGACGACCGAAGAACCGACCGACGCGCTGGCGCGCTCGATCGACGCGTTCGTCTCGGAGTGCGAGTCGGCAGCGCGCGCAGGCTGGCGGACGTTCGATCCGAGAGCGCGCGAGTCGCACGGAGCCTAACTGGCTACCCTGCCTTTTAGAACGCTAAGCCTTTGCCAGTTCCCTTACTTCGCCGATCGCCTTCTCGGCGTACATGGCGTCGATCTCTGCACTTGTCAGGCCGAGTGATCTGAGGATCTCGAATGTGTGAGCAGAGAGGCGTGGTGGTGCCGTATCGACCGAGGCAGGAGTCTTCTCGAACTTCGCCGTCAGGTTGAAGACGCGGATGTCGCCGATCTCCTCGTCGTTCACCGACTGAATGCTCTCGCGGTGCTTGACCTGAGGCTGCTCGAGCGCCGCCTCGAGGCTGAGGATGTCGCCCGAGGGGACGCCGTTCGCGTTGAGGAGGTCGACCCAGTGGCTTGTCGGCTGTTGCCTGAGCTTCTCTTCGATCAGCGGCGTGAGGAGGGCGCGGTTCTTCTTGCGCGTGTCGCGCTCCTGGAAGCGTGCGTCAGTCGTCAGCTCCGGTGCGCCGAGGAGACCGCAGAGGGTCTCCCACTGCTGCTGCTGGTTCGCGGCGATGTTGATGTAGCCGTCCTTCGTGACGAACGTCCCCGACGGCGCCGCGGTGAAGTTGTCGTTGCCTAACAGCTGCGGCTGGACGTCGCCGATCAGGAGATTCGCGGCGACCCAGCCCATGAGAGGCATGATCGAGTCGAGCATCGCGACGTCGATGAACTGTCCCTCACCGGTCCGCTCGCGATGGTAGAGAGCGCCCATGATCGCAAACGCGGCGTTGAGCCCGCCGACGGTGTCGCAAACAGGGAAGCCGGCTCGAAGCGGATTGAGTCGCTCATCGCCGTTGATCGCCATCACGCCGCTCAGTCCCTGAATGATCTGATCGTAAGCCGGCTTCTCGGCGTCGGGGCCGGTCTGGCCGAAGCCGGAAATCGCGCAGTAGACCAGGCGCGGATTGAGCGCGGAGAGCACCTTCCAGCCGATTCCGAGCCGGTCCATGACCCCGGGACGGAAGTTCTCCACGACGACGTCGGCCGATTCGGCGAGCTTGAGGAACACCCGTTTCGCCGAGGGAACCTTCATGTTGAGCGTCATCGACTTCTTGTTCGCGTTCTGCGCGAGGAAGCTCGTCCCCATCAGCTCCTTGTTGAGCTTTGGCACGGCGCCGAGCTTGCGCGCGAGGTCCCCTCCGTCGGGGTTCTCGACCTTGATCACCTCTGCGCCGCAGAGGGCGAGAAGCTCAGTCGCGAAGGGTCCCGCGAGGACGTTGGTCAGGTCGAGGACGCGGATGTTCTGGAGGAGTCTGGTGGAGTGCATTTTGGGCTCCGCGAGTTGCGATTCGACAACTGAGGATTGAGAGATGGCGGAAGTGCGGGCGTTCGCCCAGCCACCGGCCTGCCAACCTTCTCATTTTCTCAATCCTGTTCTCTCAATGCTCAATTCTCGATTTCGGCGGGCGAGCCCGCCGGTATCGCTCCAGTGCGATGAATCACGCCGGGCAGCTGCCGGCCGAAGAACGCTTCAGCCGCCTTTGCTGCGACGATGATCGGATCGAGCCCGATGTCGTGACGAATACCGGCACGCTGCAGCATGTGCACGAGGTCCTCGGTTGCGACGTTTCCTCCGCTCAACTTCGTGAACGGGCAGCCGCCTAACCCGGCAAAGGCCGACTCGAATGCGGTGACGCCAGCCTCGAGTGCGGCGAAGCAGTTTGCGAGCGCCATGCCGTAAGTATCGTGGAAATGGCACGACGCCTCGACGTCGGGGGCGATCGTGTACATCGCTTCGTACAGCTCCGTGACCTGGCGCGGATTCGCGTGGCCCGCGGTGTCGGCGAGGCTGATCGTCGTGAGTCCGGCCTCGAGATAGCGCTCGACGATGGAGATCACGCGTGCGCGCGGGACCTCCCCTTCGAAGCCGCAGCCGAACGCCGACTGCACCGAGAGCTGCACCGGGCGGCCCGCGGCGATCGCCTGTCTCGCCATCGGGATGATCCTCGCGATTGCCTCGTCGGTGCCCATGCCGGTGTTCTTCCGGCTGTGCGTGTCGCTCGCCGAGACGCCCATGCAGATCAACTCGACTCCGCATGAGATCGCGCGCTCGAGCCCCTTCTCGTTGAGGACGAGCCCGGAAAGCAGCACACCCTCACGCCGGTGATGCGAGGAACGGAAGTAGTTGAAGATCGCGTCGGTGTCTGCCATCTGCGGCACCTTCGCCGGGTTGACGAACGAGCCGGCCTGGACGATGTCGACGCCCGAGGCCATCAGCATCTCGATCCAGCCGATCTTCGTCTCGATCGGGACGACCTGCTTCTCGATCTGGATCCCGTCGCGCGGGCCGACTTCGTGAATCAGCAACCTTTTCATCACCCTTCCTTGAAGTAGAGTCAGAGGTCATAGGTCAAAGGTCAAAGGTCATGGCAGGCGCTGTCCAGCAACCTGCATGGTCAACGGTCACGTGCGGAGCTACCCCTCGAGGCTCATCCGAAGCCGACAGCATGACTGGCTGCCTGCTTTGACCTATGACCTATGACCTGCCTGCCGACCTATGACCTGTCTTTCCTACGCGCCGACTCCCACGCCGACCTTCTCCGCGATTGCCTTCCCCATGTCGATCGTCGTGGCGCTGCCGCCCATGTCGTACGTTCGAACCTTCCCTTCCTTGATGACCTCGGCGACGGCTGATTCGATGCGCGCGCCCTTCTCGGTCTCGCCGAGCCAGTCGCACATCATCTTTGCGGAAAGGATCGCCGCGATCGGATTCACCTTGTAGAGGCCGGTGTACTTCGGGGCGGAGCCGTGAGTCGGTTCGAAGACGGCGAGCTTGTCGCCGATGTTCCCCGAGGCTGCGAAGCCGAGTCCGCCGACCATCTGCGCGCAGAGGTCGGAGATGATGTCGCCGTAGAGGTTAGGCGCGACCATCACGTCGTAGCTGAGCGGGTTTTTGAGCGTCCACATCGTCATCGCGTCGATGTTTGCTTCGTCGAACGTGATTCCGGGGTAGTGGTTCGCGACCTCTTTCGCGATGTCGAGGAAGAGGCCGTCAGTCGCGCGGACGACGTTCGCCTTGTGGACGATCGTCACCTTCTTGCGGCCGAACTTCTTCGCGAACTCGTAGCCGGCACGGATGATCCGTTCCGATCCCTTGCGCGTGTTGATCTTGCACGATATCGCGTAGTCGTTTCCGTTCAGCGACGCAAACGGCGCAAAGTTCTTCGATAGAGAGCCGAGCGCCCATGCGAGATCGTCGGGCACCGTGTTGAATTCGACGCCGCAGTAGAGGTCTTCCGTATTCTCGCGGAAGACAACGATGTCGATCCCTTCCTTGTAGTTGAGCGGGTTCCCGGGATACGCCTTGCAAGGACGGAGACTCGTGTAGAGATCGAACGTCTGCCGCATACGGACGATCGGCGAGCGGTAGACGAGCCCCTTGCCCTTGAGCTCCGGAACGAGCTCCGCCTCGGCGGCCTTCACCGGCTTCGACGTGATCGCACCGAACATTGCGGCCTTCACGTTTCGAAGCAGGTCGATCGTCCTCTGCGGAAAGGCGTCGCCCTCCCTGCACCAGAACTCCCAGCCGATGTCACCGTGGATGTAGTTCGCGTCGAGCTCGACGGCGTCGAGAACGATCTTTGCGGCCTCGAGAACCTCGACGCCGACCCCGTCTCCGGGAAGCCATGCAATGTCGTACTTCGCCATGTTCATCCTCCATCTGTGGCCGCACCGCGCCTCGAGGCGCGGTCGGGTCTTCGTCGACTTTGTTTCAGGCTCTCGATTCCAGAAGGCGCTTGCGCGTGTAGGGGATCAGTCCCCCGGCGTCGATGATCGCCTGACGGGCTGCGGGCAGCGGCACGGTGGCAAACTTTGTCCCTTTCGTCTCGTTCCAGACGTGGTCGCCGGCGATCACGAGCTCGTCGCCGGCGTCGGCCTCGAGCTCCGGGCAAATGACCGTAGGCAGTCCGAGATTGATCGAGTTCTGCTGAAAGATGCGGGCGAACGCGCGTGCGACGATCGTGACGCCGTGGCCACGAAGGCACGAAGCGGCCTGCTCGCGCGACGAGCCGCAGCCGAAGTTCCGGCCGGCGACGATGACGCTTCCCTCGGGAAGCGTTCTGGAGTTGAGCTTCGCGTTGAGCTCCGTGTCATCGGCGAAAGCGAGCTTCGGCGTCTCAGTCGGAAGGACCGTCGCCATGAAACGACCCGGGTAGATTGCGTCGGTCGAGATGTCGTCACCAAGCTTCGAGACAACCAGCCTCGGTTTCGACTCTTGCAGGTTGGCCATGGGGCTCTCCTTTTGGGCGTGCGATGTGGCCGGCGAGCGCGCTCGCGGCGGCGACTGCGGGTGAGCAGAGGAAGACTTCCGATTTCGGGTTCCCCATCCGCCCCTTGAAATTGCGATTGGTGGTCGAGAGGGCGACCTCGCCGTCGCCTAACGCCCCTTCGTGGACGCCGAGGCAGGGGCCGCAGCCCGGGTTCATGACGACGGCGCCCGCCTTCACGAGATCATCGATGTAACCGTGCGCCATGCATTCCTGGTAAATCTTCCACGAGGCGGGGAAGACGAGGAGCCTCACGCCGTCGGCGACGCGACGCCCCTGGAGAATGTGAGCGACCGCCGCGATGTCGTCACGGCGCCCGTTCGTGCATGAGCCGACGACGATCTGGTCGACCTTCGTTCCTTCGACCGCGTCGATCGGCTTCACGTTGTCGACGCCGTTCGGGCAGGCGATCTGGAAGGTGAGGTTCGTGATGTCGATCTCGACGACCTGCTCGTACTCGGCGTCGGCATCAGGCTGCACGATGTCGACCTGTCCGGTCACGCCGGCGGTCTCGTGAAGATACCGGAGCGTCTCGGCGTCGGAGGGGACGATGCCGGCGGTCGCGCCTGCTTCGACCGACATGTTGCAGAGAACGAGGCGTCCCGAAGTCGGCATGCGGTGAATCGCCTCACCATGGAACTCGAGAACCTTGTAGTTCGCCCCCTCGGCAGAGAGCTTGCCGATGATGTGGAGGATCAGGTCCTTCGCGGAAACGTGCTCCGCGAATTCGCCGTTGATTACGACCTTGATCGTGCCGGGAACTTCGACGTTGAGGACGCTGCCGAGAGTCCAGACCGAGGCCATCTCGGTGGCGCCGATGCCGAAGGCGAACGCGCCGAGGGCGCCGTGTGTCGTCGTGTGACTGTCGGTGCCGACGACGACCATGCCGGGCCGGACGTAGCCGTTCTCCGGGAGGATCTGGTGGCAGATGCCTCCCTGGTCGCCGCGGATGTCATGGAACTTGGAGATCTTCTGCGCGCCGACGAAATCGCGAACCTTCTTCTGGTTGGTCGCGGTCTTGGCGCTTTCAGCGGGAACGCGATGGTCGAAGATGATCGCGATCCTTCCCGGATCCCACACCTTTGGCTCGAGCCCGGTGTCCTTGTAGACCTCGAGAAACTGATTGATGACGAGCGCGCCGTTCTCGTGCGACATCGCGAGATCGACACGCGGCTCGATCACGTCACCGGGGCGAACGGAATCGCGGCCCGACGCGCGGGCGAGAATCTTCTCCGCCACTGTCATGCCCATGGTTCTTGCTCCTTCGATTCGAGAAGAGAGACCTCTCTCTGACCGAGGAGATTAGGGGGGAAGTGGGGGTGGCGATGGTCACGAAACTCACGAGACGGTGTGACGGACGTCATTTCCTCGAGTGATGAACGCCCTGACGGTTCTTTGTACAATCGAATCCTTCAAACTCGCACGAAGCTCGGAGGACATTTCGATGCAACGAACTGTGCGTATCGCGACCCTGGTGCTCGCACTCACGGTGCTTTTGGGGGCCGGTGGGATGTTTGCGCAACAGCAGGCTCCTTGGCGCGGGTTCCTCGCAGAGCCGTCGGAGAGAGGCGAGCGGATGTTCGTCTCCGGAAAGGTCGTCGATAAGGCGACCGGCAAGCCAATCTCGGGAGCAGAGGTCTATGTCTATCAGGCCGATAGCAAGGGGATCTACGGCGATAGCCCTCGCACGCCACGGATGAAGGCGACAATCTACTCACGAAGCGATGGCTACTACGAGTACGTATCGATCCGTCCTGCTTCGTATCGCGAGGAGAAGGAGCCGAACGTCATGCTCCCCGCGCACGTCCACTACGTCGTCTATGCGGACGGTTACAAGGAGTGGCAGGGAGAGCTGGTGTTTGAAGACGATCCGCTCCTGACTCCCGAGAAGCGCGCCGAGATGGAGAAGGATCCCTACTACATCCTCCGCCCCATCGCGAAGGATGCAAAAGGCGTGTGGCAGGTGGTTGCCGACGTTGGACTGGGGAAGTGACGGCAATCAACAAGCCTAACAGCCAATCACATCCATCCCTAATCCCTCCACCTGCGGCCTAACCTCAGTCGCGTTGCCTACGACGACGATCGAGACCCGGTCCGGATGGATGTGTTCTCGCGCGACGCGGACGACATCGTCGGCTGTGACGGCGGCGAGGCGGTCGCGGTAGTGGTCGAACCACGACGGGTCGAGCTTGTGGACTTCCATTTCTTCCAGCCGGCCTGCGAGGCTCGATGCGGTCGCTACGCTCTGCGGAAAGACGCCACCGAGGTAGCTCTTCACCTCGTCGAGCTCGGCGGGCTCGATATCGCCCGACCCGATGCGGCGCAGCTCGGCGAGGATCTCGCGAAGCGCCGCGCCGGTTACGTCGTTGCGAACGGCGGTCGAGACGACGAATGGGCCGCGCGAGCGGCGGAGTGAGAAGCCGGAACGTACGTGGTACGTGAACGCGTTCTTCTCACGAAGGTTCATGTTGAGACGCGAAGTGAACACACCGCCGAGGATTCCGTTCATGACGGCGAGAGAAAAATAGTCGGGAGTGGAGCGGTCGAGTCCAACGTGCCCGACGCGCAACTCCGACTGCACCGACTGTGGGCGATCGACGATCGCGATCGTCGACGTCGTTGCGAGCTGCGCTGAAAAGTCGCGCCGCTCCGGCGCGGGACCGTTCTGCCAATCGCCGAGGAGTGCTTCGATCGTCCTAACCGCGTTTCCGGCGTCGAAGCAGCCTGCAATCGCGATCGAAATGTTCCCGGGACGGTAGCGCTCCGCGAAGAACGATGCGATCTCATCGCGTGTCACGGCACCCACGCTCGCCTCGTTGCCGATGAGTGGCCATGCGTACGGTGTTCCGTCGAAGAGGCGTCGCGCGAAGGTCTCGCCCGCGACGACGGATGGCTCGTCGCGATTCTGGAGGATAGCGGTCAAGCGCTCATCGCGGACGCGAGCGAGCTCGCCTGGTTCGAACGCGGGGTGTCGAACGACGTCGGCGACGATCTCGATCCCCGCCACGAGGTTTCGCGCAAGAACGTCGAGCGCCACGTACGAGGCGTCCCAATCGGAGCCTGTGGCGAGCGAGGCTCCGAGGTCGGCGACTTCCGATGCGATGTCAATCGCGCCTCGCGTCGCGGTTCCCTCGTCGAGCATCTCGGACGTCAGCGACGCGAGCCCACAGCGTCCCTCCGGATCCTGGTCGCTGCCGTCGCGAACGATCACGCGAACGGCGGTGAGGGGAGCGTCGCCCGCCGGGGCAAGGAGCAGTCGAATGCCGTTGGAAAGCGTGAGTCGCTCGACGGCGGGAAAGCTGAATGCGCGTGGCGGCCGCGCAGCCGGAGCCGTGGCGCGGAAGTCGTTCGTCATCGCATCGCTCATCGCGCGATCCTCGGCACGTAGTGAAGCGTCACGCGTTCGTCGGGATGGAAGCAGCTCTCCGCGACGTCCCTGACGTCGTCGCGCTCGACGGCGTGATATCGATCGATCCAGCCATCGACGAGACGTGCGTCGCCGAAGAATGTCTCGAAGGCGGAGAGAAGATCGGCACGATGCTCGTGGCTCTCGATCTGATGCGCGAGGTCGGTCTCGGCCTGGTTCCTCACGCGCGTCAGCTCGTGATCCGTCGGTCCATCGCTCGCGAGCTTGTAGAGCTCGGTGTCGAGCGCGCGCTCGAGCTCGGCCGGATCGACGCCCTCCTTTGCCGTCGCCCACATCATCAGCATGCCGCTCGCTTCGGTTGGCAGGATGAATGATGCGACATCTTGCGCAATCTGCTGCTCGTAGACGAGAGCGCGTTCGAGACGACTCGCCTTGCCGAGACCGAGGATGCTCGTCGCGAGGTCGGCGGCGATCCACTCGTCGCTGCCGTACGGAGCGGCGTGATAGAAGCGGTAGACGCGCGGAAGCTGGACGTCGGCTTCGATCACTTCGCGCCGCTCGCCGGAGAGAGGCTCGCGCACGAGGTCGAACGGCGGGGGTGTGACGCCAGAAGGGATCGGATCGAAGTACTTCGCGACGAGCGCGAGCGCCTCGGTAGGGTCGAAGTCGCCGGCAATCGTGAGCACGGCGTTGTTTGGCACATACCAGGTACGAAAGAAGTCGCGGACGTCATCGAGCTTCGCCGCGGCGATGTCCGCCATCGAGCCAATGACCTCCCAGTGGTAGGGGTACGACGGCGCGTAGGCGCGCTCGAGGAGGCGCTCGAAAAAGTCGCCATACGGCACGTTGTCAACGCGCATGCGACGCTCTTCCTGCACGACGTTGATCTGTACGTCGAGCTTTTCCTGTGTGAGCGCGGGAAGGAGGAAACCCATCCTGTCCGACTCGAGCCAGAGCGCGAGCTCGAGACAATTCGACGGCACCGTCTCGTAGTAGTTCGTCCGATCGAAGAAGGTCGTCCCGTTGAGCGTGCCGCCGACCGCCTGCACGTGGCGGAAGTGCTCGTTGTTGCCGACGTGCGCGGAGCCGGAAAAGAGCATGTGCTCGAACAGGTGCGCAAATCCGGTTAGGCCGGGACGCTCGTTCTTCGAACCGACGTGGTACCAGAGATTGACGGCCACGAGAGGCGCCGCGTGGTCTTCGTTGAGGACGACGCGCAGCCCGTTCGGGCGGGTGTGGCGTTCGATGAGCAAGGGTCTCTCCTTCGCGGGCGAGATTGTATCCAAAGGCGAGAGCCGATGAGCAGGCCCGCCGGGGCTCTGCTCTGTGCGTCGCGGAGCGACGGCCGAGCTTAGCCCCCGGTCGAAGACCGGGGGGGGCGAACGCCAATCCACCTCATTCGCGCCGCGTAGCGGCGCGGGACGAGAGCCGAGCGACGTCGTTCGTCGCGGAGCGACGGCCGAGCTTAGCCCCCGGTCGAAGACCGGGGGGCGAACGCCAATCCACCTCATTCGCGCCGCGTAGCGGCGCCGGATTGCACCCTGCCCCGCCGCTATCGCCCCCGCATGATCAGATCTGCGGCCCCGCAGAGGAACACGACCGCGGCGAGGATGCCGTTCGCCGTAAAGAACGCGGCGTCGATTCGCGAGATGTCTTTCGGCGACACGATCGAATGCTGCCAGAGGAGCAGGCCGGCCGCGGCGGCGATTCCCACCCAGTAAATCGCGCCGAAGCCGAACAGGAGACCGAACGAAACAAAACCTGCGAGTGCCAGGAGGTGAAAGATGCGAGCGAGGAGGAACGCACGCTCGCCTCCGAGTCGCGACGGGAGGGAGAAGAGACCCTTCGACCGATCGAAATCGAGATCCTGCATCGAGTAGAGGATGTCGAACCCCGCCGTCCAGAGCATCACCGACGCCGAGAGCGGCAATACCTTCAGATTGAACACGCCTTCAATCGCGACGGCCGCGCCGATTGGTGCGATGCCCAGGGCGAGGCCGAGCACGAGGTGCGAAAGTGAGGTGAATCGTTTCGTGAACGAGTAACCGAGAAGTACGACGAGCGTCGGTCCCGCGAGGATCAGCGCGAGGCGATTCAGTTTCCAGCAAGCAAAGACGAAGAGCGCGATCGAGACGATCGTAAAGAAGGCGACGAAGCTGCGCGACACGAGTCCCGCGGGGATCGCCCGTGAGGCGGTGCGTGGATTGGCGGCGTCGATCGGCGCGTCGACGAGCCGATTGAACGCCATCGCGGCGGAGCGCGCGCCGACCATCGCCACGAGAATCCACGCGAGCTTCATCAGCGGCGGAATCCCTCCAGCGACCGTGAAAGCGGCGAGGAGCGCGAAGGGAAGAGCGAACACGGTGTGCTGGAACTTGATCATCTCCAGCGTGATGGCGACCCGGTCGAGCACGGCGCGATTCTAAATGCGGATTGCGGATTGCGGAATGCGGAATGTGGGACGGCTCGCACTGGGACGATTCGGGCCTTGATTCGTGCCGCGATGAGCGCGGACACCGCCTCGGCCAGGGTCAATTCCGCAATCCGCGTTCCACGTTCTGCTACCATTCCCGCCGGACGCCGACTCCCCATGCCAGAGGCGCAGCCGAAGCTCCCGTTCCGACACATCGCCGTCGAAGGCCCGATCGGTGTGGGCAAAACCTCGCTCGTCGACATGCTGGCGAAGCGTTTTCGCGGGACGAAGGTTCTCGAGGACGTTGAGAATCCGTTCCTCGATGACTTCTATAAAGACAAGCGTGGCGCGGCGTTTCGTTGCCAGCTCTTTTTCCTCCTCTCCCGCTACGACCAGCAGCGCAAACTGGCGCAGCGCGATCTCTTCACCGAGCTCGTGCTCTCGGACTACAGCTTTCCGAAGGACAAGATCTTCGCCTACCTCACGCTCGAGGATTCGGAGCTCCTGATTTACAACCGCCTCTACGACCTGCTCGTCGAAACGGTCCCGAAGCCCGACCTGGTCATCTACCTCCAGGGGAGCATGGAGACTCTCCTGAAGCGGATCAAGCGACGAGGGCGCGACTACGAAAAGTCGATCTCTCCGACCTACTTGAAGGAACTGAGTGACGCCTATGCGCACTACTTTTACCGTTACGAAGACACGCCGCTTCTCGTCGTGAATACGAGTGAGATAGACTTTGTTCATAAGCCAGACCACTTTGAAGGTTTGGTCGAGCAGATCGCCCGAGCCCAGAAGGGGACGCAGTATTACGTACCGCTTGGATCCTGAGTCGACGGACCGAGACGGAGAGAAGAAGACAGTTGCATGCGCGGCAGGTGCCGCGCGCCGCCGACGGCGATCTCGCGATGCGAGACGTCGATCCGACGGGTCCGAATCTCTCGTTCACTCGCCGCCTCCTCAGGAAACTGGGAGGCTTTTTTGATGAGCGCCGAGACGAGAAAGAAAATCACTGTCCCCTCCATCCGCGACGCGAAGGGATCCCGCCGCATCGGCATGCTCACCGCGTACGACTACCCATCCGCGCGGCTGGTCGACCTCGCCGGTGCCGATATCACTCTCGTCGGCGACTCGCTCGGCATGGTCGTTCTCGGCTATCCCGACACGCTCAGCGTGACGATGGACGACATGCTCCATCACACGCGCGCCGTCGTACGCGGGACGCAGAGCGCGCTCGTCGTCGGTGACATGCCGTACCTCTCCTATCACGTTTCCGTCGAGGATGCGGTCCGCAACGCCGGCGCGTTCGTCCGCGCGGGCGCGCAGGCGGTCAAGGTCGAAGGGGGGAAGGCGAGCCGCCTTCGTGTGATCGAGGCGATCCGCGACGCGGAGATTCCGGTCATGGGGCACATCGGCCTCACTCCTCAGTCGGTCAACGACCTCGGTGGGTTCAAGGTCCAAGGCAAGGACGCCGACGCAGCGAAGCGTTTGATGGACGAGGCAGCTGCTCTCGAGGACGTCGGCTGCTTCTCGCTCGTGCTCGAGTGCGTTCCCGCGGAGATTGCTGCCTACATCACTGAGAGCGTGAAGATCCCGACGATCGGTATCGGCGCGGGGCCCGCCTGCGACGGCCAGGTTCTCGTCTACCACGACTTGCTCGGGCTCTTCAGTGGCTTCAAGCCGAAGTTCGTCCGTCGCTACGCGTCGCTCGAAGGCGAGATCGTCGCGGCGTTGTCGCACTACCTCGATGACGTGAGGGAAGGGCGTTTCCCCGACGTCGACACCGAGTCGTTCCACGTCGCCGACCGCGGAGAGCTTCGTGCGCTCTACGGCGAGAAGCCGTCGATCCGCGTTGCGAAGGGCTGATCGCGCGATGAATCTCTGTACGGGCGTCGACGAGATTCGTGACGCGCTGCGCGCCGCGCGCGCGGAGGGGCTCCGCATCGGCTTCGTGCCGACGATGGGATTCCTCCACGAGGGGCATCTTTCGCTGGTCGATCTCGCGCGCGAGCGCGGTTGCGGCTTCGTCGTCGTGTCGATCTTCGTCAACCCGACGCAGTTCGGGCCTAACGAAGACTTCTCACGCTATCCGCGCGACGAGGCGCGCGACGTTGCGCTCCTCGAGGCGCGATGCGTCGACGCCATCTTCTTACCGGGCATTGCGACGGTCTACCCCGAGGGGCACGCGACCCGTGTCCGCGTAAGCGGCGTCAGCGCGCCGCTCGAGGGGGAGCGGCGGCCGGGACACTTCGAAGGGGTTGCGACGGTCGTCCTCAAGCTCTTCAATATCGTGCAGCCTGACCTCGCGGTGTTTGGGCGAAAAGATGCGCAACAGTGTGCCGTGATCGACCGAATGGTGCGCGATCTCGACTTGCCCGTTGAACTTGCATTTGGTGAGACAGCGCGCGAGCACGACGGGCTCGCAATGTCGTCGCGCAATGCCTACCTATCGCCCGAAGAACGCGCGCTGGCGCCGCGATTTCACGCTGCGTTGAGCGAAGGGGTTGCAGCGGTCCGGCGTGGCGCCTCGACGGACGAGGCCGAAGCGACGATGACAAATGCGCTGCGCGGGTTGCCCGTCGAGATCGACTACCTTCGCCTCGTCGACCCGCGAACGTTCCTGGCCACCGAATCGCGCGATTGCGAGCTGCTCGCCGTCGGTGCGATTCGCGTCGGCCGCACGAGACTCATCGACAATCTCCGAATCGTTGCGCCGAGCGATGGCGCGACGACTCCCGCCACCTGAGGAGCTCCCCATGACCCGGACCTTTCTTCGCTGCAAGATTCACCGCGCTACCGTGACCGAGGCGAACGTCGACTACGAAGGGTCGATCACGATCGACCGCGACCTGCTCGACGCGGCGGGCCTTCTCCCGTACGAAAAGGTCGAGATCTACAACGTCACGCGCGGCACGCGGTTCGAGACCTATGCAATCGAGGGCAAGGCCGGCTACGGGGAAATCTGTGTGAATGGAGCCGCCGCCCGCCTGGTCGAGGTTGGCGACCTCGTCATCATCGCGTGCTACTGCGCTCTCGAACCGTGCGAGATCGAAGGGCATCGCCCGACACTCGTTTTCGTCGATCGGGAGAACCGAATCAAGTCGGTCAAGCAGGCGGAAACTGCGTCGACGATCAGCGTCTGAGTAGTCTCTTCGTGGCGGCGGATTCCAATCCGCCGCGCGGGGATTGGACGTTTGTGGCCGAAGATTCCATCTTCGGCCCCGTCGTAAGGAGGAATCGGCCAAGTTGAAAACTTCGGCCACAAGAGCGGTTTTTCCTGATTCCATGGCTGGTGGGAGCGCTCGCTCCGAAACGAGATCGAGCGGGCAGACACTACCGATTGATGACTAAAGTGTCAGATACTTGCTGGTGAATGCACGTCATTGCGGCATTCGCGGCCCTGGGTCTCCTATTCGTCGTGCTCTTCCCGTTCGTGTCGAAGCGGCTCCGCGCCGCTCGTCGCGGGCGTGCCGTGCATTTGAATGGGAGTTGTCACTGGTACGCGAACTACGACGAAGAGCTTCGCTATGAGCCGAAGAGGCGTAGCGACATCATCCGCATCGAGCGGAGCGAGCTGTTCGCTCGTGGCTATAAACCGGCCGACGTGCGACAGGTCGTTCCTCGCACATTCCGCCGCCGAGTGCCTGGCGACACGCACGTCCGGCTCTGGAAGAGCGACAGACGAAGCCTGCCACCACTCTGGCTCTGCCAGTGGGCCGAGGATCCGTTGCGCGTGTCGATCGGCGTTCGCGAGCGCGAACGCGTGCCGGGAGTCGAGAGCGCGCCGCTGCATGTAGGCCTTGGCGATGAGATCGCCGAATCGCCCACGAGCGAAGAGCTCTCGCCGTTAGGCGATTGGCGAGTAGACGTGCCTCTTGACGAGGCATCCGCAACGAGTGAGGCGAACGAGCGCAGCGCGGACTGGAGCGAGCTCGAACGGGCGCGGGGACCGCGCGGTGATGAGTGCCCTGCGACGTCGGACGGCGAGCCGCTACACGGGCACGCCGAAGTTGAAGACGTCGCGCGGGGTGGTGCGATCGATAGTGATCGTTCCGAAGCCGCCACCGAGGGTCGTGGCGAGGGAGAGCCCGCCGACGGCAGCCACCGGCGGCGGAGGCGGCGCCGGCGCAGGTAGCGGACGGACGCAAGGTCATCAGAGTCGCGCCTAAATCGTCTCGCCCACTCCCGCCGCTGCGAGAGCCGCCCGGATTGCGACGAGCCGCCGTACGGAATCTCGCATGTCGGAGTGGATGCAGATCGTGTCCCAAGCGACTGCGATCTCGCTCCCATCGATCGCGACGGCGACGTTACGCGTCGCAATCGAGACTGCTTGTGCTGCAGCATCGCCCGGACCTTCGAGTAGGGCGCGGGCGTCGCTTCGAGGGACGAGCGCGCCGTCGGGGAGGTAGCGACGGTCAGCGAAGGCCTCGCGCACGACCGGGAAGCCCCGTTCGCGTGCTGCTGTCTCCATCGCCGAGCTCGCCGCACAGACGATCGCGCTCCCTCGACAGCTCTCTTCGGTGGCGCGCACGAGCAGCCGCGCGAGGGTCAGGTCTCGATGCGCGAGGTTATGGAGAGCGCCATGCGCCTTGACGCGCTCGAGCTGGACTCCGGCGGCCTCGGCGATCGCACGGAGGGCCGCGATCTGGCTAGCAAGCGAGGCTACGAGATCGTCGTCGCCGATCTCGATCCGCGTTCTGCCAAAGCCCTCGCGATCGGGGAACGACGGATGCGCGCCGAGTCGCACACCGAGCCGTCGCGCGAGCGTTGCCGCCTCGAACATCGAAGTCGCATCCCCCGCGTGCCCCCCGCAGGCGACATTCGCCGAATCGACGAGAGGCCAAAGCTCACGTTCGGTCGCGTGCTCATCGGCCGTCGTTGCCTCGCCGAGATCGCAGCTGATGTCGATCGCCGTCATGCCGCACGCTCTTCGCGCGGCGTCTCGAGGTCGAGCATCCGTGTTTCGGGGAGAAGCCAGACGAGCCAGGCGGCGAGACCGAAGAAGAGCGCATCGACGCCTAACGCCACGCCGATTCCACCCCGCTCCGCCGCCTTCCCGATGAAGTAGGGGCTGAGTGCAGACGCGAGCCGACCGACGTTGTAGCAGAAGCCTTGTCCAGTCGCGCGGATCGCCGTCGGGTAGAGCTCGGCGAGAAGCGCCCCGAAGACGGCGAAGTAGCCGTGCGCGAAGTAGCCGACGAGTGGCCCGACGAAGAGCAGCACCTTGATGTTCGACGCCGCCATCGCATAGATCGGAATCGTGACGAGCGCACCAGCCATGAAGAGCGTGAACGCCGGACGTCTCCCGATTCGGTCGGCAATCCAGCCGAACGAGACGTAGCCAACGAACGCACCGAGCTGGATCAGCACCGTCCACAGCGCCGACTTCGTGATCGTCAGTCCCGCTCCTCCCCGCTCGATCGGAGTCGCAAGGAACGACGGAAGCCAGGTCATCAGCCCCCAGTAGGCGACGAGCACGCAGCTCGCGAGCAGCGATGCGACCAGTGTCCGCTTCGCAAGGGTCGCGGAGAAGAGCCCCGCGAATCCGGGCGACGGCCCCTTCGTTCTTCCGGCGGCACTCCAAATCTCCGGCTCGCGAACGTGCCTCCGAATGAAGAACGCCGCAACTGATGGGAGAAGGCCGGCGAGAAAGAGGGCGCGCCAGCCGTACCGCTCGAGCATGAGCGCGGAGAGGCCCGCGGCGGCGAGAGCGCCGATGGCCCAACCTGACTGCATGATGCCGATCGCCTTCGCGCGATGCTTCGCAGGCCACGTCTCGGCGACGAGCACCGCGCCGCACGCCCACTCTCCTCCCATCCCCAGACCGACCAGCGCTCGCCAGAAGACGAGCGCCACGACGCTCTGTGAGGTTGCGAGTCCTCCCGTTGCAAGCGAGTAGACGAGGATGCTCCAGGTCATCGCCCGGACGCGGCCATAGCGGTCGGCGAGGCGGCCGAAGAGGAGTCCGCCCGCGGCTCCGGCGAAGAGAGCGACCGACATCAGTAGTCCCATCGATCGCGAGGGGAGGCCGAACTCGCTCTGGATCGCGCCGATTGCGAACGTGAAGAGGAGGAAGTCCATCGAGTCGAGCATCCAGCCGCTCATCGCGGCAAGAAGCGACTTCCACTGCTCGCGGGTCACGCCGTCGAACATCCGGAGATTATGCGGTACGAGGACAGGAGGCGGAAAAAGAGGCTGAAGTTAGAACGTAGAACGATGAATGTCGAACCCAGAAAGGGAGACCGCACCTGCAATGGTTCTCTTTCTGGGTTCAACATTCATCGTTCTACGTTCTAACTTCAGCTTCTACCGCGCTCCCAGCCTCAGCACCGCGAGCTCGAGCCCTAACTCCGCCGCGGTTCCGCCCGACTTGCGCGAAACTTCGAGGCGTGCGAGCTCGGCCAGCGAGTCGATCAGTTGCTGTTCGCCGTAGCGACGCGACGCTTCGAAACGCTTGTGAAGTGGAAAGGGATGCGCCTTCTGTTTCGCGATGCCATTCGCCGTGAGGTACGCGTTGATCTCATCAGCGAGGCGGTCTTTGAACATCGGATACGGGATGCCGCGCTTCGCGTCGATGCCACGTTGCCTGCAGAACGACTGGATCGCGAGCATCTGGCGAAGCTCGTCTGCGAGTGGGAAGATGAAGCGGCCGACGGCGATCTCCACCGGCATCGCCGGATCGTCGCGACGCGCCTGTGCGACGAGATCGCGCAGCTTCCCGACCGCTTCGACCGGCTTCCCTTCGGTCACGAGCGACGCGAATTCGAATCGCGCACCTCCCGCAACCTCAGCGATCTGTTCCTTGACGATCGCGGCGGTGACGCGCTTGCCGTCGCCCGCGTAAGTCGCGAGGCGCGTCGCCTCGTTGACGAAACTGCGGATGTCGGGGATCTCCTTCGAAAACTTGTCGGCGAGCATCCGGTCGATGCCGAGACGCTGGCGCATCGAGTTGATCGCGGTGTCGTCGAAAGAAGCACCCGACTCGTCTTCGACTTCCTTGATCGCGCGCTCGAGCACGGTGAGCACTTTTTCGCGCGAAAGGTCGCAGACGACGACGGCACCGGCGCGATCGATGGCGTCGATCGTTGCCGACGCCTCGGGCATCGCCCCGGTCTTCATGAGTAGCGTCGTCGACGGAGCGCCGCCACTGTTCGCCGTTTCCGCGAGTAGTGCGGCGTCGCTCTCGCCACGCGAGGCACGCTTTCCTCCCGCTTTCGCGACCGCGAGCATGTCGGAGAGAGTTTGTGATGGCTCCACGCCCAGGCCGCGTGCGATCTCCGCGTCGGTCATGTCGGTGTCGAGCCCGGCGAGGCCGAGCGTGTGCAGGAGCTTCGCGAGTGCGGAGTCGCGCTTTCTGTCAGTCTTCGCCGACTTCCAGTCACCGATCGCCTTCTCGTACGTTCCGAGAAGTTCCTTGCGTGAAATGAACGCATTGACCTCGGGGACGATCAGCAGGCGCGGACGCGCGAAGAGCGAGAAGGTACGGTAGTCGTCGATGACGACGGTCAGGTCGGTGACCTCGCCGAAGTTCTGCACCGCGAGGCCCGGGTTCGTCGCGATCAACGCATCGCGGATCGCAATGAACGCGTGATCGACGAGGAACTCGTTGTTCCCGCCGACGAGGATCATCGCGGGGAGCTTGCCTTTCTCGATTTCGGCGGTCAGCTTTGCGGGCGTGGTGGGCATGGGATTTCAGATATGCGCGCTGGGCCGGTTTGGTTTGAAGTTAGATGTTAGAACGATGAATGTTGGATCCAGAAAGGAGCTCCGGGTCTTTTCTGGATTCAACATTCATCGTTCTAACTTCTAACTTCAGGGTTTCACTTGCGTAGGTGCGCTCTCCGCCCCCGAAACGCGAAAGAGGCGCAAAGATGCGCCCCTCTCGTGGATTCAGTCGTGAGTCGACGCTCGAATTACAGCATTCCCTTTTCCTGCAACTCCTGACAATCGATGCAGAAGGTGGCCCAGGGGACTGCCTCCAGGCGCTTCTCGCTGATGTCGTTCGTGCAGTTCGCGCAGGAGCCGTACTGGTTCTCCTTCAGCCGTTCGAGTGCCTCTTCGATCTGCATGAGCGTGTCGCGATCGGCGTCGGAGAGAGAGAAGTTCAGCTCCTTCGAGTAGGCGTTCGCCGCCTTGTCGGCCAGATCCTGGATGCCGTCCTCAGGCTGCTCGTTGCCGGCTGCCCGGTCGCGCGTGTACGAGTCGATCATCTGGCGCTGCTTGTCGAGCAGCTTTTTACGCTGTGCGTCCCAGCGATTCGGCTTCACTTTGGTCTTTGTCGGCATTGGCCCCAGGGCCTCCCTTACTTATGGTATGGAACGTTTCTCATTAGCGTGCACGCCCGGTAGATCTGTTCCACGAGGAGTGCACGTGCAAGCTGGTGCGGCAGGGTCATCGAAGAGAGCGAGAGGAGCTTCTGAGCCCGCTTCCGCACACTGTCGTCGAACCCGACGTCACCGCCCATCACGAAATGGATGCCGTGTGGCTGCCTTTCGATTTCTTTCTCGAGCCATCCGGCGAACTTCAAAGACGTCATCGCGTCTCCGCGCTCATCGAGGACGACCACAGTCCCTCGTTGCGGAATCGCGTTCAGCAGCTTCTCGGAATCGGCGTGCATGATAGATGCACCGCTTTTTCCCTGTCTAGCTTTCTGCGGAGCGACCTCCGTGACCTCGATCGGAAAGAAATGCTTGATTCGATTGAGGTAACGGTCGATTACTTCCCTGACCTCCGCGTCAGAGGTGGAACGAATCCAGATCAGGTTTAATTTCACGCGTTCCGCCCTCGCGCCATCCTCCAGAAGCTACGTTTTTTGGGCCGTTCCGGCCTCATTTCGCTCTCTCCGCGCGACCCCATCGCCGCCGCTTTTCGATCAGCGTCTTTCTGCTGATCCCGAGGATCTTTGCGGCGCGGGAGCCATTGCCTCCGACGGAATCGAGAACGGCCAGCGCGTAACGCCGTTCGAGCTCGGCGAGGGTCCAGAGTCCGCGCGACGCGGAGGCTACGAGCGCATCGCCGCGAAGCAGCGTCTCCCGCGGCAGCGACGCCGGCGTCAGCTCGCTCCCGTCTTCGAGTACGACAGCGCGATCGACGACGGAGGCGAGCTCGCGCACGTTTCCGGGCCACGGGTACGCGCTGAGAAGCGCGAGCGTCTCGTCGGCGAGCGGGCGGCGCGGGCGGTGGTGGCGCGCGGCCGCGTCGCGTGCGAAGCGACGCGCGAGCGCGGCGATGTCGTCAACCCTCTCGCGCAGTGGCGGCAACTCGATCGTCACGACGCTGAGGCGATAGAGGAGATCGCCGCGAAGCGAATGACTGCCCTGACGGCGTGGCTCGAGATCCGTCGCGGAGGCGATGATCCTCGCATCGAGCTCGATCGGTCGCGTCCCTCCCAGCCGCGTGAACTGCCTTTGCTCGATCACGCGAAGAAGCTTCGCCTGGAGCGCGGCAGGGATGCCGCCGATCTCGTCGAGGTAGAGCGTTCCGCCCCGCACCGACTCGAGCCGCCCCGGCTTGTTCGCCTTCGCGTCGGTGAACGTACCCTTCTCGAAGCCGAAAAGCTCGCTCTCGAAGAGGTCGGGGGGGATGCTCGAGCAGTCGATCCTGACGAAGGGGCGCGCTGCTCGCACGCCACAAACATGAAGCGCTTCGGCGACGTAGTCTTTGCCGCTGCCTGATTCGCCGGTGACGAGGACGTTGACGTCGACGTCGATCAGCTTCTCCAAAGTTCTCACGACCGCGCGGAATGCCGGAGTGCGCGTCGAGAAGAGGCGGCGAAGCGCCTCGGGACCACGACCGCTACTTCTTGCGGGCATTCCTCGTCTGCTTCTTGACCCCGCGGGAATCGGCTGCTTTGGCAGGCTTCTTCTTCGGCGGTTTGCCGGTCGCGGACGCTCTCGCGGGTTTCCGCGGCTCCTCGGGCAGCGGTTCTTCCTTCGCGGGCTTTTGCTTCGGTTTCTCGCCGGCGGCGATCAGCTTTGCCACATCGCGCGCGTCGCCCCACAGCCGGTCGAGCGCATAGAAGCGGCGCGTCTCCTCGGTGAAGATGTGCACGATGAAGTCGCCGTAATCCATCAGGATCCAGCGGCCAGGCGAAACTCCTTCCACCATACGAGGGCGCGTGTCGAGCTTCTCGCGCAGTCGCTCCTCAATGGAGTCGGCGATCGCGCCGGTCTGGCGCTCGGTGCTGCCCGAGCAGATCATGAAATAGTCGGCGAGCGAGGTGAGCTCCGCGACGTGAAGCACTTCGAGGTCGATCGCCTTCTTGTCGTGCGCCGCCTCGATCGCCTCCCGGACTCGCGTCTCGATGCGATCGGTCAACTTTCGTCCTCCGTGACGTACAGCCGATTTCGTGAAATGTACTCCGCGACACGCCGGTCGACAAAGTCCTCGAAATGCTCCCCGGTCGCGACGCGGCGGCGGATGTCGGTCGCCGAAACCTCGATTCGCGGATTCTCGGCGAAGACGATCGATCCGGCCAGGCCGCGACCTTCAGGTGTCGAGGCGCGCGCCTCGAGCTCCGGGGGCAGCACGCGCAAGCCTTCACGCGCGAGGACCACGAAGTTCGCGAGCTCGAGAATTCGGTCGAGCGACTTCCATTGCGGAAGAAGCGCCAGGTTGTCGTCGCCGACGACCCAGTCGAGCGCCGAGTCAGGGCGTGAGGCGCGAAGGCTCTCGAGCGTGTCGACCGTGTACGAGACGCCGCTGCGCTCGAGCTCGAGCTTCGAAACTTCGAAGCGTGGGTCGTCATGTGTGGCGAGGACGGCCATCGCGTGCCGATCGAACGGAGAGGAGGTCCGGGCGCCGAGCTTGAATGGCTGCGTCGATGCTGGCATCAGCACGACGCGCGACCACTCCATCCTGTCGAACACGGCGTCGAGCGCCTCCACATGGCCCCGATGGATCGGATCGAACGTGCCTCCGTAGATCGCGACTCGTTCAGACGGCGGCATCAGCGCTCTCGGCTTCCTCGCGTCGGATCCCGCGAACCAGCTCGGCGAGGCTGAACTTCAGCGCCTCGATGCCGGTGCCAACCACCGCGGAGATCTCGACGTAAGGATACCCCCGCTCCGTTGCGTAGCCGCGGAGGTTTGTGGACGCTCCGTCGGTCGCGCTGTCGAGCTTGCTGCCGCAGACGATGCGCTTCTTCGAGCCGAGTAGCTCGGAGTAGCGCGCGAGCTCGCGCTCGATGATCTCGGCTTCGATCCGCGGCTCTTCCGACTGCGAGAGATCGACGAGGTGAACGAGCAGCGCGCAGCGCTCCACATGCTTGAGAAAGCGATCACCGAGGCCATGCCCTTCGTGAGCCCCTTCGATGAGGCCGGGGATGTCCGCGACGACGAATGTGTCATTGCCGGCGGAGACGACACCGAGGTTTGGGATGAGCGTGGTGAATGGGTAGTCGGCGATTTTCGGTTTCGCCGCGCTGATGACTGAGATGAGCGTCGACTTGCCGGCGTTCGGGAAACCGACGATTCCGACGTCAGCGATCAGCTTCAGCTCGATGAAGAGACTCTTTTCTTCTCCCTCTTCACCGGGCTGCGCGAAGCGAGGGCTCTGGCGCGTGGCGCTCGCGAAGTGCTGGTTGCCCTGACCTCCGCGGCCTCCCTTCGCGACCATGACCCGCTGTCCCTCTTCGGTGAGGTCGGCGAGGACCATGCGCGTATCGGCGTCGCGAACGACCGAGCCGACCGGAAGTCCGATCGTCTCGTCGGCGCCGGCGCGTCCACTGCAGTTCGAGCCCATGCCGTGCTCGCCCCGCTCGGCTTTCCACTCGCGATTGAAGTGAAGGTGGTAGAGGGTGTTGAGGCTGTTCGACGCGACGACCCAGACGTCGCCGCCGGCACCGCCGTCGCCGCCGTTCGGCCCGCCTTTCGCGACGAACTTCTCGCGGCGGAACGAGATGCAGCCGCGTCCGCCGTCACCGGCCTTTACACGAATCGTGGCTTCGTCTTTAAACATAGCTCAAACAAAAAGGACTGGAACCGCGGCTATGCGCGACTCCAGTCCTCTGAATGTACTCGAGGTCGTGTACTCGGCGACCGGGGTGACGCTAATGAAGCGACCGCGCGGTCCCTTGTCGGTGAAGCTGACCACGCCCGCGATCTTCGCGAACAGCGTGTGGTCGCGGCCGATGCCGACGTTCTCTCCCGGCTGGAACTTCGTTCCGCGCTGACGAACGAGAATCGATCCACCGGTGACGACCTGGCCGGCGAAGCGCTTCACGCCGAGCATCTTCGGCTGCGAGTCGCGGCCGTTGCGAGAGGAACCCTGTCCTTTTTTATGAGCCATGGCTTGCTACCTTTCCTCCGCCTGGCCTACGCCTGGATGCGCTCGATGCGCACTTCGACGAGATCCTGACGATGACCCTGCTTGCTCTTGATGTGATGCTGGCGACGCTTCTTGCGGAAGACGATGATCTTCTCGCCGCGCATCTCGCGAAGCACCTTACCCGAAACTGAGGCGCCCGCAACCAGCGGGGCACCAACCTTCGGCGCGTCGCCTCCGACGAGGAGTACCTCGCTGAACTTGACCTTGTCGCCGTCGAGGGTGCCGAGCACGTCGCGCTCCACCCGAACCGTGTCGCCCTCGGCGACCCGATACTGCTTTCCACCACTCTTGATCACTGCGTACACGACATCCTCCAGAAGAATCGAGCCTCGGGTTGTAGCACACACTCCGACGAGGCGTCAATTCGAAGCAGCGTGCGTAACGTGAGTCCTATCAGGCCTATTCCGCGAGCCGTCGATCGAAGCGACGCTCTGCCCGAAGCGCCGTTCTTTCCCCTGTGGGTGTAAAGGTGGCTTGACAATTCGCAAGCTGAGACCTATTGTGTGTAAAGTATAGTTGACATAATGACCAACATAGTTGACAGGATGGGCCATGATGACCGAACAGCGATCCGATACTTCCTTCCGAGGCCTGGGTTGGGCCTGCAGCGGCGTGCTCACGCGTCGTGACGCGGAGAACCTGCGACGATTCAACGTGGTGACGCTGGCGTGGGCAATGATGTTCGTCGCGTCGACCCTCGCGATCGTCCGGTTTGGCGCGAAAGGGCTGACCGGCTGGGCGCTTGCCACGGCGACGCTTCTGCTTGGAGTCGTCGCGATGGCGCTCTACGTAAAGTTCCTTCGAGCGGCCGACGAGCTGCTGCGGAAGATTCACGTCGAAGCGCTGGGGCTCGGCTTCGGCGCGTCGATCGTCTTCATGCTCTTCTGGCGTCTATGTGAGCGGCTTGGGGCGCCCAAGCTCGACGTGGTCGATCCCGTGCTGGTGATGGTGCTCTTCTGGGCCGCCGGCCAGTACATCGGACTGCGGCGCTACCGCGGGGAGTCGGGCGAATGAAGAACCGCCTTCGCGTCTTGCGCGCCGAGCGCGATTGGTCGCAGGCCGATCTGGCGGATCGTGTTGACGTCTCGCGCCAGACGATCAACGCGATCGAGACGGGGAAGTACGACCCAAGCCTTCCGCTCGCGTTCGCGCTGGCGAGGGTATTCGGGCTCGCGATCGAGACGATCTTCGATCCAGGATTCGAAGCCGACGAGGAAACGCGCGTCGCGAACGCGTGAGCCGGGCTGCTACGATCGCGTCGTGAGATTCGTCGAGGTACCGCCGTCCTGGCCGGCGATCGTGCGGATCGTCGCGGGGGCCGGCGAGCGGGAGGTTGCGGAGTTTCTCGACGCCGGCGAGCTTGGCGAGATCATGGCGCTGCGCGCTGTCGAGCGACGGCATGAGCGCGCGGCGAGCCGGATCGCGGCGAAGTCGTTGGCGATCGATTGCGGCCTCGTCGACCGCGCCTCGCGCATCCGCTTCACGAAGTCGGACGCGAGGCCGGTCGTGATGATCGACGACGTCGAGAACGCGCTCCATGTCTCGTTCTCACACACCGCGGGAATCGGCGCGGCGGCACTCAGTGAGCGACCGGTCGGGATCGACCTCGAACACGAGCGAACCATCGACCGGCGCGCCACGAAGTTCTTCCTTTCGAGCGAGCAGCTTGCGAGCGCGACAGCGTCTACTCTCGACAATGCGCTGCTTCACTGGTGGTGCGCGAAGGAGGCGGCGTTCAAGCAGTCGGGCGAACACCCGACTCTGCTGCGCATTCCTCTCACGCTCGAGCGCGAGACTCCATCAGGGCTGGTACTGCGCGGCCCGCGAAATTCGCGCGTGGAGACCGCGCGCCTCACCGACGACGTCGTCGTCGCGCTGGCAGTTGAGCCGTAAGCGCCGTATGCGGGCGCGGATCGCGTCGGTCCGATTTCTGTTGTAAGGCTGAATAGTTCTTCCATTTCAATGGTTGAAGCAGCCGTGAGGCGCGGAGTCGCGACAGCGTTTGTCGTGATCCTCGGCATTCTGCCGGGCGCGGCGGCCTCACTCCCCGAGCCCGCGCCGCGCGACACGGCGCTTGCCGCGGCGATCGAACGAGCCACGCGCGAAGAGAAGCCGATCGTTCTCTATGCGCGCCCGGCAGTCTGTCGAAAGCCGAAGAAGGGGCCCGATCCCTGCCGGGAGCTCGAGGAGGCCGTGAAGCACCCGGCGGTCCGACGACGCCTCGAGCGTGTGGTCTATCTGAAAGTCGACACCACGGAGCCGGTCGCCAGCGTTTCGGTGCTCGACCCAGGCGGCACGCCGGTCGTTCGTTGGGCGCTTCCCCCCGACCAGTCGATGTTCCGCCACATGCTCACGCTCGTTGATGGTGCGGCGCCCAACATCGTCGGCGCGTATCGGGCGCGGAGCTCTGGCGAGGCGACTCGCGCCGCGCGCGAAGAGTGCCTCGCGACGCTGGCTCTCGGCGATGAGACGCTCGGGCGCGGCCGCCTCCTCGGGCTACGCGCCTCGGATGACGTGGAGACGCGGGAGCTCGCGACGATCTGGCTCGGGCGATTCGATGCGCGCACGAATTCATCGGACCTCGACGAGCGCGAGCTCGAGGCGCTTGCGCAAAAAGGAGCCACGAACAGAGTCCGGTTCGAAGCCTGGATGTCGATCGGAGAGCGAAGGCTCGCCGCTCTGGAGAACGACGAGGCAATTGGGGCCTTCCGTGCGGCGCTCGAGGTTGCGCCCGATGCGGGTCCGGAGCACGACGCCGTGGCGGCGGCGCTGGCGAGAAGTGCCGAGGCAGCGTCTCCCGTCATCGGGCTCGGCCCTGCAGGGTCGATCGTCGCAGGACTCCGAACCGTCCAGCCGAAGTGGAACGAGCCGCGCGCGAGCCGCGTCGAGTACAAGGTCGACGGACGCCTCGTCGCCACGGCGAAGCAATCGCCGTTCGCTGCGGCGGTGAAGTTCGACCGGATCCCGACGCGTCGTCTCCTCGAATTGTCGGCCATCGACAAGAACGGGAGCGCGATTCGTGCTGCCAGTGTCGTCGTGAACGATCGGACTGGCATCTTCGCGATCCAAATCGTCGAGCCGGCGGGCGAGACACTCTCGGGCGCCGCCGCCGTCGACCTTTCCGTCAGGACCCCACGTGGGCGAAGCGTCGAGAGCGTGATCGTCGAATGGAATGGATCTGTCGTTGCGAGGCTCGAGGCGCCTCCGTGGAAGTCGAACCTGGAGGTAGATGGTGGATCGTTAGGCGTGCTCCGAGTCGTCGTCCGTCTCGACGACGGCCAGGAGCGCGAGGACGTTCGGATTTTCAATACGGGCGACATGCTTCTCGGCGCCGGGGTTCACCTCGTCGAAGTGCCGGTGTACGCCACGAATCGAAAGTTGGCGACCGGCGACGTGGTGGTTATGGAGGCTGGCGTTGCGCGCCCCGTCGACCGCGTGATCGCTGCATCCGACGCGCCGCTCGACGTCGCGCTGCTGCTCGATATGTCGACGAGCATGCGTGAGCACGTGCTCGATCTCGAGGAAGCGGCGATCCAGTTCGTAGGAAAGAGCCTCGAGCAGAGAGCAAGGGTCACCGTGGTCGCGTTCGACACGAACGCGCGTGTTGCGCTCTGGCCGACGAGCGACCGTGCAGCGATCGAGCATGCGATCCAGAATCTACGGGTTCGCGGCGCCACGGCGCTCCATGATGCGATGATCACCGCGATCCTGCAGCTTCAGGCGGGAGGCTCGCGCCGCGCGATCGTCGTTCTCTCGGACGGAGTCGACAACGCGAGCGATTTCGCGATGAGCGATGTGCTCGAGGTCGCGAAGAGGAACGCGGTGCCGGTCTATGTGGTCACGCTCAATCCGGTGTTTCAGGCTCCGCCGGGCCGTGGAGTCATGCCCGAGATCCCGGTCGAGGCAAAGGCGCAGAGAGAGCTAGCGCGTCTCGCACGAAGCTCCGGAGGCATGGCGTTCGATCTCGAGTCGGTGAAGCGTGCCGGATCGATCTGGGAGAAGATCGCGGACGATCTGAGGAATCAGTCTCTCGTGATCTACCGGACGGGCGAAGGTAAAGCCGGTTGGCGCGAGCTCGACATCTCCCTGATGAAGGGAGGGCGTCTGCGCGCGCCGGAAGGCATTTTCATCGAGGGCGGAGGTACTGTGAACGAAGGGGCGAAATGAGTAGGCTGCTTTCACTTTCTCCGCTCGTGTTCGCGGCCTCGGCGCTCGCGGAACCGATCGAGCCGCCCGTGAGCGAGCGGGAGCTCAGCGAAGCGATGACCGTCGTGCGATACGTGATCGAAGCGCGCGTCGCAGACGAGGCAGGGCGGCCGGTGAAGGAGATCCCGCCGGGCGAATTTGAAGTGACGATCGGCAATACGCGCGCACACGTCGAGTCGGCCGACTGGATTTCGTTCGAGTCGCAACGCGCCGCTCCGCCCACGCTGTCGTCCGGAGCGGGCCAGCCAGAACTCCCGATCGAGGGGCGCCTCGTCGTCTTCTTCCTGCAGACCGACTTCGCTCGCAACGCGTCGAGGATCAAGGGACACATGATGTTCACCTCCTTCCTCGCCGAGAAAGTCGTCGGAATGCTCCGGCCGGACGACAGAGTGGCTGTCGTCGCGTTCGACGCGCGTCTCGAAATTCTCTGCGACTACACCTCCGACCGCGCGGAGGTGCTCCGCGTAATCAAGGATTCGTTCGACGCGTCGAAGGCGCGACCGGCGAGGGCGAAGAGCGGCCCGTCGCTCCTCGCATCGATCGACCCGCTCGAGGCGAAGCGCGCGGCACGAGGCGAAGAGGCGCTGCTGCTCGTCGCCCGCGCGCTGTCGAAGATGGAGGGTGACAAGCTGATGTTCCTCGCAGGCTGGGGCTTCGGGGAGATGATCTGGGGGACGGGCGGAGGAGGACAGGTTGTGCTGCCGCGCGCGTACAGTGAGGCCGTCGGGCTCCTCTATCGCGATCGCACTCCCGTCGTCACGATCGGGACTGGCGACGGGCAGCTTACCGCGGGCATCGCGCTGACCGCGCGTGCTACAGGAGGATTGCACACATCCGCGATCACCGACTTCCCCGAGCAGCAGCTGACGCGCATTGACGGGTTCGTGGCTGGCTCGTACGAGCTCGTGTTGCGAACCGACGCGCCGCTTGCGCCTGGGGAGTACCCGATCACAGTGCGCACGAGCGATCCGCGCCATCAGGTCCGCGCGGCGCCGTCGATCGTCGTCGACGAGATCGACAACGGCTACGGCGAGGCGATTGCGCTCATGAACGCGGGCCTCGTCGCCGACGGAGTGCGAACGCTGCGCGCATCGATGGAGACCTCCGCGATACCGCGAGACGTGTTGGTCGATCGCCTGACCGCATTCGTCGATGCTGCGCAGTGGGAGGCGGCGCTCGTCGTCGTCGAGCGACTCGAAG
>JACPDH010000117.1 GCA_016184115.1 Acidobacteriota bacterium | reverse complement strand
GATGCGGACGGCACGACGATTCCGAAGCCCGAGGGCCAGCCTTACCTTCGCCTCACACGCACGGTGGAGAAGGACATGGCCTTCACGATCGAGCCGGGGATCTACTTCATCGATTCACTGCTCGACGAGGTGAAGCAGGGGGCACACGCGAGCGACGTCAACTGGAAGCGCGTCGCCGACTTTCACCGCTATGGAGGCATCCGGATCGAGGACGACGTCCTCGTCACCGACAGCGGCTGCGAGAACCTCACGCGGAACGAGTGGGCAAGGCAGGAGCACTAATTACCCGACCGGCGAAAGACCTCACTTAGCGCCGTCTCTCGGTTCCCGACTCCCGATTCTCAACTCGCCTTCGGCGCCACCTTTCCCATCGCGTACTCGGCGAGCGCGGTGATGGTCAGGCTCGGGTTGACGCCGGGATTCGCCGGCATGATCGAGCCGTCGACGACGTAGAGACCGGGATAGCCATGCACCTGGCAGTCGAGATCGATCACTCCCTCGCTCGCCGTTGCTCCGAAGGGAACGCCGCCGAGAATGTGCGCGGTAAGCGGAATGTTGAGAAGGGCCTCGTTGAGCGAGCCTAACGGGATCGATCCCGTCGCTTCGCAGTAGCGCTTCGTCACCTCGTGCCCGATCTCCACCTTCGGCGGAACCGTCGCGACCTCGTCAGGAAGCGAGACGAGGTTCTTCGTGAACGCAGTGAAGATGCTCCGCCCGAGACGCATTCGCACGCGATTGTCTTCGGTCTGCATGACGAGGAGGATCGTCGTCCGCTCGGCCCAGCCGGGAAGGAGATGCGTGCGCGCGAAGTCGATCGGACGCGTCACGATGTTCCAGATCGACTTCACGAGTCTCGCGGGAACGCTCCCCGCGTCGATGAGGGGTCCCGCGAGGAAGCGCATCAGCGACGACCCCGCAGGGTAGCGGACCGGTTCGACGGAGGTCACCGGATCGGGCTGAAAGATCGACGTGATCGCGATCCCTTTCGAGTAGTCGACGTCGCGGCCGCGCGCGACGCCGCCGAGCAGCGCCTCGCTGTTCGTTCGCACCATCTCGCCGAGGCGCCTCGAGATTTTTGGAAGCGAGCGCGTGACGTCGCGGCAGCGGAAGAGGAGCCGCATCGTGCCGAGAGCCCCCGAGGAGACGACGACGTTGCGTGCACGAACCACACGCTTGCCGCGACGAACGATCGCGCTCGTCTTCACGTACACCACCTCATACCGCGCGCCATCAGACTGTCCCGCGGGAAGCGGCCGGATGTCGCGGACGATCGAGTCGGGCCGGATCTTTGCGCCGCGCTTCTCCGCGAACCAGAGGTAGTTCTTCACGAGCGTGTTCTTCGCGTTGTGCCGGCAGCCGACCATGCACGCGCCACAGTGGATGCAGCCCTTGCGTGCCGGCCCACCGCCGCCGAAGTAAGGGTCGGGGACCTCCTCCCCTTCCCTCCCCGGTTCGCCGAAGAACGCGCCGACTTCCGTCGGCTTAAACGTCGCGGCGACGCCCATCGACGCGGCGACTTTCTCGAGCACGTCGTCGGCGGCGCTCATTCGCGGATTGGGCGCGACGCCTAACATCATCCGTGCCGTCTCGTAATGCGGATCGAGTTCTCTCTTCCAGTCCTGCAGGTGCTTCCATGCCGGTGCGGAAAAGAGCCGGTCGTCCGGTTTCATGAGGACGTTCGCGTAGCCGAGGCTTCCGCCGCCGACACCGGCGCCATGGAGCGCGAAAACGTCGCGGAATGGAGAAATCTGGAGGATCCCGAAACAGCGCAACCAGGGAGCCCACAGATAGCGGCGCGCGCGCCAGGTCGACTTCGCAAAGTCCTCGTCGCGGAATCGGCGTCCGCGCTCGAGTACGAGCACCGAGTAGCCCTTCTCCGCAAGGCGCATGGCGGAGACGCTCCCGCCGAAGCCGGAGCCGATGATTACGTAGTCGAATGTCTCGGACATCGGGCGAGATTATGAATTGAGAATGGCGAATTGGAAATCGAGAGATCGCGCGGCGGTCGTCTCGGGGCGCGTCAACGCCCCTTCGTGATTCCGACCAGTCCGCAGAGCGCCGCGAGCCCGAGCATCACCGCCGGCGGCAACACGAGGTAGTTGAAGCAGAGGATCGCGAGGGTCGAGGACGAGGCGGTGACGACGACGAGCGTTCCGCGCAGCGAGGCGGAGCTCCCGGCGCCAAGTCGCGCCGCCTGGAAGCCAAGCAGACCGAGGGCGATCGCGAGCACGGAGTACGAGGCGCTGAAACCGACGAAGAAGGACCAGTACGTGCGCTTCCAGCCCCCCGCCTCGAACTCGAGTCCTTGCATCGCGTCGGTGACGCGCTTCTCCGCCTCGGGGAGCGCCGCGGTGTCCATTCCCATCATGTGCCCGACCAGATGGCCGAGGCCGACGAGGATGATCAGGGTCGATGCGATTCGCAGCATTCGAGCGGGATTCACGGTTCGCTCTCCTTGTTCGACTTGCGCGGATCGTCTTCCGGGTGAACGTAGTCGACCGTCCACGGCCCCAGACCCGTCGCCTGAAGCAGCGCGCCCTCCTCTCCGGTGCGGACCCAGTGGCGAAGCGGCGTCGGTGTGACGTAGAAGGCGCCCGCGCCGAAGCGGGTCTCCTTCGTCCGGTCGACCGCATCGCCCATGCCGACGAACACCGTCCCGTCGAGAACCGTGATCCGCTCGTCGCGCGCGTGCGAGTGGAGCGGGATCAGGTAGTTCGGCGGAAACGAGACGCGCATCGTGAAGATCCCGTCACGCTTCGGATCGCCCTCGAGAATCGCCGAGCGCGCGCCGGGAGGGATCGTGAGAGGGCCGTCCTTCCATGCGATCGAGTCGGGATCGATCTGAATCGGAGCGTCCGCACCACCGGAGGCGACACGGAGCGCCAGCATCGCCAGTGAGGTAAACAGAAGCACGGCCCGTCGAGGTTTCATCGCGAGAGTATAGAGCGGGGCGATCAGCAACGGTCGGCGCACGACATGTAATGATCGCGTCGCCGATCGGTACAGATCAGCCCGCACGATCTCTCCTCGAGCTCCTTCGAGCAGACGGAGCAGGTGCGCATCACACGGTTATCGTCGCGCTGCTGCCAAGGTCGGGAGCCGCGCTTCGCGTCACGGGGCCTTCACTCATCTCGTCAGATCGTCCTCTCCGAGCTTCCGACTCTCGATTCACGATTCTCAATTCGGCGAGGCGGCGGCCATGACTTCATCGAGCGTTCTCCAAAACCTGGGGTACGACTTCGCGACCACCTGCTCGTTCTCGATCGTGACGCCACCGCGTCTCAATCCCGCGATCGCGAAGCACATCGCGAGGCGATGATCGTCGTGCGGATCGATGACCGCGGGCATGTCCCCGAGACCCGGCTCGACGCGCATCCAGTCGGGTCCCGTCTCCACGCGCGCTCCCAGCTTTGCGAGCTCACCCGCGACCGACTCGATCCGATCCGATTCCTTCACGCGGAGATGGCCGATTCCGGTGATCTCGACCGGTGCATTCGCGAACGGCGCGATCGCGGCGAGCGTCGGCACGATATCGGGTGTCGCGTTGCAGTCGAACGAGCCGCCCCCGAGCTCCGCCGGTCCCGTGAGCCTCACCGACCGATCGCCCCACTCCGCGCGGCAACCCATCGCCACGAGAATGTCGACGAATCGCCGGTCGCCCTGCCGCGAGTCACGTCTAACCCCATCGATCGCGACCGGCCCGCCGAGGATCGCGGCAGCCGCGAGCCAGTAGGATGCACTCGACCAGTCACCCTCGACGTCGTAACGCTCCTTCACGAGCCTTCCGCCATGAATCCGCCACACGTTAGGCGAAGTCTCCGAAACGCTCGCGCCGAACTCATGGAGAATGTCGCGTGTGAGCTCGACGTACGGGCGCGACGAGAGCGACGCCGCGCGGAGCGTCAGTCCGTCAGGGAGCCCCGCCCCTGCCATCATCAGCGCCGACACGAATTGGCTCGACGTCTCTCCCGTCACCGTCACCTCGAAACCACCGCGCATCTTCTTCCCGCGAATCCGGAGCGGCGGGAAGCCTTCACGGAGCGGGTCGGCGTACTCGACTTCACCGCCGATCGACAGGAGCGAGTCGACGAGATCGCCGATCGGACGCTCGAGCATTCGCTTGTCTCCCGTCAGCAGGAAGCGTCCCGGCGTGAAGTTGAGGTAGCCAGTGAGGAATCGCATCGCAGTGCCGGCGTTTCCGACCGAGAGCTCGAGCTCGTTCGCCGTCATTGAGATACGCGAACCGATCGTGATCCCGTCTTTGAATGTGCCGCTGACGGCGAAACCCATCTTCCGCAGCGCCTCGAGCATGTAGCGCGCATCATCGCAATCGAGTGCGTTCGCGATCGTCGTGTCGCCCTCGGTCATCGACGCGAGCAGGAGAGCGCGCGCGGTGAGCGACTTGGACGAAGGAGCGGTAACGGCGGCGGAGAAGCTCGTCAGCTGGGGAATCGATTTCATCGGAACACATCGAATGCAGAATGCAGAGCGCAGAACGGAAGAATGAAGAAACAAGTCCTCCGTCTGCACCCCTGGCGCCTGCAATCTCCCTTTCTACATTCTTCCGTTCTGCATTCTGCGTTCTGCATTCGTTGTTTTCAAAACGAGAGAACCAATCCGTCCCACGCCAGGGAGATCCCGTCCGGCAGCGACGCGTCGACCTCTTCGTGCTCCGCATCGTGGCTCATGTGAATGAGCCACGTCTTGCGCGCGCCGATCAACTTCGCTTCCTCGACCGATTCTTCGATCGTGAAGTGAGTCGGGTGTGCCGGCGCAGGCCTGAGGCCGTCGAGGGCGATCGTGTCGACGCCTTCGAGAAGCCGCCGCGATTCGTGCGGAATGCCGTTCGTATCCGTGATGTAGGCGAAGGGGCCGATCCGAAAACCGAGGATCGTCCAGTCGCCATGCCGGACCGGGATCGGGATGATCTCGATGCCGTAGAAATCGAATGGGCCCGTCACCTCCCGCAGATCGACCTGCGGCTTCCCTCCCCCGATCTGTGCGTTCGGGTCCCAGATGTAGCTGAACGCGCGGCGCACCGCCTTCGCCGTCGCCGGCGAGGCGAAGACGGGGATCGTCTCCCGCTGAAAGAAGTTGAAGGGGCGGATGTCGTCGAGCCCCATCATGTGGTCGGAGTGCGAGTGTGTCAGCAGCACAGCGTCGAGGCGAGGGATCGGATCGCGAAGAAGCTGCGTACGAAGGTCGGGCGTCGTATCGACGAGCAGGTGTTTTCCCTTCACCTCGATCCGGATCGACTGGCGAAGCCGGACGTTCTTCGGATTCGTCGAGGTACAGACGCGGCAGCGGCATCCCACGGTGGGAACTCCCGTCGAGGTACCGGTGCCGAGGAAGGAGACTTTCATGTGGTTCAGACGCAATCGCCTCGAGTTACGAATGAAACCCTGAAGTTAGAACGTAGAACGACGGAGTTTGAACCCAGAAAGTGGCCTCGGGGAGGGGGTGGTTTCTGGGTTCCCAATTCATCGTTCTACGTTCTAAATTCGGATGCTTCCCCCTGGCTCGAGGCCATTGGGGTCAAGCGAGTTTAGAACAGGGACTGGATTCGGCGTTCTGCATTCGATGTGTTTCTCGCTCTCTCGAGGCACTACACGCTCACCCACCCCCACTCCCCCGTCTCCGGATCGACCGCCATCGCTTCGCCGCCGTCGAACCAGGCTGGGAGGACGCAGACGAGCGCGTCGCCCGCAGGGATCTCCAACTTTTTGTGGAAGTGTCCGAGAACGACGATGTCGTAGCCCTCGGATGCGCATCTCCGTCCGTATGCTTCCATGATCTCTGTCGGGATCCGGTAACGATGCTTGAAGTTCGTCCTCGCGAGCTTCGCCTCCATCTCGTCGACGATCTTCTTGGCGATCCCCTTCGGGATCAGCTTTACGGCGAAGCGCATGATTGGGTTCTTCGAGAAGCGCCGCCAGAAGCGATACATCCAGTCGCGGTCGTTGATCATGTCTCCATGGATGACGAGGATGCGGCGCGAGCCCGCGACGATGTCACGGCGAATCGAGAGCGTCGACACCGACCTCTCCGCGACCGAGCCTTCGAGAAAGAAGTCGCGATTCCCTTCGACATAGTGAATCTCGATTCCGGCATTACGGAGCTCGTTCAACTTCGCGAAGAACTTCTCGACCGAGGTCGTCACGAAATTTCGGTGGCCGATGAAGTAGTGGAACACGTCTCCGTTCAGGAAGAGCGCTTTCGGCCGGAGCACCGCAAGACGATCGAGCCACGCAACGATCCGTGCCTCGTCGCCGTCCGCGAGGCCGATGTGAGAGTCGCCGATGATGTAGATCTGGCCGGACATTCTCGAGTCCTGAGTCCTGAGTCCTAAGTCCTAAGTCCTAAGTCCTGAGTCCTAAGTCCTGAGTCCTGAGTAGTGCGTAGTGCGCAGTGAATGTCGTCAGGCTCCGTGTGAAGCCAAGAGATTACTCTCTGATTAGATTCTGGTGCAGGCAATTCCTCGGGCGATGCGCCAACACTCACCGACCGCTTCGTGCGACAGCGCACCAAACTCGGCACTCAGGACTCAGGACTCAGGACTTAGGACTTAGGACTGACTAGAGCCCCGTCTTCAGCTTCGCTCTCGGATTCTCGTCGTACGACGTCTCGATCTCGTCGAGCAGCTTCTTCGCCGTTTCGCTGAGCTGGCCGGGGACGTGGATCATGACACGATAGTAGTGATCGCCGTAGCCCGCGCCTCGGCTGTTCTTGACCCCTTTGCCTGAGATGCGGAACGTCTGGCCACTCTGGGTACCGGCCGGAATCCGCGCCCTCACGGGCCCGTGCACCGTCGGCACCTCGATCTCGCCTCCCTGCAGCGCCTCACCGAGAGTGACCGGCAGCTCGATATGGATGTCGTTGCCGCGTCTCTCGAAGTACGCATGCGGACGAACGGCGACGTGGATGAGGAGGTCGCCCGCCGGCGCGCCTCGCTGTCCCGCGCCTCCCTTCCCCGCGAGCCTCACCGTCTGGCCATCGCTGACTCCTTCGGGGAGCTTGACCTTCACCGTCTGCGTCGTCGCGGCCATCCCAGTGCCTCCGCAGCGGGGACAGACCTGATTCTTGACGTTCCCCAGCCCGCGACAGTTCGCACATTCCGCCTGAAGCTGCACGCTGAGCTGGAGTGTCGTCCCGCGCACTGCGTCGCCGAACTCCAGCGTGGCGCGCGCCTCGACGTCACTGCCGCGAGCGGGTCCCGCCGCACGCCCTCCTCCCGCGAAGAGATCGGAGAAGATGTCGCGGAAATCGGAGACCTTCCCGGCGGCCTTTCGTCCGCGTCCTCCGGCTCCGAACGATGAAAAATCGAAGTCGAACCCGGAGAAGGGGCTACCGCCGAACGGGCCGCCGCCGTTGAACTGAAATGCCTCGCGGCCAAGCCTGTCGTACTGCTCGCGCTTTTCCTTGTCGCTGAGAACGGCGTACGCCTCGCTGACCTCCTTGAAACGGTCTTCCGATCCCTTGTCGCCTTTGTTGACGTCGGGGTGATGCTTGCGCGCGAGCCTGCGGTACGCTTTCTTTATTTCCTCGTCCGTGGCACCCTTCTTGATGCCGAGGATGTCGTAGTAATCGCGGTCCGCCATGGAACGAGATTAGAGCATCGGCAGACGGATTGCCACGCGGCGCGAGGTTGGAATCCCGGACGCTCGGGGTGCCCCTTCCGGTCGCGAGGGAGGGAGGACGCTCGGGCATGCAGAACTACCGGAACACGCTGACGATGGTGCTGGCCGGCGGGATGGGCGAGCGGCTCTATCCGCTCACCCGCGACCGCGCGAAGCCTGCGGTGCCGTTCGGCGGCCGCTACAGGATCATCGACTTCGTCCTCAACAACTTCGTGAATTCCGGCTTCTACAAGGTCAAGGTCCTCACGCAATTCAAGTCGAACTCGCTCATCGAGCACATCTCGCGCACCTGGCGCCTCTCGGCGGAGATCGGGCAATACGTCGACGTCGTGCCGGCGCAGATGCGCAAAGGGCCGTTCTGGTTCCGAGGAACGGCGGACGCCGTCTACCAGAACCTCGAGTTGATCTTCGACGAGAAGCCGACGCACGTCTGCGTCTTCGGCGGCGACCACATCTACAAGATGGACGTCGCGCAGATGATGGACTTCCACCTCGAGACCGATGCGGACCTGACGATCGCGACGATCCCGGTTCCTCTTGCCGAGTCGCACCACTTCGGCGTCGTCGAGATCGACGAGTCGTTCCGCGTCACCGGCTTCGTCGAGAAGCCGAAGGAGGGAGCGAAGACGATCCCCGGGCGCCCCGACGAGATCCTCGCGTCGATGGGCAACTACATTTTCAAGGCGAACGCGATCATCGACGTACTCGAATCGAACGCGCTACGCGACTCGGCCCACGATTTCGGCAAGGAGATCATTCCGCAGATGTACGCCGACTCGAAGGTGATGGCGTACGACTTCGCGACGAATCTGGTGCCGGGAGAGGAGGCGGAGGCGCGCGGCTACTGGCGCGACGTCGGCACGATCGACTCCTACTACGCGGCGTCGATGGATCTGATCTCGATCTCGCCGAAATTCAACCTCTACAACTCGCAGTGGCCGCTTCGCTCCGCCTGGCTGAATCTGCCTCCGGCGAAGTTCGTCTTCGACGAGCCTCAGCGAATCGGCCGCGCGACGAACTCGCTCGTCGCCGAGGGAGTCATCATCTCGGGTGGCGTCATCAACCGCTCGATCCTCTCTCCGAAGGTCAGGATCCACTCGTTCTCCGACGTCGAGGGCTCGATCCTGATGGACGGCGTCGAGATCGGCCGCCATGCGAGGATCCGGCGCACGATCATCGACAAAGGGGTGAAGATCCCTCCTCGCATGACGATCGGCTACGACCTCGAGGCCGACCGCCAGCGCTTCACCGTCACCGAGTCGGGCATCGTCGTCATCCCGAAAGGGACGGTGCTGGAGTAGGGACTGATGATTCTCGCGGCTGACGCCTGAGCCCAGGAGTCTGCGGGGCCAAGGTTCGCGGCAAACACAACCGCGTGAGGCGCGCCACATCGAGACGTCGCGAATTGCCCGCGACAACCATTCGCCGTGTGGTCTGCGCCACCGTCCTGCCGTTCGCTCTCCTCCTAGAATCGCCGTGCAGCGATGAGGCGCGTGTCGATCATGAGACGGGCCCTGGGCCTCCGGAGTGCGAATCGATCGGACGCGAGCCACAACCCCGTTGCCGGTGCCCTCCGTGAGCGCGACTCCGGCGACAGCGTGGGGGAGGCTCGGCGGCGATGAAACTGCTCTCTCTGTTAGGCCCCTCCGCGCTGCTGCGAATGCTGCGTCACCACTCGACGCGCTTCGGCCCCGCCGCCGTCGTGCTCGTGGCAATCTCGGGTCTCAGCAACGCTCTCGTACTGGCCACCGTCAACGCAGCCGCGGAAGAGGCCTCGGCCGCGGAAGGGACCGGGCGGCAGCTGGCGCTCTTCCTCATCATCCTCGCGCTCTTCGTCGTGTCGCAGCGCGCGATTCTGCTGACGACCGTGCTCGAGGTCGAAAGAATCCTCGACCGGATCCGCGTCCGGCTGACGGAGCTGATCATGCGCGCCGATCTGCTCCCGATCGAGCGTCTCGGCCGGGCGAAGATCTACGCGAGCATGCAGAGCGAGACGGTGACGATCTCGCAGGCCGCGCAGATGATCACAATCGCATTCCAGTCGGCATTGATGGTGATCTTCAGCTTCGTCTATCTCGCCTCGATCTCGAAAGCCGCATTCGTCCTGACATTCGTGATGACACTCGTCGCGGCGATCATGTTCCTGCGGCGCAACGAGGAAGTCACCGCGCTCCTTCACGAGTCGAACCGTCGCGAGAACGAGTTTTTCGACGCGCTCACGCACCTGCTGGACGGCTTCAAGGAAGTACGTCTCAGCCAGCCGAGAGGGAGCGACCTCGTCGAGAGGCTCAACCTCATTTCGGGCGGCGTTCGCGAGACGAAAACGACCACCGGAACGCAGTTTGCGATCCAGTTCATCTTCGGCCAGGCGGCGCTCTACATGATGATCGGCGCGATCGTCTTTCTTCTCCCAAAGCTCGCCGGCGAGTACACGCAGGTCGTGATGAAGGCTACCGCCAGCATCCTCTTCATCGTCGGCCCGCTCTCGAGTCTCCTCGTGACGATTCCGATCTGGACGCGCGCGAATGTCGCAGCCGAAAACATCGAGGCGCTCGAGACCGAGTTGACGAGGACCGCCTCGGGAAACGGCGCCGAGATCGCGCCCCGCGCCGTGCAGATTGACCAGCTGCGATTCCAGGACGTGACCTACGCCTACGACGATCCACGAGGCGGAAGTCCGTTCAAAGTCGGGCCGCTCGACCTCACGATTCGAGGCGGGGAGACGCTGTTCATCTACGGCGGGAACGGGAGTGGAAAGAGCACATTCCTCAAGATCCTGACGGGGCTTTACCCGCCGCAGGGCGGGGAGATCACGCTCAACGGCACGCCCGTCACAGCCGGCGAGGCCGCCTGGTATCGAAGCCATTTCACCGCGGTCTTCTCCGACTATCACCTTTTCGATCGGCTCTACGGACTGCGTGACACACCCGCCGATCGGGTAGACGACCTTCTCGCCGACGTCGAGCTCCAGGACAAGACTCAGTACGTCGAAGACCGCTTCACGACGCTCGATCTTTCCGTCGGCCAGCGAAAGCGACTCGCGCTCGTCGTCGCACTGCTCGAGGACCGGCCGATCGTCGTCTTCGACGAATGGGCTGCCGAGCAGGACGTGCACTTCCGTCGGCGCTTCTATGAAGAGATCGTGCCGCGGCTCAAGGGCGCCGGGAAGACGGTCATCGCGGTCACGCACGACGATCGCTTCTTCCACGTCGCAGATCGTGTCATGCGCATGGACTACGGAGAGTTCGTTGACTCCGAGGAGTTGTGGGCGGCGGGCATGGAGCGGGGGGCCAGATGAGAGGAGCCTTACGACGATTCACCGACTGGTGGGCGCGCCACGAGTTGAAGCTGACGATCTTCGCCCTGCTCCTGCTTCTTCTCGTCGCGTACCTCTGGCCGAGCATCGTGATCCCCGTCAATGCGGGCGAGCGCGGCGTCTACTTTTCGCGATTCTCCGGAACCCGCGTCGACTGGGTCTATCTCGAAGGGGTGCACATCATCCCGCCGTGGAATTCGATGGTCGTCTACAACGTCCGCCTGCAGGCCGTCGACCGCACCGTCAAGGTCCTGACGAAGGACGGGCTCGAGGTCGCGGTCCTCGTGACGATCCGATTCCGCCCCTCTAAAACGATGGTCGGAATGCTCCACGCGAGAGTCGGCCCCGGATATGTCCAGAGCGTGGTCATCCCGGAAGTGGAGAGCGGCGTGCGCGCCGTAGTCAGTCGCTACAGGCCCGACGATCTCTACGAGGCTTCGTTCCTCTCGATTCAGGAACAGATCGTGAACTATTCGCGATCCGAGATTCTCGAGCAATACGTCTACCTCGACGACGTGCTGGTCAAGTCGATTCTCCTACCGCCGCGCGTAGCAGAAGCGATCCAGCAGAAGCTCGCGATAGAGCAGGCTGCGCTCGAGATGGAGTACCGCCTGTCCCGGGAAGAGCTCGAGGCAAAGCGCAAACGGATCGAGGCTGCAGGTATTCGCGACTTCCAATCGATCATCGCGACAGGCCTCAGCACACAGTACCTCCGCTACAAGGGAATCGAGGCAACCCTCGAGCTCTCGAAATCTCCGAACGCCAAGGTCATCGTCGTCGGCAGCGGATCAGGAGGATTGCCCCTGATCTTCAACGCCGACACGCTGCCTTCGACGGTACCGGGGAGCGGAGTGACAGCACCGCCAGTCCCGGGAGCGAAGCTCCCCGCGACGGCAACGTCGGACAAGAAACAGTAGCAGAGAGGGAGGATTGAAATGTCATCGCGCCGATTCGTGATCGTCGTCGCTCTTCTCGTCTCCTCACTCACCGCGTCGGCCTCGGCCCCCTCATTGGAGACGCTCGTCCTCTATGCACAACTTCAAGCCGCGCTCGCCGCAGGCGACCTCGAGCAGGCGCGAAACGCGGCGGGGGAGCTTTCCGGTCGAGGCGATCCTGCATTGCGCGATCTTGCCGACGGTGTCGCCGGCGCAGCGACTCTCGCCGACGCGCGCCGGCAATTCCATCCGCTCTCCTTCGCCGCCGCGAACTGGGCCCTGCCGTCGGGATACGTTCTCGTCCACTGCGACAAGACGAAGGCGCTCTGGGTACAGCGTGCAGGAGCGATCGCAAACCCGTACGACGGAAGCGATTGCGGTGAGGTCATCGACACTCGGTTCCACGACGAGATCACGGTGAGCGGATACCTCAACACATACAGCGATGGCGAAACGATGTCGGCGACGCGGATCAACGCACCACTCATCGACATTCCGCTCTCCGTCACTCCGCTGACCCGCGACCTGCTTGTCGACCAGAACGTCACCGACATCGACGATGCGATGCACAACGCACCCGCCGTAACGCCGCTCCTTGGATTGATGCGACCTAACTACTATCTGATCCGAGGGTTCTACGTTCTCAACTACCGTGACGGTGTCCGCACGCCCATCGACGGAACTGTCACGCTCGACCCCGCGACGATCGAGCGAATCGAGATCCTCAAGGGGCCTTCGACGATCCTCTACGGCAAGGGTGACCCTGGCGGCATCATCAACTTCCTCTCTCGTCGCCCCGACGCGGTTCAGTCGGGCTCGGCGAGCCTCGACTATGGAAGCGCCGGAACGCTTCGCGGCAACGTCAACGTCTCAGGAGCGCTCTCCGACACGATCGCCGGACTGCTCGTCGTTTCGGTAGACGATTCGGACAGCTATCGCGACGACGTGAGTAACGAGAGCATCAACATCAACCCGTCACTCACGTTTGCTCTCGATCCGAGCACGAGCCTTTGGATCACGGGCGAGTACACGAAGAGCGACATGGTCCCCGATCAGGGCGTCTTCGTCCGCTACGGAGGCGAGCTTCCCGAGCTCTCGACCCGCGAGCAGTTCTACGGCACCGTCGGTGACCTTTCGAAAACGAGGGGTTATCGTCTGCAGGCCGAGCTCGAGCGCCGGTTCAGCCCCGACCTGACTCTCCGCGCGGTCGCAGGACGCGAGTCGTACGACCAGGAATTGCTCTGGACGTGGCAGCTCGTCGACTCGGGCCCGACGGGCTTCATGGGACTGATTCCGCCTAACCAGCTCTACCAGGCTCGATTCGACGAAAGCCCGGAGCGGTACCACAACACGCTTCGCGTCGAGAGCATCTACTCGTTCGACGTCGCTTCGACGAAGCATCAGCTCCTCGCGACCGCCGACTATCGCGAGGACGTGGAGCATCTCCAGACCACCATCCTCGATCACCGCCTTTTCGACTACGTCACAGAGGACGTGACGACGTCGCTCTTCGGCATCCCGTTCGGAGAAGGACAGTTCTACAACGAACGAACCAAGGTCGACGCGACCGGTCGCGACGTCGGGATCGCACTGCAGGACCTCATCGAGCTGACGCCCAGGGTGAATCTGCTCGCCGGCATCCGCTATGAAAACAACACGATTACGTCGCGCCGCACCGGCTATCAGCAAATCAATGGAGTCTTCGGCGGACCACTCGTATCGCTCGACTCCTTTCCGGACGATAGCAAGACCGACAACGTCGCTCCGCGCGCGGGCTTGGTGTTCAAGGTCACGCCATCGACGTCGATCTATGCGAGCTACCTCACCGCGTTCATTTCACCCATCCCCGGTCTGCTCACACTTGAAGGCACGCCTCTCGATCCGGAGCGCTCGCGTCAGTGGGAGGCCGGATTGAAGATGGAGATGCTCGACGGCCGTGTCCTCCTGACGAGCTCGCTCTACGACATCAAGAAGTACGACGCCTTCGTCTTCTATGGAACATACGCCGAAAACGCCGGCATCGAGACGAGCCGCGGCTTCGAGATCGATTTCACGGGAGCGATCACACCGCAGATCAACCTGCTTGCGGGTTACAGCTACACCGACATGGAGTTCGTCAAAGGCGAAGCGCGCCTCGAAGGAAAGACGCGTCCCGGCGTTCCCGATCACGCCGCGAACATCTGGGCCGTCTACAACGCCCCTCGAGGGCCGCTGTCGGGATTCTCGGGAGGAATCGGCGCGTATTACATCGACGACGTCTGGATCAGCTACACCAACAGCTCCCTCCTTCCGTCGTACACCACCGTCGACGCAATGCTCGCCTACCGCTTCGGCGGCTGGCGGGCACAGCTGAACCTGCAGAACCTGACCGACACCGAGGGTTACAGTCCTAGTTCCGGCTATGCGGGAGGGAACGACCCGAACCTAACACCCGGCATGGCGATGCCGATCGGCCCACGACGCGTCACATTGAACCTCACCTGGGGATTCTGATCTGTGAGTACGCTCGACACAGCGATTCCCCTCCGTCCCGTCGGGAGTCTCGCCGACCATCGGCGCTACAAATTCTTCGTGCTTTTCTTCCTTTACGTCTCTCAGTCGATTCCCGCGGCATTTTTCGTGATGGCGTTTCCTGTGCTCCTGAGGCAGGGAGGAGCGTCATTGCAGTACATCGGAATCCTCAACCTGCTCCTGTTGCCCGTCATCTTCCGCTTCGTCTGGGCTCCATTCGTCGACCACTACGCGTCGTATCGCGGCTGGATCCTCACGATGCAGACGGGTTGCATCGCGCTGATGATCTCGATCGGCTTCTTCGACTGGGTCGACGACTTCTGGGTCATCTTTGCGATCTGCATGCTGTATACGCTCCTCTCGACGACGCAGGACGTGGGCGTCGACGGGCTGGCGGTCCGCGCTCTCGATCACGACGAGCGTCCCGCCGGGAACGCTCTTCAGGTCGCCGGGCAGTATCTTGGAACGATCGTCGGCGGCGGCGCGATGATCATGCTCTTCAACCACGTCGGCCTGCCGGTCAATCTCGCGATCATCGTTGCCGTCCTCGCGATTCCGATGCTGCTTCTGATTCCATACCGCGAGCCCCTTGTCGAAAAGAAAGAGCGGATTCGTCTCGGAATCAAGCCGATCGTCGAAGTCGTCCGCCGGCCCGGCATGCTCAAGTGGATGTGCGTCCTTGTCGGCTACTACTTCGGGCCACTCATGAGCGGAAACCTCATACGCCCTCTGCTCGTCGATCGGAAGGTGCCTCTCGAAACGATCGGGTTCCTGTTCGGCGTCATGAGCCCACTGCTGGCGGTTGCCGGTTGTGCGATCGCCCCGTGGATCATCGGGATGCTCGGACGGCGGCCGAGCATGATCCTGTTCACCGTCGTGGCAGTGATGCAGATCGCGTGCGACTCGCTGATGGGCGCAGGCTTCGTCGGGCTCGCGACGATCTATGGCTGCGCAGCCTTCCTCGCCTTTACGAGTGGGTTCTTCGGAATTCTGGCGTATGCGATCGCCATGGACAAATCGAAAAACGGATCGGCGGGCACCGACTTCACGGTGCAGATCACATTCCTTCTCATCGGCCAGATGTGCGCGGGCGTAACCGCCGGATTCCTCGCACAGGCGATCGGGTATCAACCCGTCTTCGGAATCGCCATCGCCATGGAGCTCGTCGTCCTCGTCGCGATCCTCCGCTTCGTCCGGGAGGAGGACCTCGCTGGTTTCGTTTCGGACACCGGTCCGGGGACCGCCGTGACGGCCCCTCTCTCAACTGCGCCGGGCGCCTAACGTGTCCGGCGACTTGCGCTGAGCAGTCAGGAGATTCCAATGAGTGAAAAGGAACCCTTTGCTCTCGAGATTGTGAAACGCCACAGCCTTTATGCTGGCGTCGTCGGTCTCGTTCCGGTCCCGCTCGTCAACTTCGCGGGCGTGGCCGCCTTCGAGATCAAGATGCTCAAGGATCTCGCGGCGTTCTACGAGATCCCGTTCCGCGAAGATGCGGGCAAGACGATCGTGAGCTCGCTGATCGGCGGCCTCGGTGCGACGAACCTCGGCTATGGAGCCCTCGGGCTGGCAAAGAGCGTGCCTCTCGTCGGCACGCTGCTCGGCATACTCACGCTTCCGGTCTCCGCGGCCGCACTGACCTGGGCAATCGGCAAGGTCTTCATCATGCACTTCGAGTCGGGCGGAACGCTCCTCGACTTCGACCCCGACAAGGTGCGTGGCTACTTTGCCGAACAGCTCGGCAAGGGCAAGAAGACCGCGACCGCCTGAGTGATCGCTCTCGAGCCAGGCCCGGCACGCGCTGGGCCTGACGATCCGTTTGTGGAGGAATGCATGTCCGTCACGCTGCTCCTCATCGGTGGTGCTTTGCTCATCGGATTTCTCGGTAGGCATCGGCGCATTGGCTTTCTCGGCTTCGCCGTGATCTCACTCCTGATCACGCCGGTCCTGGGCCTTCTCGTCCTTGTACTTACCTCCGACGACCGGGTCGGGAGACCGGCAGCGTGATCGCGGCGCGGCTCTGCCTATCGGCGGCGATCACGATACTCGCCGCCATTCCCCTCGCAGCGGCATCCGACGATCTGCCGATCGTGACGCTCCGCCTCTCCGACGGGACGGTGCTGGTAGGACGGGTGGTGTCGGAAGCGGAGGGCAAGCTCCGTGTGCGTACCGCTCTGCTCGGCGAGATCGAGATCGACGACGAATCCGTGGTCGATCGTACTCCGGGGCCGGTGCCTCACGACGCCGCAGCGAATCCCGTGACGCCTCCGACCGAGCCTCCCGCCGCTCCTACCGCGAAAACGGTGGCCGTCTCGTGGACACGCTCCGTGTCGATCGGAGGGAGCTTCATCTCGGCTCCGTACGAGCAGGGAGAGATCGACGAAGGAAATCCCGGGTACACGGGGAAGGCGCTCGGCCTCCCGGGCGAGCAGTTGCACGCGCAATTCAATCTCAACCTACTGCGAAGTGGTCCCGCCGATCGGTGGTCGCTCGATTCGAGCTTTACCTTCGTCGACGCGCAGCCCACCGGACGGCTCACCCAGGCATTCAAACTCGACTCGACCTACAGCAGGCTCTTCCACGGGCGCGATTTCGTCTTTTCGAACACAGCCTTTCGCCGCGACGTCGTGCGCAACATCGACAATTCGATCGTACAGTCGTTCGGCGTTGGTCGCGAATTCGCCGTCGCGAAATCGCGCGTGCTCAACATCATGCCGGGAGTGCTCGTCCAGCGCGAGGAGAAGGAGACGATCTACGACGCGGATGTCATGTTCGGATTCGGATTCATGGAGACCTTCTCGATCACCAATTCGCGCGGTGTGGCGCTCGATCAGCGCCTGATCGCGAAGACACTGGTCGAGGATCTCAGCCTCTATTCGATCGACGCCTACGTCGGAGTTCGCGCTCCGCTGACAAAGCGGATGATGCTCCAGGCCGGTCTGCAGTTCGACCACGATGAGATGCTCGGCCTCCAGCAGACGAAGCTTCCTGGCACCGACATCATTCTCTACGCAAACAAGAAGAGCTCGCTCCAACTGACGACCGGGATTCAAATCGGCTTCTGACGATCTGGCAACAGCGTTCGCCTCGACCACCTGCGCATCACTGCCAGCGAGTCGGGAATCTCCGTGACTCCGATGGGGATGCTGATGGATCAGCAACACATCGAATCCAGAACGTTGAATGAAGAACGATGAACGAAGAAAGGGGCGGTCTGATCGGGCGCGTGAAGATCGCGGCAGGCGGGTCAGGCGTTCGCAACGCGGGGCCCCATTCCCACATTCGTCGTTCTGCATTCTGCATTCCGCGTTCTGCATTCGCTGTGTTGCCTCGCCCGCGGATAACAAATCGGTCCCCCGCTTGCTCCTTTCCTTCATCCCATCTATATAGGTGCCCATGACCTCCACTCCCAAGGGCCGCTCGGGCGGCCGCGCGACCGACGAGCTTCGGCCTGTCGTCATTCGTCCTGATTTCAACAAGCACGCCGAGGGCTCGGTCCTGATCGAGATGGGCGACACGCGTGTGATCTGCACAGCGTCGGTCGAGGACAAAGTCCCGCCGTTCCTCATCCGGAGCGGCAAGGGTTGGGTTACCGCCGAGTACGGCATGCTTCCGCGCGCGACGAACGAGCGGAACGCGCGTGAGGCGGCGAAGGGGAAGCAAGGGGGCCGGACACTCGAGATCCAACGCCTCATCGGTCGCGCGCTGCGTGGAACGATCGACCAGGAAGCGCTCGGTGAGCGGACCGTGATCATCGACTGCGATGTCATCCAGGCCGACGGCGGGACGCGCTGCGCGTCGATCACCGGCGGCTACGTCGCGCTCGTCCTCGCCCTCGGAAAGCTCTATTTGAACAAGAGGATGGTCAATTGGCCGGTGCGGTCGCAGGTTGCCGCGGTCTCCGTCGGCGTCCACCACGGCATCCCGCACCTCGATCTCGACTACAGCGAAGACTCGACTGCCGAGGTCGACATGAACATCGTGGCGACCGACGCGATGAAGTTCATCGAGCTACAGGGCACCGCGGAAAAAGGGAGTTTCAGCGAAGACGAGATGGCCGCGATGATCGCGCTCGCGAAAGGCGGCATCGAGCAGCTCGTCGCGAGGCAGCGCGAGATCATCGCGCCGCTGCTCGCACAAGTGGACGAGATCGCGCGCGAGAGGCTGAAGTCGAAGTTCAAACGGTGAGCGGCAGTCCGGCTCGAACGGACGAAACCCGACGAAGGCAGAACGAAGAATGCAGAACGGACGAACGTAGAAAGGAGCTGCGTCCGGCTATTGCTACATTCTTCCGTTCTGCGTTCTGCATTCGTCGGGTTACTGATTGAACCGATACGGCAATGTCGCAACTCTCGATGCTCGCCGCTGTCTCCCGCCCGCCGCTCCGTCTCGCGGCGCAGATTGCGCTCTGGGTCGTCGCGTTGCTGATCGTCCTCTGGTTCCTCGTGAACGCAATGAAGCGATCGACGCTCTTCTTCCCGGAGACGTTTCCGTCGGGCCTATGGGACACGGGGCTCTTCGTTCCGCAGCCGGTCGATCACACGATCTTGACACCCGACGGAGTCGAGCTGCACGCCTGGCTCTTCGCCGCGGACGACCCGGCGGCACCGCTGCTCATCCAATATCACGGCAACGGCGGAAACCTCACCTACCGCGCGGATGTCGCCGAAGAGCTCGCACGCCGCGGCGTCTCCGTGTTGCTGTTCGACTATCGCGGCTACGGGAAGAGCAGGGGGTCACCGTCGGAGAAGGCGCTCTACATCGACGGGCTCGCCGTCTACGACTACGCAAGGATGACGTTAGGCTTCCCGGCAGAGCGGATCGCAGTCTGGGGTGAGTCGCTCGGCGGGCCGTATGCCGCCGATGTCGCGTCGCATCGCCCCGTGCGCTGCGCGGTGATGCAGTCGACGTTCCCATCCGCGGCGAGCGTCGCGAACGCCGTCTACAAGTTCCCGGTCGGATTCTTCCTCGGTGACTCGCTTCCTACGCTCCGCGCCCTCGAACGTGCCCGCGTCCCGGTTCTCGTCATCCACGGCGACGCCGACACGATCATCCCGTTCCGCTGCGGCAAAGCGCTCCACGACGGCCTTACAGCTCCGAAGGAGCTTTACGTGATCCCTGGTGCCGATCACAACGACCTGCCGCTCGTCGGAGGAAACGCGTACGTCGACAAGGTGGCGAGTTTCGTGAGGGCACGTCAACGACCGAAGTGAGAACGTAGAACGATGAATTGAGAACCCGGAAAAGAGCGGAGACTCCTTTCTGGGTTCTCAATTCATCGTTCCACGTTCTCACTTCAAGTCGTTTTCCGGCCCGCTTGACCGCCTCCCCGCCCTCCCCCATCATCCACACCATGCGAATGACCGTCGCAAGCGAGTACAGCTGCCTTGCGCTACTCGCGATTGCCGAAGCGGGAGAGCGATGGTGTAAGACCCACGAGATCACCGAGCGCTTCACGATCCCGGCGCCGTTTCTTCAGCAGATCCTTCGAAAACTGACGAGCGCAGGCTTTCTCGTGTCGCGACGCGGCGCCGAAGGAGGATTCAAGCTCGCGACAGATGCCTCGGAGATCTCGATTGCCGATGTCGTGCGCGCCGTCGACGGACCGCTCGCGCCGGTGCGCAGCGCGTCGAAGAATTTCTACCAGCCGACGCCGCTCGAGGCGTCGCCGGCCTTTTCGATGTTGATGCGCGAGGTGCGCGACGCCGTGGCCGGAATCCTCGAGGCGAAGACGCTCGCCGACATGGTGGCGGAGGAGGCTCGGGCTGCGCGGAAGGCCGCGCGCAAGACGAAAGGCGGAAGTTAGAACGTAGAACGGTGAATTGAGAACCCAGAAGGGAGACCGGGCAGCCCCTTTCTGGGTTCTCGATTCACCGTTCTACGTTCTAACTTCGGCTCCTCTTTCAGAGCATTCTTGACAAATACGATCAACAAACTACCATTAGCCAAATGAACCGCCTCCTCTCCGCGACCGTTGCGGCGCTGTTCCTCCTCTCGTGCGGCCCCGAGCCGCCCGCCGCGCGTGGCGCCCCACAAACGATCCGCGTCGGCTATTTTCCCAATGTCACCCACTCGCAGGCGATCGTCGGACTCGCGCTCGGCGACTTCCAACGCGCACTCGGCGACGATGTCACGATCAAGGCGACGACGTTCAACGCCGGCCCATCGGTCATCGAGGCGCTCTTCGGTGGCGAGATCGACCTCGCATACATCGGCCCTAATCCGGCGATCAACGGTTTCGTACAGTCGAAAGGCGAAGCACTTCGCATCGTCGCCGGCGCGACGAGCGGCGGAGCAGCGCTCGTGGTTCGAAAGGGCGCCGGAATCAAGCGAGCCGAGGACCTGGTAAAGCGCCGGCTCGCCTCGCCGCAACTCGGCAACACGCAGGACGTAGCACTGCGGGCGTGGCTCGCGAGCCATGGCCTTTCGTCGCGCGAAAAGGGAGGTTCGGTCGAGGTCATCCCGACGCAGAATCCTCAGATCCTCGACCTCTTCCGGCGCGGCGACATCGATGGCGCGTGGGTTCCGGAACCGTGGGCGAGCCGTCTCGTCGTCGATGGAGGGGGCGAAATCCTCGTCGACGAGCGCTCACTCTGGCCCGGGGGCGACTTCGTCACCGCGCATGTCATCGTCAGCACGAAGTTCCTTCGCGAGCATCCTGACCTCGTCCGCAAATGGCTCGAGGCGCACGTGAGCGTCACGGAATGGGAGTTGAGCCGGCCCGACAAGGCGAAGGCGGTGCTGAATACCGAGATCGGAAAGCTGACCGGAAAGGAGCTTCCCGACGAGGTCCTCGCGCAGGCGTGGGCCCGCATGCGGCCGGCGTGGGATCCGATCGCGCCCTCGCTCATCGCGAGCGCCGAAGCCGCATATCGCGCCGGCTATCTCCGCGAGAAACCCGACCTCGACGGAATCTACGACCTGGCGCTATTGAATGAAGTGCTCCGTGCAAATGCGCTCCCGGAGATCGCGAAGTGAGGCTGGAGGCGCGAAGCGTCACGAAGTCGTTCGATGGGAGCCGGCAGGTTACGGCACTCGAGGGAATCGATCTCGACATCCGCGACGGCGAATTCGTCTGCATCGTCGGCCCGTCGGGCTGCGGAAAGTCGACACTCCTCTACATGCTCGCGGGGCTCGAGTTCCCGACTGGCGGCACGATCGTCGCGAATGGCGAGCCTGTCACCGGAACCGCCCCGTCGCGCGCGCTCATGTTCCAGGACGGCGCGCTCTTCCCCTGGCTCTCGGTGCTCGCGAACGTCGAGTTCGGCCTGAAGATGAAAAAACTCGCGCGCGATGGACGCGGGGCGCGCGCACGCCAGCTACTTCGCATGGTCCATCTCGAGCCGTTCGCCGACGCGCGCGTGCACGAGCTTTCTGGAGGAATGCGCCAGCGCGTGAGCCTCGCGCGAGCGCTCGCGGTGGAACCCGACGTTCTTCTCCTCGACGAGCCGTTCGGCGCGCTCGACGCGATCACGCGCGGCGTACTCCACACCGAACTGCAGGAGATCTGGCTCTCGACCATGAAGACGATCGTCTTCATCACACACAACGTGCGTGAGGCCGTCGTCCTCGGCGATCGCGTGCTTGTGATGTCGCCGCGCCCAGGCCGGTTCGTCGCAGAGCATGCGATCGAGCTGCCGCGCCCGCGGCATATCGACGACGCCGCGGTCAACGCCTATGCCCGCAGGATCTCCGCGGACGTCAAGCTCGTCGACGAGGTGGCCATTGCCGGCCGTTGAGCGCAACGGCAAGGGTCCTATGTTCGGCCTCAGTGCGGCCGACGTCGCGCGCCGCGTCGCCTTCTTCGTCGCGATCGTTGCGGTGTGGGAGCTGCTCGGACGGATGAAGCTCTGGCCCGAGTATCTCTTCCCGTCGCCGAGTGGCGTCGCGCGCGCGCTCATGCTTGGCATCGAGGACCGCACATTCGTGCTCGGGATCGCGGGAAGCCTCAGGCGTCTCGTGGCCGGCTACGCGATTGCGACCATCGTCGGTCTCGTCATCGGCGTTCTCCTCGCGCGCGTCCGCTGGCTCGCGGAGACGCTCGGACTTCTCGTGATGGGCCTGCAGGCACTTCCCAGCATCTGCTGGCTCCCGCTCGCGCTTCTCTGGTTCGGGCTCTCCGAGACGGCGATCCTCTTCGTCGTCGTCATGGGCGCGGTGCTCTCGATCGCGCAGGCGACGCAGGACGGTGTGCACAACACACCTCCAATCTACACGCGCGCCGCACGCAATCTGGGAGCCGAAGGGCTTCAGCTTTACACCTCGGTCATTTTTCCAGCCGCGCTCCCGTCGATCGTGACCGGGATGAAGTTAGGCTGGTCGTTCGCATGGCGCTCACTCATGGCAGGAGAGCTCCTCTACACCCTTCCCGGTCTCGGCCACCTGCTGATGATGGGGCGTGAGCTAAACGACATGAGCCAGGTCGTCGCCGTCATGGTCGTCATCATCACCCTCGGCCTCGTCACCGACCGCTTCGTCTTCGGCATCTGGGAGCGGCGGGTGAGGAGGAAGTGGGGGCTGGGGCGGTAACAGGGGTAATAGGGGGGCACACCGAAAGTTGAAAGTTTTCACAGGGGGAGGTCACACCGAAAGTTGAAAGTTTTCACGATCCTCGGAGTCCTTTAGTGAGGGAAAACTTTCAACTTTCGGTGTGACCCCCTCGCGCTCTCAAACGCCGACTCGGATCGTTGGTCACTGGCTCGCGAATCGCCACGCCCCTGCCCTATGAAACTTTTCGTCACGCCCTACGAATACCCGTCCAACACGGTTGTACGAGGGCACAAAAATGAGCACGTCGAAGAAGAAGAAATACGGAATGATCCTGGCTGTCGTGGTGCTGCTGGTCGCCGCAGGCGCTTTCGCCACGCGCGGTAACGGCAAGAAGGATCTCGATTCGGGCATTCGCACCGGCAAAGTCGAGACCGGGGACATCCAGGTCAAGGTCACCGAGGTCGGAAACGTCGAACCGGAAGTGAAGGTCGACGTGAAGAGTCCCGTCTCGGGGAAGGTCGTCGAGCTCATGGTTCGCGACGGTGATGTCGTCGAGCGCGGCCAGCTTCTGGCGCGCGTCGAGCCCGATCTCAACCAGGCACAGTCGCTCTCGCAGACCAAGAGCGCGCTCGCTGAGGCCGAGATCGCATTCGACCAGGCGCGCAAGGACTACGAGGCCGACCAGAAGCTCTTCCTCTCCGGCCTCATGTCGGCAAACCAGAGCCGTGAGAGCGAGACCCAGTTCCTTCGGACGAAGCAGGAGTTCCAGTCGGCGAAGGAGAAGTACACCATCGTCGAGTCGCAGGGCATTCCGATCAGCCAGGCGTCGGCATCGAGCTCGAACATCACCGCCCCGATGAGCGGCGTAGTGCTGACGCGAAACGTTCAAGTCGGTGAGACCGTCACCTCGGGTGTCTCGTCGTTCAACGCGGGCACCATCCTCTTCAGCGTCGCCGACACGTCATCGATGATCATCAAGGCCGGCATCAACGAAATCGATATCGGCAAAGTCCATGTCGGCCAGACCGTCAAGGTGACCCTCGATGCGTTCCCGAAGACAGCGTTCAACGGCCGCATCGACCGCATCGCTCCCGCGGTCCGCGTCGCCGAGAAGATCCGCGTCTTCGATGTCGAGATCCGTCTCGATGCGCAGGGCCACGAGCTCCGCTCCGGAATGACGGCGAACATCGAGATCCTCGGCGAGAAGAAGACGGGCGTGCTCGGCGCGCCGGTCGAAGGAGTCTTCCACAAGGATCAGGGAGACGTCGTCTTCGTGAAGAAGAATCTCAAGCCGGAAGAGATCACAAAGATCGCTGAGGCGCGCGCGAAGAAGGAGAAGGAACAGAAGGGCGACAAGTCGAAAGGCAAGAAAGGCGCCGAGGAGTTCGACAAGGACGCCTGGAAGGACTTCTTCGATATGAAGACCGTGGAGACTGGCCTCGCCGATAACTCGCGTGTCGAGATCCTCAAGGGGCTGAAGACGGGCGAAGAGATCGCACTCGAAGACCCGACGCTGCCCAAGGGCGACGACGACGACGACGACTAGGCCAACGCATCAAACAGGGGCAAGGCTCACAGGGGCGACGCGCTGCGTCGTCCCTTTCCGCGTACGGACCCTGCGCCGATGACGCGGAGCCGATCATCATGGCTCGATCGCGGAGCGTCCTGCGTCGCCGCCAGCCCCGGAAATCCGGCTCTCAAACGCAACTCTCCGCCCCGAACCACGTAATGACATCCCGAGAGGGGATACCCCATGAGCTTCCTGAGCATCCTGAACTTCGCCGTGAGCCGGAAGACGGAGAATCCAAGCGTCGACAACGCGCCTGAGCGCGCGCTGATCGAGCTCTCCGCAATCCGCAAGGTCTACGACTCGGGCGAGAACGCCGTCGAGGCACTTCGCGGCGTCGATGCTGAAATCCGCAAAGGCGAGTTCGTGTCGATCATCGGGCCCTCCGGCTCGGGCAAGTCGACGCTCATGCACATCCTCGGATGCCTCGACTCGCCCTCTGCAGGCAGCTACTGGCTCGATGGCCAGGACATCGCGAAGATCGGGGCTGGCGGACTCGCGAAGATTCGCAACCAGAAGATCGGCTTCGTCTTCCAGACGTTCAATCTGCTGCCGCGCGCGTCGATCCTCAAGAATGTGGAGCTGCCGCTTCTCTACGCCGGCATCGACTCCGAGGAACGGACCGAGCGAGCGCGACAGGCGCTCGAGCTCGTCGGACTCGGCAATCGTGCGAAGCATCGCCCCGCCGAGCTCTCGGGTGGCCAGCGCCAGCGCGTTGCGGTCGCGCGCGCTCTCGTCAACAATCCGTCGCTCATCCTGGCCGACGAACCGACGGGAAACCTCGACTCGAAGACAGGAACTGAGATCATCGACATCTTCGAATCGCTTGCCACCAAGGGCGAGACGATCGTCATCGTCACGCACGATCCGGCGATCGCCGCGCGTACGCATCGCCGCATTCGCATCGTCGACGGCGAGATCGTCGACGCGCTCCCTGGAGAGGCGGTTGCATGATCCTGCTCGAATCGATCCTCGACGGCATCGCCGACATCCGCACCCACATGGGCCGCACGATGTTGCAGCTCGTCGGCGTGATCCTCGGGGTCGCGTCGATCGTGGCAACCTTCGCGCTCGCCGCGGCTGGCAAAGAGCAGTCGAAGCGCTACTACAAAGAGAGCGGCGGCATCGCCAAGATCTTCATCTGGAACAAACAGTCGGGCAAGGTGACTGACTCGGCGCGCGCCGCCGCCTCGAAGGGGCTCACCTTCGGCGACGCGATGGCGATCAAGGCACAGGCGCGCGAAATCGACCTCGTCTCACCCGTCATCAACGAGCAGGCGGTGCTGCGTTACGGAGACCGGGAGAAATCACGCGAGATCTCCGGCGTCGTCCCGGCATTCAGCCCATTGAACGATTTCAAGGTCGAGCGCGGACGCTTCATCACCGACAGCGACATCCAATCGGCGAGCCGCGTCGTAGTCTTCGGCACTGCCCGCGCCGCGGAGCTCTTCGGTTCCGACGACCCGATCGGCAAGACCGTCACGATCAACGGCACCGGCTACACCGTGGTCGGCGTGATGGAGCACAAGTTCTTCGCGTTCGGATCGGGGCGCAATGCGCTCCGGTGGATGAACCGCCAGGTCTTCGTCCCCGTCACCGCGATCATGACTCGCCGCGGTGAATCGCTGAAGACGGGACGCCTCGGCTTCATGCACGTACGGATGAAGGACACGAAGCGCGCGAAGGAAGCGACCAGCGAGATCGAAGAGATCCTCAAGCGCGAGCACGGCGTCGTCGATTTCGAGGTCGTGTCGCGCGTCGAGCGGATGAAGCAGAACGAGGAGCAGGGGAAGATGTATGACGTCACCTTCATGGTGTGCGGCATCATCTCGCTCTTCGTCGGCGGCGTGGTCGTGATGAACATCCAGATGGCGTCGTTCAAGGAGCGGATTCGCGAAGTCGGCATCCGCAAAGCGATCGGCGCGAACGGCCTCCACGTCTTCGGCCAGTTCATGGCCGAGGCTCTGCTCGTCTCGGCGTTCGGAGGCGTCATCGGCATCCTCTTCGGTCGCGCGTTCACGTCGGGAATCAGCATGCTGACGAACGAACCGGCAATCATCACACCTGAAGTCATCCTCAAGGCACTCGTTTTCGCCGCGGGCACCGGGATCGTCTTCGGCGTCTACCCGGCGCTCAAGGCGTCGCGCCTCAACCCGATCGAAGCGCTTCGCGTCGACTAAGGACGGTCCAGCCATGCAAATCAAAGAGTCGGTCCGCACAAGCCTCGAGGAGATCCGGGCGCACAAGCTGCGCTCGATGCTGACCCTCTCCGGTGTCATCCTCGGTACCGTCGCGCTCGTCGTCGTGCTGTCGCTGCTCAACGGCGTTCGCGCCGGCGTCGAGAAAGGCATTAACGATCTGGGCTTCGACGGCGTCTTGTACGTGTCGCAGAAGCGCCCCGTCGATCGGCTCCAACAGCAGAAGGCGCACTTCTCCAAGGGGCTGCGCGAAGAGGATCGTGACGCGTTTGGCAGCGCACAGGAGACCACCGTCCCCGCGGCCGTCGCTGAAGGCGAAGGGATCATCTCGGCGAACAAGCTCCTGCGGAAAGCGAGCGTCTACGGCGTGACGCCGGAGTACGCCTTCGCGCGGAACCGCTCGGCGGAGTTCGGCCGCTTCATCTCGGAACGCGACCAGGTCGGCGTGCGGCCGGTCTGCGTGCTCGGCTACGAGCTCAAGCAGAAGCTCTTCGGAACGAAGAACGCGATTGGCGAGCAGATCACCCTGTCGGGACGGCGGCTCGAAGTCGTCGGCGTCGTCCGCAAGTTCGACACGACGTTCGTCAACGACGACGACATGTTCCGCGAGATGCGCGGACTCTACGTTCCCCTCTCGACCTACGAAACGATCTACGGGCGCAACTCCGTGTCATACATGATCCTCAAGGCTTCGCAGTTCGAGCGCTCGGTCGAAGCCGAGGACGAGACGAAGGGCATCATGACGCGGGCGCACAACGGCATCAAAGACGTCAATGTCACGAACGTCGGCAAAGAGATCCTCGAGGAGCGCGAGAAGATCGACGTCATACTGCGCAACTGGACGATCGTCTTCTTTTCGATCGCCGGCGTGTCGCTGATCATCGGCGGCGTCGGAATCTTCTCGGTGCTCAAAATCTCCATCGGCGAGCGCCTCTATGAGATCGGCCTTCGCAAGGCGATGGGAGCTTCGGATGGAGAGATCTTCTTCCAGTTCCTCATCGAGTCGATGACGTTGTCGACGATGGGCGCCACGATCGGTGGCGGCCTCGGCGTGCTCCTCGTTTTCGCGATCGGGAGCAACTTCCCCGGCGGCCTCATGGTGTCGCTCCCTGGCATCCTCATCGCCGGAGGCTTCGCCGTCGGCATCGGCCTAACCGCGGGGCTCTACCCGTCTGTCGTCGCGTCGCGACTGGAGCCGGTCGAAGCGCTTAGAGCCTGAAACGCGGTTTTGTCTCCGCACCGATCGAGCGATTCAAGCGACTTCTCGTCTTCGACACTCTTCATTTCGGTGTACGTGTATGCACGCACGCGAGGGCGAAGGATGAAGACTGTCTAGCGAAGGTCGAAGACGGAGAGTGCGCTCGCGAGCACTAGTGGCCAACCCTCGCTAGCGAGATCTGCTCCCAGTCCCCTTTGCCTCACGGCGGGTTCAGCTCGCTCCGTCGCGCAGCTCGAGGATGTGCGTCACCTTGATTCCGGTAACACCCGGGACTAGAGGCGAGTCGGTGATCAAGAGGATTGACAATCCGAGCGACGCACGTGCGGCGCCGAGCGACGCGCGCAGCTCGGAGACGTGCACGGCGCGAATCGGCAAACTAACAATCGTCAGCGCTGGATCGGTCCACGCGAAGGCGCCGAGTCCGCCAAACGCGGAGCTTCTCCGTCCCGCCAGCCGAATCCGCTGGAAATGGCTTCGCGCTCTCCCGACTCAGTGTGCCTCATCTCACTGCATTCCGGAGCTCGTCCATGTGCACTGTCTTGATCTTCGTCTCGCCGGGCTGCACGGTTGTGTCGGTCCACGCCATCGACGGCAGGCCGAGAGCTCTTCTCGCGGATTCGACCGCCGCGCGTACCTCGGTCACGTGAACGGCCTTGACCGTCGTTGCCGTCGTGAGCACCGGATCGGTAAACGTGCTCACTGGGAGCCCTGCGAGTTGCCTGACAGCGTTCGCTGCTGACCTGAGCTCGGAAAGATGTGTTGCTCTTGCCGTCGTAACTCCCGGCGTCAACGAAGCCTCGGTGAATGGGATCGTGGTGGCGAGATCCGGAGCGCTGTCGGCGGAATCGGTCAGTCCGTTCGTTGCGCGAACCTTGTATAGATACGATTTTCCGGCGCTCACACCGTAGTCTATGTACCCCGTCGCAGCAGGCAACCCGATTTGCGCAAAACCGGTACCACTGCTCCTGCGATACACACGGTAGAACTTGGCACCGATGACTGGACTCCAATTGATCGCCACGCTTGAAGTGCTCGTTGCCATCGCGGTCAATCCCTCGGGAGCTACCTCGGCAATAAGGTCGTCGTTGAGGATGGTCCCGACTCCCTGCCCATCGGCAATTACGCCGCCGGACGGGACTGTGAGATTCACGAAGAACGTCTCGTCGCCTTCCACTTCCGTGTCGCCAACGACCGAGACGGCGACCGTCTTCGACAATTCACCTGGGTAGAAGGTAAGCGACTTCCCGCCGAGCGAGATGAAGTCCGAATCCGCAGACGCGGAACCGCTTACGGTTTTCGCTGTGCACCAGACCGTCTGCTCGCTCGCCTCCGCCAAAGTTACATTGAACACCACGGTGGACGAGCTACCGAAGTCCCCCTCGATCACGGCGGCGTCGCTGATCGACACCGCCGGTGTTGGATCGTCGTCGCGAAACGTCACAGTCGCCGGGCCACCGTTTTGAACCCCCACTACGTCTTCGAGCTGCACGACGAAGTATTCGTCGGCCTCGTCGATCGCGTCATCGAGAGTTTCAATCGAAATCGCCTTGGATGTCTCGCCGGGGGCAAACGTCAAGCTCCCGCTCGCCGCAACATAGTCGCGACCGGCGACGGCGCTCCCATCTGCCGTGGCCCAATTCGCTGTCACGGTAAAGCCGAGCGGCTCGGTTAGGGCGATCGTCAGCAATCGCGTCGAAGTTCGTTCCGCAAATGCGATTGCCGATCCAAACAGGCGTGGAGGTTCGAGCGCGACTTGACCGATGTAGCTCGACACGCCGTCAGAGGTCACGAGCTCGAATTCGTATCGGTCGGCCACATCGGGCTTGATCGTCGGAGTCGCGACGGTTGTTGACGAGAGAAGGGCCGCCGAACCTGCCGGCTTGCGCGTGGTGCGCCATGTGTACGAGCTCGCGGTACCGGAGAATCTGAGCCGATAGGTCAACCCGGAGGTCTGATCCGCCATCTTCTCGACCTCGAGGCCTCCGGAAAGCGCAGGCCGCCCGAGGCGGATTCGATCGTTTTGTGAATCTGCAACGTAGAGGTCTCCGCTCGCGGTCGGAGCGATCGCGTAGGGATAATGGAAACGAGCCCAAACTCCTGTTCCGTCGGCGTTCCCCCGATAGCTGTCCAATCCACCGATGGTAACGACGTCGCCATCTGAGGAGATCCTGCTGATCGTTTCCGAGTCATTGAAATAAATCGTTCCTCCCGAGTCCACGACGATTCCCCACGCCTGAACGTCAGCGATGGTCGTTACGTCTCCCGCGGGGGAGACCTTGCGAATCGCCCACAGGTCCGCGACATATACATTGCCCGTCGAATCAACTGCGACTCCTCGTGGGAATCGAAACTGGGCCGCACTCCCGACTCCGTCAGCAATTCCGGCACTCCCGCGAGAGCCGTGATTTCACCCGCCGCACATCGCTCACGATCGAGCGGTCTCTCCTATCGGTACAGATCGGGCGATATCGTTCCGAGGAGTCGCGTCACAATGAGCGGTGATCGACCGCCCAGAATTTCCAGCCGCACCGTGCGATTAGAAGCTCTACGCCCGACTGAAGGGCGACGACCCCGAACACCCGAGGGCGGAGGCCCTACCAGACCTCAGGTTGACGACGGTTCGATCAAAGGCGAAACTTTAACCAGACCCCTGATAGCGCCCGACTGGATGTGCAGTACGAACTCGGAACCATCGGCGCCTGGGATTCGCGTGGAGGCATCATGTTTGAGCGTCGAAATGCAGTGCGCTTCGTAGTTCTGGCAGTCGTAATGGTCTCGCTTTGCGCGTTGAGCGCCCGCTCGCAAGAGCGCTCGCCGATCAACCCGCTTCCGACGGCCAAGGTCTCGAGCTCCGCCGAAGTCGCGGGAACCGGAACCACCAACAAGGTTCCGAGATGGACCGACGGCGTTGGTACCCTTGGCGATTCGGCGCTCTACTCGGATCCCGGAACGGGATGGGTCGGACTCGGCACGAACACGCCGAGCGGGCAGTTTCACATTTTCGGCAATTCGAACCAGGACCTGTTCGCCGGAATGGGCGTCGACCTCGTGAACGGCCCCGCGTTCAACTTCGGTTATGGCGGCTCGTCGTTCGGCGCCGGCGCCGGATTCTTCAACGTCCGCCCCAACGTGCTCGCCGTGGCACCGAATCCGTCGCTCCGATTCATGACCGCCAACGCGCAGCGAATGATCATCACCAACATCGGGCGCGTGGGAATCGGCACGACCGCTCCCGCGTATGTGCTCGACGTCAACGGCGCAGGCCACTTCTCGGGTGCCCTAACGGTCGACGGCAATATCGCCGCAAAGTACCAGGATGTCGCCGAGTGGGTGGCGAGCGACGACGACCTCGCGCCTGGCACAGTTGTGGTAATCGACTCCGAAACGATTGACGGAGTTACTTCGTCAGCCCGCCCATATGATTCGCACGTCGCAGGTGTCGTGTCGAGCCAGCCCGGCCTTGCGCTCGGGACGCAAGGAGAAGGCAAGTTCCAGATCGCAACCGTCGGCCGCGTCCGTGTAAAGGCCGATGCCAGCCACGGTTCCATTGCCATCGGCGACCTTCTCGTGACGAGCGACGTGACCGGCACCGCAATGAAATCGCAGCCGGTGAAGATCGGCGACATCGAGATGCATCGCCCCGGAACGCTTCTCGGCAAGGCGCTCGAGCCTCTTGCGTCGGGCCAGGGCGAGATTCTCGTGCTCCTCAGCCTCCAGTAGACACGCCAAAAGCCCCCCTGCGCCCGAGCTCCTCACGGACTCGGGCGCAGCTGTTTTCGGCAGGGTGCCCCACCTCAGCACGCACTCGCCGCCCACAATCCCGTGACTCGCGTCGTCGGTTTGGCACGTCCAGCTGTGTTCAGAATTCGCGGGCCCGTAGTCGCGCCACCCGCTTTGTCCTAAGCAACAGTCACAGTTCCATCCCCTGACGTTTGCCCGAAACGCGAACGTACACAGCATGAGGTCCGGGCCAGGCTTTCGCGAAAAAGAGACACTCGACCACCACTCGCCGCATGACCACTGTGGTTCGACGCGTACTCCTAGCCTTCCTCTTCGTATACGGCACTCCCTCGCGGCATCCCCACCGCGAACCCGCGGAGCTCTTCGTTAGTCAGTCCAAAACCGACCAATCCGATTCTCCTTGACAAAATAGCCATATGCTATATATTACTACCCGTTATGGACCTGGCAACCAAACTTAAGCACCTCAGATCGCTCGAGGGGGCGCGTCGCGGCTTCAAGCGCGAGATCACGCAGACGGAAGTCTCCCGCTTGATGCGCGACGAGACAGGGACGTCGGTCACGCAGGCGTACCTCTCTCAGATCGAGAGTGGCACACGCCGTCATTTGTCGGACGAGACGCGCGAGCGGCTTGCGCACTTCTTTCGCGTCCACCCGGGCTACCTCGTCGACGACCCGGTCGGCTACGAGCCCGCGGATCCGCGGGAGCGACGCCGCCGGGAAACGTCACTCGACGAATGGCTCGTCTCCGGCGCCGAGCAGTTCGCGTCGGACCCGCAACTGGCGGAGGCGCTGATCGTGCTGTCACGCAGGAAGGACACGCGGCGCTGCGTGATCCTGGTCAGCGAGCTGATGAAGCTCGCGCCGGGCGGCGAGTCGGGCCGCGCCGCGACCGGCAGGAAGACGAGGACAACCTCGAAGCGCCGTGGCAAGCGAGAAACGTAAAGCGACAAGGCAGGAACGGCCCAAGGATCCGACCTACGAACGTGTCCCCGCGAGGGGTTACGTGGCGCGTGCTGCTGATGCGCACTTACCGCGTGTGCCTACAGTTGATATAAGGACTTCGTCCCATCGAAAGACCGAAGGTGAAACGATGCATGCGATCATCGAAACCGCTCTCGCGTTCCCGACGGTGATCTTCACCGTACTGCTTGGCTTCGTGCTGCTCTACGCCGCACTGGTCATCGTCGGCGCGTTCGACCTCGAGTTCCTCGATAGTTTTCTCGGTCTCGAGGCGCTCGACGACGTCGACGCGATCACCGAAGGCGGCGATGCGACGGCGAGCGGCGATGGTGCCGGCGTCGTCGCCGGAATCATGGCGGCGCTCGGCATCTCTGGCGTTCCGATCACGATCTGGGGCAGCGCCGTCGTGCTGCTTTCGTGGATGCTGAGCATGATCGGGATGGAGCTCGCGGCGCCGCTGCTTCCGGCAGGTCCCGTAGGCACGATCTTCGCCGCAGGCATCGGGCTGGGTTCGTTCCTCGTCGGAGGATTCATCGCCTCACGGCTCGTTCGTCCGCTGCGAAAGATCTACGTCACCGAGAAAGCGCCGCAGCGAAGCTCGCTCGTTGGCCACTCGTGCACGATCCTTTCGACCAAGGTCGACGCGACTTTCGGCCGCGGCGAGATCGACGACGGCGGCGCCGGCTTCATCGCGGAGGTTCGCTGCGACCGGCCCGACGCCCTAACGCGCGGTGACCGCGCCATCGTATTCGACTATGACCCCGAGCACGGTGTATTTCGCGTCGCACCTACCGCCTCGGAGCTGCTCGACGCAGATCGTTAGAAACGGTTCGAAACCAGCAACCGGAATACCGGGTCCGCTACCCGGAGGAGGAAACAGATGTCTGGCAATCTCGCGGGAATCGTCGCAATCGTCGTCGTCATCGCGGTCGTGATCGTCATCGCAACCGTCGTCGCCATCGCGAAGTTCTACCGAAAGGTCGAACAGGGTAAGGCTCTGATCGTGAACAAGATGGGGAAGGACCCTGAAGTCACGTTCACCGGCTCGGTCGTCATTCCGATCATCCACAAGGCCGAAGTGATGGACATTTCGGTCAAGACGATCGAGATCGACCGCCGCGGCAAGGAAGGACTGATCTGCCGCGACAACATCCGGGCCGACATCAAGGTCACGTTTTTCGTTCGCGTGAACAAGACGTCGGAAGACGTGATCAAGGTCGCGCAGTCGATCGGCTGCGCGCGCGGCTCGGACCAGGGAACGCTCGAGGAGCTCTTCAGCGCGAAGTTCTCCGAAGGACTGAAAACTGTCGGCAAGCAGCTCGACTTCGTCGATCTCTACACGAAGCGAAACGAGTTCCGCGACGCGATCATCGAGCTGATCGGCCGCGACCTGAACGGCTATGTACTCGAAGATGCCGCGATCGACTACCTCGAGCAGACTCCAGTCACGAGCCTCGATCCGAAAAACATCCTCGACGCGCAGGGCATCCGCAAGATCACGGAGCTGACCGCGGTCGAAGCCGTCAGGACGAACGAATACGAGAACACGGAGAGGAAGCAGATCAAGAAGCAGGACGTCGAGGCCGCCGAGGCGATCCTCGAGCTCGAGCGTCAGCAGGCCGACGCGGAAGCCAAGCAGCAGCGCGAAATCTCGAGCGTGCAGGCTCGCGAGCAGGCCGAGCTCGCGAGCATTCAGGCGCAGGAGCTCCTCCGCTCGGAGATGGCGCGAATCAAGACGGCTGAAGAAGTTTCGATCGCCGAGGAGAACAAGCAGCGACAGGTCGAGGTCGCGCAGCGTAACCGCACGCGCGTCATCGCGATCGAGGACGAGCGCGTGAAGAAGGACCGCGACCTCGAAGCCGTCGGGCGCGAACGCGCCGTCGAGCTGACGCGGATCGAGAAGGAAAAGGCTCTGGAGGTCGAGCGTCGCGCGATTCAGGAAGTCATCCGCGACCGCGTCTCGGTCGAGAGGACCGTGGCGGAGGAAGAGGAGAAGATCAAGGGGCTGCGCACGATCGAAGAAGCCAGGCGCACGAAGGACGCCGCGATCATCATCGCCGAGGGCGAGGCACAGGAGAAACTCGTCAAAGACATCAAGGCCGCGGAGGCCGCCGAGCAGGCTGCGAAATTCCTGGGCAAGGAGAGGATCCTGCAAGCGGAGGCCGCACTCGAATCGGCCGATCGCGAGGCGCGGGCGAAGATTCGCATGGCCGAAGGCGTCGAAGCCGAGGCTGCCGCTCCGGGGCTCGCCGAGGCGAAGGTCAAGGAAGCCGATGCCGTGGCGACCGAGAAGTTAGGCCTCGCGCAGGTTCGTGTCAGGGAATCGGAAGCGGCGGCAATCGAAAAGGTCGGCGCCGCAGAAGCAAAAGTACTCCGTGAAAAGGCTGCCGCCGAGGCCGGCGGCATCGAGATGAAAGCCGACGCAATGAAGAAGCTCGACGAAAAGAGCCGCGCGCACGAGGAGTTCAGGCTCCGCCTCGACCTCGACCGGCTACTCGGCGCGGAAGCGATCCGGGTCGACGAGAGCGTCGCGAAGGCGAAGGCAGCGATTCTCGGAGAAGCGCTCAAGGCCGCGAAGATCGACATCGTCGGCGGCGACGGCGCGTTCCTCGAGCGCATCGTAAACTCGGTCGGCATCGGGAAGTCGGTCGACGAGCTGATCGGCCGCAGCTCGAACCTCTCGGCGCTCGTCGAGCGTTTCACGCGCGGCGACGGAGCGGCGAAGCTTTCCGGAGTGTTGAGCGACCTGCTCGAGCCTGAGGACAAGGGATCGAAGGGCCGATCGAAGGCGGACTGACACGGCCTCGTGAAGTCGTCGGGCACGGTGGCGCGAGGGCGCCGCCGTGCCCATCGGAGCGCGCATGACCACAGAACCACGACAGGGTGAGACTCGCACCGAACAACTCGATCGAGGCACGTTCGAGATCGTTCGTGACCGGTTGATCGAGCACTCCGCGTCGCTCGCCGGCGCGACGAACGCGCTCAACCAACGACGTCTCGAAATCTTCGGCGGCGGCGAAATGGCAGTCCTCGGAAGCGAGCGGATCCGCACCGAGAATAATTGCGTGCCGCGCGACATCGCCGGCATCGGCGAGCTCTTTCTCTTCGGCTACAACGTCTTCATCGGCCTCCGCCGCGAGATCTCCGTCGCCGATGCATTCAGCCTGCACCGCTGCGTCGAGACCGATCTCGGCTTCGAGTTCCCGCAGCTCTCACCCGGCGATCCCGGTTACTTCCTCGACGATCCGGCATTCGTTCGCGACTTCCGCGAGCTGTTCCAGTACTACAAGAACACGTCGCTGCTGCAGTTGCGGCTCGTCGAGTCGCGACTCCTCGCGGTGTTCAAAGTCGGCGAGAGCCTGAACGACGTCAAAGTCTTCCGCTGGGAAGCCGGCGTCGACGGCAGCGTTCGCTACATCGACAATCGCGGTGAGCGCGACGCGGTCTACCCTCCGCAATTCGATTTCGAGTGGACGCCGACGAGCCGCGAAGACTTCGTTCACGGCGAGCATCCACACGTCTCGATCCTCGACCAGCTCTTCGTCGACACCGTCGGCGGCGACCTCACGATCAAGATCGAAAACAACACCGCGGACGGTCTCGGCATCTACCGTGAGCCGGTCGACGAGGCCGACCAGTCGCTCGACGACGCCGCAATTTCGTACGCGAAGTTAGGCGCGCTCATCCTCCTCCGCGTCGTCCCGTATCGCGAGGAGCTGCAAAGGTTCTTCGTGTTCAATACGCGGACGAAGAAAGTGCGGCGAATCGACGAGATCGGACACGCGTGCGTCCAACTCCCCGAGGATCACGGAATCATCTTTCCCGGCGGCTACTACCTGCGGGGTGGCGAGACGAAGTCGTTCGACCAGAGCGTCGAAGGGATGCAGTTCATCCGGGCGATCCGCTCGCCTAACGGAGAGGACGTCCTCTACGTCTTCTACCGCCGGAGCGACGGGCAGTGGCTGCTGCTCCCGTACAACATGATTCGCAAAGAGGTCGTGAACCTCCTCTCCTGTCACGGCTTCAGCCTGTTCGAAGACGGCAAGATGATCATCTTCTCCGCCACGTCGGGAGAACCGGCGCGGGTTCATCCGGTGCAGCTCTGGAAGACGCCGTTCGAGAGCGCGACGCACGTCGCGACCCGCAAACCGACGGGCACCTACCTCGAGAAGGTGGGCAACGCCGACCTCGTCAGAGGTATCTCCGATGCGTTGGGCATCTGCCGGATGATCTCCGACCAGGATCCGCGGCGTGAGATCTACGAAGACCTCATCGCCTCATGCACGAGGATGGCCGATTCGTACTACTGGCTCGGTCACGCCGAGATCGGGCTCCTTGGAACGATCCGCGAGATCCAGGTGACGGCCGAGCAGGTGATCGACGAGTTCGAGAAGGTCGAAGCGCTCGAGGCGCAGGCGTCCTCCTCGGTCGCCGCGATCGCGGCGGCGATCGACGACATCATCCGGGGAGCACGTCCCGAGAGCTGGAGATCGATCGAAGACTACGTCGGCGCGCTCGCGGCGTTGCGCGCGAAGCGAGGGCAGATCATCTCGCTTCGCGAACTGCGGTACGTCGATCGCGCACGGCTCGACGAGCTGGAGGCGCGCGTCGTCACATCGTTCGATGACGTGAGCCGCCAGACGCTCGGATACCTCCTGCAGGAGGAGTCGCTCGCTCCATACCGGCGGAGCTCCGAAGAGATCGAGGCGCGCATCTCGACGATCGACAAGGTCACGGCCGCCGACGCCGGAATCGTCCAGGTCGAGACCGTTGCCGGCTCGCTCAACATGCTGATCGAGGTTCTCGACACGATCGCAATCGACGACGCCACGGTGCGAATCGGACTGCTCGATCGCATCTCGTCGCTCATGGGCGGGCTCAATCGCATTCGCGCGATGCTCGCCGCGCGGCGCAAGGAGCTGTTCGCGAAGGAAGGCGCTGCCGAGTTCGGCGTCCAGTTCAACCTGCTCGAGCAGAACATGACGAACGCGCTCGCGCGCGCCGCAAGCCCGGAGTCGTGCGACACTGAGCTCTCGAAGCTGCTGCTCCTCCTCGAGAACCTCGAGACGAGATTCGGAGAGCTCGAGGATTACCTCGATCGCCTGACGACGAAGCGCGAGGAGATCTTCGAAGCGTTCAGCGCGCGAAGGCAGTCGCTCCTCGACGAGCGACAGCGTCGCGCGGATCAACTGATGACGGCGGCGAACCGCATCCTCGACGGCATCGTAAGGCGCTCGGAATCGTTCGTCGGAAGCGACGCGCTGAACGCGTTCTTCGCCTCCGACCCGATGGTCGAGAAGCTGCACGACACATCCCGGAGGCTTCGGGATCTCGGCGACGTCGTTCGGGCCGACGAGATCGACGGGCGGAGGAAGGCGGCGAAGTCCGACGCCGCACGCTCGCTGCGCGATCGCGCCGACATCTTCGAAGTGGGAGCGTCGATCATCCGCCTGGGCGAGCATCGCTTCAGCGTCAACACGCAGAAGCTCGAGCTCACGATGCTTCCGCGCGATGGACGCATGGTCCTGCACCTGACCGGAACGAGCTTCTTCCAGACGATCGAGAGTCGTGAGCTCGACGAAGCGCGCGAGCTCTGGACCGAGACTCACGTCTCGGAGTCGGCCGGCGTCTACCGAGGCGAGTTCCTGGCCGCGTCGATTCTCGACGCCGCGGAACGGGGCGAGAACGGCCTGAGCTTCGAGCACCTCGCGACCGCGGCGCTCGGGCACGATGAGCTCCTGAGCCTCGTGCGCGACTACTCGGTCTCGCGCTATGACGAGGGGTATGAGCGCGGAGTCCACGACGACGATGCGACGCGGATTCTCACCGCACTCGTCGCGATGCTGCAAACCGGCGGACTGCTCCGCTACACACCGGCCGCCCGCGCTGCTGCGGCGCTCTTCTGGGCGTCGTTCGATGACCGCGATCGCAGGGCCGAGCTCGAGCGCCAGGCGCAAAGCATGATGAGACTCCGACGCTCGTTTGCCTCTTCCGGCGACGGGAACCCACTT
>JACPDH010000025.1 GCA_016184115.1 Acidobacteriota bacterium | reverse complement strand
TGAACATAAGAGGAAGAGGCCGAAGTTAGAACGATGAACGATGAAGTTTGAACCCAGAAAAGGGCCCCGGGCGGGGGTTTCAGGGTTCAGCATTCAAACTTCTACGTTCTAACTTCGAGACTTTCGTCCCTAAGTTCAGGCCATTGTCCTTAACCCGCATTTCTCACAGCCCTTACGCTGCGACAGCCGCTTGCGGTCTGTCTGCTTCGTTGTGCGACGAGTTCGCTCCTCGACATAGTGTCAACTATGCCGTCGTCGCGAAATCGCCGCGCGCCTCGCATCCAGGCCGCTCTCGGCAGTCTCGCGAAGAAGCGCTGTGAGAAACACGGGTTAGCTCGAGGCGAGGGAATGCGCCCCCCTTGCGTTTCGCTATCTTTAGGTGATGGAACCTGGCGCCCTGGGGGCGTAGGCTCGCGGCTGGAAAAACCGAACAGGTTGTCTCAGCGAGGGAAAGGACGCCGATTCATGATTCCAGGCGTACTCAATTATCAACAGGTCTACGAGCGGAACGGGACGGGAGTCTGCCGTCTCGACGCATCGGGACATCTCCTCGACTGCAACGACGCGCTCGCACAACTTCTCGGCTTTGAGACGCGAGAGGAGCTCCTCGCCACGGCCCGGCTCGAATACGTCAATGCGTCGGACGGCGAGCTCGTCCTCGCCGCGCTCCGCGACCTCGGAGAGTTGCGAACGATCGAGGCTCCCCTGCGCCGCCGCGACGGTTCGGTCGCGTGGGTATGCCAGAACGCGACGGCCTCGACCGACGCCTCGGGGCACGTCGTGTTCGACGCCGTTCTCATGGAGACGAGCGAGCAGCGCGAAGCGGTACAACGATTCGAGCATCTCTCGCTCCACGATCCACTCACGGAGCTCCCGAACCGCACGCTCTTCCTCGACCGCCTCACCGTGGCGCTCGCCGCCGCGCGGCGGGGCCAGCGGCGGATCGCCGTCCTCTACGTCGACCTCGACTACTTCTCGATCGTCGTCAGGCGTTGGGGTCAGTCGATCGCCGAGCGGATTCTGAAGCGCGTCGGCGTGCGCCTCACCGAGGCGGTGCGGGTGGAAGACAGCGTCGCGCGCATCAGCAGCGACGAATTCGCGCTGTTGCTCACCGGCTTCGGAGACGAAGAGACGTGCGCGATCATCGCCCAGCGCGTGCTCGATTCCATCGCGCAGCCGTTCGTCTTCGACGGCCACGAGATTACGCTCGCCTGCAGCGTCGGCATCTCCGTCTTTCCGACCGACGGCGCGGACCCCGACGCCCTCCTCGACAACTCACGCGAGGCGATGCTGCGCGCGAAGGAAACGGGGCGCAACTCGTACCAGTTCCACCGTAACGCCGTCAGTCAACGAGCGTTCGAGCGAGCTCTGCTCGTCGGCGGCGTGCGGCGCGCCCTCCGGAACGGCGAATTCGTTCTCCACTATCAGCCGGAAGTCGATACGCGCACAGGACGAATCGACTGCATCGAGGCGCTGCTTCGCTGGAACCACCCCGAGTACGGTCTCGTCGAGCCGGGACGCTTCCTCCCTGCGGCGGAGGCTTCGTACCTGTCGGCCTCGATCGGCGAGTGGGTGCTCGCGGAGGCGTGCCGCCAGGCGCGCGAGTGGGAGGCGATTGGGCTCAACGGCGCACGAATCGCGATCAATCTGTCGCGTCAGCAGCTCGAAAAGCCGCACCTCATCGACGACATCGACCGGATCTTCCGCGAGGCGGGCGTCAGCCCGTCGATCCTGCAGCTCGAGATCAGCGAGCGCGCAATTCCCGATTGCGATGCGATGCTCGACACCCTCAACGAGCTCAAAGCGTTCGGCTCGCATCTCGCGATCGACGACTTCGGAACCGGCCGGTGTTCCATGCTCCAGATGAAGAGCCTCCCCGCCAACACGCTGAAGATCGACCGCGGCTTCATCCAGAACGTTCCCGGAAGCCGCGAGGATAGCGCGATCGTCGAGGCGATCCTGACGATGGCGAACGGATTGCAGCGTCGCGTCGTGGCAGAGGGGGTCGAGACCAGGGAGCAGATGACCTACCTGCAGCAGCGGAAATGCAATGAAATGCAAGGCTTCCTTTTCGGCAAACCGATACCCGCAAAAGAAATGGAAGACACGATCCGTTTTCAGCATTAATATACTCGGAGCAAATGACGGTGGGACGGCCCGCCGTAGGATCTCCCGCATGCCGCGTCAGCCCGTGGACGAGCGCTGACTCCGGGGCCAAGTAGATCGGCATCCTCCATTCCGGGAGGGCCGGCATCGCGGGGGATCCTACGGCGGGCCGCTTCGTTTCCGTCAATCCGCGGCAACGAAACGGTCACCTCTCCCCTCCCCGCTCTCTGCTCCGCATAGACTAGTGGCCTGTATTGGAGGAACCGACGGAGGCGTGCATGAAAACACTCGCATCGTTGTTCCTCGTCGTCTGTCTCGCAGGCACGCAGGCGTCATCGGCCGAGAGCGTGCGCGAGATCAACAAGGCAGCGCTCGATGCGCACGGCCGGCAGGACTGGCCCGCATACCTCGAGTCGATGACGAAGCTCGACACGCTCCGGCCTAACCATCCGCGCGTGCTCTTCAACCTCGCCGGTGCGCTGGCGCGTGCAAATCGCAGCGACGAGGCACTCGCGATGCTCGAGCGCCTCGCGGCGACGGGAGTGGTCATGCCAGTGGTCAACGACGACGACCTGGCTCTGCTTCGCGAATCGCCCCGATTCGCCGCGGTCGTCGAGCGAATGGCGAAAAGCGCGGCCCCCGTCGGCACGGCGAAGCCCGCGGCGACGATCGACGTGAAAGGCGCGCTTCCCGAAGGAGTGGCGTGGGACGCGAAGTCGGGCACGCTCTTCGTGAGCACGGTCCTCGGTCGCGCCGTCTTTAGCGTCGGCCGCGACGGACGTGCGACGAAGCTCCCCATCGCCGAGGAGTCACTCTGGAGCGCGATGGGGATGAAAGTCGACTCGAAGCGCGGGCTCCTCTGGATCTGCAGCGCCGCAACTTCGATGACTCCAGGAATCGACCCCGCCCTCGAGGGGCGTTCGGCGCTGCTCGCCTGGGACATCCGGAAAGGACGCCTCGCGGCGCGAGTCGAGCTCGGTGGCGACGGCGTGAAGCACTGGTTCGGCGATCTCGCGCTCGACTCGAAAGGAAACGTCTACGTCAGCGATACGACAGCAGCCGCGATCTACCGTCACGAGCCGGGTAGCGAGGCGATCGCGCTGTGGCTGAAGGACGAGAACTTCGTCAACCCTCAGGGACTCGCATTCGCCGGTAGCGACGCGACGCTCCTCGTCGCCGACTACCTGACGGGGCTCTGGACGGCCGACACGGCGACGAAGAAGCTCGCCCGCGTGAATGCCGCCCCTGACGTGACGCTGATTGGAATTGACGGGCTCCTCTTCGTGAAGGGAGGCGTGATCGCGGTACAGAACGGCATCACTCCGCAACGACTCGTTCGCTTTGCCTGGGACGCGAAGGCAAGGAGCGTCACGTCGTGGGAGGCGCTCGAAGCGAACCGCCCCGAGTTCGCAGAACTGACGCTCGCCGCCGATGGGGGTGACGCGATCTACTTCATCGCGACCAGCCAGTGGGAATCATTCCGCGAGGATGGCACACTGAAGGAAGGTGCCACGCCTCGCGAGATCGTCGTCATGAGGCGGTGAGCCTTACTTCCCCTTCTTCAGCGTCACGTCACCATTCACCGTCGAGATCCGAATCTTGTTCTTCCCACCTGCGACCGTCCCTTTCCCGCTAATGACCTTACGTCCGCCCGACCTGCCCTTGTAGTCCCACTCCGGCGTCTCCGAGACGGCGATAGAAAAGTCGCTCGAGATCTTGAAGTTCCTCGCACTATGCTTCGTGTAACTGATCTCGATCTCGACGTCCATCGACAGTCCATCGGGAACGACGAGCGTGATGTCGCCGCCCATCGACTCGAGCTCGACCGAGCGATCGCCAGCCGAGGGGTCGCCGACCATTCGCACCTCGACGTCGCCGCCCATCGTCGTCGCCACACCGCCGCCGTCGAGCGCCTGGATCTCGATGGTGCCACCCATCGTCTTCGCCTTCACGCGTCCCGCCGCGGAGGCGATCTCGATGTCGCCACCCATCGTCGATACGTTCGCTCCTGCCGGAGCGCTCTCAACGCTGATGTCGCCACCCATCGTCGAGATCTCCACCGGCTTGTTCGACGTCGCGCCGTTCGAGCGCGTGACGTTGTCGTAGACCACGTCGCCGCCCATGGAGCTTCCCTTCACGTCGCCCTTGACGTTACGGAAGACGACGCGACCTCCCATCGTCGACAGCTCGCCGTCGACCTCGGAGTCGGTGAGGGTGATGCCCCCTCCCATCGTGCTCATCTTCACGGTCCCCTTCACGTTCTTCAGGTCGAGCGCGCCGCCCATGGTCGAACCTTCGAGCTCGCCGTCGACACCCTGAATCGTGATGCCACCGCCCGTCGTCTCGAGCTCGACGTTGAAGCGGCGTGGCACGGTGATGTCGAGGTCGACGCCGCCGCTCCAGTGGCGCCGCGAGCCTTCGTACTCCGACTCGATGCTCACACCGTTCTTCGTTCGCTCGACGCGAAGGTCGAACTCGCCCGCATTGTTGCCTCGCGCAATGCTCTTCACGACGACGACGTTGGCATCCGCGCCAGTGATACGAATCGAGCCCCCCGTCTCCAGGTCGATCTCGAGCGTCTGTCCGGCGCTCACGTCGAACTTCCGCTCCTGCAAAGGCGCAAGCGCCTCGGCACCAATCGCTGCCGCAACGATCATCGCGGCCATCACAAGTCTCTTCATTGCAATCCTCCTTGTCACTTCAACTTCGTCGCTTCCGCTGCCGGCGCGCGCCCGGGCGCAGAAGTCATTTCGAGTTCACGTAGTTCATTGCCTTGACATAGACCGCGTCGACTGGCGCTGTCGATTCGCGCGGTGCGACCGCCTCGCGAAGCCGCTCGGGCTCCACCTTGCTCCGCGTCAGATAGTCGATCGCGACGAGCTTCATCTGCACCGACTCCTCCGTCTGCAGTACGGCGAGGAGCCCATCCTCGACCACTGGATCGCCAGGAGTCGCGACGAGCGTTTCCTGCGCCTTCATCCGGACGGCGAGGTTCGCGTCGTCGAGCATCGCGCGGACGAGCGCCTCACGGACTTTCGGCGCCACAGCCGGCGTGGAGTACGAGATCGCCTGAAGCTGCGAGCCGACCGACGACTGGTCGAGCAGCGACTGCGCGAGGACGTCGGCAACGAGCGGGTCGCTCTTCGGCAACACGACGTCGACGTGTCGCGAGACGTCGAATCGCAGCGCCAGTTTGCCACCACCTGCGTCCTCGACCTCGACGTTCGCGTAGCTGAATGGGGAGTTCTCGACGTCGGCGAGCTCGCGGTTTCGCGACGCGGCGAGGTGGATCTCGTCGACGATCACGTCTCCCGCCGAGGCGAGCGCGGGTGAGGCGGATCGCTCCGCGCGATGCGTCGCACGTCCCGCCATGAAGGCGCCCACGACGATGAGGAGAGCAACGCTGGCTCCGAAGGCGGGGGTCATGAGCATCGTACGGAGCGCCTCGATCCATCCTGCGGTGCCGGGCGCTCCAGCGCGGATCGACCGGATCACGCCGCGACGCATCGCAAGAAGATCTGCATCGGTCGGTTCGGCCGCCGCGCTGGCGCGCAGCCTTCCGACGAGTCCCCAGTGCGCGGCGCACTCGGCACAGCCATCGATGTGCTCGAGCAGCTCGTCGGCGCGAGACTCTTCGAGCGTCTCGTCGAAGAGCTCGTCCATTGCCTTCTGAATCTCGACGCACTTGCCGTTCATCGCTTCACCTCATGCCATCGCTGCGAGTGACTCCCGGAGCGACTTCACGCTGCGGAAGAGAATGTTCTTCGTCACGCCTTCGCTGCAGCCGAGCACCGCGGAGATCTCCGCGATGTTGAGCCCCTGGAAGTAGCGGAGCACGACCGCGAGACGGTAGCGCTCGTTGAGCCGTCCCATCGCGCGCTCGAGCGCGGCGTTCCGCTCTCGCGCGAGCAGGTTGAACTCCTGAGAGTCGCCTCCCGGAAGGACGTCGGCAAACGCCTCGATCTGCTCGTGGCCTGCCTCGCGCCCGCTCACGCTCCGGAGCCAGTTGACCGCCTCGTTGTGCGTGATTCTGAGGAGCCAGGTCTTCAGATTCGCCTCGCTCCGGAAGCCGGCGAGTCCGCGGTACGCCTTGAGGAACACGGTCTGAGTCACGTCGAATGCGTTTTCGGGGGTCGAGACGAACGACACGGCGACACGGTAGACGAGCCGCTCGTAGCGGCGCATCAGCTCGTCGAACGCCTCGAGATCCCCGCCTCGGATTGCGTCGACCAGCTCGTTATCGCTTCTCATTCGCCGGCCCGCACCTTTCTCGACCTATGTAGACAAGGAGCCGGTCGCAAAGTTAGCAAGCTTCGGACGAAAAACAGAGAGATCGCGATCCGATCCGCGCTGGAGATTTCGTATCCCTTGACAGAAACCGAACCGGAAGCCGCAGTTCGCGGCACGAAGCATGCCATGACCTTTGACCGCTGACCTTTGACCTGTCTTACAATGCGCCCGGCGCTCGGCCCCGCGCCGGAGAGATCGAATGTCGAAACGACTGATGCTGCTGAGCAATTCGACGATGCACGGCCGAGGATTCCTCGACCATGCGGCGGATGAGATCAAGGATTTCCTCGGCGACGTCGACCGGCTCCTCTTCGTTCCGTACGCCCTCCACGACCGCGATGGCTACGCGTCGAAAGTCCGTGACCGCTTCGCCGACCTCGGCATCGACGTCGATTCGCTCCACGATGTCGACAACGAAGAGGAGGCCGTCGAGAACGCGCAGGCACTCTTCATCGGTGGCGGCAACACGTTTCGCCTCCTGAGCGCACTCTATGAATTGAACGTGATCGAGCCGATCCGCCGCCGCGTCGAGGGAGGCATGCCGTACGTCGGTTCGTCAGCCGGCACGAACATGGCCTGCCCCACGATCCGGACGACGAATGACATGCCGATCGTCGAGCCGCCGAGTTTCGCAGCCCTCAACCTGATCCCGTTCCAGATCAACCCTCATTACACCGATCCGGAACCTGGCTCGACGCACATGGGTGAGACGCGTGAAGACAGGATTCGCGAGTTCCACGAAATGAACCGCATCCCGGTCCTCGGGCTCCGCGAGGGGACGTGGCTCTCCGTCGAAGCGCCGCACGTGGAGCTTGGCGGCAACGTCAATGCGCGACTCTTCCAGGCTGGAAAAGCCCCGGAAGAGCTCGAGCCGGGCGCGTCGCTCGACTTCCTTCTCAGCAAGAAACCGTAGTCGCCCGCCTCACTTGCCCTGGTTCGTCAGCGTCCTCGCTTCGTTGAGCAGAGTGTCAATCCGTTCCTGCGCGCGAACGATATCGATCGTCGGCGGACCGCTGCTTCGTACCGCCGCGTCCATGTTGCGCACGAGGTCGCTCAGCTCCGACAGCGCTTCCTTCGCCTTACGGCACGATTCCTCGGGGCAGCCGCAGCCCTGCCTCGCGCTCGAGATCTCTCGTTCGACACTCGAACGGAAGTCGCTCCATGCCGAGGCATCGACAGGAGGATTCATGAACGCCGTGAACCCGCCCGACCATGCGTCGCCTGCCGCGAGCGCCCGACCCATGCAACCCTCGTCGCGCGGAGAGCGCGAAGATGAGCTCTCGGACGAAGGAAGCAGCTTTTTCTCCTTCGCCCACGGAATGCCGAATCTGTAGCCGCAGTAGACGATGACGGCGAAGATGACCAGCTTGACCAGCGGATTGCCTTCTTTGTATGCCATTGTGACCTCGGAGCGACGTATGACGATTCGTTGTTAGGCGAAACCTAGCTACTCACGGCTCGTCTCGGCAGGACGAACGAAAACTCACTCCCCTCTCCAGGCGCGCTGTTGATGCCGACCACGCCACCGTGAAGCTCGACGAAGCGCTTGACGAGCGCAAGCCCGAGCCCCGTGCCCTCGGGGCGGCCCGAGCTCCGGGGAAGCTGCTGGAACTCTCGAAAGATCAGGTCGTGCTGTGACGGGTCGATTCCACTGCCACGGTCGGTCACGACGATACGAACAGAATCGACGGCGATCGGTGAGTCGGGGGCCGCGAGCGCGTGCGCCGTCACCCGAACCTGTGCCGCATCGGGCGAGAACTTCACCGCGTTCGAAAGGAGGTTGTAGAGGATCTGCTTGAACTTGAGCGGATCGGCTTCGATCTGCGCCACGCCGCTGCCGACGTCGACGATGAACTCGATCCTGCGCGGCATCGTCATGCCGCGCAGCACGCGACAGATGCCGTCGATGCTGCCGGCGACGTCGACGCTGTCGAGGTCGAGCGACATCATCCCCGCCTCGATCTTCGAAAGATCGAGCACGTTGTTGATGATGCCGAGGAGGTACTCACCCGAGGTGTTGATGTTGTGAAGAAACGTGCGCTGGCGATCGCTCAGCCTGTCGGAGATTGAAGTCTCGAGAACGGAGGAAAAGCCGATGATCGCATTGAGCGGTGTGCGGAGCTCGTGACTCATCGTCGCGAGGAATGCACTCTTCGCCTGGCTCGCTTCGTCGGCTGCCTCCTTCGCGCGGATCAGCTCTTCCTCGATTCGTATTCGATCGCGGAGCTCCTGCTGCGCCGACGTGTAGAGACGCGCGTTCTCGATGGCGACGGCAGCCTGCCGGCCGAACGCGGTCGCGATCCGGAGATCCTTCGTCGAATAGAAGTGCGCCTGACGCGAATCGAGCGTCAGCGCTCCGATGATCGTGTCGCGCGAGACGAGCGGAATGCCGATGTTGCTCCGCACGACGTCGAGCAATTCGACGTCCGCTTTCCAGAGCGCGTCGCCTTCTCCAACATCGAAGATGATCGGCTCCGGGTTCGTCGCGAGCCGCCCGTTGTACGGAAAATCGGCGAGCCGTCGCGTGTGTCCGATCTCGCTATCGGGAACTCCGCGCACTGCGATGACGCGCATCATGTCGCCTTCGACCATCTGCACGCTCGCCGTGTCGTACTCGATGACCTGCTTGATCTCGTCGAGAATCGCCGTGAGCACGACCCCGAGGTCGAGGCTCTGGCTGAGTGCGTGCGCCGACGCCTGCAACCTCTCGGCGACTTCGCGCGACTGACGCTCCTCCGCAAACAGACGCGCGTTCTCGATCGCGCCCGCAACCTGCCCCGCCACCGTCTCGAGCAGCGACACGTCGTCGCGATCGAAGACCCGGCCGGTCTGATCGGTGTCGATCGCGACGGTTCCGATTGCGTCGCCGCGTACGATGAGTGGCGCGATGAGCAGCGCCTCCGTGCCTCGCTCGCGAAACACTTCGCGCAGCGCTTCGGCGAGCGGGTTCCGTTGCGCGTCGTTCACGATGATCGGAACCGCGCCTTCGATCGCGCGCACCGACGACATGTTCGCCGCACCGAGCGGAATCTCGAGACCGATCGAGCTCCTTTCGAGCCAGGTCGAATGTTCCGCAACGACGATGAGCTTCGTTCGCGTTTCGTCGAGCAGCGTGATCCCGCAGCTCCGCGCGCGCAACAGCCGGACCATTTCTCGCGCCACGAGCTCGAGCGCCGTATCGATCTCGACGACATTCGTCAGTGACGACGCAATTCGGTTCAGAATCGCGAGCTGCGCGGCGCGTGCCTCTGCCTCGCGGCGCGCGTCCATCATTTCCTCGAAGAGCTGCGTCAGATCGCGATTGACCTCGCTGAGCCTGTCTTCGGCAACTGACAGGTCGGGCGGCGCGATGCTCGCCGCAACAGAGTGCCCGGCGGCCTCCGAAGGAAGCACCGACGCAGCCTCGAGGGGAGCTTTGCGATCTCGCTCTTCGCCGCTCGACAATCGTGTCTCCGTTCTGACTCCGGTCCGAGTTGTCTCCGGGGACGCGAACTAGTGTAGTGTTTCGTTAATCCGTTGCCTTTCGCAGAGCACAAACGGGGCGAGTTCAAGGAGCGAGGAGGAGGCGATGTGGTTCATCGTCGACGACGAGCGACGCGGAAATCGCCCCGTTTCTGCTCTGCCCTCCGGGTT
>JACPDH010000116.1 GCA_016184115.1 Acidobacteriota bacterium | reverse complement strand
TGGCGGCCCCGCGCGCGTCTACGGCTCGGCCGGCACCGGGAAGACGATCGTCGCGCTCCATCGCGCCGTCCATCTCGCGCGGACGAACCGCGAGGCGCGGGTCCTTCTCGCCACCTTCTCACCAGCGCTCGCGAACGCGCTGCGCCTTCGCATCAGGCAGCTCATCGGCAACGAGCCGCGCATCGGCGAGCGGCTCGAGGTCCACTCGATGTCGAGCATCGGCCAGCGGCTCTACGAGGCGAACTTCGGCAAGCTGACGCTCGCGACGCCGGCGCGGATCCGAGAGGCGCTGGCCGAGGCCGCCGCGGCTGTGGGCGCTGTCGCCGCTGTCCCCGCTATCGGCACCCGGAAGTTCACGCCCTACTTCCTCTGGAGCGAGTGGACGAGCGTGGTCGACTCCTGGCAGCTTGCCACCTGGGAGGAGTACCGCGACGTGAAGCGCCTCGGGCGCAAGACGCGCCTCCCCGAGGCGCAGCGCCGGACCCTCTGGTCGATCTTCGAGAAGGCGAAGGCCAGCCTCGCAGCGGAGGGCCTCATCACCGAGCCCGCCATGTTCGCGCGCCTCGCCGAGAAGCTCGCGACCCTGAAGCACCCGGTCTTCGACTACGCCGTGATCGACGAAGCGCAGGACATCGGCATCCCCGAGCTCCGCTTCCTCGCCGCGTTAGGCGCCAACCGCGCGAACGCCCTCTTCTTCACCGGCGACCTCGGCCAGCGCATCTTCCAGCAGCCCTTCTCCTGGAGCAGCCTCGGAGTCGACGTCCGCGGCCGCTCCTCGCGCCTGCGGATCAACTACCGCACCTCACACCAGATCCGCAAACACGCCGACCGCCTCCTCGCCGACAGACTAGCCGACGTCGACGGCCAGACCGAGGAGCGGGGTGGGACGATTTCTGTCTTCAACGGAGTAGCGCCGGAGATTGCGATCGAGAAGGACGAGGCAGCGGAGCGGGCGAGGGTGGTTGCGTGGGTGAAGGCGAGGTTAGGCGAGGGCCTTCAACCGCACGAGATTGCGGTGTTCGTTCGTTCTGCTGGGCAATTGGCTCGGGCTGAGTCCGTGGCCAAGGGTGTTGCGGTCCCGTACGTGGTTTTGGATGAGAACGTCGAAACGAAGCACGGACATTTGACGATCGCGACCATGCACTTGGCGAAAGGGCTGGAGTTCCGAGCGGTTGCCGTGATGGCCTGCGACGACGAAGTCATCCCGCTGCAGGAGCGGATCGAGGCGGTGACGGACGAATCGGATCTGGATGATGTCTACGCGACGGAGCGGCATCTGCTTTACGTGGCGTGCACGAGGGCGAGGGATCAGTTGCTGGTGACGGGGGTAACGCCCGGGAGTGAGTTTGTCGGAGATATGGTCAAACAACTCAGGGAAAGGGAGGCATGAAGTGGGTGTGCTTTCGCGGTGGCGAAAACTTTGGTGGGGACACGAGCGGCTGCGGCGAAATGTGCTGGGCGCGGGTGGGAGCCATCCCAGAATGACAGGACAAGATGTTTCGACTCATGTCGAAGGCCGACGATTCTGCGAGCAGCGTCCCGTCCACATTGTTCGAGTCCAGAGCAACATCTTAGAGGAGGGCAAACTTCTGGATGGACTCCAAAGCGGCCGGAAGTTGGCAGGTAACCAATGATCAGTTCTGTCTTTGAGCCCTCGGTGCGCTCGATCATTGATGGCCCGATCGGTCTGCTCGCCGTTTGCATGCCGATGGGGTCAGATCGGAAAAATGAAAAATTCGCGGGCTCGAACCGTCGAATCGAGCTTTTGCCTGGTTGGTCGGACGCGCTTTACGGATGCCGGGTCCCTCGGGCCGGGTCTGGGCGCCGAGTTTTTCATTTTTCCGATCTGACCCCATCGGTTTTTCTACGGGCTGCGGGGGGATTTGGTGCGATAGCGACTCCGCGTGCTCCTCGCGACGAACCCTCATGAAACCTCCGGGCCAGTCCTGGTGAACGACAAAGGGACACTCTCGTCCGGGGTGTGCCGAGGTACGATTGTGGAGTGACAGGGAGCTCCTCTGCTGAAGTCGGGTCATGAATCAGGTGATTGGGAGGGCTGACGCGGAAGGCGTGGGGACAGGCAGATGAGAACGAGTGTGAGACTTGGAGGCGTCGATGGGCTTTCGTGATGCGCTCGCGGCGATCTCGGAGCTCCGTGACGCAGGCGTGGTCACGGAATACGCGGTCGGCGGTGCGATGGCGATGGTGTTCTGGTCGGAGCCGGTGGCGACGTACGACCTCGACGTCTTCGTCCTCCTTCCTCCCGGCAGCGGCCTGCTCGTTTCGCTGTCTCCGATTTACGAGTGGGCGAAGGCGCACGACTACGCGATCCGGCAGGAGCACATCATCATCGGCGGCGTGCCGGTTCAGGTGATCCCGGCTCACAACGCGCTCGCCGAGGAGGCAGTGCGTGAGGCGGAGACTATCGACTACGAGGGGGCGGCTGTTCGGGTCATCCGTCCGGAGCACCTCATCGCGCTCTGCCTCGAGCCCTCGGCGCGGAGCCGCAAGAGGCTCGAACGTGTTGCCGCGCTTCTCGAATGCGGTGCCGTCGACCAAACGCGCCTCGACGCGATCCTCCACCGCCATGGTTTGTCATTTCCGGGAGAGCAGCGATGAGCGAGATGACACCTCGGAGGCCGTCTCCCGAATTGCTCTCGCGCCTTCGTGAAGGCAAACGGGAGTTTCACGCCGCGCAGCGGAGCCTCTCGGCACCCGACAAGGTGCGCATGGTCATCGAGCTACAGCGCTTCACGCTTCCGATCATCGCGAAACGGCGTGCGCTCACGGAGATCGAGCGGCCATGGCCGCTGGACGACTGATCGCCGACTCTACTTGAGGTAGACGATTTGATTCGAGGCGACGGGGCCGGAGCTTCTGTTTTCTGTTTCTCCGGGCTGCTCGTTCATCTGGGTGCGCCTTACCGGTGGCGGCGCCCGTCTCGCTTCGCGGGATCGGGCTTACCACCGGCGACTCTACGGCAGCCCTCCGGGCTGCAGGGCGATGGGTGGCCAGGCCGGTCGCGCTGCGCGGGAGTCCGGCGCCATCGCGAACGCGGGGACGAGGTCGGAGCTTCGGTCTTTCGGTTGCTCCGCGCTGGCGCATGGTGCGATCAGAGGGCGCCGCTGACGCGGCGCGGATGGTGCTTGCAGAACACGTAGTTCCCCGCCATCGAGCGGTTCCTCGTGCTCACGCGGTTCCCCATGCTTGCGCGAGGTGCGATCAAGCAGGCCTCTGGCCTTTGGCGTCTGGCCCTCTCATCGCCTCTTGCCTTTCGCCTCGTCGCCTTCATTCCGCCACCTTCCTCAGCGATACTTCTCCTCGTTCTGGCAGAATAGCGACTTTGCCGGGCGGATCCGATGGCGAACAAAGCGATCAACTGGACGAAGGAGCTCTTCTGGCGTCACGCGGTGGGGATCACGGTCTCCGTGATGGCCTCGATCCTCCTCGTCCTCGGCGTGTTCGCCTGGAACTACGTCATCATTACGCGCAAATTCGACTCGTCGCGCCGTTGGGATCTGCCGAGCCGCATCTACTCCGACGCGACGCCGATCCTCCCGGGTCGCACCTACCCGCGTTCCCTCCTCGAGCCGAAGCTCAACCACGTCGGCTACCAGGAAGTTGAGAACAAGGTTTCGCGTCCCGGGCAGTACCGGTACGTCGACGGAGACCTCGAGATCTACCTGCAGGCATTCGATTACCCCGATATGGAGTTCGCGCCGATGGCCGTCGCCATCGACATGAAGGGAGACGGGTACGTCCGCTCGATCGAGCGGCTCGATGACGAGATCAAGTTGAAGGCGATCAGGATCGAGCCGGAGCTGATCACGTCGATCTTCGACGACATCATGGAGAGTCGCGACCCGGTACCTCTCGCCGAGGTTCCGAAGAGTCTCGTCAATGCGGTCATCGCCGTCGAGGATCGCGATTTCATGCGGCACGAAGGGATCTCGCTCCGCGGGATTTTTCGCGCCGCCGTAACGAACGTACGGAGCGGCGGCGTGCGCGCCGGCGGCTCCACGCTCACGCAGCAACTCGTGAAGAATCTCTTCCTCACGCATGAGCGTACCGTTAGGCGTAAGCTCCGCGAGATTCTCATGGCGGTCATCCTCGACGCCCGATATTCCAAGGAGGAGATCCTCGAGGCGTATCTCAACGAGATCTACCTCGGACAGAACGGATCGGTCCAGCTTGTCGGCGTTGCGGAGGCGTCGCGCGTCTATTTCGGCAAGCGCGTCAGCGCGCTCTCCCTCGGCGAGTGCGCGACGCTTGGCGGCCTGATCCGGTCGCCGAACAACTACTCGCCACTTCGCTATCCCGAGAAGGCGCGCGAGCGCCGCGACCTCGCGCTGAGGCAGATGCTCGAGCAGGGGATGATCTCTCAGATCGAGTACAAGGCGGCCGTCGACCAGCCGCTGACGATCAATCGCTACCCACGTTCGATCAACTCGGCGCCTTACTTCGTCGACCTGGTGCTCCAGCAGCTTCGCGAGACCTATCCCGACACGCAGCTGAAGACCGACGGACTGAAGATCTTCACCACACTCGACACCGTGATGCAGCGCTCTGCCGAAAAGGCGCTCGAGGATGGGATCGCCGACCTGAAGAAGGGATACCCACACATTCGCAAGGCCGACGTCGGGATCGAAGGCGTCGTTCTCACGATCGAGCCAGGCACCGGCTACGTGAAGGCGCTCGTCGGTGGAACGAACTACCGGAAGAGCCAGTTCAACCGTGCCGTCCAGGCAAAGCGCCAGTCGGGCTCACTCTTCAAGCCTTTCGTCTACGTGGCCGCGATGGATCCGGAACGAACGGAGCCGCTCACGGCGGCGACGGTGCTCGACGACAGTCCGATCGCGCTCAACAGCCCGAGCGGCCGCTGGGAGCCCCAGAATTACGACGGTCAGTTCCATGGCCCGGTCTCGGTTCGCCGTGCGCTTGCGCTCTCATACAACATCCCCGCCGTGCGTGCGGCGCAGGCGGCTGGGGTGAAGAACGTCGTCGCGCTGGCGAAGACGATCGGGATCAGGAGCGAGCTCCAGGCCTATCCCTCGATCGCGCTGGGCTCGTTCGAGGTGACGCCGCTCGAGATCGCCTACTGCTACTCGGTCTTCGCGAACGGCGGAGTCAAAGCCGAGCCGATCACCATTCTCGCGGTGTCGAACGCCGACGGCCAGCTTCGTGAGAATCGTGAGGTTTCGATGAAGCGCGTGATTCCTGCCAATCGAGCCTTCGTCATCAACGAGATGCTCAAGGACGCGGTGAGCTACGGAACTGCGGCGCGTGCCGGTTCCGCGGGCTTCGCCAACCGCTTCGCCGGTAAGACGGGGACGACGAACAACTACCGCGACTCGTGGTTCGTCGGTTACTCGCCGCGCGTGCTTTCCCTCGTCTGGATCGGGTTCGACGACAACAGGACGACGCGTCTGTCGGGCTCGAGCGGCGCGCTTCCGATCTGGATCAAGCACATGGGCCGCGTGGTTGGAATGGTGCCTCAGGCGGAGTTCCGTCGGCCGGGAGGAGTCGTCGTGCGCGAGATCGACCCCGAGACCGGAATGCTGTCGACGCCGCAATGCCCGCAGCTCCGCAGCGAATACTTCGTCGACGGCGCCGAGCCGACGATGCTCTGTCCGCTTCACGACCTCGGGCAGGAGGATCCCTTCGCCGTGACGCCCGAAGCGCTTCCAGACAGTCGCAGAGATAGGATCCGCCGAATGCTGCCGTGGCTTTTCCGGCAGCCGCCTCCTGAGGCGGCTCCGGAGGCACCGCAGCCGCCGGCGACTCCACCGAATTGAGAGTCAGGAATTGAGAATCGAGGGATGACGGGTTTGCGGTCCAACTCTCGCGCCTTCTCCCACTTCTCAATTCTCAATTCTCAATTCGCGATGTACATTGGGCCCACCCATGAACATCGAAGGTAGAGCGGAAGCGCTGTTCGCGTACGTGGGCGGCCTCACCGAGCTCTTGATTGAGACGGTTCGCGAGGCGTTTCGGCGTCCGTACGAAATGCGGATCTTCCTTGCGCAGTGTGACCAGATCGGAGTGCGCTCGTTGTCGATCGTCCTCGTCACGGCACTCTTCATCGGGATGGTCCTCGCGCTGCAAACGGCATACGCGCTCGCTGACTTCGGCGGAAAACTCTTCATCGGCAAAGTCGTGTCGCTTTCTCTCGTGCGCGAGCTTGCTCCGGTCCTGATGGCCCTCATGGTGGGCGGCCGCGTCGGCGCAGGAATGACCGCGGAGATCGGCACGATGAAGGTCACCGAACAGATCGACGCGCTGCGCGCGATGGCGACGAGCCCGGTGCGCAAGCTCGTCGTGCCGAAAGTGCTCGCGACGACGGCGATGCTTCCGCTCCTCACGCTGATCGCCTGCGTGGTCGGCATCGGGGGAGGCATGCTCATCGCCGTCGCGAACCTGAATCTGACGGGCAACTTCTACCTGCGGAGCGTGATCTCGACGCTGCAGTACAACGACCTCATTTCGGGAGTGGGGAAGACGTTCTTCTTCGGCTTCGCAATCGCCCTGATCGGCTGCTTCAACGGCCTTCGCGCGACCGGCGGTGCGGATGGCGTCGGGCGCGCGACGACCGCGACGGTCGTCACCTCGGCGATTTCCGTACTCGTCATGGACTTCTTCCTCACGAAGCTTTTCCTGGTGGTGTTGTGAGCGAAGCGTCGAATGGACGTGCCGGCCATGTGATCGAGCTTCGCGGTGTCGCGAAGTCGTACGGCAAGAACGAAGTCCTTCGTGATGCCACGCTCGCCGTTCGTCGCGGCGAAGTGCTCGTGATCATGGGCGGTTCCGGCACCGGAAAATCGGTGACCATCCGGCACATGCTCGGACTCGAGCGGCCCGACGCTGGCGAGGTGTACATCGATGGCGAGGAGATCTCCCACTACAGGGAGTATCAGCTGCACGAGATCCGGATGAAGTTCGGAATGCTGTTCCAGAGCGGAGGGCTCTTCGATTCGATGACGGTCTTCGAGAACGTCGCGTTTCCGCTTCGCGAGCATAGCGACACTCCCGAAGAGGAGCTCGCCCGGCGCGTCGAGGAGGCCCTCGAAATGGTGCAGCTTCCCGACAGCGGACATCTCATGCCGGTCGATCTCTCGGGAGGAATGCGGAAACGCGTCGGGCTTGCTCGCGCGATCGTGCACCGCCCGGAAGTCATTCTCTACGACGAACCGACGACCGGGCTCGATCCGATCACCGCCGACAAGATCAACGAGTTGATCGTGAACCTGCAACGGCAGCTCGAGGTCACCTCGATCGTCGTCACCCACGACATCCAATCGGCATTCTACGTCGGCGATCGGATTGCCTTTCTTCGGAACGGCATCTTCGAATGGGTCGGTACGATGGACGAAGCTCGCGGTGCAACGCATCCGCTTCTGCGTCAGTTTCTCGTGACATCGAATGTCGCATCGGCACAGCCGCTGTGAGGCGGGAGAAAGGGCATCCCTAGTATGACGACGAGCAAATCGGAGAACGCGCGGAACGTCAGAGTCGGCCTGCTCGTCACGGCCGCTACGATCGCGCTGCTCATCTTCCTGTTCTTCATCGGTTCCGAGCAGAAGCTCTTTGCGAAGAAGTACGACTATGAGGTGCGCTTCCCGAGCGCACAGGGGCTCGCCGAAGGGAACCCCGTGCACATGACCGGCGTGAACATCGGCGTCGTCAAAGAGATCCGCCTTCCTCGGCGAGCGACCGAGAGGTTCGTCGAGATCACGGTCTCGATCGACCGGAAATTCGCCGAGAGAATTCGCGAGGATTCGCGCGCGCGCGTCAAGAAGCTCGGCCTCATTGCCGCCGACAGCTACGTCGACATCGTCCCCGGCTCTCCCGACTCTCCGGTGCTCAAACGGGGATCCGACATCCCGGCCGCGAGGCAGGCGAACGTCGACGAGCTTCTCGGCCAGGGTGAGGATCTCGTCGACAATTTCGTCAGCATCTCGGCGTCGCTTCGCAACGTGCTCGAGCGTGTCGACCGCGGCGAGGGGCTCCTGGGCGAGCTCACGAGCAGTCCGGAATCGAAGCAGAAGGTCACCGATACATTCATGGTGACGTTGACGAAGATCAACACCGTGCTCGAGGATGTCGAGCGCGGCCGCGGCATCGTCGGGCGCCTCGTTGCCGACGATGCCTATGCCGAGCAGGTGCTCTCCTCGCTGGGACAGACGGCGAGCTCGGTGCAGCGAATCGCCGCGTCGATCGAGGTCGGATTCGAAACGGGCGAAGGAACGATTCCCGCCCTGATGAACGACCCTGAACAAAAGGACAAAGTCGTTGCGTTGATCGGAAACCTCGAGGTCGTTTCGAAGCGCCTCGTGACGCTGAGCGAAGGGTTCGAGGGGAAGGGAGGCATGCTCCCGCGCCTCATCAAGGACGAGCCATACGCCGACAAGACCCTCGCTGAGTTTCAGAGCCTCGTGTCGCGCCTTAACGCCGTGTCGAAGCAGCTTGCCGAGGGACATGGAGCTGCAGGGCGCCTCATCCAGGATCCGGCGATCTACGAATCGGTCAACGACATCCTGATCGGTATCAACGAGTCGAAGATGCTCCGGTGGCTCATTCGCAGGAGTCAGGCGAAGGGAATCGAGCGGCGCTACCGGGCGGAGAGAACGTCAGCGGGAGCTGAGGAGCAGCCCGCGCCCGCGATCCCAATAACGCCGGAAGAGCCCGCTCCCGCGCCCGATGAGTCGGCGATCGACGCGGTGAACGAGTTGCCTCCAGCGACGAGCACTGTCGTCGAGCCGGGACCGCCGGTGAGTCCACCTTCGGAGCCACCTGCCGAGGATCCAGCTGCCGAGGCTCCAGCTGCCGAGGAGCCACCTGCCGAGGAACCGCCGCCCCAGGTGCCGCCACCACCTCCGGGTGCGTGACCGCGCGCAGGTGATCCGGGTCGTTCAGCCTCCGGCCCCGATCCGTGTAGAATCCGCGCCGATGTTCCGGTCTTTTCTCACGATTCTGACGGCCCTGGTCTCGACGCTCATCCTCGCCCCATTCGTCATTGCGATCGCGCTGGTCAATTCGCACGCTCCCCTGGTCGATTGGTTGATCCGGCTCTGGGGAGGGCTGCTCGTGGGCGCGTCGGGAATCGACCTCTCGGCCGAAGGGGTCGAAAAACTCGATCCGTCGAAGCGCTACGTCCTGGTGCCGAACCACTCGAGCTATCTCGACATCCCTTGTCTGCTTACCGCACTCGACACGCAGCCGATTCGTTTCATGGCCAAGGCGAGCCTCTTCAAGATTCCGATCCTCGGCTGGGGAATGCTCGCGGCCGGTTTCATTCCGATCGATCGGAAGCGTACGAGCAAAGGAAAGGCCTCCTTCGATCTCGCTGCCAAGCGAATTCGCGGAGGAAACACGATCGTCATCTTCCCGGAAGGAAGCCGGGCGCGCGAGCGGGCGATGAAGCCGTTCAAACATGGCGCGTTTCTGCTCGCGATGAAGTCAGGCCTCCCGCTCGTTCCCGTCGCGATTCGGGGGACGTTCGATGCCCTCCCCGCCTCGACGCTCCGCATTCGCCGCGGCCCCGTGACGATCGTCGTGGGTGATCCGGTCGACGTGTCTGAGCTCTCCGTAAAGCAGAAGGACGAGCTCGTCCAGTCGACGAGAACCGCGATCCTTGCGATGCTCGAGCCGGAATCCGCACCCCAGCCCGGGGACGAAACACAACGGATGCAGAATGCTGAACGCTGAACGGAAGAATGAAGAAAAGCGTGCCACTCCTTGTTCTGCGAACGGGTCCCGCGTTTCTACATTCATCATTCATCATTCTGCGTTCTGCATTCGATGTTCTGACTCCTGAGACCGAAGGACAACCATGACTCGCACGATCACCCTCGCCCACTCGCCCGATGCTGACGACGCCTTCATGTTCTACGCGCTGGCGAAAGACAAGATCGACACTGGCGGCATGAAGTTCGTTCATACGTTGATGGACATCCAGTCGCTCAACGTCGATGCGCTGAACGAGAAGTACGATGTCACGGCGATCTCGTTCGGCATGTACCCACGCATCGCCGACAAGTACGCGCTCCTCTCGTCGGGCTCATCGATCGGCGACGGATATGGTCCCGTCGTCGTCTCGAAAGAGCCGCTCGATCCGACGAAGCTCGCCGAGACGCTCGTCGCCGTTCCCGGCGAGAACACCTCGGCCTATGTCTCGCTCAAGCTCTACTGCCCCAAGCTCAACTACGTCGTCATGGATTTCATGGAGATCCAGGAAGCTGTCATCGCGGGGAAGGTTCCCGCGGGGCTTCTGATTCACGAAGGCCAGCTGACGTATGAAGAGGAGGGGTTGAAGAAGGTGGTCGACCTCGGCGCGTGGTGGAAGGAAAAGACGGCGCTGCCGCTGCCCATGGGCGGCAACGCAATTCGCCGCTCTCTTGGGAGCGAGCTGATGATGCAGATCTCGCAGATCCTGCGCGCATCGATCCGCTATTCGCTCGAGCACCGCGACGCCGCGCTCGACTACGCGATGACCTTCGGTCGCGGCCTTCCCAAAGAGAAGGCGGACCGCTTTGTCGGCATGTGGGTGAACGAACTTACGGTTGATTACGGAGACTACGGCAGGAGCGCGGTGCGCGCCTTCCTCACGGCGGCCCACGACGCGGGCCTCCTTCCGAAGGTGGAGAGCCTCGAGTTCTATTGATGTAACGCGCCGTCGGTGGAGCGACGCGCCACGTCGACGAAAGCTCGCAGCGAATCACGTTACTGCACCCTCGTTGCAGCCTCGGTTCCGCCGGGTTACGCGGTGCCGTTGACGCCAGCCGGATCATGGCCTAGATTCATGGCACACGCGTCATCCCGAACGAGGAGGTCCCGCATGCGTCGATCGTCCTTTCTTCCTCTCGCACTGCTGCTGGTCGCGACTCCGTTGCGGGCGGCAGAAGCGAGAATCAGCGTCAATGACGTCGCACGACAGCGCGCCCCTGTTGCGCTGCTCGAGCCGGACGGAACGGCGAGAGTGATCTGGGAGAACTCGAAGCTCGGGATCATGTCGCGGGTCGTTCCGGCGGATGATCCTGCATCCGCCACCACAGAAGAGAAGATCCTCGTTTCGAACACGCACCTTTCGTCGGTGCCTGGCGAAGGGATCGTGATCACTCACCGCCAACCTGTCGCGGTGAGCGACGGCAGCGGTGGCTTCTGGCTCGTCTGGGTTCGCGAGAAAGCGTATGTCAAGGCTGCTCCGTTCTGGGAGAGCCGCGACGTGCTGTCGCAGGAGATCCGCAGGTGGCAGTTCGATCGCAACGGAAAGCCTGTGGGGTCGGACGGAGTCGTCGCGTGGGCCCGCGGCGCGAACAGAGCACAGACAGCGGCAATCGGCACGGCTGACGGCGGCTTCGTGGTCGCGTGGAGCAGTAGCGATGGTGACACGACGCCCGGTCCGCGCGACGGCGTTTTTGTGCGATGGTTCGATTCCGATGGCAAGGCGTTCGGCACCTCGGTGCGGGTCAGCGCGATCGAGGATGGGGACCTGGCGACCTGGCCCTCACTCACGATCGACGCCCGAGGCAGACTCCTGGTGCTCTGGCAAGCGCCGGACGGAAGTTCGACAGGCATCTTCGGCCGTATGTTCGACGAGAAACGCGCGCCGCTCGACGCGACGCAGCGGCTCAATCTGAACCTCGTTGGGACAGAGAAGCGACCCTCGGCGGTCGCACTCGACGATGGTGGCTTCCTCGTGTTCTGGCAGGGCCCACGCGGCTCTGGAGCGAGCACGCGGGTCTTCCTGCGTCAGCTCGATGCCGAGGGGAATCCCATCGGTGCGGAGCGCGCCATCTCGAGCGCGAGCTTCTTTCACGAGATGGGACCGGCGGTTGCGCCGACGCCGCGCGGCACCTACTTCGTGGCCTGGGTGGCGTGGGACTCGATGTTCCCGCGCGAGATCCGCGGGGTCGAGCTCCGCTCCGATGGAACGATCGTCGGTGACGAGCAGAAGCTCAGCACTTTCGGGATCAACGCTCAGTATCGAGCGACTGTCGTCGCGGGGCAGGGAACGGGGCTCTTTACGGTCTGGGAGGGATTTCCCGATCGGCGCGCCGCCATCAGTGGGACACGGCTCGACTTTCTCGACTGAGCGCGGTTGGGCCTGCTTTGAGGCGATAGCTCCCGTGGGAGATGGTCGAACCGACCATCGCGGGAAGGGTTCGTACGCGTCGATTGAGAGCCCGCGATTCCCACGACTCAATTCCGTATAATCCGCCCCCATGAACCAGCCCGCGATCACCCCGGAGGTCGTCGCCTCCCACGGCATCTCTCCCGACGAGTACGCGCGCATCAATCAGATCCTCGGACGCGCGCCGAACTACCTCGAGCTCGGGATCTTCTCGGTCATGTGGAGCGAGCACTGCTCCTACAAGTCGAGCCGCGTCCACTTGTCGAAGTTCCCGACCAGCGGGCCGCGCGTCGTGCAGGGGCCGGGAGAGAACGCGGGAGTGATCGACATCGGGAACGGCTGGCTCGCCGCATTCAAGATGGAATCGCACAACCATCCGTCATTCATCGAACCTTATCAGGGAGCCGCGACCGGAGTGGGCGGCATCCTTCGCGACGTCTTTACGATGGGGGCGCGGCCGATCGCCTGCATGGACTCGCTCCGCTTCGGCTCGATCGATGCTCCCCGCATGAAGTATCTCGTCGACGGCGTCGTCCGCGGAATCGCCGGTTACGGCAACTGCATCGGAATCCCGACGGTCGGGGGCGAAACGTCATTCCACGCGTCCTACAATGGCAATATCCTCGTCAACGCGTTCGCGTTAGGCATCGCTCGCGAAGGGAAGCTCTTTCTCGGTACCGCGAGCGGCGTCGGCAATCCGGTGATCTACGTCGGGTCGAAGACGGGACGTGACGGGATCCACGGTGCGACGATGGCTTCGGCCGAGTTCGACGCGACGAGTGAAGAGAAGCGACCGACCGTGCAGGTCGGCGATCCGTTCACCGAGAAGCTGCTCCTCGAGGCGTGCATGGAGCTCTTCGAGACTGATCACATCGTCGGAATCCAGGACATGGGCGCCGCGGGGCTCACCTCGTCGTCATTCGAGATGGCGGGGCGCGCCGGCACCGGCATCCGCATGGAGCTCGACAAGGTACCGATGCGTGAGTCAGGCATGACGCCCTACGAGATCATGCTGAGCGAATCGCAGGAGCGGATGCTCATCGTCGCCAAGAAGGGACGCGAACAGGACGTCGTCGACATCTTCCGCAAATGGGATCTCGACGTTGCGGTGATCGGTGAAGTCACCGATTCGGGCTTCGTGCGACTCCATTGGTATGGCGAGCTCGCAGCCGAGATCCCGGTCGAGCCGATCTCGACCGAGGCACCGAAGTACAACCGGCCGGCCGCGCGCGCCGCATACCTCGATGCCGTGAGGCCTTCGCTCGATCGCAATCCGATCGAAGATCATGACCTGACCCCCTCGCTGCTTCGACTCCTCGCTTCACCGAACCTTTGCTCGAAACACTGGATCTGGGAGCAGTACGACACGACGGTAAGGACGAACACTCTGGCGAAGCCCGAGAAGGCCGATGCCGCGGTGGTTCGCGTCAAAGGCTCCGGGCGAGCCCTCGCGCTCAGCTCCGACGTCAACCCGGTCTACTGCTACCTCGACCCGTACGAAGGCGGCAAGCAGGCGGTCGCGGAGGCGGCGCGAAACGTCGCGTGCGCGGGAGGGCGACCCGCCGCGATCACCGACTGCCTCAACTTTGGATCGCCGGAGAAACCCGAGGTGATGTGGCAGTTCACCGAGTGCATTCGGGGGATGAGCGAGGCGTGCGTCGCGCTCGACTCGCCGGTCGTTTCGGGCAACGTATCGTTCTACAACGACACGGAAGGCGAGTCGATCTACCCGACGCCGAGCGTCGGAATGGTCGGCATCGTTCCGGACGAGGGATACCGCTGCGGTCTCGCGTTCCACGAGGCAGGCGATGCCGTCATCCTTCTCGGGAGCTCGCGCGACGAGCTCGGAGGCTCGGAGTGGGCACAGATGTTCCACGCGGGCGAGCTCGTGGCGCCGCCGCGCGTCAACCTCGAGCGCGAGCGCGCACTCATCGAACTACTACTCGAGCTGCACTCCGCGCACCTGTTGCTCAGCGCGCACGACATCGCGAATGGAGGGCTCGCCATCGCCCTCGCGGAGTGTGCTGGAGAAGGAATCGGAGCGGATGTCGACCTTACGGGCCACGCCGACGGCCTCGATGCAATTTCGCTGCTCTACGGCGAGTCGCAGGCCCGCGCGCTGCTTTCGGTGCGAGGCGGCGACGCCCACGCAGTTCTCGACGCGGCGAAACGCCACGGTGTCGAAGCGATGCGCGTCGGTACGACCGGAGGCGAGATGCTCTCGATCCGCCGCAACGGCGTCGAGCTCGTCGAGGCCAGCGTCGCCGAACTGCATCGCGTCTGGACGAGCGCATTCGCGCAGCTACTGTCGGGCGAATCGATCGACGCCGTCATCGCGGGCAGGGGACACGAGGAAGATCTGATCGTGGCTTGAAGGGCGGTGCAGCGTGTCACGCCCTCGGACCAGCGGGGCGCGGGTGACGGTGTCGAATGCGGGGACCTGATACTCTACGACTCGAGCCACTCGAGATCGATCAGGTCTTGCGGCCGTCCCGAATCGCGCTTATTTCGAATGAGCTCGTCCCTGCCGAGATACCAGACTTCTGTCGCGCCGTAGTGACCCTCAACCCGTCCGGTCCACGCCTCCTCGAACGTCACGCCATCGATTGAAGTCAGCAGATCAATCCGGCTCGGAGGGAAGCCCAACTGTACGATCCGTCCCGGGTGCATGAAGTCGTTCGCGCAAAACGACTCCGAGCCGAACCCGAATTCCTCGAGGGCGGCGACGAGCCGCCGGGCATTCTCGGCATCCGTGGCCACGAATATGTCGATGTCTTTCGTGTAGCGCGGCTTTGCATGGAAGGCGACGGCATACGCTCCGACGACGACGAACCTAACGCGGTGCGCGTTCAACGATGCGAAGAACTCGTCGAAGTCCTTCGTCGTGTCCTCCGTGGATCTTGAACCAGTCACGGCGCAACTCCTCCATGGAAGCGACGCGCTCATCGGGTGTCAACGAGACCCAGAACTCCCGATCCGCGCGCGCCTCCGCTTCAAACGAGTCGAGTTTCCGAATCCATGCCTTCTTCACGCGCAGCCATTGTACCGCCGTCAGTATTAATCTCTTCGACACAGACCGCCTCGAGTGTACGACCGTGCTCTCGCGCTATGATTCCGTCATGCTTCGCTGGATACGCCTCGGCGCACTCGCGTTGACGATCGCGTGCTGCGCGACCTCGACGCTCGCCCAACGCGGTCCTACAGGAGGCGGCTCTCTCGAACGGGATCCGAAGACGCCGCGCGACTACGAGCGCCAGATCGACAATTTCTGGAAGCGCGATCAGGCAACCGCGCGCTACGTGCTTCCACCGCTCGAGAGCGCTGTCTACAAGCAGACGATCGAAGACTTCCACGCCGGGCACGCCGACGTCGTCGAGGACATCCGCGCGACGTGGGGCGAGTACCTGTCGGGAACGGGCGAGTACTTCGTCGCGCTTCAGATCTCCCGCGCCGCGGGAGGCGACTTCGTCGAAGGCTCGAACGCGACTCTGTTCGGTGAAGTGGTCGACGCGGCGGGAAAGCAGGTCGTCGGTTTCCAGGCGACGCGACCGCTCGCCTCATCGAACGGCATCGTATACACCGACCTTTCGCTCAAGCTCTCGCCGGGAAGTTACACCGCAACCGTCGGCCTCGCCACGGGAGGTACTCCCCGCTCGATGGTCTCCACACAGATCGCCGCCGATCCGATCGACCCGAAGGCCTTCGGCGTCACGAAGCTCCTTCTCTCCGACGACATACACCCACTCTCGATCCCGCAGAAAGCCGACGACCCGTTCGCGTTCGGCGGGCTGAAGGTCGTGTCACGCGGCGATCTCGGCTTTTCTCGCAGCCGCGATCTCTGGCTCTTCCTCGTCGTCCGCAATCCCGGGCTCGACGACTCGAGCGCTCCGGCAATTCGCGCACGGGTCGTGCTCAAAGGCCCCGAGGGAGCGGAGTCGCGCAGGAGAATCCTGCCGGTCAGCGACCTAACTCCGACGCCGCTCCAGGGCTTCGACAAGCACTGGGGCCTCGGCATCCCGCTCGACACCTCGAAGCTCGCAGTCGGCGACTACGCCGTGTCGCTCGAGTTGACCGACACGATTCTGAACAGGACATGGAACGCGGGCGAGCGGTTCACGATCGTTGCGCCGTAGTGGCGGATGGCGCCGGGCGGGCCGCGTGCGGCAGAGCAGCATCGCGGCGAAACCCGAGATCGAGTATGTCGAGCGAAGAATGGGAACCTCGGCCTCGGGCTCGGGTCCCGGCTCGGGCTCGAAACTTCCTTCTTCATTCATCATTCCTCATGTCGGTTCCCGTTGACCTCGTCGCTTCTCCTCCCGAATTCCGCATTCCGAATTCCGCATTTCTCCCTCCCGCGCTATCCTTCCGCAACTCATTGATCGAGGTGCATCGTTGCGCGCGACCTTTGCCACAATCGTCATTCTTGCTCTTGCGCTCGGCGCTTTCGCGCAGGAGGCACCTTCAGTCTCGAAGAACCCATTCGACTTCGGCACGGCGCTCACGTTCTTGAGGATGCCTAACGATTTGCTCTGGACGCCGCCGGTCGCGAGCCAGCGCGAGCCGCACTTCCGCCTGCGCTTCACCGACAACGACGACTTCAAAGCCGATACCGCCATCGGCGCGGTCTTCCCGATGTTCCGCTTCACTCCCTCACTCGGGTCGCACGAGGGAATTCAGTTCGACATCGTCGCGTCGGTCTTCACCCGTTTCGACGAGGATCTGAAGCTGACGGCCTCCGATTACCTCTTCGCCCTCCCGTTCTCCTGGCGACGAGGCCCCTGGGAGGCGCGCGCCGGCTACTCGCACATGTCGAGTCACCTCGGGGACGAATACATCAAGGACACTGGCGCGGAGACCGTCTCCGTCTCGCGCGGCGAGGTTCTGTTCGGCGTCGCTCGCCGGTTCCAACACGGCGTTCGGATTTATGGCGAAGGTTTCTACGGCGCCGGTACGCGGGGGATTCCTGAAGGGAAGAAGGAACGCTGGGAACTGGGCCTTGAATGGGTACGCGACCACGACGGCCTTTTCGCTGCGCTCGACGTGGAAATGCGCGCAAATCAGGACCATGAGCCTAACACCACCGCGCAGCTCGGCTGGCAGTGGACGAGTGGATCGAAGCGCGCGACCCGGATCGCCCTCGAGTACTACGAAGGCAAATCACCCTACGGCCAGTTTCCCGACGAAGATGAAGAATGGATCGCATTCGAGGCTGCATTCGACTGGTGAGAAGGCCGGCTCGAGATCAAAGGTCATAGGTCATAGCAGGCAAGAGACGGGTCAAAGGCTGTAGAGCATGGCAGGCGAGAGGCAGGTCAAAGGTCATAGCTCAAAGCAAGCAACGATTGAAGCAGCTGCTCGAATCTTCGTAGGGGCGACCCGCCGGATCGGGCGTTTTCTTCAGGACGAAAACGATTCGGGCGACGCGCTGCGTCGCCCCTATCGAAAACAGGTGCATCCCCGCTACCGGCCGCCCGCTGACCTATGATCTATGACTCTTGACCTGCCTTTCGGCCTGCCTTTCCCACGTCCGCCTCGAGAACTCGCGCGCGAATTCGACCATCTCTTTCCAGTCGTTAACGAAGTGGACCCCCCAGCCATCGTCGCGCATCCGCTGCGACTCGTGTGGCGACCATTTGGCATCCATGTGGAGCACGTACGTGCCTCCGCCGCGTGCAGCGTCGAGCGAGAGCTTCGCGCGTTCCCATCCAACCGTCGTTCCGTCCCTCTCTCCGAGCATCGCGAAGATGTCGTGGTCCGTCACGATCATGATGTGCGCCGGCCTGTCAGACGGCTTGCGATCGGCGAACGCGAACTTCAATCGATGTATGCCGAAGGAGTATCCAGTCCCGAGGTAACCGGTGAGTGTCTTCAGAACCTCGTGCTCGTTGCGGATGAAGCCATCGGTCGCGCTGAACGAGCCGGGCTCGCCGGAGAGACAGACCATGACGCGCGCGCCGGCGCGGAGCGCCGAAAGCGCGATGATCGCACCAGCGAGAACCGGGTACGACATCGTCACCGCCGGGTTGGACATGGAGCCCGAGCAGTCGACTCCGAGATAGAGATCGATCGGCTCGCGCTCCGGGTCGTTTCCCGGGCTCGTCCCCCACGTGCGCTGCACCGTCGTCACGCCAGGGATGAGCGTGCTGCTCGCCATGAGACTCTCGACGACGTCGAGGCTCTCCATCGCGTCGCCTGCTTCCCACGTCTCGAGTCCTTCCGGAAGCGGATCGGTCGAGCGGGGCAGCTCGCGGACGGGAAAACGAATCAGGTTAGGCAGTGCACGCTCGCGATAGTAGCGGATCGTGAGCTCCTCGTCGCTCAGCGTTACGCCGACGCTCCGGAGAATCTCCTTGTAATCGAACGGCTCGCGGTAGCGTTGCCGAGGCGTGGTGTCGCCGGTCTTCGTGGCGCCGGTGGGCATCGCCTCGCGCTCTTCGTCCCAGTCGATTCCGCTCAAGTCGGGATCGAGTGCAGGGTGGATTGCACCGTCGAGCTCGTCGTCGTCGATCTCTGCGAGCCCGTCGGGAATCTCGTCGACGCTCGCTCCCTTCGCGTCGAGCCATCTTCCCGCTTCGCGTGCGAGCTTCTCGGGTGGTAGCGACTCGAGGTACGGGAAGCAGAGCGCGGCATAACGCCCCGCTCCGCGAAGCCAGTCCTTCGCGAACGACCGGACGACTCGCGACGCGAGCAGCGCGTCGACGTCGATCTTCTGCGTGATCTCGCCCGGCGCAAGCGCACCCTTGGGCAAGCTCCAGAGGATCTCGTAGGTGCGCAGATAGAAGCGCCATAGCTCGGTCGACTCTTCCGGGCCGCGAATCCGCCCGTAGAGCTCGGCCATCCTGAGCCCTCCGGCGCGCTGCAGGCGATCGTTGATGAGAAGATCGCCGTAGAGATTCGCGACGAGCGGCGCGCGGTCGAGCATCGGCGCGAGTGCCCGGCGCATCCGCGCGATCATCCGCGCATGATCGCCGAGGTTCCCCGGGCAGTAGACGTGATGGCCAATCTCGTGTGCAAGCACCTCGACCGGAAAATCCTCCAGGCCAAGTTCCGCGATCTGCCTGAGACTGATGACGACGCCGTGGTCGTCGAGCCGGATCATCGCGAAACTGCCGCTCAGCGATTCGTTCGCTTCGTCTCCTTCGGTCGCGCACCAACGCGGATCACGGAGCTGCGTAAAGCGGCTCCATTGTGCGAGCGCCTCGGGCCACCGCCGGAACCAGCGTTCGCGAAGCGCGGCGAGATCAGGCGCCCCTTTCATGGCGTGCATGCGAGAAGCCAGATGCGATGCGAAAGTGCGAGCGTTACGCCGAGCGTCGTCCCGTCAAATGCCTGCGTCCACGGTTGTCGCAACGCCGCGATCGACGCGCGCTGCGTTCCGATTCTCGCCTCGCCGTCTCGCCCTACGACCGCGTCGGGAAAGGTCTGGACGAGGAGGCCGGTATCGTCGCAGCGATGCCACGTCGCGCCGAACCGGTCGGCCATGAGAATCCACGCCGCCTCGTCATCTTTCGCCACGAGCTGTCCGTCTCGCGCGTAGAGCTTCGGCGGCACGCGGAACGGACCGCCGAAGCCACGGAAGGCGCCGGTTACCGCCACCACGCGGAGCGACGGCTCTGGAATGCGCTCGGTCGCCGCCACAGCAGGATCGAGCCATGGATCGCGCTCGAGCCTCTCGATCATCGAATGATACGACGCGACGGCGCCGCTCACGCCGAGTGCGAGCGCTACAAGGTCTGGCGAGAGCGACCGACACGCGTCGAGCGCTCCGCGTCGGTAGTGTGCGAGTCCCGCACGCCATGCGGCGATTTTCCCGACGTCGAGAAGCTCAGATACCTCGACGCAGTGCCGCGCGAGTGCCGTCATGTCGTCGATCCACCGTTCCGGCACGACACCGGTCGAAACCGAGACGTTGTAGAGCGCGTTCGTGAGCGACCCGGCGAGCTCCTGCGGCGCCCTTACGAGCAATGGCACGACTGCTGGAAAAATCCGCCGCCACCCCTCGGTGATTCCCGGATAGCGCGTTCCGTCGCCGGCGAGATCGCGGGCGATCAGGTCGAGGGTCATTCGAAAGAGAACGTCAGTGACCGGAGCGACCGACCCCGGATCGACGCGGTCGACGGCGTCGATCACAGGGCTCACGGCATTGCGCATATGAGCCGCAAGTGCGGCCGCGTCAAATCGCTGCCCCGAGGCGATACGCTCGGCGACAAGCGCATTGAACCGCTCGCGATCGCGCTCGAGCGCGGCAGCGAGGGGGCTGCTAAGTGCGGGTTCGTCCATTTTGGAACTAGGGCTTAGTTCTGAGTTCTGAGTGCTGAGTGTTCAGCAGTTGGCGATAGAAAAACAAACTAGAAAGCAGGGCATTTGCGCGGCGTCCAACTCGCAACTCCGCACTCGTGACTCTTCCGTCCACCCCGTCTCAGCACTCAGCACTCAGCACTCAGCGCTTGAATTTGAGCCACTTCAAATAATTCGTGTACCGCTGGTGGAAGTACTTCATCTTCAGCACGTCGTCGAACATGTGGCCGTAGAACTTGCCGGCCTTACTCCACGACGCAAGGGCGCGCTCGATCCGGACGAGCCGAGCACGAACCTCATTCTCAGGAAGCCCTTCGAGTCCGCGGGCGAATTCGGTTTCTTCGACAGCGACCGCGTCGTCTTTATCGAGCCCCAGGCGGTCGTACTCGGCGCACGAGAGGTCGAAAAGGCGGCGAATCCAACCGACTTTGTCGGTGCGGAAGACCGCATGCCCCGCCTGTTCGAAGAAGGGCGAGTCTGCGTGCTGCGTCAGCTTGTCGTGCAACACGAACGGCAACACCTGGCGAACGTCGTCGAATGAGACTTCGCCACTCCCGCGGAACCAGGCGAGCGCTTTCGCGAACGCGAGGAGCGTCATCAGCGAACGGACCGAGAGCCCGTTCGTCGTCTGGCTGCCGAGATCGCGGACTTTGTCTTTTCCCGTCTCCGCGCCTACGAGGAGGTTGAAGTCGATTGCGGCGAGCTTGACCGTGTCCTTCGTCTTGTATTCGATTTGTGCTGCAGCAGGCTCACAGAACTCGAAGTGGCTGGCGAAGAACTCGATCCTCCGCCGTAGCTTCGGCTCGATCGCAACGGCGAGGATCTGCCGATGTGCGTCGTCGATCTCGCGCTCGGTGAAGATGATTTGCTGCGGGATGATCTGCTCGGGTTTAACCTCCTGCTCGATGCGGGCGAGGAGGTCACCGAGGAATCGCGTGTTGAAGTGAAGTGCCTTGACGACGATGTCGAGGCGGTCGCGCAGCGCTTCGATGACCTGATAGGTTCCGCCTCCAGCGTCGTCGTTCGCCGTTAGGTACCAGGCCGAGTCGGGGCACTCGAAGATCTGGTCGAGGATCTCGGCGTAGTTGTCTGCAAGCACCGTGAGCAGCGCTGACTGCGTACGGGTCGGGATGCGGTTGTACTCGTCGATGATCTTGACACGCATCCCGAGCCACTTTCGCCAGGAGATCTGGATGTCGTCTGCCGATTTCGCGTTGACGAGCGTCGACGGTAGCGGATTGCCCAACAGATCGGAGATCGTCATCTGCGGCTGGCCGTGCTGAATCGCCCGCCGGACGTCGCGGATCGAATAACCGGCGATGAGACCCATCAGGATCGCGCTCGCCGTCTTGCCGCGCCCGGGCCCGCCGACGAGGAGGCATCGCTTGCGGAGCACGAGGTTCAACAGCGGCATCAAGACGAAGCTCGAGTAACTCTGGTCGCTCGGCAGCGTTACGGCCGATTTTTGATCGCCAAATACGAAACTCTGCGCGGGGCCGTCGTTGTATTCGATGTCGTAGTACGGGCTGATGATCGCGCTGTTGACGATCCAGAAGTACGCCTGCCTCAGTTTTTCGTCGAGGGCGGCATTTGCGGGCGCCTCGCCGCGCGCCTCGACTGGCCCGGCGTAAAGGTCGGCGACATCGAATTTTCGCGCCCCCTCGGTACGACGCGGATTTGTCGGCGACTCGGCAACTTTGCGAAACCAGTCGGGCATGGGGGAAGGATACGCGGGGGGGCGAGGAAGTTGTTAGCTGTTAGTTGTTAGTTGTTGGACGGTCAGTCCTGAGTCCTGAGTTCTAAGTCCTGAGTCCTAAGTCCTAAGTCCTAAGTCCTAAGTCCTGAGTGCTGAGTGCTGAGTGCTGAGTCCTGGGCGCCGAGATGGCGTACGCCTCCGGCGCGGCTGGGCGAACGATCCACGCCCGAACCAGTTGCGCCACCTGTCTAACAACTAACAACTAACAACTAACGACCAACAACTAACGACTACCAACCAACAACCAACAACGAACAACGAACAACCAACCACCAACAACCAACAAGCCCCTTCCCCCTCACCCCAGGCGCCGGTAGTGCGCCTCCATGAACTCCGTCCATGCGCCGTCGCTGCCGAGAACCTGCGAGCGGAGAATGCGATGGTCGTCGCTGACCAGCTCCATCGAGTCGCGGTACTTCGCCAGCGTCCCGTCGCCGGCGAAACTCGGGCCCTCGGAATCGAGCGTCAGCAGATTTTTTTCCGCGTCGAGCGTTCCCTCGTAAGGCCAGAGGTTCGGCATTACCGACGCGATGAACGATCCGACAAACTTCCCTCTCGCCGGATCAAAACCGATCGTCATGATCGACCTGGAAACACCGCCTCCCGGCATTTCGCCTTCCCCTTCGCCGATCATCCAGAGCGCGCCGAGCATTCGCACACTCTCACGTCCTTTGAGTTTGATTGGGGGCTTATCGGGTTCAGCGCATTCGTGCTCGTACTCCCATTCACCCGCGAGCTTCGCGAGCCATCGATGTTCGTTCGTCGGTTCGACGTGCATGAATCCCTCCGAAGTTTTGAGTTGTCGTACAACGCTACACCCGCGCTCGGCCAAGCCGTCTCCCCGAAATTGGTGTGCTCCTATGATCTCTGACAGGCATTTCATAGAATTTCCGCTCTCGTCTATCCCTTTGCGTGGGATGAAAGGTTCACGTCCAATGGCATTCGACAAGTTTCGAGAGGAGTGCGGTGTCTTCGCGATCCTCGATCACAAAGACGCTTCAAACCTGGTCTATCTCGGGCTCTATGCTCTCCAGCATCGAGGGCAGGAGAGCGCCGGTATCGCAGCGCTCGTTCCCGACGGGAATGGCGGGTTGCGGATCGCCGCCGAGAGGGAGATGGGGCATGTCGCCGACATCTTCACGCACGAGCGGCTCCAGCGCCTCCCCGGCGATACGGCGATCGGGCACGTGCGCTACTCCACAGCGGGTGGCTCGATGCTCTGCAACGCGCAACCGCTCGTGGCATCGACCGCGAAGGGTCCGTTCGCAGTGGCCCACAATGGCAACCTGGTGAACGGCGATGCCGTCCGCGCTGAGCTCGAGGCTCGCGGTGCGATCTTCAACTCACAGTCTGACACCGAGGTCTTCCTCCATCTCGTCGCCAGGTCGCTCGCACCCGACGTCGAGGGCGCCTTCCTCGACGCGCTGGCACAGGTGCGCGGCGCCTACTCCGTCGTCGCGCTCGCTCCGGGAAGGATCGTGGCGGGACGCGACCCGAATGGGTTCCGCCCTCTCGTCCTCGGAATGCTCGACGGCAGCTACGTTCTCTCGTCCGAGACCTGTGCATTCGACCTCATCGGCGCCGAGCTCGTCCGTGAGATCGGCGCTGGGGAAGTGATCGTGATCGAGAGTGAGGCGGGGTCGGGGTCGCCACAACGCGTTCGGACGATCCGCCAGGCACATGGGCAGCGCGAGGCTCGCTGCATCTTTGAGCACGTCTATTTCGCTCGTCCCGATTCGGTCGTATTCGGACGCAACGTGGCGGCGACGCGCAAGCGCTTCGGCGCGCAGCTCGCGAAGGAACATCCGGTCGACGCCGACGTCGTCGTGCCGGTGCCCGACTCAGGCGTCTTTGCCGCGCTCGGGTATTCGCTGCAGTCGGGGATCCCGTTCGAATACGGATTGGTGCGCAATCACTACGTCGGTCGAACCTTCATCGAACCGAAGCAGTCGATCCGGCACTTCGGCGTCAAGGTGAAGCTCAACCCGGTCCGCGAGATCATCGCGGGCAAGCGTATCGTGCTGATCGACGACTCGATCGTGCGAGGCACGACCTCCAAGAAGATCGTCAGAATGCTCAAGCAGGCGGGAGCGAAGGAAGTACACATGCGTATCTCGTCGCCTCCGACGATCGGCCCCTGCTACTACGGCATCGACACGCCCAAGCGGCAGGAGCTGATCGCAGCGACGCACTCGATCGAGGCGATCCGCGACTACATCGAGGCCGACACGATCGGCTATCTCTCACCGGGCGGCTTGCTTGACGCTGTTTCTAGCGAAGGTGATAATCCGGAACGGCTTTACTGCACGGCATGTTTCACGGGCGAGTACCCGGTTCCCTCGTCGGAAGAAGAACTTACCCTCGAGGAGACGGCCCGAGCGTGACTTGATCTCCGGTGAGTCTCGCCACCGGAGCGACCGGAGCGTGACCACTTGTCGTTTGCCAACAGATTCCTGTTGTGGCTGCTCCTTCCGCCGGCCCTGCTGGGGCTGCCGCTCTCGACCCTGTTCATCTACGAAGTGATCCACCTGAACTCGTCGGGCTGGCTCCGTCTGGTCGTCCTGGGCATCGTCAGCGCTCTTGCGGCGCTCATCATGATCTGGACGATCCGGCCGCGTGTCACGGCAGTGGAGGAGGCACGGAGCGATTCCGACGTCTCCCAGCTGGTCTCCGAGACGCACCGTACAACCGTCGCCGCCGCGATGCGCGCATGGCTGATCGGCGGGCTCGTGTTCGCCTGCGCCGCAGCCTGGTTGATCCTGCCAACGACCTTCGGCTTCATCGTCTTCCTCGACGCGGCGCTGATCGCTGCGGCTCCGTCGATCATCTGGACGTATGCGACGTCCAAGCGCCTGCTTCTCCGCGTCGCAAAGACGAAGGCACGTTTTCGCTACATCGGTGACGAAGTATCGCTCGGGACGAAATTGGCCGTTTTCTTCATCGGTCTATTCGTTCTCTCCGCAACGACGATCGTGATCCTCGTATCCGCGAAAGTTTCGACCACGCTGGAAAGGTCGGCGATCAGCGCGGAGTCGGCGCAGTTCGAACTGGCGTTCGAGAGAGTCAAGACGTTGAGTGCGATCGACCAATCCGTTCTCGCTTCGGTGCGCGCTGCCGTGTCCCCCGAGCACGCGCTTTACGTGCTGCGCGGCGAGCAGGACGTCGTCTCGAGCGAGGCGACTGCGGGCGAGCAACTCACCGAGGAAGATGTGCGGATGGTGCTCGAGCTGCGGAACGGCGATACCTCGACGTACGTCTCGCCGACAGTCGGAAACTTCAAGGAGCTCCCGAGTGGCGCGATCTTCTTCATGAAGATCCCGTTCACAGACTTCGCGGCGATTCCGGGGCAGATCGCGAAGTTCACGCTCGTCGTCTCGCTGATCACCGCGATTCTCTTCATCGGCGTCACGCTCTTCCTTTCTCGCGACCTCGCAGGCCCGCTGCGCTTGCTTCGCAAGACCGCATCGCGGATGGCCGAGGGGGACTTTACGTCCGAAACGCGCGTCTTCTCCGACGACGAGGTCGGCTCGCTCGCGGCGAGTTTCGACGAGACCCGGATCAACCTTCGCAACTTGATCACGAAGATGGGTGACCGCGGCAACGCGATCACCGAAGGCGTGAAGGTCATCAGCAGCGGCACAGACACGCTCGTTACGGGCGCGCGCGAACAAACCGACCTGACGCGCAACGCCACGTCGGCAGTCTCGAACGTGAAGGCGGGAGCGGACACCGTCTTCTCTGCGGCGGGGAAGGTTGGAAACTTCGCCGAAGAGTCGTCGAGCCGCGCGGTGGAACTGCTCGCGTCGGCCGAGCAGGTCGTTCGCAACATGGATACTCTCTTTTCGTCGGTCGACAAAAGCTCGTCGTCGGTCGCGCAGATGAGCGCGTCTGCCGGATCGACATCGGAACGGACCGACGTCCTCTCCAACATCGGCGAAGAGGTCCTCTCCTTCGTCACGGAGATGGACGCGACGATCGACGAGCTTCGGAGAACCGCACAGTCGACCGCCGAGATCTCGCGCCGGGTGCGCGAGGATGCCGCCGCCGGCAGCGACGCGGTCGGCAAGACTGTCCGCGGCATCGAGGAAACGAGCGAAACGACGATGCTCACCGCACAGGTGATGAACGAGCTTCAGAAGAGCATCGGACAGATCAGCCAGATCCTCAATGTCATCGAAGAAGTGACGAACAAAACGAACCTGCTCTCGCTCAACGCGGCGATCATCGCCGCACAGGCGGGCGAACAGGGGTCGAGCTTCACCGTCGTCGCCGACGAGATTCGTGAGCTGGCCGAGCGAACGCGCGGCTCGACGAAGGAGATCGGCGGAATCGTCAAGGCCATCCAGCAGGGCTCGCGCGAAGTCGTCGGCTCGATGCACGAGGTCGTCGAGAACGTCAAGCAGAATGTGCGCCTGGCACAGGATGCGGCTGACTCGCTCTCGAAGATCCAGCAGAGCGCGGGGCGGACGTGGGAGATGGCAAACCAGATCTCGACCGCTCTCGACGAGCAGGGCGCTGCGAGCCGTCACCTGCACGACGTCACCTCGCGAATGTCCGATCACATCGGTGAGATCCACCGGGCGACGAAGGAGCAGGCTTCCGCGACGCGGCTACTCTCCGAGGAGACCGAGCGCGTTCGCGACATTGCCCTTCAGGTCAAGCGCTCCGCCGACGAGCAGTCACTCTCCGCGCAGGGGATCGGCGAAGCGATGGGGAACATCGCCCACGACATCAACGCGATTCGCGGGATGCTCGAGGAACAGCGCAAAGAGACGGAACGGATCGCAAACGCGGCGTCGACGATGCTCGACATCGCACAGGCCAACGATTCGATCGCGCAGGAGTTCAACCGCGCACTCGGCGATTTGGTGATTACGGGACGCGAGTTCGACGACGAGCTCAAGCGATTCAAGGGGTAACGCGTTTCGCTAACGGAGCATCCGCTTTCTGAACTCCTTCGAGGCGAGGATCGCCTCGACGACGCCGCGTCGCGTCGAGCCGCGGTCGAGCCGCATCAAGTAGAAAGCGATGGCGTCGTCCTCGGCTGGCCGCCCGAGCAGGTCACGATAAATCGCCACAATGAACGCGTCGGGCTTCGGATCGCGATGTCTCGCGAGCAGCGCGTCGACGAGTGGAGTGACATCGCCGGCGCGGATCTCTGCCGCGTCGTCGTCACCGACGCTTAGCGCGCTCAGCAGCGCCGAAAGGCGCTGGTCATTCCACGTCGTGTACGCGAGCGTCCGACGTGGATGCCAGAGCAGGAACAGGTGGTCGTACGAGACCGTCTCGCCGCGTCCATCGACGACGTCGATGCGAAGGTCGGTCTCCAGATCGAGCCCGTCGGGACGCGTCGGGACGACTGCCTTGAAACCGGGTCTCCTCGTCTGCGGATACCAGGGAATCAGCTCGTGCAACCGCGGCCACTCGTATCGCTGCGCCGGGAGAGAGAGCGCGCCGTTTCCGAAGACCAGCCGGACATCCTTCACGTCGTAAGGCGAAAGCGCCCAGCCCGACACGATCAGCTCGCCGTCGGGCTCATCGCCGTACTTCGGAGTGTCGAGCCAGATGTACGTCGACGCGTTGTAGGTGCGGCCGTTTTCCTCGAGGAAGATCCGCAGGTTCTCCGACGGGGTGTGTCCCGCGGCGTCGGCGACTTCCGGTGCGCGGAGCGCGCCAAGGTTCTTCTCTGTATTCATGAGCGCGAAGATCCAGTCGCCTCCCGATCCGTGATCGAAGCGCCGCACAAACGCGAGTCGCCCCGAATCGATCCCCTGCTTCAACCAGGTGCGGAGTGACGGAGCCGCGTCGAGCCGGTCGTTGTGGACGATGATGAGTCCGCAGCCCGCGCGCTCGAGCTCGTCGAACAGATCCCCCGTGACCGGAGTCTCCTGCATCGCCGCCCGGATTCGATCGAGCAGCTTCGATGGGTATCCCGAAATGCCGTTGAGGATCGGCCGCCGGTGAGTGAGCTGCCGGAAAAGATAGACGTACTCTCCCCACCCGTACTGCGCGATCGGAAGCTCGAGCACAGCGCCGCTGGCAGGTGCCTCTGCGAGCCACTCGTAGACGGCCGGCGCTTTCGGTTCGAAGAAGTACCAGCGAATCGGTGCTGCGCGCAGCTCGAGCAGAAGAACGATGCCGAGAGCAACGAAGACAGCAGGACGCCGCGATTCGCGGAATCGCTTCGCGAGGGCGAGTGCACCCGCCGCGGCGAGCGCCGCCAGGCCGACGTAGGCAATCATCGACCACCGGGCCGGTACCCGGAGCGAGCGGAACGGTGCCAGTTGAGTGAAGAGGAACTGATGAAAGAACGAGTTCATCCCGAGCGAACCGACTAGACCAAGAATCGCCCAGAACACGCAGAGCTGGAGCTCGAGCCCCAGGTGCGAGCCGCGCAACTTCGCTCCGAGCGAAGCCTCCGCGCCGCGATCCCACGCGCCGGGCCACGCGATCCAGAGGCGCGCGAATCCAGCGGACACGAGAACCATCGCCGGGAGCGCCGCCTTACGCCATGTCTCGACGGTGGCGTCATCGCCGGCACGGTCGGCGAAGCCGATGCACATCATGACGAAGCCGGCGAAGCAGAGCGCATCGAGCGCTCGAAGAAGCCGCCTGCGCTTTTCGTCGTCGGCGGGCTCGCCGGCCGTATCGACCGGAGCGCACACGTCGCGCGCGTCCAGCTCTCCTCTGCGAAGGAGGAGCAGGCTGAACGATGAAAGCAGGAGGACGACGGCACCGGGGAAGAGGCACGTCTCCGGATGGCTGTACGACGTGTTCCCTCCGTAGAACCGATTGCGCGAGCTCGCAATCATCCAGTCAGAGAGTTTCGCCGAGTAGGCTTTCGCCTCTCCCGCCCATCGGCGCATCCCGTAGAGGTCGGCGGCGATGCTGTACGGCCTCAGTGCGACGAAGAGGACTCCATGCGCGATCGCGAGCGATACGATCAGCGGTATCCAGAAACGACGGTCGAAAGTTCGCCGCGACAGTATCGCGAGGAGCATCGCACCGAGACCGGTCGCAACTCCACCGAAAAGAAGCCAGTGACCGTTCGAGAGTCCGTTCAGAATGAGCGGGAGACCTAACAGAGATGCGCGTTGCCACGATGGTTTTCGCCCGTACCAGATGAGGCCCGCGAGGGCGAGCGGAAGCCATCC
>JACPDH010000020.1 GCA_016184115.1 Acidobacteriota bacterium | reverse complement strand
GACGGCCTCGGCGACTCGATGAACGTCATCGGCGGAACGCCGGTGCCAGACAACGAGACGGCGGTTCCGGGCGACGGCGTCGATCTCGTCAATCCCGATCTCGACAACCTCTTCGACACCGCGCCGGCGAGCGAGCGCTACTCGTTCGTATTCGACGGCTCGGCGCAGTCGCTCGATCATGTCCTGGTCAATGCTCAGCTGATTGCCGGTACGCTCGCGCGTCGCGAGGAGCATCCGCGCATCAACGCCGACTTCCCCGAGACCGATCGGAACAACGCCGCGAGCGCCGTCCGGCTCGCCGACCACGACCCGATCGTGTCGTTCTACCAGGTCGCCGCGTTTGCCACCGCCGGTCTTTCGATCACGAAAGTCGAGAACGCCGATCCGGTGACCGCCGGAGCTAGCCTAACGTGGACGATCACCGTGACGAATGCGGGACCCGATGCGGCCGATGCCGTGTCGTGGAACGACACGCTGCCTACGGGCACGACGTTCGTTTCGCTCGCGTCGCCTGGTGGCTGGTCGTGCACGACCCCTGCTGTGGGCGCGGGCGGCACGATCAGCTGCTCGATCGCAACGCTCGCGGTCACGAGCTCCGCGTTCACGCTCGTTGCCAACGTCGATCCTGCGCTCGCCGCGGGAACGATCGTTTCCAACACCGCGGCCGTCACGTCGACGACTGCCGATCTCAGCAGTGCCGACAATAGCGCCACGGAAACGACAACGGTCTCGACGTCGGCCGATCTCTCGGTTACGAAGACCGACACGCCCGATCCGGTCGACGCCGGATCGAACATCACCTACACGATCACGGCAACGAACGCGGGCCCGAGCTACGCGGCATCGGTTTCGCTCAGCGACATGCTGCCGGTCGGCACGACGTTCGTCTCGCTCGCGTCGCCTGGCGGATGGTCGTGCACGACGCCCGCAGTCGGTGCGACCGGCACGGTCTCTTGCTCGAATCCGTCTCTTGGGCTCGGTTCGGCCGTGTTCACACTGACCGTTGCTGTCGGCGGCAGTGTTGCGGATGGGACCGTCATCTCGAACACGGCAACGGTGTCGTCGTCGACCTCCGATCCAAACACGGGTGACGAGAGCGCCACGGCGACGACGACGGTGCAGACCATTCCGATCTCCATCGACGACGTGACCGTATTCGAGGGCAACGCCGGCACGACCGCGATGACGTTCACCGTATCGCTGGCGCGCGCGCCAGGCGCGACCGTCACCGTGAACTACACCACCGCGAATGACACGGCTCTCGCCGGAAGCGACTACTCGGCCGCGGCTGGAACGGTCACGTTCGTCCCGGGCGACCAGTCGGAAACGATCGTCGTACAGGTCACGGGTGACACGACCGACGAGGTCAATGAGACCCTCTTCGTGAATCTCTCGGGCGTGACGGGCCCAGGCAATCTCGCCGATACGCAGGGGCTCGGAACGATCACTGACGACGACGGCGTCCCGACGATCTCCATCGCCAACGCTTCGGTTACGGAAGGAAGCGGCGGTGCGACGACGCCAATGACCTTCACCGTGTCACTCTCGAACGCGAGCGCATCGACCGTCACCGTGGAGGCTTCGACGGCGAACGGCACGGCGACTGCCGGGCCTGATTATTCGACGACCGCGCAGACGATCACGTTCCCGCCAGGGAACCTCGCGCAGAGTTTCGTCGTGCCGGTGGTCGACGACCTCGTGGTCGAGAGCAACGAAAGCTTTTTCGTAAACCTCGCGGCGCCGTCAAACGCGACGCTCGGTGATGGACAGGCGATCGGCACGATCTTCGATGACGATGAGACTCTCCCGGCACCCGATCCGACGATCATCTCCACCTGCCTGCCGGTCATCGGCGGCTCGTGTGTGCTCTCGGTCGGGTCGCTCTCCGGTGCGAGTCAGCGCTACTGGTACTACTCGTGGACGGTGAATGGAGCGCCTGCGGGCACTCTGCCGACGCTCGAAGTTTCATTCACCGAACCGGGGAGCTACGTCGTCGTCGTCACCGTTACTGGCCTCGACGGCCAAACTGGAAGCGCGACGATCACGATCACGGTCGCCGACCCTTGTCCCGCCGGCCGTCTCTGCATGCACGACGAGCGCTTCGAGGTGAGTCTCTTCGCGACCGATCCACGCACCGGAGCGAGTGCCGATGGCGTTCCGCTCAGGGAAAACGATCAGTTCGGCTACTTTGCCCTGCCCGGCCTAACGGGCAGCACCGACAACCCCGAGGTCTTCGTGAAGATCCTCGATGGGCGCCCGATCAACGGGTTCTTCTGGACCTTCTACGGCGGCCTTACCGATCTCGCATACACGATCACGGTCGTCGACAAGGAGACGGGCGAAGCGAAGACCTACATCAAGCCGGGCGGAAGTTCCGCGGGCGGATTCGACGTCGGCAGCGGCGTCACGCCGGAGGAATGCGCGGGTGAAGTCGACGGTACGGCAGGGCTTCCGGCCGTTCTTACATCGTGCGGCGAGGCGGACGATCGCCTGTGCCTCCTCGGGGGGCGTTTCAAAGTCACGCTCAGCGCACGCGATCACCGCACGGGAGCCACCGCGGACGGCGTCTCCATTCCGGAGAACGACCTCTTCGGCTACTTTGCATTGCCCGGCCTCACCGGTGATCCGACGAACCCCGAAGTCTTCGTGAAGATCCTCGACGGCACCCCGGTCAACGGCCACAACTGGATCTTCTATGCTGGCCTCACCGATTTCGAGTACACGATCACGGTGATCGACGTGACGACCGGAGCGCTCAAGCGCTACGTGAAGCCCGCGGCCAGTGCGTGCGGAGGGTTCGACACGGACGGCCTGTAAGGCGCCTCATCGATGTTGACTGTTCGGCCCGGCGCAAGCCGGGCCGAATCGTATGAAGTGCGCTCGTAGCGGCGGATTCCGATCCGCCGCGGTTCCTTCTCTCGGGCAACCGCGCGCAGCGCTCGCTACTCGTGGTTCGGCGCCGAAGCGCAGCGTCGGCCAGCGTTACAACTTCCGGCCTGTGACCTTCCTGCTGCTCTTGCTTTTCTCCCGCTGTTCCAGCATTTCGGGTAGATGCGTTTCGGCCCAGCGGCGCACGGCGGAGAGCGGACCTTCGAGAGAGCGGCCGAGCGGCGTCAGCGAGTACTCGACCATCGGGGGGATGACGGGGTGCACCTTCCGGCGAATGAGGCCGTCTGCCTCGAGACTCCGGAGCGTCTGCGTGAGCATCTTCTGAGACACGCCTCCGATGCGGCGCTGGAGCTCCGAATATCGGTGGGTCCCTTCGCTGAGTACGAGGAGCACGAGGGAGCTCCATTTGTCGGCGATGCGCGCGAGCACCTGCCGGGAAGGACAGTTCGGGTTGAGAACGTCGGCGATCATCGTTCCCTTGGAGCTCTTCGATGGCATGAACGCACCTTTTGGTATGTACAGCACTTTATAGTCGGTACTTGCCCGTAGGTATCGTGGAGCCGATCATACTCCAGGTCGGCGGCGCTCACGCCGCCCCAATTCAAGGAGATCGAGAACATGATCATCGTGACTGGCGCCGGCGGAACCGTCGGCAGTGAGCTTGTGAAGCAGCTACGGGCTGCGAACGTCCCGTTTCGGGTGGCCTATCATTCCGCGACGAAGGTCGCGGCCGCGAAGGCAGGCGGTCTCGATGCGGTCAGCGTTGACTTCGCGAAGCCGGAGACGCTTGCGCCTGCATTCCGGGGCGCGGAGACCCTCTTCCTGCTCTTTGCGGGAGGCATGGGACAGACCGAAGGAGAGATCGCAGCCGTCGAGGCGGCGAAGGCGAGCGGAATGAAGCGCATCGTGAAGCTCTCCGTCATCGGCGCGGAAGGTGACGACTACTCATTCGCGCAGATCCACCGGCCGGTCGAGCGTGCGATCGAGGCTTCGGGGCTCGCATGGACGCACCTTCGCCCGAACGGATTCATGCAGAACGTGGTGAATTACTTTGCGCCGACCATCCGCGACCACGGCGCGTTCTACCAGCCTGCGGGCGACGCGAAGATCAGCCACGTCGACGTGCGTGACATCGCGCGCGTTGCCGTGGCAGCGCTTACCGGTTCGGGACACGAAGAGAAGGCCTATACGATCACGGGCCCCGAGGCTCTGACCTACCATGACGTCGCGGCGAAGCTTTCGACGGCAACCGGGAAGGCGATTCGTTACGTTCCGCTTTCGGACGACGACGCGAAGAGCGGAATGGTTGGAGCCGGAATCCCGCCGTTCTATGCCGATCTGCTCGTCGACTTGAACCGGCACTATCGCGCGGGAGGAGGATCCGCGGTGAGCGATGCCGTTCGCGTCGTCACCGGATCGCCTGCGATCGATTTCGACACCTTCGCGCGCGAGTACGCAACCATGCTCGCCTGATCTCTGGTCACCGGGGTGCAGTGACACTTGACGGGAACGCCCAATGGACCGACCATATGCGTATATGGAGGCGTATATGGAATTGTCCAAGAAGACGACGATCCTCCTCTCCGAGGAACAGCACGAGCAGCTCACGCGGTTGGCGAGGGAGCGGGGGACGAGCCTCGGCGACCTGATCCGCGAGGCGTGCGCTCAGGAGTATGGGCTCGCGTCAACGCGGGAACGCGCCGCCGCGATCGCGGAGCTCGCGCTCCTCTCCTTGCCAGTCGGTGACGTCGCCACGATGAAGCGAGAGTCGATTGCGACTTCGAAGGAGCCGCGCCGTTGATCCTCGTCGACGCGAACGTGTTGATGTACGCCGCCGGCGCGGAACATCCGTTCAAGGGGCCATCGGTCTCGTTTCTCGAGCGCGCGGTAGCGGGGGACTACGCGGCGATGATCGACGCCGAGACGCTTCAGGAGATCCTCCATCGATACCGGTCGATCGGCCGCTGGGAGGATGGAAAGCGTGTGTACGATCTCGCTCGCAAAGTGTTGCCTCTCACGATCCCGATCGACGACGAGGTCACCGATCGCGCGCGCGATCTGATGGACGATTATCCGCGGCTCATCGCGCGCGACGCGATTCACGCGGCAGTCGTCCTTACGCGACGTCTCGACGGAATCGCAACGTTCGATCGCGACTTTGACGGCATCCGTGGCGTGAAACGGATCGAGCCCAAAACGAAAGCCCCTCGCAGGGCGAGGGGCTGAGAAGCCGCGGAACGCGTCCGTGGTGGAAGCGAAGCCGTCTTACTTCGCGCGCTCCATGTACTTGCCTTCGTTCGGATCGACGATGAGGAGCTCGCCGTCGGTGACGAACGGCGGAACCTGGATCACGACGCCGTTCTCGAGCGTCGCCGGCTTGTACGACGCCGAGGCGGTCGCGCCTTTGACCATCGGCTCGGTCTCCTTCACGCGGACTCGTACCGTCTTCGGGAGCTCGATTCCGATCGGGCGCAGCTCGTAGAACTGTCCCTGGATCTTCATTCCGTCTGCGAGCCACTGGGCGGCGTCGCCGAGGTCCTCGTTCGAGAGCTCCACCTGCTCGTAGTTCTCGGTGTTCATGAAGTGGTAACCAGCCGCGTCGGCATACATGAATTCGAGCTCGTGATGGTCGATGAACGCCTGCTCGATCTGGTCACCCGAGCGAAAACGGTGCTCGAACTGATTGCCGGTGCGTAGGTTGCGTAGCTTTGCCTGGACCATCGCGCGGAGGTTGCCTGGCGTGTGATGGCGGAACTCCATGACCTTGCAGAGGTCGCCTTCGAAGAGAACTACCATCCCGTTGCGGAGATCATTGGCCTGCATGTGCGGATGACACCTTTCTCACGTCGCTGGAATCTCGCGCCGCCGGTCGGCGACGCAGCTATCGAACTGGCTGAAACGACGAGGGTAAGCACCCTCGGCCGGGCAGGGAAACGGCGATCGAGCGGGGGAGTATTCCTCAGAGGGAGAAGGTCAAAGGTCAATGGTCAAAGCAGGCACGCATTTTCGTCCAGCCGCTCCGGCAGCGCGGGTGAGGCTGCATCGGAACGCGCGAACCGTCGGATCTGCGCTGGTTTCTGCCTGCTTTGACCTGTGACCTATGACCTTTGACCTGTCTCTCGCGCTACAATGCCAAGCACAACGTCCCGTCTGATTCGAGGGTTAACGATATGCACATCAACGACCTGCTGAAGATTGCCGCGGAGCGGCGGGCTTCGGACCTCCACGTGAAGGTCGGCTCGCACCCCGTCATCCGGGTCGACGGCCAACTCCTGCCGCTCGTCGAGCTCAAGCGCCTCATGCAGGAAGACACCATCGCGATGGCGTTTTCGATGATGTCGTCGCGGCAGAAGGAGAAGTTCAAGAACAACTTCGAGATCGACTTTGCTTACTCGGTCCCAGGGCTTGGCCGCTTCCGCTGCAACATCTTTCAGCAACGTGGCACGGTCGGCCTCGTCCTCCGCGTCATCCCGGTCAAGATCAACACCGTCCGCGAGCTGATGCTCCCGGCGGTCATCGAGAAGATCTGCGAGGAGACCCGCGGCCTGATTCTCTGCACGGGAACGACCGGCTCGGGCAAGTCGACGACGCTTGCGGCGATGATCGACTACATCAACGCGCACCGGACCGAGCACATCATCACGGTCGAGGATCCGATCGAGTTTCTCCATCGCGACAAGAAATCGATCGTCAACCAGCGCGAGGTCGAGGTCGACACGAAGTCATTCTCGCAGGCGCTCCGCAGCGCCCTGCGTCAGGATCCCGACGTGATCCTCGTCGGCGAAATGCGTGACTACGAGACGATCGAAACGGCGCTGACCGCGGCCGAGACGGGCCACCTCGTCCTCTCGACGCTTCACACGATGGACGCGACCGAGACGGTCAACCGCATCATCTCGGTCTTCCCGCCTCACCAGCAGAAGCAGATCCGCTTGCAGCTCGCCGCGGTTCTTAAGGCGGTCATTTCGCTTCGCCTTCTCCCGCGCGCCGATGGTCTGGGGCGCGTCCCCGCCGCCGAAGTCATGGTTGCGACCAACTACATCAAGGACTGCATCGAGAACAAGGAGAAGACGAAGCTGATCAAGGACGCGATCGCGGCCGGCACCTCGCAGTACGGCATGCAGACGTTCGATCAGTCGATCTACATCCTTTACAAGAACGGCCTCATCACCCTCGAAGAAGCGCTGCGCCGCTGCTCGAATCCCGACGAGTTCAAGCTCAAGATCCAGGGCATCCAGTCGACCGCCGACCAGTCGCGCGAGGAGATGGAGGCGCAGCTCTCGATCCCGTCGGATGCCGATCCATTCGGCGACGAGTCGCCATTCGACTTTTCGAATCAGGGGTAGACGATCGCGCTGCGGCCGAATCGGGGCGGGGAGCGATCCCCGCCTGTGTCTGCTTCGAGGGCCGAAAAGGGGTGAAATCGAAGTCAGAACGCAGAACGGTGGATTGAGAATCCAGAAAGGGGCTTTGCTCGTTTCTGGATTCTCAATTCACCGTTCTGCGTTCTCACTTCGGCCGTTATGCCAGAGAGGGTGTTGAACGTATGACCCCGGAGAAAACCGACGGAAGCGACCGCGAGACCGCATACGTCATCGCCCTCCGCCTTCTCAACTATCGCTTCCGTTCCGAGGCGGAGTTACGACGGAAGCTGCGCGAGAAAGATGTCGCTTCCGAGGCGATCGACGAGACGATCGAGCGGCTCCGGCGCCAGGGGTGGATCGACGATGCGCGATTCGCCGTGCAGTACGCCCGATCGTTACTGCGCAAGAAGAAGGGACGGAGGCGGATCGAGGCGGAGCTTCGAGAGCTCGGCGTCGACGATGCGGTCACGCGCGCTGCAATCGCTGAGGCAGGCGAAGAACACTCGGAGGAGGCGGCGGTCGACGCTCTTCTCGCGAAGAAGGCGACGAGCCTTCAGCGGAAGCTCGGCCCGGAGGGGCTCGACGACGAGACAGGGAGAAAGAAACTCGCTGCGTATTTGTTTTCCCAGGGTTACGATGCGCCGGCCGTCTTCGCTGCGATCGATCGGCGACGGAAGAACAAACAATGAATGCAGAACGCAGGCCCCACCGGCGCTCGCCGATCACCGATGCCCAAAGCGTGAGCGAGGTGTCATCCCGACGAGCCCATTCGACTCGGTTCACTCGCTCAGGGCAGGCTCCGCGAGGAGCGATCTCGCAGGTGGTTAACCTAGTGCAACGTACCCCTTCGCCAGTGGCGCATGACTCGCAACCTGAGAGGTCCCTCCTCGTGCTGCTCGTCGGGACGACACCAGGTTCCGGCGTGACGGACTGTCAGCGAATTTCGCAGCAGAATGCTGAACGAAAGAATGTAGAAAGGGAGCAGGCGAGAGGGGTTCGTAGCCCCTTTCTTCATTCTTCCGTTCTGCATTCTGCGTTCTGCATTCGATGTTCTGCACCGGATGAGTTGGAGACCCGATGATCTGGACTACCAAAGACGTTCGTGAAGCATTTCTCGGCTACTTCGAGTCGAAGGGGCATCGCCGTGTGGCGAGCTCATCGCTCGTGCCGGCCGGCGACCCGACCCTTCTCTTCACGAACGCCGGCATGAACCAGTTCAAGGACTGCTTCCTTGGGCGCGAGAAGCGCGACTACACGCGCGCGACGACCTCGCAGAAGTGCGTCCGCGCGGGTGGCAAGCACAACGACCTCGAGAACGTCGGCCGCACCGCGCGCCACCACACCTTCTTCGAGATGCTCGGCAACTTCTCGTTCGGCGATTACTTCAAGAAGGATGCGATCCACTACGCGTGGGAGCTCGTGACGAACGTCTACGGACTCGGAGTCGAGCGCCTCTGGTTCTCGGTCTACGAGGGAGACGAGAACGTCCCCGCCGATGAAGAGGCGGCACGGCTCTGGATCGAAGCGGGCGCCGACCCGTCGCGCGTGTTGCGCTTCGGCCGCAAAGACAACTTCTGGCAGATGGGCGACACCGGCCCCTGCGGCCCCTGCTCGGAGATTCACTACTTTCGCGGTAGCGACATGTCGAAGAACGTGGCGTCGCTCGTCAACGGCGAAGGCGACGACACGATGGAGATCTGGAATCTCGTCTTCATGCAGTACGAGCGCGACGCAAACGGCGTTCTGACGCCGCTCCCCGCGCCTTCGGTCGACACGGGCGCGGGGCTCGAGCGCATCGCGGGCGTGCTGCAGAAGGTCGACTCGAACTACGACATCGATCTCTTCCAATCGATCGTCCGGCGCATCGAGGCACTCGGACGACACAAGTACGCCGGCTCCTGGACTGACGATATGGACGTCGCGGTTCGCGTGCTCTGCGACCACGCGCGCTCCGCCTCATTCCTCATCGCCGACGGCGTCATCCCGTCGAACGAAGGGCGTGGCTACGTGCTGCGGCGCATCATCCGCCGCGCGATCCGGTTCGGCCGCAAGTTCCCCGAGCCGGTACTCCTCACCTCGCTCGTCGACACCGTCGTCGATGCGATGGGTGAGGCCTACCCCGAGCTCGAGACGCGACGCAGGGTCGTCCACGAGACGTTAGGCAGCGAAGAGGATCGCTTCGGCAAGACGCTCTCGACCGGCGCCGAGCGCGTCGGTCAGGCGATCGACGACGTTCGCAAGCGAGGCGAGCGTGCGATCGATGGCTCGGAGGTCTTCCGTCTCTACGACACCTACGGCATCCCGATCGACCTCATCGCCGAGATGGCCGAAGAGGAGGGCGTCGCGATCGACCGCGAAGGCTTCGAGCAGCAGATGGGCGAGGCACGCAAGCGGGCGAAGGCGGCGTCGAAGTTCCAGGCGGCCGATGTCGCGGTTTACCAGAAGATCGCCGAGCGGTCCGGCAAGTCGCAGTTCGTCGGCTACGAGAACTACACAAGCGTTCAGGGGAAGGCGGTCGCGCTCGTCGCGAATGGTGCCGAGCAGCATGAGCTCGTGCACGGCACGGAAGGCGAAGTCGTCCTCTCTCCGACACCGTTTTACGCGGAGTCGGGCGGCCAGATCGGCGACGGCGGCCGCATCGAGTGGAAGGGTGGCCACGCCGAGGTCGTCGACACGGTCAAGCCGTTTGGTGACCTCGTCGTTTCGCGCGTTCGAGTGATTGAAGGGACGCTGAAGTCGGGCGATGCGGTCGAAGCGTCGGTTCCTGTACAGACGCGGCTCGACACGACGGCGAACCACACGGCGACGCACCTGCTTCACAAGGCGCTCAAGGACTATCTAGGAGAGACGGTAAGCCAGGCCGGGTCGCTCGTCGCCCCCGACCGGCTCCGCTTCGACTACACCTTCACCCGCCCCCTCGAGGAGGACGAGCTTCGCGACCTCGAGCGGATCGTCAACGAGAAGATCCGCGAGAACCTCGGTGTGACGAAGCAGGTCATGGGGATCGACGAGGCGAAGAAGAGCGGTGCGGTCGCGATGTTCGGAGAGAAATACGGCGAGGAAGTGCGCGTCGTCGCCGCGGGTGACTGGTCGCGCGAGTTCTGCGGCGGATGTCACGTCAATCGCACCGGCGACATCGGCGTCTTCAAGATCACCTCCGATCGCTCGCTCGCGGCCGGCGTGAGGCGCATGGAGGCAGTCACCGGCCGTCTCGCAATCGAGTACCTGCAGCATGTCGACCACGCAACGAAGCAGGTGCAGGCGCAGCTCAACGTCGGGATCGAGGAACTTCCCGCCACCGTCGCGTCGCTTCAGGAGAAGCAGCGGCAGCTCGAGAAGGAGATCAAGACGTTGAAGCTGAAGGTCGCGACCGCCGGCTCGGGCGGCGCGGCGGAGGATCCGGTCATCGAGGTTTCGGGCGTGCGACTGATGACGAAGCGCGCCGACGACATCGCGGGGGGAGACCTCCGCAACCTGGCGGACACGCTTCGAGGCAAGATCAAATCGGGCGTCGTGGTGTTAGGGAGCGCGGCCGACGGCAAGGCGACGATCCTGATCGCCGTGACGCCCGACGTCATGGGCAAGGTCGCCGCGAACAAACTCATCAACCATATCGCTCCGATCGTCGGCGGCAAGGGAGGCGGCAAGCCCGACCTGGCGCAGGCGGGAGGCAAGGACGCGGACAAGCTCGACGATGCGCTCGGCGCGGCCGCGGGGGCGGTGCGGGAGATGGTGGAGGGGTAGGGGGAAAGGCTGAAGTTAGAAGTTAGAACGCAGAATTCAGAATCCAGAATGAAAGTCGCCGTTGCTCTCCTTTCTGGATTCTGAATTCTACGTTCATCGTTCCAACTTCGGGGTTTCTTGACAGGCGATGACCGAACCGATGCTCGAACAAACTCATCGATGGGGCTCCCAGCCCGAAATGTTCGGGCCGCGGCATGAGCACCGCCTCGCGATGTTCACGCACGAGACGGCGAAGCTCGAGCGTGGCTCGAAGATCCTCGATGCCGCGATCGGGTTGGGCCAGCTCGCTGGGCGGCTCGCGAAGCAGGGGCATCGCGTGTTTGGCGTCGACTACTCGTTCGAGGCGGCGTTGCACGCGAAGCGAACGACGGGAGCGAATGCAGTTGTCGGAGACCTGACCCTCCTTCCATTCAGGGATGACGCATTCGATGCGGCAACGAGCGGGGAAACGCTCGAGCATCTCGACGATGACGAAGAGGCAATCGTCGAGCTGGGCCGCGTCGTCAAAGCAGGCGGGCGCTGCGTCGTGACCGTGCCGGCTCTCGAGAGCCTCTGGACGAAGTCGGACGTCTACTATGAGCACCGGCGTCGATACGAGCGAAACGAGCTCGCGGCGCTCTTCGATCGCGCGGCGTTCCAGGTTTCGGCTGCGACGTACTGGGGCTTTCCCGTCGTGCTCATCTATGACTATGTCTTTCTGCTTCCGATGAATTTGCGGCGGGCGAAGCGCGACGTCGGGAGCGATGCGGCACTCCAGGGAGTCGCGAGCATTGGTAAGGCGAAATGGCTCGTGAAGCTGGTGCAGGCGATCTTCTCGCTCGACCGGCTCTTTTCGTTCGTCCCGTTCGGTCCAGGGCTCCTGCTCATCGCGACGAAGCGGTGTGAGGGACGCGGGTTAAGGTCGATGGCCTGAACTTACTGACAGGTCGGCGGTTTGTGCTACATCGAACCGAGTATCGATTGCGTATGACTATGCCTTTCTGCTTCCTATGAACTTGCGGCGGGCGAAGCGCGACGTCGGGAGAGATGCGGCGCTTCAAGGAGTCGCGAGTATTGGTAAGGCGAAATGGCTCGTGAAGCTGGTGCAGGCGATCTTCTCGCTCGACCGGCTCTTTTCGTTCGTCCCGTTCGGTCCAGGACTCTTGCTCATCGCGACGAAGCGTCGTGAGAAACGCGGGTTAAGGTCGATGGCCTGAACTTATGAGAACGAGGCTGAAGTGAGAACGATGAACGATGAAGTTTGAACCCAGAAAAGAGTCCTCGGGCGGGGTTTCTGGGTTCAACATTCATCGTTCTACGTCCTAACTTCTGGTCCTTCGTGCTCAAGTTCAATGCATCGGGGTTAAGGCGGCACGTGAGGCGGTCCGATCCATTCGGCCCCGTAGTGGTGATAGCCCCTGGCCGTTACGGAGCCGCGCGAGCGTCACGTATCGATACGGCGCTTCGCGCCGCCATCGAGGCGAAGACGTATCCGCCACTCCGCATCGCGCCCCCTACGTTCGTGCCGGCGTTGCTCGCTGGAGCGCCTGACGCACCGGGCCGTCGGGCTCGCCGGCGGCGACGGCATCGATCGCGCTGCGCGCCTCCTGGACGCCGGCGCCACTGAGTGCCGCGAGTGCCTTCGCCGCCGCCAGCCTGACGTCGTTCGACTCGCCCCCACCGAGGAGTCCCTTCTTGCGGAGCAAGTCGACGAGCGCCGGTACGCCCGCGGCTGAGCCAACCTGTCCGAGCGTCTCGACCGCGCGCACGCGTAGATTGTCGTCGCCTCGGCCCAGCTTCTTCCTTGTGATCTCGGCGATCTGAGGAACCGCACTGTCGCCGTGCATTGAGCCGAGCGCCGCAAGGATCTCAAATTGTGTTTCCGGATCGGTCGAAAGAAGGGTGGTGCCGAGCTGCTTTTCCGCCCGGAGCCCGCCGAGCTTTCCTAGAGCGCGGGCCGCGGCGCGGCGCACGCGATTGTCACCGTGACCGAGCGCTTCGATCGCGTCGTCGAGCAGATCGACCGCCACGAGATCGCCGATCAGATTGAGTGCGTTGCGCACGAGGTACCAGGTTTGCGACTTCGTTGCGGAGTGCAGGCTGTTGAGCGCCGGCTTTCCGACTGCCTTCACCGCTTTCATCAGGCGCCCGCGACGGCCGCGGTCCTCTTCCTCTGCCAGCGCATCGAGCAGCCGCTCCGCCGCCTTCTCGCCGAAGAGTGAGAGGAGCGGATGGAACGTCGTTGCCGACAACTCCACGTCAAGGACGAACATCTTTTCGAAGATCACCCGCATCCGATCCTCGGAGGTGAGCCGCGTGGCAAGCACGCCGAACACTTCACCTTTCCAGGGTGCCTGTGCAGCGCCTGCCGCCGCCGCGCTCTCGAGCTTTCGGAGCGCCTGGTACGCCTTCGCAATCTGGTCACGCGCGATCCAGGAGTCGTAGGCATTCTCGAT
>JACPDH010000022.1 GCA_016184115.1 Acidobacteriota bacterium | reverse complement strand
GATCAACCCGTTCCGCATCGAAGGGCAGAAGACGATCGGATGGGAGATTCTCCAGGACCTCGACTGGCGCGCTCCAGACTGGATCGTTCTCCCCGCCGGCAACCTCGGCAATACGAGCGCGATCGGCAAGGCGATGCTCGAAGCGTTCGAAGGAGGATGGATCGACAAGCTTCCGCGCATCGCTTCGGTGCAGGCGAGCGGAGCGAATCCGTTCTATCGCGGTTTTGCGGAGGGCTTCCGCGAGCGCATCGCCATTCAGGCGGAGACGATCGCGTCGGCGATTCGCATCGGCGATCCGGTCAGCTGGGACAAGGCACGTGCGGTGATCGAGAGGACGAACGGTGTCGTGACCGAAGTGACGGATGAGGCAATCCTCGAGGCGAAGGCGATGATCGACGGCGCGGGGATCGGCTGCGAGCCGGCGTCGGCCTGCGCGCTCGCGGGGGCGAGGCGGCTTCGGAGTGAAGGGTTGATCGGTCGCGACGAAACGGTTGTCGGGATTCTGACGGGCAACCTGCTCAAGGATCCCGAGATCGTGATGAAGAACGTCGAGCGGGAACACGGCTCGCGGATGATCGAGATCGACGCGAGGATTGAGGACGTAGCGCGGGTGCTTGGGTGATCGCTTAGTGGGAACGGCCTCTGGCCGTTACGGTGCCGCGGAGCGGCACGTTAGGCGGCGCTGAGTTGCGGCGCTGCCGCGGCGCCGCGGCACATTGGAATGTGCCGCCACGAGGTGGAGCGCGTGCTCGTAGCGCCGGCACTCCGTGACGGCGTGCCGCCGAAGGCGGCGTGAAACGTGCGGGGAGGGGAGCGGCACTTCGCGCCGCCGCGGCGAATCGGAATGTGCCGCCGCGAGCCGTCGATTCGTGCGACAATTTCATCGATTCCCGACACGATGGCATTGGCCCCTGGCAACCACCTCGGTCCGTACGAGGTCGTCGCGCCGATCGGCGCGGGCGGCATGGGTGAGGTCTGGCGCGCGAAAGACACGCGGCTCGATCGAGATGTAGCGGTCAAAGTGCTCCCGCCCGGCTTCGCGTCGAACCCGCAGCTCAAAGCGCGTTTTGAGCGGGAGGCGAGGACGATCTCGTCGCTGAACCATCCGAATATCTGCACGCTCTTCGACGTGGGGCATCACGAGGAGACGCACTTCCTCGTCATGGAGCTGCTCGACGGCGAGTCGCTCGCCGACCGGTTGCAGAAGGGCCCGCTCGCACCCGACCAGCTGCTGCGCGTCGGTTCGCAGCTCGCCGACGCGCTCGACCGCGCACACAAGCAGGGGATCATCCATCGCGACCTCAAGCCGGGGAACGTGATGCTGACGAAGACGGGGGCGAAGCTCCTCGACTTCGGCCTCGCGCGGAGCGGCGTGGACAGCAATCCACTAGGCGGTTTCACCGAGGCTGCGACGCAGGCCAGGCCATTGACGCAGGAAGGGACGATCCTCGGAACGTTCCAGTACATGGCGCCCGAGCAGCTCGAGGGGCGCGAGGCCGACGCGCGGACCGACATCTTTGCGTTAGGCGCGCTTCTGTACGAGATGGCGACTGCGAAGCGGGCGTTCGAGGGATCGACGAAGACGAGTCTCATCGCCGCGATCGTCTCCTCACATCCGGCGCCGATCTCGTCGGTGACGCCGATGACGCCACCGGCACTCGATCACATCGTGCGCAAGTGCCTCGAGAAAGACCCGGACGACCGCTGGCAGTCGGCGCACGACGTGGCGAGCGAGCTCCGGTGGCTCAGCGAGGCGGGATCGCAGGCGGGTGTCGCGACCTCGGTGACGCTGCGGCGCAAGACGCGTGAGAAGCTGGCGTGGGGGCTTGCGGCGCTCTTCGCGCTCTCCGCGATCGTCGCGACGGCGGCGTGGATGCGGCGGGCTCCGAAGCCCGCCGAACCCTTTCGTGCGACGATTGAGCCGCCCGCCGAGGCTGCTCTCATCCCGTTCGATCTCCTCGGCCTCTCGCTCTCGCCGGACGGCAGGAGACTCGCGTTTGCCGCGAACCTCACCGATGGAGGGCGGCAGCTTTGGATCCGGGACCTTGATTCAATGAAGGCGACGCCGGTCGTCGGTACGACAGGCGCTTCGTATCCGTTCTGGTCGCCCGACGGCCGCCACCTCGGTTTCTTTGCAGACGGCAAATTGAAGAAGCTCGATCTTCGAGGTGGCTCGCCGCAGGTTCTCGCCGACGCGCCGACTGGGCGCGGTGGAACGTGGGGAGCGCGCGACCTCATCCTCTATGCGCCTAACATCAGGTCGCCGATCAAGCTGATTCCGGCGATGGGAGGTAAACCGAAAGACGCGACACGCTTCGACGAAACGAAGGAGGTCACGAACCGGCTCCCGCACTTCCTCCCCGATGGGAGGCACTTCGTCTACATCTCGCGCCGACGCGAGGCGAGCGGCGAAGTCGGCCGGCTGATGCTCGCGTCGCTAGACTCGCTCGATTCCACCGAGCTGATCGAAGGCTCGACGAATGCACAGTACATCGAGCCAGGCTACTTGCTGTTCGGACGAGGTAACGACCTTTACGCCTGGCGCTTCGATACCAGGAAACTGAGACTGATCGGCCAACCGGTCCCCGTCCAGGACGAGAAGATCAGTTTGTGGGAACCGAAGAATCTGCTGTGCTTCACGGCATCGAATACGGGCCAGCTCGTCTATCTCCCGGAAGTTGCCCGCAAGTCTGCGCTTCGATGGGTTGGGCGCGACGGTCGTCCGTTAGGCGACCTCGGCACACCCGCATTCAACGTTACACCGCGAATCTCTCCCGACGGCACGAAGGTCGCCGTCGCGATCGCGGAGACTACAGTGAACGTCAACGACATGTGGATTCTCGACCTGCAGTACGACAGGCGCTTCCGCATCACGCAGAAGAGCGGCCTGTTCAGTTCGCCGATGTGGAGTCGCGATTCGAAGAAGCTCGCATTTGTCTGCCAGCCGAGGGCGGCGGCGGATCTCTGCGTCAAATCGCTCTCGTCCGCCGGCGACGTCGAAACGCTCTTCCAGTCGCCGTACTGGAAGGCAACCGGATCGTGGACGCCGGACGGCAGCGCGATCTATATTTCCGAGCAACGACCCGATACGAATGAGGACGTGCTGCTTCTAGGCACGACCCCGAACGCGAAACCGTCTACGATACTGAGAACGCCCTTTAGCGAGACCTCGGTCGAGCTCTCATCCGACGCGAAGTGGCTGGCGTACACCTCGGACGAATCGGGTCGGACGGAAGTTTACGTCCGTCCTGCCTCGGGTTCCTTCGAGCAGTGGCAGATCTCGAATGGCGGCGGCGCGCAGGTGCGCTGGACGCGCGGCGACAAGGAGCTCCTCTACGTCGCGCCGGATGGGCAGGTGATGTCGGTCGCGATTACCGCGACTCCTGTTTTCCGTCCCGGAGTGCCGAAGGCGCTCTTCGCGTTGCCTGAGCCGCCCGATCGCGACACGCCGATCTTCGAGGACGTCACTGCCGACGGCGAGAGGATTCTGCTCAATGTTCCGACGACGGCGCGATCGAGCGTCGCGTTCCACGTCATCCTGAACTGGACGTCGCTGCTGCGCGAGGACTAGCCCCAATGGCCTGAACTTAGGGACGAAAGTCTCGAAGTTAGAGCGTAGAAGTTTGGATGCTAAACCCTGAAACCCCCGCCCGGGGCCCTTTTCTGGGTTCAAACTTCATCGTTCATCGTTCTAACTTCGGCCTCTTCCTCTTAAGTTCAGGCCATGCGGGCTAGGCGGAGCGCGCGAGTCACTCGTTCACCGACGGCACTCGGCCCGCCTTACCGAGATCGGTTCGCCATTTGGCCGCGACTCAATGGTCGTGCGCCGGCTGCTGAGCGTACGGATACGGCGGGGGGTCATCCTTCGGCTGGACGACGATCGTGCCGTTCATTCCCGTCCCGCCGCTCGCACTGTGCAGGGCACAGTGGTAAGGAAACACGCCGGGTTGGTCGAACACATGGACGAACTCGTCGCCGTCATTCTTCGTGCCGGAGCTCCACTTCTCGACGCTCGAGCTGTCGGCGGTCGTGGTGTGTGTCGATCGGAACAACCACGTGACGGTGTCGCCGGCGGTAATCGTGAGTGTCTCGGGCTCGAACGTGAAGTCGGGACCGACGATGACCGTCTTCTCCTCCGGCTCGGGACCCGCGGGAGCCTCGCCGGTGTCCTCGAACGCCGGAACGAAGGTCGGGTCGGTCGTGCCGTTGTCGACGACTGAACCGTAGGCGAAGACCGCGGCGTCGGCGCGAACGCTCAGCCAGGCGTCTGACAGATCCTCCGATGGATTGTTGAAGTAGGTCGCGATGCTCGCGGGAGCGACGACGCCGAACGGCTCGATCCGCAGCGTCGCTGCCTGGCCGACCACTCCATTCGCCTTCCCGTAGAGTGTGAGCGTCAGGTTCGCCGCGGTGGCGTTCGGGTTCACGAAGCCGACGTTCGTTCGGAAGGTCCCCTTCGTTCCCGCAGCTCCGTTCGATTTGAGCTGAATGATGACGTTCTTCGTCCGTGCCGTGGCGATGTCGAGGCCGGGGACGAACTGCCCCAGGGTTCCGTCGCTCGCGACGGCGTATATGCGCTGTGTGGCGATGAAATCTCCGTCGGAGACGAGGCGAATCGCGCCGAGCCCGGTTGCGCCGAAGAGCGATGCGACGACGTCGTCGTACGCGACCATCGTCCGCTTCGGAATCGTGATCGCTTTCGGAGTGACCCCGGTGTTCGCGATGTTTCCGGCCGGGAGAAAACTCGCGTTCACGACGATGTCGGCAGTGAACGACGGATTGAAGATCCTTGCGTCGGTACGGAAGACGCCGACACTACCGGCGACCGACAGGTAGACCTCGTCAGCCGCGACCGAAGTTGGGATGAGGGCAGCGGCCGCGATCAACAGGCTCGCGAGACGACGATGAAGCATTGCAAACCTCCCGAATGGTCGAGAGCAAAAACCGACTCGTGCTCCGACGAGCCGGGTAAGTTGTTGGCGTTGGTTCATTATCGCTTCGGGTGGGGAAGAGTCCGAGAGGGGGGCGGCCACAATTCGGTGAACTGTGATTGGTTGCGGCGGTACGCGAGTACGTCTCCGACGCCGGAATTGGCAAGCGCCGCCTCCTCGAGGAGCTCGAGAGCCTCGCGAAGGCGCGGGGCATCCGCGTCCTTCACGGGCGCTTTCTCGAGCAGGACCGCACCTTCTCGTACCAGGGTTTCTGCGAGGTGGTTCAGGAGCATTTCCGCTCGAAGAGCAGCGCGTCGTCGGGCGAGCACGTCGACTGCTCCCGAGGCGATGCGTTGCGCAGTTGAGCGCGACGACGACCTCGCCATCCGGCGCGACACGCTTCGCGCGTCGGGCATGAGCAGCGGTTGCAGCATTCATTCCATGGGAACCGGTTCGTCGATTCGGCGGCGACGCGGCGATCACGGGCGCGCGTGACCCTGGTCCGGAGTATGCGCGTCGGCGAGCGAAGCGCGTACCCCCCTCGCCCAGGAAGTCGCTCCATGGGGGTAGGGAAACACCTCGCTATCGCCACTCCTCTGTATGAAGCGGGATCTTCGTGCCGTCACGGACGCGTACGTGAAGCTGTGCGTGTTCCATCGCACACCCCCACATGTGCGCGAGCTCGCGCAGCATCTCTCGATTGCCCCTTCGGTGCTGTCGAAGCGGTTTCGCGCGCGTTACGGCGAACTTCCCTCGACGTACATGAAGCGGCGTCAGCTCGGGGTTGCGATCCAATTGCTGCAGACGACGACGCTCGGGATCGCCGCGATTGCCCAACGCTCGGGATTCGGGACGCGTGCGACCTTCTTTCGGACGTTCCGCCGACTCCTCCACCGGGCGCCGAGCTCGTTTCGCGTGGAAATTGATGTGACTTCCCATCGCCACCAAGAGCGGAGTAGACTCCGCCGTCCTTCGAACTGAGTTTCACCTCCAGCTTGAGAGAAATTGCCACGATCATGAGCCAGCGACGCGTAGTTGCACTTGCAATCCTTGCGATGACATCCGTCGTTTCCCCAACGTTTGCTGCCAAGCCCGTTCCCGCTGACAAAGCGCCAAGCGCGATGATCTTCGGGAGCTTCATCAATACACCCGCGTACGAATCGGTACCATTCCCCAGCGCGACGAGTGTTGCGGAGCGCTCGATCTCCGTGTCGGAAACTGGCGCATGGTTTTTCGGCGACGTGAACGAATACGCGCTCGATTGCGCGCACCATTACGAAGCGCAACTCGCCCCGACCGACGGCGGGTACATCCCATTCTTTACACTCGGGGCAAACGGTCTGGCTGATGACGCGATGTGCGGCCAGTTCAATCGATGCATTACTTGTTCGGTGGACTACGGCGGGCAGAAGTGGTCCAACTACTACACGACGGACACATACCCGGCCTATCTCCCGCCAGGGGAATACACCGTCTCTCTTCGTTCGCTGAATGGCGGGGGGGCCGGCGACTCCGCGTCGTTCTGGCTCGCGCAAGTCGATCAGGACGCCTTCGAGAGCATGACGATGTATCAGCCTGTGAGTGACTCCGACTGCGTCCCGCACCGCAAGACGTGGTCGACAAGAAGTTATTCGTGGGCGGCGTAGGCGACGCGGTTCCTGTGGTACCGGTCTTCAAATATGGAAACTGGGAGTTTCCGGGTGGGTCGAATGTCACCTATAGCGCACTCTGGGACAGGAGCACGCAAGAGACGGCCGTGCAGCGAACCGAGCCCTATGCCTACAACGGGCACGCCACGCTGCTCGTTGAAGTTCCAACGCTGAGCACCGGAACGCACAAGTTCAAGCTCGTCGCAAGATTGCCGAATGGTAAGCAGGTCGTAACGGCGGCTGCCATGAGCGTTTTTGTGGTTCACGTGGATATCGAGACCAGCTTCAATGGCACGACGACGTTTGACCCAGCCGTGACTCTGACAAAGGGCGACACCGCCTCATTCCGCGTCGTCCAGCGTGACGGCGGCAAACAGCTCGAGTTCGTCGATGTGACGTGGACGTTCGACTCGATCGGACTCAATCCACCCTACTCGACGACGGGAGCGGGGGATCCGTCTCTGGCGACTGACCTCACCACTTGGGCTGGTGAGATGGTTGGGTCCGGAGTTGTAAAGGCGAAGTTTAAAGTCCAGGTCGGGAAGAACGTTCGGGAAGCGCACCGAGCGATCCCTCGCACCGCTATCATTCGTCCTCGCACAGGCCCAGAGTGGACGGTTCAGTCGGATCTTGCCGAAGACATCTACGATGATCTCGGCGTGGTGGATGGTGGTGTGCTGGATGAAGCCTACTACTTCCCGACCCGCGCGAACCTTGAAGCATATCGCGCCATCAAGAATACGCAGACATACCGATGGGCGACAGGAATCAACGGCGATCGCCTAACATACGAGAGAGGGAAGTTCGATCGCAGCACAGGTGCGCAGCAAATCGGTCCGCGGAAGCTGCCAATCTTGCTTCCGCTGTACCGGCCGGCTGATCCATTCAATGACCCCGACGATTACGCGAACCGATTTACGGTGAAGCAGGTCCAGACCGGACCGTGGCGCGGCTGGTACTTCATGACTGAGCAGCACATTCGCATCCGCCGACTTGCGCTCACGATTGGCTACCTCCATCCAGCGCCTGCAGTCGGTCAGGACCCTTCCCGCTATCGCTCGTTCGTCCAGAACGTGGGTTGCACGAATGCCGCCGATGCGAACTGTTACCAACCAGTTACGAACTGCTGGTCGACGCTCTCCGGGGGGCGTGGGTATCTTGACTACGTCGGAACGCTGACCAATCCGTACAACAACAACCTGCCGTTTGAAATGACTCGGCTGCAAACGCGTTCTGCTGAACATGAACGGCGAGTGCACTACCAGATGGCGATTCTTGACCTGTTTGCCGCTGAACCGAAGTTCAATATCGCGGAGGTTTTCGAGCGCTCACTCATCCCCGCGACAGAAGCAAATAGTCTGGAGAGCGCCATCCAACTATACGATCAGTTGATGCAAAACACGGAGAGAGATTGGTATCAACATCCGAGCGGCGGCAGGTACGAAGAAACTGATCCTGCGATTCCGTATGTCGTGTTGGATGACACACCAGGGCAGTGTAGCTGGCTCGTTGGATTCTAGGAGGCAATATGCGATTGATGGCATGTGCTGTGTCAGTCTTGTACGCAATCTGTGTTGCGCCGTTGGCATGCGCGCAGGCGCATGCTGATTCTGCGGCGCCAGTAGTAGTGTCCGGTTTATACCTCGACAGCCATCCCGCCGGGCAAGTCTGCAATCAGGCGCTCTCAAAATGGGAACGCGTGAAACGAACCGGCGATCCGAGGGAGTACTTGACCGACGAGACGATGGCGTGCGTGTATAGGTACTTTCGAGAAGTGACTTCAACGGTGACGAGCACTGCTGCTTACTCCAAGGAACGAGAAGCTGCCACGGGCGAACTACGATTCGTTATCGATGCGATGGGCTACCGAACACTGGATAGGCTTGCAGAAACATACTTCCAAGCAGACTGGGTTACCCAAGACTTTGTCGATGGATGGCTATTCGCCAAGGGGCACCCCGTCGCTCTGGAGAAGCACACTCGCGCACGGCGCTCCGCGCTGGATTCCGGAACGCTGCGGACACGGGAGGATCTTGGACTCAGCGTCTACATCTTGAATCTAGTGGGCTCTGGGACGTGCATCGACCCAGAGTGTTCGGAGCGTATCGGGGAGACTCTGAGAATCGCAGAGAAGAACCTCGACCTCCTCGAGGCTGAGTTGCTTGCGACGGAGGCCTGGGGACAAGCGAATGGCAGGCCGGAGGATGTCCGCATTACAAAAGAGGCGCTTGACATGGTGGTTAGTTGCCGGACGGGTCGTGCAACGGTGGGGAGAGCCAAATCCCTAGAATGAGCTGTGCCCTACGGAATATCAGCTTCGGAGTGCTGGCGGCGGTTGTAGGCCTGAGCGTAACTGCCCAGGAGGCTGAGATCTCTTGTTTCCAGAACGATCGCTCTGCTCGAATGCCCTGCGGGCAAGTGTGCGATGGCTTCCTCCTCGCATGGGAGAAGGCAACCACGCCGTTCGTCAGACCTGGAACCGAAGGCGGGCCGAAGGATGGGATCCTCACTCAGGAACGAATCCACTGCCCGCTCGACGATTTTCAGCTCCGCCAAGCGGAGATTACGCGCGACGAGTCGATTCTCGACAACGAACTGGCGTTTGCACTTCTCGTGCTTGGCCCTGAAGCGATGGACATGGTCGCCGCTGAGTACCCTCGCCTAACGGGCATGACCCAGCGCGGCGTTGGGTCTTGGCTATTGAGTGGTGGGCATCCAGTCGCAGTTGCGCAGATGATCGAGAATCGGAGGCGTCAGCTTGAAGAGAGCACATGTGCCGATCCGCCCTGCAGCGCACGGGTGAACGAGAGCGTGAAGCTGATTGCGGACAACCTCGACCTGGTCGAGCAGGAGCTTCGCGGCATCGAGCGGTGGGCGCAGCGGACGGGGAACAGCCACGGAATCAAGGTAACCAACGAATCCCTCAACCTGGTTCACGAGTGCCAGGCTGGGCGCGCTACCGTGGGGCGAGCGAAGAGGGAGAAATAGTCGCTCGACGTCGCTGGTCATCTGAAAGGTAATGCTCTGCGGATGATACGCAACCGGGAGCGGGCACCACAATATCCGCTACGTGGCGTGCGTAGGCGCAGCACTCACGCCGATCCAAGGCTGCTGCTTTCACCCGCAGCGGCTCCTCGGAGGGCCGTGCGTAGCGCTCTGTTTGCTCCATGCTTGCGTGGCCTACCTCCTGCTGCAGTCTCCCTTGCCCTTGCGCTCACGCTCTGCGCAAGCCCCGTTGGGGCTTCGACACTCACGATCAAGGTCCCTTACCACTCGAGTGTCTTCGAAGAGCGCGGAGAGAGGAACCTCGGGTACGCGCTGTTCACGGACGAGCGACTCGTCGCCGACGTTCAGCTCGACGTCTACCGGTTACCCCAGCAGCGGTCATCGAGTGCCCACTACGAGGAACTGATGAAGCTTTCCGCCGATGCGTGGCATGAGCGGCTCGCATGGGTGCTCGTCCGTTCCGACAACGGAGTTCGGGAACAGGTCGAGCTTCCAGCGCCGCGCGTTGTTCGTAACCGGATGCGGGATCGTGGTCCGAATGCCCCGCTTCCGATGAACTGCGATGCGTCGACCGAGTGCCGAACGTTCGAGGCGACGATCGACTTTGGGCCGCTGCCCGCCGGTTCCTACGTCCTTTCCGCGACGATTGCCGAAGGTGTCGCCTCGGAGTTCGCGTTTGACGTTCGCACTGGGCAGGAGCCCCGCTGGCGCGACGTCTACCTCGAGAACAAGGCGATCCACGCGAAGACGTACGATGAGTACCGCACGCTCACGCTCGAACGCATCCGCCTCGCGCCCGAAAAGGTCTCGCTCGTCTGGGATCTCATCGACCGATCGCTCCAGCACGGCACGCTGGAGAAGACGCGCTCGTACGTCGCCATGGTGCGTTCAACGGTCGAGCGTCGGGGCCAGGCGAGCGGCGCGAAGAAGATCGACACGGGCCGCTCGATCGAGTTCCTGCGGAAGTTCGACGAGGAGCTCGGTGACTACTTCGCGCACCGGACTGAGTGGAGCATGTCCCGCGACGTGAAAGAGTTCAAGTACATGATCCGTTCACGTCGAACCGGAGAGGTCCTGAGAGAAATCCGTTCCGACGAGCGCTAGCTGAGAGCGAGAGCAGATGCAATTTCCCGAATCGCATCCACGAGCAGGTCTATCGATTCGTCCGTCCGGAAGTGGAAGGGCTCGCCCTTTCTTTCGCGGCTCCGGAGGTGTCGTACGAAATGCTGAGCGTGCGGTAAAGTAAGAGCCGATGAAGGTACGTACCGTTTCGAGGGATCGAGTCGTGATCGACCCGTCGCCAGTGCCTCCTGACGGGGGTACGTGTTGAAAATGGACGCTGGAACCCGGCTCCCGCCGTACGTGGTCGCCTCGCCGTTAGGCGCGGGAAGCGTGGGGATGACGAAGCGGAGAGCTGTAATCCGTGCTGCCGCAATGCTGTTCGCTCTCATGCTTGCAGCCTGTGCGTCGGGCCGAGATGGCCGCTGTCCCGACGGTGGGACGCGTGCGATCGGAGAGACCCTCTACTTCGGTACCGCGTCGCCGGCGGGGGCGGTCTCGAGCGAGCGGTGGGAGGCATTCGTCGCGAGCGAGATCACGCCGCGATTCCCTAACGGACTGACGTCCTGGCGCGCGAACGGGCAGTGGCTCGCGAAGAACGGCGAGCTGCAACACGAGGAGTCGTACGTACTCTACGTCGTCCACGCCGACACTCTCGAGAACGACGCGGCGATCCGCGCGATCATCGAACGCTATCGCGAGGCGTTTCAGCAGGAGGCGGTACTCCGAGTACGCCAGGCGGTCTGCGTGTCGCTTTAGCGGCTGCGCGTCCGTTAGGCCAACGGCTCGGAAGCGAGCGATGGCGCGCCGCCATCCACGACGCAAGGGTCCGCCGTGGGAGCCGGCGTGGATGATTTGCCGGCAAGCGTTCCGCAGATTGCCACGGTGACGAGATCGAGGACGACGTAGAGAATCCCGACGCCGCTCGGCGGGTTCCCCGATCGGAGCCCCAATACCTCCGGTGCCCACACCCAGTTGCCCATCGATGTGCCTAACCACTCGAGGATCATGGTGTAGCTGCAGCAGACGGAGAGAAGCAAGCCGTTCCGGGAGCGGCCGATCAGCACGGCGGCGACGATCCACCATAGCGCTCCCCACGCGTCGCCAGCGGCCGTGAGGCCCGCGATTGCAGTCGCACTTCCTACGAGCAGAACGCCGCGCACGATCGCCTTCCCTCGCGCCTGCAGCCACCGCTCGCGTGCCGTCGCCGCTGCGAGCGCGTAGAAGAGCCCGTGCCCGGGTGGAACGTAGAACGGAATCGTCGCGAAGCGGTAGTCGTAGAGCTCGAGGCCGACCGAGAGAATGACTTCACCCGTGGTCGCGACTGCGATCGCGACCAGGATCTGTTTCGTGTCGATCGCGGCGCGTCGTGCGACGAGCCAGACCATCGCGGCTGTCAGGAGCCCGAGCGTCAATTGCCGTGCGAGCCCTTCGCCATCCGCGATGAGAATCGCTGGGACGAAGACCGCCGAGGCGGCGAGGAGGCTGAGGAGTGTGCGAGACATACGGAGATCGTCTGAACGCGTCAGGGGACGATGCGCATTTCAAACCGCGGCTTGGCCAGCTCCCGATTCCCTCGAGCCTCACTCGACGCGGATGATCGAGTCGTTCGTGCCATTGTCGACCGACGACGTGAAGATCAGGACGGCTCCCGTGTCGCTGACGACGTCGAATTGCACCTGGACGCCGGTCAAATCGCCATAGCGGGTCTCACGCGAGGGGCCGATGACCTCCTCGACTAGATTCGACTTGCTGACGAGCTGATTCGCCGCGAGGGCGTACTCTTTCACGCCAATCGGTTGGCCGGCCGCGAGACTGCGCGGGTCGTTGTAGTAGACCGAGACGCGCACTCGTGCCTGCGCGCCGCTCGTCTCGACGAGTCCGAAGTTCGTGCGATTCGTCGCGGGCGTGCGCGCCGAGATCGTGCGGCGCGTCGAGTCCTGAAGACCGCCGACGCGGCGCGACTGTTGCGGCCTAAGTGCAACCGACACCCCGAGCGCCGGGACCGCCGAACCGTATGTCGCGGGGGAGCCGCTGACGGTCGTGTACGTCCGGCTCGTCAACGCGTATGCGTCCGACGAGGGAGTGAAGACGATGTGCCCCACGGCATCGTTCTCGAGCCCGAACGCAGATTTCAGTACGTCATCGAAGACGACGCTCTGGAGCAGCCCCAGCGAGATCTCTTTCTCGACGACGCTCCCACTCGTGGGGTGGAAACGCAGAGTCCCTGAACCTGCACGCGCAGTGCATGGGTCGAGCGGGTCATAGCCCGCCTCACCGGGAGGCGCGGCGACCGATGCGCAGCGGTTCGTGATCGCGACATCGGTGCGGAAGTAACTGTCGTTCGCGCCGCGGACTGAGCCGCCGATCGAGATCACGACCGGTTCCGACGGATCGTAGCCGTAGAGGAGGCTCCAATCGGTCACGGCCCACGTGTCGCCGCTCTCGCGATCCACCGGCGTCGCATAGGCAACGACTCCGGAGCCTGCGCTCGTCACGACTCGCACGGCGACGCTACCTTCGACGAGCGGGTCGACGACCGTCGCGACTCCGAATGCTGGGACCGTGACGTCGCGTCCACCGACGATGATTCCCGTGGCGTCGAGGAATTGCAGGGAGACCGATGCACTGCTGCCAGCCGTCTCCTGTACGTAGAAGTTCGTGTGCCCTGACGCATCCTTGCGGAGGCCGGTCATCACGATCGGCCGTGACGTGCCCGCCGCACGATCGGAGCGGAAGACGGGAATCGACGTGCCGAAGTGTCCGAGCGGGTTGCTCGCGTTGAAGATGTTCGCGCTCGCAGAGAGGCTCTGCGCCTTCGTCGATCGGATCTGCAACGTGCCGATCTGTGCGTCGGCGCCGAAGACCGACTTCACGACATCGGCGAGGCTGACCGACTGACCGGTGCCGACCGAGTTCAGGTTTGCAACAGTCGAGGTCGAGCTCCCGATCGCGGTGTAGTAGAGCTTGAGATCGGGAACCGCCACCGCGGAGTAGGCGTTGAGGATCGAGATGTCGGAAAGGAACTCGCCGACGCTGCCGCGCACGTGCCCGACGGCCGGCATGAAGAGTGCGACTTCGCCCCCCGCGAGTGGCGGAATCGTGCTTCCCGATGTCGGCGGCTTAACCGTGTCGACGACGCTCACGAGGCTCGCCGAGCTCGATCCCGAGAAGGGAGCGCGCGCGGACGAGCCGACGGGGAGCGACACCAGCGAGACGCGTCCCACCTGGGTTCCATTGAGGAGCGCGGCATCGGGTCGTTTGGCGCGATTCGACGTCACCGAGAGCGACAGCTCGGCGCCCGGCTCGATCGTCACCAACCCCGCCTGAGGCTGCAGGAACTCGACGTCGGAAACGAGCACGCCTTTGAAGCTCGACGTGCCGTTGTTCCTGAAGGCGACCTGGCCGACGGGGTTCGTTCCTTCGGGGGCGACGAGGTCGACGCGACTCGAGAGCGCTGCGATGGAGACGATGCCCAGAGGTGCGGGCGCGACAATGAGTCGTACCGCGATCTGCGTTCCGGCGTCCACACCGTCTCCGCTCGGGATCGACGCGCCGCTGTATTCGCCTTCGGCCTGAGCAACGCCCGTGAGCGTCACGACCTGGTTCGCGCCCGGCGCGATCGTGAAACTCGTGGGAGATTGTGTGAAGAACGTGCCGTTCTGCGCGAGCGCGATCGTCGCAGACGCGCCACCGATGTTGGTCAGCGTATAGCCGTCGATCCCGCCCGCGGCGCCTGGCGCCTGGGCGAGCCCCTGGGGAAATGAGCTCACGATCACGTTTGCGGGGCTTACCGTCGCAGCGAGCGTCGTCGCCGAGACCTCGGCCGAAGCGTCGCTGAAGAGGGTGTTGAGCTGGTAGTAGATGCCGCCGCCGTGCGGATAGGTGACGGTCTTCACGACGAAGTAGTACTTCGTCGAAGGATTGAGCCTCGTCACGATTGCCTCCGCGATGTACTTCGCAGGCGTCGTCACGATTGGCGTGTAGGGTCCACCCGGTGTCGTGCTCGCGAGGACCTGGTACCCGCCCGGATCGAAGTTGTACGCGATCGGCGTCCAGGAGATCGAGACGGTAAACGCCGACACGGCATCGACGCGGACTTCCGTTGGCGGAACGGTCTGCGTGCGCGCGAAATCGTTCGACGATTTCTGCTGAAGGAACCCGAGGACCGTTGCGTTAGGCGCAACGAGCGAGTTCCTCCCCAGGTCGAGATAATACGTGCTCGTCAAATTGACGACTCCGGCCGGAACGGTGCCGCGAAACTGATTGCTGCTCAGGTGGAGATACTGAAGTTTCGTGGCGTTCCCGATCTCGGGTGGGATCGTGCCGCTCAACAGGTTCGATCCGAGAGCGAGCTCTTCGAGGTTCGGAAGCGAAAACCACGAGGCCGGAACCGTGCCCGTGAGCTGATTTGCAGCGAGGTGAACGCGGATCAGCTGCGGCATCGAGCCGATCTCCGCCGGGAGTGTCCCCGTCAGCCGGTTTCCGCTGAGGACGAGCGTGTTGAGCTCCGTGAGTTGCGAAATCCCGGCGGGGATAGGCCCGCTGAGGTCGTTGTTCGCGAGAAACACGATCTGCAGCTTCGGCAGTGTCACGATGTCGGCAGGGATCGTCCCGGTCAAGCGGTTGTTGTAGAGGAACAGATCGCGGAGAAGCTCGAGGTTGCCAAGCGGTGGGATCGTCCCGGTGAGGGCGTTGTTGTCGAGCTGAAGATGTGTGAGCTTCGTCGCGTTCGAAAGGCCGGTGGGGATCGTTCCAGTCAGTCGATTCGCGCCGAGAAAGAGGCGAACCAGGTTTGGAAGCGATCCGATGCCGGCTGGGATGTCGCCAGTCAGCTGGTTGTTGTTCATCCAGAGCTCGGCGAGATTCTGGAGGTTTCCGATGCCGGCCGGGATCGGTCCTGTCAGCTCGTTCTCGCTGAGGTAGAGCTCCTCGAGCACGACGAGGTTCGAGAGTGACTCGGGAATCGATCCCGAGAGCTCATTGTCGGCAAGGCCGATCGCGCGCAATTTCGTGAGCGAGCCGATCGAAGGAGGGATCGCGCCCGAGATCGCGTTCACACTGAGCGAGAGCACTTCGAGTGCCGCGAGATTCCCGATGTCCGCGGGGATCGCGCCCGAAAGCTGGTTGTTGTTGAGGAAGATCGTGCGCAGTTTCGTCCGACTCGTGATCGACGCGGGGATCGCTCCCGAGAGCTGGTTGTTGTCGAGATTCAATGCCGAGAGATCGGGCGACGACGGGACGACGACATCGCCCGTGAAGGCATTCGCGGAGAGCACGAGCTCCGTGAGTTTCGGAAGGGTGGCAACCGGAGCGAGCGTGCCGTTCAGCTCGTTGTTGTTTGCCCAGAATCGTTCGAGGTTGACGAGGTTGGCCAGCGTCGGAGGGAGCGGGCCGGTCAGTTTCGTATTCGCACTCAGGAAGAGATCGTAGAGCGCAGTTAGGTTGCCGATCTCGGTAGGGATCGTCCCCGATAGGTTGTTCTCCTGCAGGTACAAGTACGCGACGCGCCCTCCCTCGCAGACGACGCCGGCCCAGCTGCACTCCGTTCCGGCTGCGCCGAGCCATCCGGTCCTGCTCGTCCATGCGGGGCCGCCGGTCGCGTTATAGATCGCGACGAGCGCATCGCGCTCCGCCTGCGGCACCTGCGCTGCGGAAGGAAGCGTCGCGAGCACGGCAACAGTGAACACGATCGGCGAGAGGCGTCGCACGGGACCTCCAATTTTCGGGGTGTGTGGGAAGTATATCGCGCGCGATCGCGACACACCGGAGCAATCGTGTGAAGGCTGCGCGCAGGCCGGGCCAGTGGTCGCCGCTACGGAGGCCGAAACGGGAGTCGGTGTTTACGCGATGCGCGACCGGTCGGCCAGCGGTGCCGATTTGCCGACGCCGAGCGCGCCACGCATGCCGCCCGCGACGAGCCGAGTCACGTCGCGCAGGATGTACGCGAGCCGGAGGTCGCCTGGTGAGGCGAGATAGCGCCCTTCCCAGATGGGAGCGAACGACTCCTTGAACTCGCGGAGATAGTGGAAGTCCTCGAAGTGCTCGCCATGTCTATAGAGGATGCTCGCCGCGCGGTTCCACGCCGGCGAGCGGCGGTTCGGATCGATTCCGCGATGAGGTGCGAGCCCCAGGCTGAACCAGCGGTAGTGTTGATCGCGTGCCCAGGTCGCGAGCTCGACCGCGAGCGCCTGCATTGTCCCGGTTGGAACGGTTGGGAGGTAGCGGATCAAGTCGATCGCCGCCTCTTCGTTCTCTCCCGATAGCCAGACGTTCGCGAAGGCGACGATCGCGTCTCCCTTGCGGAAGACGCCGATCGGACCGCGCTCGAGGTAGCGCTGGTCGCACACGCCGAGGACGGCATCGGGCGCGACGATACCGCGAGCCGCGAGCCATGCTCCTGCGACCGCGCGGAGCTCGTCGGCGATCGGGGCGACGTGCTCGGGCTGGACGACCTCGAAGCTCAGCCCCGCGTCGTCGACGGCATCGAGCGCGGCGATGTGGCTATCGCGCCAGGTGGGATCGAACGAGTCGAGTCGCACGCGCGCTTCCTCGCCGATCTTCATGAACGCGAGTCCGAGGCCGATGTACCGTGCGGCGTTCTCTTCGCGCGCCTCGTAGAAGACTGCCCATCCGCCCTGACGCGCGGCGAGATCGCGGAAGATCCAGACGAGCTCGTCGGCGACGTCGGGAGGCGCGACTGGATCGCCGAACGAGACCCATGAGCGTCGCTCGACGCAGAACATCACGAAGCCGCGTCGCTGTGCATCGAAGAGGAGACGTCTGTCGCCGAGTAGAGCCTGATGGCCGCGGCTGCGCGGGTAGCGCGCGACGATACGGCGCGCGTCGGTCAGGTCGGAATCGCTCGGCGCGAGCGGCACGGGCGAGCTCGGCGCGCGGACGAGAGACCACGCCGCCCCGATCGCCAGGAGGCTCACGCCGAAGAGCGCGCGGAGCGATCGCGCGGCGTGACCGCCCAGGGAGAGGTCGAAAAAACGGTCGAGTCCGAGACCCGCTCCCTGGTGCGCGAGAAACGTCAGAAAAATGACGACCGCGAACGCCATCAGCACCGTCGACGCGGAGCCGGGAGTGAAGCGCGCTTCGGAGAGCGGCGCGTGGCGATAGAACTCGCGACGGACCGTCGCGGTGGCGATGATGAGGAGAAGGAGAAGCAGAGCGCTTCCCCAATCGAGCCCCCGAAGCATCGCCGTCACGACGCCGATGCCGAACAGCCAGAGTGCCGCGCGCCACGCCGAGTGGATGCGGTGTTGAAGGCTTCGCGTGAGGAGCAGCAGCGCGGCGCCTACGATGCTCGTCGCGAAGTGCGCGAGCTGGATGACCGGCATGCCGACGGTCTTCTCCAGCCAGAAGAGCTCGCGAAGCGGCGTTGGAGTCGCTCCGCCGATGAGCAAGATCGCTCCGGCCGCGAAGGTGACGACCGAGAACGCGCCAGGCACGAGCGCCGGCGCGATCCGATCGAGCGAATCGAGCCCGTGCGCGATCTTCTCCTCCTGTCGGTGGTACTCGTGCCAGGCGAGGAGAAGTACGGCGGCGAAGAGCGGCGCCACGTAGTAGACGGTGCGGAAGATCACCAGCGCGCCAAGGACCGACGGAGCTTCGATGTGCCCTTCCATCGCCACGACCATCACCGTCTCGAAGATCCCGATCCCGCCGGGAACGCCCGATAGGAGACCGGTCGCGTTCGCAACCAGGAAGCAGACGCCGAAGTAAGCGAGCGAGATGTCCGCGCTCGACGGGAAGACGAAGTAGAGCACCGACGCCGCGAGACACCAGTCGAGCACGCCGATCGCGAGTTGTGCCCAGGCAATGTGCGGACCCGGCAGTTGGAGTTTCCAATCGCGAAAGGTGAATGCCGTCCGGACGCGCGCGGCTGCCACGAGGTAACCGAGCGTCACGGCGATCAGCGCTCCGCCGACGATGCGCGCCAACTCGGTCGGGAACGGAAGCACTTCGAGCATCGATGCTGGCGCGATGCAAAGCGTGACACCGCCGATCGCGGAGAAGCCGAGCCAGAATCCGCCGACGCAGTAGCTGACGATCTTCGCGATGCCGATGCCATCGATCCCTTCGGCGGAGTAGAAACGGACGCGGATTGGTGTGCCGGTCACGAGGGGGTGTCCGATCGAGTTGCTGAAGGCGTAGGCGATGAACGAGGCAGGGGCGACCTTGCGCCACGAGATCGTCGAGCCGGCGTAGCGCGTGCCCGCGAAATCGTAGAGCGTGAGGATCAGGTAGGCAGCTGTCGTGACCGCGATTGCGAGCCCGACGTCGGAGATTGGCAACGTTCGGAAGTACGCGACGACCTCGCGCCAGGAAACCGACTTCAGGTTCTTCTGCAGAACCCAGAGGGCGACGAGGAGCAATGCGAGCGGCACGATCGCTTGCAGTACGGTGAGGTACCTTTTCATGGTCGGGCGGCCGCGCTGCCGGCGCAGCGCCTTTATACCGCAAGCCGGGGACCATGGTCGCGGCCACGAGCCTGATGTCGAGGAGTCGAGGCCGGAGCCATCCGCGCGGGGAATGCCTGACCAGGCGCGTCGAGAGGGTGAAGGCTGAGTTGCAAATACCGGGCAGCCGGAACGACATTAGAAGGGAAGTTTCGAATTCTCGATTCGCGTGGCGCGCAACACTGCGCATGAAAGGAGCAGCTCATGATCGCGCAGAGGATCAAGTCTTTTCTCGACGAGAACGAAGTGAAGTACGAGACGCTCTTTCACACACTCACGTACACGGCGCAGACGACCGCCGAGTCGGCGCACATTCCGGGGCTGGAGATGGCGAAGACGGTTGTCATAAACGTCGACGGCAGGTTGGCCATGGCGGTGCTTCCGGCGTCGAGACACGTGTCGCTCCCCAATCTCCGCGAGGTCACCGGCTCGAGCGACATTCACCTGGCCGGCGAGAGTGAGCTGAGAACGCTTTTCCCCGGCTGCGAGCTGGGGGCGATGCCGCCATTCGGGAACCTCTATGGCTTGGACGTCTGGGTCGATCCACTTCTCGCGCGGCACGAGCGGATCGCATTCAACGCCGGCTCGCACACCGAGCTGATCCGGATGCGTTACGCCGATTTCGAGCGCCTCGTTTGCCCCATGGTCGCGACGTTTGCGATGGCGTAGGGGGGTACGAAGTGCTCAGTGCTGAGTGCTGAGTGCTGAGTACAGCGAGTGCTGAGTGGCGAAAATCCAGACGAGTAGGGGCATCCAAAGCAGCGCTCCCGGGACAGCGAGCTCCCTCACCTCGTTGTGCATTCAGGTGCCGCTGGAGTTTCACCCTCGCACTCGACCTGCACCTGCGACACACCGAATCTGCCGCCTCCGCACTTAGCGCTCCACGCTCCGCGCTTAACTCTGGCTGCTCAGCGTTCAGCACTCAGCACTCAGGACTGAGGACTCATCACTGAGGACTGAACACTTAGGACTGAGGACTGAGCACTCAGGACTGAGGACTCAGCACTGAGGACTCAGGACTCAGGACTCAGCACTCAGCACTGAGGACTGAGCACTGAGGACTGAGCACTGAGGACTGAGCACTGAGGACCGAGGACTATCCGACCCGCTTCCTCTCGCTCAGGTAATACAGCACCGGCACGGTTGCGCGCGAGAGAAGGAGTGAGGCGACTTCGCCCGCCATCAGCGAGATCGCGAGCCCCTGGAAGATCGGATCGAAAAGGATCACGCCGGCGCCGACGATCACGGCTGCCGCGGTCAGCATCATCGGGCGGAAGCGTACGGCACCCGCGTCGATGACCGCCTCGTTCAATGGCATGCCCTGCTTGACGCGCAGCTCGACGAAGTCGACGAGGATGATCGAGTTCCTGACGACGATGCCCGCCCCGGCGATGAAGCCGATCATCGACGTCGCCGTGAAGAACGCGCCCATCGCCGCATGGGCGGGGAGGATTCCCACGAGCGAGAAGGGGATCGCCGCCATGATCGTCAGCGGCGTTTTGAACGACTGGAACCAACCGACGACGAGGATGTAGATCAGGACGAGCACCGCTGCGAACGCGAGTCCCAGATCGCGGAATACTTCGTACGTGATGTGCCACTCGCCGTCCCACTTCATCGACAGCGTCCTGGTCGACTCGGGCTGCTGTGCCACGTGACGCTTGAGCGCGTAGCCCTCGGGGAGCTTTAGCGCATCGATTCTCTCGTTCAGCTTGAGAATTGCGTAGACAGGGCTCTCCTCCGAGCCTGCAACGTCGCCGGTCACGTAGACCACCGGCATCAAGTTCTTGTGGTAGATGCTCTTCTCGTTGACCGTCTCGTCAATCCTGACGAGCGACCCGAGCGGGACCATCGTGCCGCCCGTTCCTGCGAGCTGGATCTGTTTGAGATCGTCGAGGCTCGAGCGTTTTGCGCGAGGCATGTGAAGCGTGATCGCGACATCTTCCTTCTCGTTCGGATCACGGACGAGTCCGACGTCGATCCCGGAGAGCGCGATCTGGAGCGCGGCGTCGACCTGTTCGGCGGAGATGCCCGAGAGTGCCGCCTTTTCTTTGTCGACGACGACGCGATAGCGCGCCTGCTCGTCTTCGACGTAGCTGTCGACGTCGACGACGCCTGGCGTCTCGTCGAAGATCGCCTCGACCTGCTTCGCGACTTCGATCTGGCGCTTGTAGTCGGGGCCGTAGATCTCCGCGACGAGCGTCTGCAGCACCGGCGGTCCGGGTGGAACCTCGGCGACTTTCACGCGCGCACCGAGGCGAGACGCGATCGGTTGAATCTCGTTGCGGATTCGCTTCGCGATCTCGTGGCTCTGCGCGTCGCGATCGTCCTTCGACAGGAGATTGACCTGAATGTCGGCGACGTTAGGCCCTCGGCGAAGGAAGTAATGCCTAACGAGTCCGTTGAAGTTGTAGGGAGATGCTGCGCCCGTGTAGATCTGGTAGTTTGCGACTTCGGGCTCGTCGGCGATCGCCGCGGCGATCTCGCGCGCCACCGCGTGGGTCTCTTCGAGCGTCGTCCCTTCCGGTGTGTCGAGCACGACCTGAAACTCGCTCTTGTTGTCGAACGGCAACATCTTCACGCGCACGGCTTTCAGTGGGAAAAGGAGAACCGCGAGAAGCAGCAGGCCGACGACGCCCGCGAGAAAGAGCGACCGGCGCTTCGGATCGTCGATCAGCGACTTCATCATCCGCCGGTACCACTTCGTCGATTTCGACTCCTCGTGCTCCTCATGTCCCGCGTCGCGCTTCAGCAGTCGCAGGCTTGCCCATGGCGTCACGATGAATGCGACGAGGAGGGAGAAGATCATCGCCGCCGTCGCGCCGACCGGGATTGGGCGCATGTAGGGTCCCATCAGCCCCGAAACGAAACCCATCGGAAGGATCGCCGCGACGACCGCGAAGGTTGCGAGGATCGTCGGGTTCCCCACCTCGGCGACCGCTTCGAGCGCGATCTCGCGCACCGGCCGGTCTCGGTTCTCGGGGAGGCGATAGTGCCTAACGATGTTCTCGACCACCACGATCGCATCGTCGACGAGGATTCCGATCGAGAAGATCAGCGCGAAGAGGGTGACCCGATTCAGCGTGTATCCGAAGAAGTAAAAGATCGCGAGCGTCAGCGCGAGCGTGACCGGGATGGCGATGGCGACGATGCCCGATTCGCGTCGTCCGAGTGTGAACCAGATCAGCACAGCGACGGAGATCACCGCGAGAAACATGTGCCAGAGGAGCTCGTTCGATTTCTCCGCGGCCGTTTCACCATAGTTGCGCGTGACGGTCAGCTCGGCGTCGGAGGGAATGATCGTACCCTTCGCCTGCTCCACCTTCGCGAGCACCGCGTGCGAGAGCGCCGTCGCGTTCGTCGCCTTGCGCTTCGCGATCGAGATCGTTACCGCGGGCTGGACTCCATTGGTGTCGCGAGCGTCGCCTTTGTGCGCGGGCCCGGTGCCATGGAAGACGTAGTCGGCCGGCTCCTCGGGACCGTCCACGATCGTCGCGACATCGCGGACGTAGACGGGCTTACCCTGCCATGTCCCGACGACGACGCGGCCGACTTCGCCCGCGTTCGTCAGGAATGCGCCGGTCTCGACGAGGAGCTCGCGGTTGTTCTGCGAGAAGCTGCCCGAGCGAAGCTGGCGGTTTGCCTGACTGATCGCTCCGGGAAGCATGACCGCGGCGATGTGACGACTCGCCATGCGCGCCGGATCGAGCAGCACGCGCACGCGCCTGCGCTGACCTCCAATGATCTTCACCTCGGAGACGTCGGGCACTTCCTTGATCGTGTCGTGGAGCTGCGCGGCGATACGCCGCAGCATGAAATGGTCGTAGTTGTCGCTCGATAGCGTGAGGGCGAGGATCGGCACGTCGTCGATCGAGCGCGGCTTCACGAGCGGTCCCACGACGCCGGGTGGGATTCTGTCTAAGTTGGCGCTCAGCTTCTGATTGAGCCTGACGATCGCATCCTCTTCGTTGGTCCCGACCTTGAAGCGTACGATCGCCATCGACATCCCAGGCGACGAGGTCGAGTAGATGTACTCGACGCCGGGGATCTCCCAGAGGAGTTTCTCCATCGGGCGTGTGACTCGCTCCTCGACTTCCTTCGCGCTCGCGCCGGGCGCCTGCACGAAGACGTCGATCATCGGGACGATGATCTGTGGCTCTTCTTCGCGCGGGAGCAGCGCGACGGCACCGAGGCCTAGGAGGATCGAGGCGACGATGACGAGCGGCGTCAACTTCGAGTCGATGAACGTGCGAGCGAGTTTGCCCGCGATGCCGAGCTCGTGCGTGCTCATCACTTCGTTCCTTTCGCGGAGGGCTCGGCAACTTTGGCGCCGTCTCGGATCGACGCGCTGACCGGTGCCACGTAGCGATCGCCATCGCCTAACCCCGAGAGCACTTCGACTCGCCCACCGAGGTCGCGACCCGTCTGGATGAGGCGGAGGCGCGCGATGCCGTCGCTGTCGACGCCCCAGACGCCCACGAGCTGCCCCTGTACGACGAGCGCGCTCTTCGGGATGCTGAGCGTCTTCGCGTCACCGATCTTGAAACGGACGCGCGCCGTCATGCCTGACGCGATCCCTTCGGTCGCCGGAAGCGACACCTTCACGACGTAGCTTCGGCTGCCGGGATCGAGTGCGGGGGAGACGGCGGAGATCGTTCCTTCGATCACCGCGCCGGTGGCGTCGACGACGACGCCGGCCTTCGAGCCGGACTTGACCGCCCCTAAGCGCGATTCGTCGATGGTGGTATCGACGCGATACCCGGAAGTCGCTTCGACGGTCACGAGTGGCATCCCGGGCATCGCCTGCATGCCGATGTCGGCGCTCTTCGCGGTGACGACGCCATCGATCGGCGATGTGATGCGCGTCCAGGAGAGCATCGCCGACGCGCTGTCGGCGTCGGCCTTCGCCTGAGAGCGCTTCGCGATCATCTGATCGTAGAGTCGGTCGGCGACGATCTTCTGCGCGACTGCGCCGCGGTAACGCGCCTCGACTTCTTCGAACTCCTGCGGGCTGACGGAGCCGCGCTCGCGCAACTGCACGAAGCGGTTGTACGTCGCCGTGGCGAGGTCGGCCTGCGAAGAGGCCGCGGTGCGGCCAGCGTCGGCGGACGCGACCGCGCTCTCGGTCTCGTCGAGGCCTGCCGTCGCTTTGCGATGCTGCGCGGCGAGGTCGCGTTCGTCGAGAGTCAGGAGGAGCTGGCCCGCCCTTACGCGATCGCCTTCCGAGACGAAGATCCCGGTAACGTTCCCGACGGTCTTCGCCGAGAGATTCGCGATCGTCGTCGAGCGGATCGTGCCGAGAGCCTCGATGAAGTCGTCCGCAGAGGCGAGTGACGCGGTCTCGACTGCGATGCCGGAAATGACTTCGCGGCCCTTCGTCTCCGCGGCGTCGCCGCAGCCGATGGCGAGGATGCTGATCGTGAGTGCGAGTGTCGTGATCGTCTTCATGAGCTCACCTGGTGATGGATTGGGGTGCATACCGAATGGTGGCGGAGGCGTCCCGCCTCCGCGGCGTCGCGAAGCGACGCGGTTCGTGAGTTGATGTGCCGCTTCGCGGCGCCGCAACGGCCGGAGGCCGTTGCCACGATGGGGCGATTGCGGTTCATCGCGTTTCCCCCGCGACGAATGGGGCGATCGAGTCGAACTGTCCCGTCGCGCGGAGGAGCTCCGCGTAGCCCGTCGTGTAGTCGTAGCTCGCCGCGAGTCGCGCGAGTCGCGCGGCGACGGCGGCGGTGTCGGCGCGCAGCACTTCGGTGATCGTCGTCAGCCCGGCATCGTAGCGGTCGCGAACGATCCGCGCCGCTTCGGCAGCCTGCGCCTGCGTCGACTCGCCGACCGCGAGCCGCTGCTTCGCCGTCATGAAACGGTTGTGCGCCGCGAGGATGTCGAGCTCCGCGTCGTTCCTCACCTGGTCAGCGCCCGCCTCGGCGGCGAGCTCCTCTGCGCGTGCTTCGCTCATCCGATGGACGCGGCCTGGATCGAGGAGATTCCAACTCACGGAGAGACCGACGACCATGTCGTCGTTCTGTTCTCCGATCGTCTCGCCGCTCTTTCCCCAGTTCGCGAACGTGTCGACGCGGGGGAGGAACTGCCCCTTCGCCATGCGCGAACCGAGCGCCGCCTGGCGACGATTCAACGTGGCGATCCGCACGTCGGCACGCCGGCCTAACGCTGTGGCGAGCAGTTCAGCATACGGCGCCTCGGGGAATGCGGTTTCGGTTAGTTTCGCTGTGACCCGAAGTGGTGTCGCCGACGGAACGCCAACGACATTCGCGAGCGATGTGTGCGCAATCAGCGCGTCACCCTGCGCGGCGATCAGCTGTTCCCGGAAGTTCGAGAGCTGCACTTCGGCAGCGAGGAGGTCTGACTGCACGACGAGTCCCGTCTCGTAACGCGACCGGATCGACTCGACCGCCGACTCGGCCGCCCTTACCGCATCGCTCGCGACCTCTTCGCGCGCCTCGGCAATCAACACACCGTAGTAGGCGCGAATCGTGTAGCTTCGGAGCATCTGCCGCGCCGCTTCGGACTGCAGCTTCGCCTGCTCGACGTCGACTCCGGCAATCGAGATCGATGACCAGCGGCGAAGCTGATCGAAGATCGGGAGGCGCGCGCTCACCGACAGGCGATAGTTGTCGAGCTCGGGAGGGTCGTTGAGAAATTTGGGGTCGAAATTGTCGGGCCCGAAGGTCCCCTGCTCGAGGAGCGTCCCGAATACGTAGACGGGATTGTCGCCGCGCGTGAAGCTCTCGCTGATGCCGATCTGCGGCAACCAGGCCGACTGCGCCTGCCGGAGGCGGGCGACGGCGACGGCTTCGCCCGACGACGCGATCCGGATGCGCGGGTTCTCGGCAAGCGCGAGCGCGACGGCCTCTTCGAGTGTTAGGCCGTCGGCGGCGTCGACGGCTGGAGGCGTGGACTCCTCCGCGCGACCGAGAGGGGCGAGGGCAGTGAACGCGATCGCGATCGCTGCGACGGTGACGAGTCGATTCATCGTGATCCTCCCTGGCGTACGTCAGGACTGTTTCGCGGGTACCTCGCAGAGGGAGTCCTTCACCCCGAATCTGCGCAGGAGCGCCATCATCGGGCACCAGTTTGTGAACGCCGACTGGACGAGATTCAGTGCGACGAAGGCGGTGAAGAGAAACCAGGCGGGATGGACGAAGTAGCCGAGTGCAAGAGTGATGGCGACAAAGGCGCCGGCGATGAGTCTGAGGTAGCGATCGATGGTCATGGTTTCGAGTCCTCCAGATCGAGTGTTGCCCTGGAGAAGCTCGCGTGGCGTGGATATATTCCAATGTGAGCATATAGTTTATTGCGCCATGGCTCGCGCGAGCTCGCGGTCGGCTTGTTTTTCGCGCGTCCGGAGCAGGAAGTCGAGTGCACACAGGCACTTCAGGCGTGACGGCAGCCACGAAGGCGGGCGAGGCGAGAGGAGAGAGGAGAGGCCTGAGGAGAGGCCTGAGGAGAGGTCCCGTTGCCTCGGACGCTCCGATTCGCGTGTGTTCCCCAATGGCCTTAGGTTATGAGAAGAAAGCCGAAGTTAGAACGATGAACGATGAAGTTTGAACCCAGAAACCCCCGCCCGGGGCCCTTTCTGGGTTCAAACTTCATCGTTCATCGTTCTAACTTCAGGGTTTCTTCTCAACTCGAGCACAATGCGCGGGATCTCGTAACGGGGCCGCGACGCGAGCTCCGCGCTTACTCTGCCTGACTCTCTTCTTCGAGGCGGGTTGCGTCAAGGAGGACGACCTGCTTGCCGTCCATCCTGATCATCCCTTCAGCCTGGAAGCGTGAGAGGTTGCGTGACACGAGCTCGCGCACCGTGCCGATGTGGGCGCCGATCTCCTGGTTCGCCGGAAGCGTGATCTCGAGACCGTCAGGAGTCGGCGTACCTTCCTTTGACGCGATGCGGAGCAGGAGGCCTGCGAGTCGTTGGCGGACGGTGGTGAACGAGAGCTCCTCGATCAGGGCGACGAGGCGTCGAAGGCGCTTTCCGGTGGCGCGGAGCACCGTAAGCGTGATGTTCGGATGTTCGAGGCAGAGTCCGCGAAAGTCGCTCTTCGAAAGAAAGAGCGCCATCGTTTCGACGACGGCGGAGCATGACGCGGGATACGGCCCATCGTCGAAGACCGGCAGCTCGGCGACGACCCCTCCCGGGCGTTCGATCGCGAGCACCTGTTCGCGACCGGAGGGGGCGGTCTTGAAGATTCTGACCGCACCAGACTCGATGACGAAGAGCCCCTGGCAAGCATCGCCTTCCGCGAAGAGCAGCTCGCCACCAAGGAGCGAGCGACGGCTGAATCGTTTACTGATGGCGTCGAGCTCGGTGTCCGACAAATCGGCGAATAGCGCGACTCGTCCCAGGATCGTCTTCGGATCGGTCGTCATGGGGCGGATTGTACCGGAGAGAGTAGGTGCCGGGAGGGTCGGGCCAGTCGCGTTCTCGATTCTGAGTCCCTGGCCGGACCGGGTACCCCCTTTACACCAGGCAACGATCCTTGACGCTGCGCCCGATGGTTCTTTCCTTCCAGCCTCTTCCCCAGCGAGAGCGCCGGTCTTCACTCACGATCCGCCCGGCACAGCTACAGTGTCGGTCCGCCACTCGGAGGCGGCGAGGAGATCTGGGCAGAGCCGGAGTGACGGGGCGCACAAACGCTCGTGTGTGCATCCGCGGGATTGAACTTATTCTCGTGCAGCGTTACGGATGTCACCGAAAACGTCGTTCGAGAGGGAGGAAAGATGAAGAACATCGACCGCACAGTCGTCGCCCTCGCGCTCATGAGCTGCCTCGCAGCCGCACCGGTTGCCCTCGCGAGGAAGAAGAACGCGTCGACCGAGCCGGGCAAGTACAAGGACTGGAAGGGGGAGATCGACGAGCTCGAGATCGTCCGGACGTTCAAGCTTGCCGACTACGAACGCATCGCCATCCAGGGACTCGATACTCGAACGACTCCACTTCCGGAGAAGGACGACAACACGTACGAGCCGGTACAGCAAGTGCTGACCAACATCGAGGGCCCTCTCGCGCGAGGACTCGAGAGAGAACTTGGGAGCCGGACGGTCGAGGTCGAAGCAAGCGACAAGAAGGGCGCTGGGGTCCTCATCGTCACTGGTGTCGTCGAAGAGATGAACCCAGGTTCGAAGGCGGCGCGTTACTGGGCAGGCTTCGGCGCGGGCGCGGCCGGCTCGCGTCTGGCGATTGAGGTGCAGGACGGCGAGACCGGGGAGGTCCTGCTTCGCATCGTGCAGGAGCGTCGGTCGGGCGTCGGCGCATTTGGCGGAGACTACGTGGAGCTGCTCGAGCGCAATCTCGAGGCGATCGGCGCCGACCTGGCGCTCGTTCTCGGTTCCTTCTGAGCGGGGAGGCGGCCTTCCGTAAGGGAGGCCGCGCATCCATCCTTCGCGGCGCGTTCGCTCGATCGTCACATCGCGTTGGCATATCCGTCGATTAGAATCGCGCCGCGCGCGGGGCGCTCCTTTGCCGAGCTCCTGGCGACTCGACCTCCGAGGTGAATGAATGACCCGCGTCTCGACTCTTCCAGTCGTCGTCTTTTCGCTGTTCTTCGCGACCGTTGCGGCGGCAGACGAAGGAATGTGGATGCCGCAACAGATTCCCGCGCTCGGCGACGAGCTGAAAGAGCTCGGGCTGCAGCTCGACCCCGCCTCATTCGCCGACCTAACCGGCTTCCCGATGGGGGCAATCGTCGAGATTAACGGATGCAGCGCGACGTTCGTCTCGCCCGAAGGGCTCATCGTGACGAACCACCACTGCGTGCACGGTGCACTCCAGTACAACTCGACTCCCGAGCGCGACCTCATCAACGATGGGTTTCTCGCGAAGAGCCGGTCGGATGAGCCGCAGGCGACTCCCACCCAACGCGTCTACGTCACCACGAATATCGACGACGTCACCGCGAAAGTTGTAGGAGGAGCGAAGAAGGGTATCGGCGACACCGCGCGTGCGAACGCGATCGATGCGAAGAAGAAGGCTCTCGTGAAGGCATGCGAATCGGCCGATGGGATCCGCTGTGAGGTCTCGACGTTCTTCGGCGGCGAGCTCTTCCTGCTCCTCACGCAGATGGAGATCCGCGACGTACGTCTCGTCTATGCCCCCGCCCTGGGTGTCGGTAATTTTGGCGACGAGGACGACAACTGGATGTGGCCACGCCACACGGGCGATTTCGGTTTCTTACGCGCGTACGTTTCGCCCGATGGGCGCAGCGCCGACTATTCGAAAGACAACGTTCCATACAAGCCCGCGCATTGGCTCAAAGTCTCGACGCGCGACATCGATCCGGGCGACCTCACGCTGCTCGCCGGCTATCCAGGCTGGACGAGCCGTCTCGTGTCGGCTGACGAAGTGCGCGCTGCGCAGGAATGGTGGCTGCCGACGGAGAATCGCTTTCGGCGAGGCCTGCTCGCGATTCTGCGAGAAGAGGGAAAGCGAGGACGCGATGTCGAGATCGCGAACGCGACGCGCGTCTCGAGTCTGGAGAACTACCTAAAGAAGTACGAAGGGGTGCTCGAGGCCTTCCACCGCGACGGTCTGCTCGATCGGAAGCTCGAGGATGAGAAGCACGTCGCGGAGCTCGTCGCGTCGAAGCCGGAGCTGGCGAAACGCTACGAGGCGGCCGCGAAGGAGTACGCGAGCCTACTCGCGACGGAGCGCGCAACCCGCGATCGCGATCTCGTGGTTCGCTACCTTTCCACGTCGTCGCCGATGCTCTCTCAGGCGTCAGTCCTCTACAAGCTGAGCATCGAGCGCGCGAAGAAGCGGGACGCCGAGCGCGAAGAGGGATACCAGGAACGTGACTGGGCGCAGCGGATGAACGGCGTGAAGCGGACGCAGCGGACGATCGAGCGCGCCTCCGACCGCGCCGGCCTCCGTTTCGCACTGCTCGAGGCGACGAAGCTTCCGAAGGGGCAGAGGATCGAGGCGATCGACGTCGCACTCGCGAAGACCGGGAAGGCCGCACCCGAGGAGCAGGTCGAATCGCTGCTCGATGCGCTCTACTCCGGAACGATGATCGACCAGCAGGACGTGCGGCTCGCGATGTTCGATGAGCCGACTGCAGCGCTCGTCAATCGCGGCGATGCGATGATCGGCCTCGCCGCGGAGCTCCACCCGCTCGTGCGCCGGATCGAGGATCAGGCGCTCGCGAACCGCGGCGCTCGATATCGCCTGCGACCGGTCATGATCGAGGCGTTGCGCACCGCGAAGAACGGGCGCCTCGCTCCCGACGCCAATGGCACGCTCCGCGTCGGCTTCGGACAAGTGAAGGGATACGAACCGCGCGACGGGGTGATCTATCTGCCGCAGACGACGATCGAAGGAGTACTCCGGAAGGACACGGGCAGCCGTCCGTTCGACAGTCCGGCGCGCCTTCTCGAGCTTGCGAGGGCGAAGAGGTTCGGAACCTACGCCGACCCCGAGCTCGGCACGCTTCCCGTCGCATACGTGACGACGAATAACGTAACGAACGGAAGCTCCGGGTCGTCGGCGATCAACGCGTGGGGCGAAGTCTGTGGTCTCGCGTTCGACATGAACTGGGAAGGGATCGCCGCCGACTGGGTCGTCAACGAGAAGTACGTTCGAACCGTCATCGTCGACTCGCGCTACATGCTTTGGGTCATGGACGCCGTCGACGGTGCGCACGAGCTGCTGCGAGAGATGGGTGTGGAGCCGCAGTTCTAAAGGCAGGTTTGAGGTCAAAGGTCATAGGTCAAAGGCACCTGGTGTTCCGTCGCGTAGCGACGACATACGTTAGCCCCCGGTGGCGAGCCCGCGACGCGGGCGATGCTACCGGGGGGAAAACGTCGACGAAAATTGTCGCGCCGCGTAGCGGCGCCGGATCTTCCGCCGCTACGCGGCGGGGGGATTCTCCTGCCTCGCTTCCCCCGGTTCCCTCGCCCCCGCTTTGCGGGGCTCGGTCACCGGGGGCTACGATATGTCGTCGCTACGCGACGAAGGGACGCAATCCGCTATCTGCTCTAGCTCACAGCCTGTGGGCCGTCGTTCGCCGGCGTTCGCCTCTCGTCCCCCAAAAAAGCGGAGGGGCTCATCGCCCCTCCGCCTGCCTGCTTTGACCTATGACCTTTGACCTGCCTGCTTTGACCTTTGGCCTGCCTTCACAGCTTCAGCACCATCTTCGTCATGTCGTGCTGGCCGCCATCGGGGTCGGTGCCGTAGCCGGGGACGACGTACTCCTTGAAGCCCAGCGTCTTCAGAGTCTGGATCGCGTCGGTCTCGAGGTCGCTGATGAGCATCGCCGTGAGGTGGCGCAGGCCGTTCTGACGCGCCACGCCGATGAAGTGATTCACGAGGAGCGTGCCGAGTCCGATTCCTCGGTATTGCGGGTCGATGAGCCACTTGATCCGCCCCACGAGTCGAAGCGGTCCGCCATGGCGGCGATGGAGTGTCGCGTCCGCGACGATCTTCGTCCCGTCGAGCGCGAGTAGTGGAAGGGTCTTTGCATAATCGAGGTCGCGGCCCCAGCTCTCCACGAGATGAGGATCGTCGATCGCGTCCCACGCGAACCGGCGGCTCTCGTTTGGAAGGCGCATGAAGAACTCGTAGAGAGCTTTCGAGTCCTTCTCGGCGAATGGACGGATGAGCAGCCGGCGACCGTCGCGGAGCGCCGCCTCCTGTGGGTATCGATTCGGCATCTGGAATCCTCCTGAATGGGATGCTCCGCCAATGGGGGGCGGCAAGTGGGCGGAAGAATATCACTGTTGTCGAGGGGGATATGTGAGACCCCGGGAAGTGATCGACAAGTCAACACCGGGCCGCGGAGTAGAAAAGAGTCAACAGCCGGGCTCGGGCTCGGGAGCGTTCACGTGCACGGGCAAAGCACCTCGCTTTTCGCATGCGATGTTCCCGCTGGTCGCAGCTTGTCACGCGTGATTCCGTGAACGTGAACGCTCCCGAGCCCGAGCCCGGTCTTTCGGTGTCCCCGTGCACTTGGCGATGCGAACCGTGAATGTAAACGCTCCCGAGCCAGGCCTTTTCGTGTGCTCGTGTTCGCTCGGGAGATAGAATTCGGGCATTAATCGCATCGGAGGAATCGTCCCATGCTCGCGGAATTCAAGAAGTTTGCGCTCAAGGGGAACGTCATGGATCTCGCCGTCGGCGTGATCATCGGCGGCGCATTCGGCAGGATCGTGAATGCGCTCGTCGCAGACGTGCTCATGCCGCCTCTCGGGCTGCTCCTCGGGAGAGTGGACTTCTCCAATCTCTTCATCACGCTCTCAGGCGAGAAGGTGGCGACGCTCGCGAAAGCAAAGGAGGCAGGTGCCGTCACGCTGAACTACGGCATCTTCGTCAACGAGGTCGTCAACTTCGCCATTCTCGCCTTCGCGGTTTTCATGCTCGTGAAGTGGATGAACTCGCTTCGAGCGGAGCCGGCGCCGGCCGACCCCACGGAGCGCGACTGCCCGCTCTGCATCACCTCGATCTCGCGGAAGGCATCGCGCTGCCCTAACTGCACGGCGTCCGTCGAGCCGATGGCCTGAGATGACACGTCTTCTGGTCGTATGTCTCGGCGGAGCGCTCGGTAGCGGCGCGCGCTATTTGCTTTCGACCTGGGTTGCGCGCGCCGCCCCGTCGGCGTTTCCCGCGGGCACCCTCGCCGTGAACGCCCTCGGCTCGTTCCTCATCGCTCTCATCATGCACGTCGGCCTCGCAACCGAGGCGATCCCGCCGATGTGGCGTCTGGGCCTAACAACTGGAGTCATGGGCGGATTTACGACATATTCGACGTTCAACTACGAGACGACCGAACTGCTTCGTGAAGGTGCGACGGGGCTCGCCTTCGCGAATATTGCAGCGACCCTCGTCGTGTGCCTCGTGACGGGCTTCCTTGGGCTCGCGCTGGGCAAGTGGCTCACCGGGAGGTGATGGAATGCGAAAACTGACCGGCGAACAGGTTCTGGTCCGCATCTTCTTCGGCGAGTCGGAGCGATGGCACGCGCAACCTCTCTCCCACGCGCTGCTCGAGAGGCTGCGCCGCGAGGGCTTTGCGGGCGCAACGGTGTTCCGCGGCATCGCCGGCTTCGGCGCGAACAGCATTCTTCATACGAGCCACCTGCTCGAGCTTTCGGAGGACCTGCCCGTCATCGTCGAGATCGTCGACACGGAGGCGATGGTCGCGAAACTCGAGCCGATCCTCGACGAGATGCTCGGCGAGGGGCTCGTGACGATGGAGAAGGTCAAGGTGCTTCGATACGGCGAATAGCCGTCGACGCAGGAGGCCGGAGCCGTACGTCAGATCCAGCAGGGGCGGCTGCATTTCAGCGCCGCGCCCCGCCGTCTTCGCGCGGCGAGCGTATGTTGAGAAGGATTCCGACACGAATCGCATCTGGGATTTCAGGATAGGAACGCGCGGATCGGAGTCTCGGGCCGCGCGTCCCGGAGAGCAATCGGGATGCACGACGAATCTCGATGGGAACCGCGCGACGAGCCGGCGCTCGTTCTGCGGATGCTCTCCGGCGATGAGGAGGCGTACGAGGTGTTCTCACGCCATTACATCCCCGCGGTCTATCGCTTCGCGATCGCGCGGCTCGACGGCAATTCGCAGCTCGCGAAGGACATCGTGCAGGCGACGCTCTGCAAGGTGGTCACGAAGCTTGCGACGTATCGAGGCGACGGGCCGCTTCTCGGCTGGCTATGTGCATGCTGCAGGAACGAGATCGCGATGCACTTTCGTGGCGCTCCTCGCGAAGTGAGCCTCGAGGGAGACGGGCTCGACGCGAAGGCGTTTCGCGCGCCGTCGTACGAAAGCCCTGACGAAGTTCTGCTGAGCGCCGAGACGTCCGAGCAGGTGCATCTCGCGCTCGATCTCATTCCGGAACGATACGCACAAGTGCTCGGGTGGAAGTATGTGGATGGAATCTCGGTGCGAGAGATCAGCAGGCGAATCGACATGAGTGAGAAAGCGACGGAGTCGCTCATGACGCGCGCACGCGCTTCATTCCGCGCGGCGTGGCTCGGCCTGGAGAGCCCTGCCGCGTCGCACCGGTCGCGATCGGAGGCACAATGAACGACGAGCGTCTCGGAGCTGCAGCGGACCGACTCGGCGACGACGAAATCGCCGAGCTCATCCGATCTTCGGGTCCTCGCGCTCCGCTTCCCGAGATCGAGCTCGCCGCGATCCGGGCGAAGACGTGTGCAGCCTGGGAGAACGAGGTCGGCGCTTCGAAGCGGCAGGCGAGGCGTGCATGGACGCAGCGGCTGGCGATTGCCGCGGCCGCGGCGGGCGCGCTGCTGCTCGTCTGGCTCCTGCGCGATCGTGCAGTGCCGATGCCGCCTACGGAGGTCGCGACCGTCGCCCACGTCGTGGGCTCGCTCTCCGTCGAGCCGCGAGGAGCGGGCGCCGAGCTCGTCTCGGCAGGTGCAAGCCTTCCTGCCGGCGCGACGCTCATGACGCGAGAGCGTGGATCGCGCGGTGCGATCCACCTGACGGGAGGCATCGCGATCCGGCTCGACGAAGCGACGCGGGTAACGCTGGTCTCGGCGTCAGAGATCCACCTCGCCGAGGGAGCGGTCTACGTCGATACGGGAAGCACGCGAGGCGTTGGGAAGAGGGAAGCGATCGAAGTCAGGACGGCGGCGGGTGTGGCACGAGACGTCGGCACGCGGTTCGAGGTGCGCGTGCTCAGCGGCGTTCGGGCGATGGTGGTCCGCGTGCGTGAAGGAGTCGTCATCGTCCAACGCGATGGCGCGCGGGAGGAAGTTCCCGCAGGATTCGAAGGGACGGTGGGGGAGGCGGGTGAGATCACGACTTGCCCGGCCAGCGCCTGGGGCTCCGGATGGGAGTGGATTTTCGGCGCAGGGCCGCCGTACGAGATCGAAGGGCGAACGCTCGCGGAGTTTCTCGATTGGGTCGAGGCGGAAACGGGTTGGATCGTCCGATATGCGACGCCCTCGATCGAGTCGCGCGCACGAGAAATCGTGCTCCACGGCTCGATCGAGAGGATGCGTCCCGACGAAGCCCCGTTTGCCATCCTCGCGGGGTCGGGTCTCGAAGGGACTCTCGCAGACGGAGTGCTCACGGTCAAGGAGACGAAGTGACTCGCTCCGTCGTCTCGAGCCCCCTCGCGGTCACGCGACGCGGAACGCCGCCCTAACGGTTGCCGCAGTTACGGCCACAGCGCTCCCAGACGAATCCGACGACAGGGACGACGCCCGGCCAGTACTCTGGTGTCAGGTCGACCTCGGCTGTGTCGTCATCGATCGATACGTCGTAGCCCGAGACGTTCTGTCGGTCGTAGGCGTTTCTCAGCTCGACGAAGGCGCGAATCGCGCCACTCGCGACGCGCCACGTCCGACTGAGGCGCAGGTCGAGCCGGTGATAGTCGGGAAGCCTCTCGCTGCGGAGCGCCCCAAACTCGACGACCAGGTCCGCGCCGCCTTCGCCGTCATCCTCGAATCGCGCGGTGACGGGAGTCGCCGGCCAGCCCGAGTGGTAGCTCCAGACGAGATTCAGGTCCCAGTTCGTCGTGATGTTCCAGGCGGCCGAAGCTGTTGCTGCAATCGGCTGGTCAAAGGCGCGCGGCACCTCCTCCCCGTCGAAGGTGTCGCTGCTATCCGACCAGGTGAGCGCGAGTTGCCAGGCTAACGTGGGAGCCAGCATGCCTCGGGTCAGCAGCTCGAGACCTTGCGTGCGGCTCTCATCGGGTGCGATTCGAACGCGATCAGGCTCGGTCTCGTGAAAACGATTGATCGGTTCGAGAAGGCTCTCGAAGTTGACGCGTGGATTCGAGACCTCGCGACGGAACAGCTCGATGTGAAGCGTCTGGAGCAGCGAGTGCATGGCACCGAAATGGTGCTCGTATCCGAGAGACGACTGCGCGGAGCGCTCCGCGAAGCCGAGCTCCGTTTCGCCGTCCTCGACCTGAAGCTCATACGCCCGCTGGCTCTGGCGATAGGTTCCCCAGTTCGCAAGCAGCGCGTCTCGCGGCGCGACCTGCCATGCCACCCCGAACCGCGGACTCCAGAAGCTCTGCTCGGGCAGAGAGTGATCGTCGTAGCGCACGCCTAACTCGAGCGAGACGTTGCCGCGCGTGAGGCGGTCGCTGAGCCAGCTTCCCCACTGCCTTCCATGAAGTTCGTTGTGGTAATCCGTCGTGAATTGTCGCGGCGGAGCGAACGGCGCCTCGATCACCAGGTCGGGCTCGATCTCGTTCACGTAATCGAAGTCGGCGTCGAAGTCGCGAAGCTCCCATCCGACGCGAACGACATGGCCCGCGGGTGCCTGCCAGACGAACGTCTGCGTCGCGCCGAGGACGTCGAGATCGCGCCGATCGGTCACGACAAAGGACTTTTCGTCCTGATCCTCGCTTCCGTTGCGATCGCGAGTTGTGCGGCTCCACGACGCAGTCGTCTCGAGCTGTCGGGTGGAACCGAGGTTCACCGCGTGCGTGAGCCAGAGATAGTTGCTCGTGTAATTGGTGAGGAGTGTCTCGGCTTCGCCTTCGTCGGCAACGATGTAGTCGACGTCGTCACCCGCGGCGAGGGCGTGGATGCGGATCGCCTGAGTGGGCGCCGGACGCACGTCGAGCCGCGCAAAGAGATCCCAGAAACTCGGCTTTTCCTCTTCGCTCACCTCGGACGCGATGTCGATCAAACCGCGGCGTGCCGAAACGAGCCAGCTTCCTCGCTCCGCGGCGAACGCGCCGGAGCTCTGCGCGAGCGCATCGAGCGTACTGACGGAGATGCGAGCGATGGGATCGGTCGAGCCGCGCGTCCGGAGGTCGACCGTCCCGCCCATCCTGTCGCCATGCGCCGCGGAGAGGCCGCCCGAGAGGAGATTCGCGCTTGCGAGTCCAAGCGACGGGATGATCGTCAGCGCGCTCTCGTAGTCCTTCAGATGCCAGGGATCGTAGATCTCCTGCCCGTCGAGAACGACCTTCGTCTCGTCGGGGCGTCCCCCGCGAACGCTGAGCCGCGCCGAAAGGTCGCTCGCCGCGATCCCGGGTGCGAAGGAGAGCCCGCGCATCGGATCGCCCAGTTGTGGCACGCGCTCGAGCTCGTCGTGACCGAGCATGAAGGTTGTCGCGAGCGGTTCCTGGCCCGATGGGCTGGGAGCGCCGAAGACCTCGATCTTCTCTGCGAGAAAGGGGGCAGGGGAGAGAAGGAGCTCGAGTTTACGCGAGTCACCCGGCGAGACCGCGATGTCGCGCATGGCCTCGTCGAGGAAACCGCGAGCTGACGCGACGAACGTATGCCGCCCCGCAGGGATGCCGGGCGCCTCGAACCGGCCGAGTTCGTCGGTGACGACTGCCTGTCGATCGCCGTCGATGTGGACGATCGCGCCTGCGACGGGAGCTAGGCTGTCGCGATCGCGAATGCGGCCGATCACCGTGCAGCCCTCGGCCGCCTGCCGATCGACGGCGCGCACCACGACGAGGATTCCGCCCGCCGCCTCACGGGCACGGAGGCCGAATGGAGCGAGGAGCTCGTCGAGCTGTGTCCGCGGCTCGCTCGATACTGGTTCTCGGACAACCTGCATCTCTGGCTTGACCAACTCGCTCGTGAAGACGATCGAGACGCCGCGGGTCTTCAGCCGGAGAAGCGCTTCGGAGAGCTCCATCCCGGCGAATGCACGCGGAACCGCCGCCGCTCCGTCGGCGAGAAGCAGCACGATTGCGGCACGCCACAGGAGCCGGTACGGAAGTTTCCGCCGTTGCATGTCCGTCGCGCCGGTACTCGCCGGCAATTTCGTCGCGATGTGCCGGACCGGAAAGGCTCCGCGCATTCGCGAAGGATTCACGCTTGTGGGGCATCTCGAGTATAGCACCCGAGATCTCGACAGACGCGCTTAACAGGTTCGTCGCCAGCGACGGGCCGAAAGAGGAAACGTACTGCCTGACGCAAGGAGATCGTCCATGTTGAAGCTGCATACACTCGCCCTTGTCGCGATCGTTGCATTGTTGTCCGCCCCGACCGCTCACGCTCAGAACGAGTTCACCTCTGACTTCGGAAGAGAAGGCTGCACGTTTTCATCCGTCGGCGCGAACCCCTACCTGCCTCTAACGCCCGGCCTTGGGCTGCGGCTCGTCGGTGACTCCGAGGATGATGGAGAGATTGTCGAAGTGGAGGTGCAGATCACGGTCCTCGGCGACACGCGGATGGTCGACGGCGTCACGACGCGCGTGGTCGAGGAGCGCGAATTCGAAGATGGCGAGCTGATCGAGGTGTCCCGGAACTTCATGGCCTCCTGCCGCGAAACCGGCGCGGTCTGGTACTTCGGCGAGGAGGTCGACATCTACGAGGATGGGGAGGTCGTTTCACACGACGGCGCGTGGTTCGCGGGCGTCGACGGCGCGAAGCCGGGGATTCTCATGCCGGGGACTCCGCTCATTGGCGCGAGGTATTACCAGGAGCTCGCACCGGGCATCGCGGAGGATCGCGGTGAGATCGTCGGGTTCGAGGACGAGGCCTTCGTCGAGGCGGGCACCTTCGAGGATGTGCTCGTCGTGGTAGACACGAACGCGCTCAGTCCGGAGGACGCCGACGAAAAGCTATACGCCCGTGGCGTCGGGCTCATCAAGGATGAGGACATCGAGCTCGTCGAGATCACGCCAGCCTCCTGTACGCCCGACGAGCACACGCTCTGTCTCGGTAGCGGCCGGTTCCGTGTCGACGTCGCATGGTCGCTGCCCGCGTTGCCCGAACAGAATGCGCACGCGGTGCAGAAGGCGGACGCCAGCGGGGAGTTCTGGTTCTTCGACGCCGGAAATGTCGAGTTGACCGTGAAGGTGCTCGACGCCTGTGGACTCGGCGGGTTTAACAACTACTGGGTCTTCTCCTCAGGGCTCACGGACCTCGACGTCACGCTCACCGTGACCGACACGAAAACGGGAGCCGAGAGAGTGTACGAGAACGACGGGTCGGGTCCGTTCGGACCCATCCTCGACACGGCTGCGTTTCAGACCTGTCCATGAGGTCGGGAGCGGAACCTGTCGAAACTACGAAAGGAGTACGAAATGAACCGTCATGGATTGCAACGTAGCCTGTTCGCGGCCTTTGGAGCGTGTGTCGTCCTCTTCGCGGCGGGTGCCGGCGCGAAAGACCGCGGTCCGGCGTTTACAACCGATTTCCAGATCGAGCGATGCACGTTCAGTTCGCGCGGGGACAACCCGTTCTTTGTTCTCGACGGAGGACGGCTCGTTCTCGAGGGGGACGACGACGGCGACATCGAGCGTGTCGAGATCACCGTGACCAACGACCTGGAGCGCATCGAGCTGCCGGGAGCGGGGACGCTTTTTGCCCGCGTCGTTGAAGAGCGTGAATGGGTCAATGGCACCCTCATCGAGGTGTCGCGGAACTTCTTCGCGACCTGTGAGGAGACGAACGACGTTTTCTATTTCGGCGAGGAGGTCGACATCTACCATGACGACGGGACGGTGACGCACGACGGCGCGTGGCGTGCTGGCGAGCCCGATGCGAATGGCGTCGCGGAACCTGGGATCATCATGCCAGGCCGATTCCTCCTCGGGGCGCGCTACTTTCAGGAAATTGCCGAAGGCACCGCGATGGACCGTGCCGAGAACGCGGAGATGGGACTCGACGTGACGACGCCGGCGGGGGAGTTCCACGATTGCGTCAAGGTCGTCGAGACGACGCCGCTGGAGCCGAAAGCGGTTTCCGTCAAGCTCTATTGTCCCGGAATCGGCCTCGTGTACGACGACGGCGTCGAGCTGGTCGAATACCACCGTCAATGAACTTCGCCTCGACGCGAGGTTGCGGAACTGGTCGAGAAGAGGGACGCGGTCGGTGCCGCGTCCCTCCTCGTGCAATCGCTATCGCGCCAGCTTCGACAAAGCTGAGCGGAGCAGCCTGGAAAACTCCACTTCGTCGCCTAACGTCTCTCGCGCCGCTTTTACCGCGCCCTCGGCGATCGCGTGTTTATAGCCGAGGTTGACGAGCGCGGAGACGGCGTCATCTTCCGTGGTCGTGCGAACGGGGAGAGGGGACTTCGATTCAGAAGTCGCTCCGAACGCGAGTTTGTCGCGCAGCTCGAGGCACAGTCGCTCGGAGGTCTTTTTGCCGACGCCGGGGATCGACGAGAGGCGGCGGACGTCTCCCTTCGCCACGGCGGCAGCGAGCTCGTGAACGTCGATGCCAGAGAGGATGACCTGTGCGAGACGGGGCCCGATGCCAGAGATCGCGATCAGCTTTTCGAACGCCAGTTTCTCGTCGGAAGTCGAAAAGCCGAAGAGGGCGAGCGCATCCTCGCGGACGTGAGTGTGAATCTGCAGCGCCGCCGTCTTCGAGCCCTCGAGCTTGTAGTACGTGGAGAGTGGGATGTTGACGACGTAGCCGACGCCGCCGGCGAGCACGATCACGCGGTCGGGCTCGAGCGACTGGATGGGACCTTCGAGGTAGCCAATCATTCGGTTTGGGCGGCGGCGGAAACTGCTAGTTCTTGGTTGTTCGTTGATCGACACGTTGCGTCACATCGAACTGAGAAATTAGAACGATGAACGCTGAATCCAGAAATGAACCCGTTCTGGGTTCAACGTTCATCGTTCTAACTTCTCACTTCGGTCCATCCAGTAAACGGAAGACCTAATTCTACTTCCTCCTCCACCGCACGCCCTGCGCCGTGTCTTCCAGCACGATTCCCATCGCCAGCAGCTCGTCCCTCAGGCGGTCGGATTCCTTGAAGTCGCGCCGCTGCCGGGCGGAATTGCGCGCTTCGATCTTCGCCTCGATGTCGGCGTCGAGGACGACCGTGTCGCGCTTCACGATGTCGAGTACCAGGTCGGCGCGTTCGAGCGCGGCGCGCAGGTCCCGCGCGTCGGCGGGAGCGATCTCCCCTTTGTCGGCGGCGGTGTTCGCTTCCCGAATCATCGTGAACAGCGCGCCTAACGCGGCGGCGGTGTTGAGATCGTCGTCGAGCCCCTCTTCGAATTCGAGAAGGAACTTCTGCGCGATCTCGGCTCCCCGTGCGGCGGGGCGCGCGTCGGATCCGGCCGCGATCTCGTCGAGGCGGATCGCGAACGAGTCGATCCGCGCGAGTGCGCTCTTTGCGTCTTCGAGGCTGTGCTTCGTGAAGTTCAACTTCGTCCGGTGCGGCACGGCGAGGAGAGCGTAGCGAATCTCCAGCGCGCTGCTTCCCTGTTTGATGAGGTCGGGGAGGGTGAAGAAGTTCCCTGCCGACTTCGACATCTTCGCGTCTTCGACGACGAGGTGCTCGCCGTGGATCCAGAAGCGGACGAATGGCTTGCCGGTCGCCCCTTCGCTCTGCGCGACCTCGTTCTCGTGATGCGGGAAGATCAGATCGACCGCGCCAGTGTGAATGTCGAATGTCTCGCCGAGGTACTTCATCGCCATCGCCGAGCACTCGATGTGCCAGCCGGGACGTCCATCGCCGAGCTCCGTCTTCCAGGAAGGCTCGCCCTCCTTCTTCGCCTTCCAGAGAACGAAGTCGCGCGCGTCTTCCTTTTCGTATTCGTCGTTCTCGACGCGGCTAAGCGAGCTCTCCGGTGCGAGCTCGACCTGCGAGAGCTTGCCGTAGCCGGGGAGTGTGGAAATTCGGAAGTAAGTCGAGCCATCGGCTTCGTACGTGTGGCCGCGCGCCTCGAGCGTCTTCACGAGGTCGATCATCTCGGGGATGTGGTCGGTCGCCTTCGGATAGCGGTCGGCACGGCGAATCCGCAGCGTGTCGAGATTCTCGAAGAAGATCTCCGTAAACGGCTTCGTGAAGGTGAAGATGTCGACGCCCGCCTTCGCCGCGTCGCGGATGATCTTGTCCTCGATGTCGGTGACGTTCATGACCATCGTGACCTTCATCCCCTTCCATTCGAGGAAGCGGCGGAGAAGGTCGGCCCAGAGGAACGTCCGGAGGTTCCCGATGTGCACGACGTTGTAGACGGTCGGACCGCAGCAGTACATCCTCGCGTGCCCAGGTTCGAGCGGCGTGAAGAGCTCCTGCTTGCGTGTCAGCGTGTTGAATAGCCTGAGGTCCGACATGATCGGGCGAGGTTAGCGGCGCGGCGAGGATGGGTCAATAGAGAGGTAGGGGGCGGATCGAGTGGCCCCGAACGAAAAGAGGGCGAAGTGAGAGTGCTGAGTTTCGCCGTTCTGAGCCCTTCCTCGAGCGCGCGGAGGATTCGGTCGTCGGCTGCATCTCCCTTCAGAGGCTCGGCCTCGCATGAGAAAGGAGCACGCAATGGCCTCCAAGATGGACGATTCCAGGCATTCGTGTGGATTATGGTCTGGTCCTCTGGCAGTCGTCGTCGCCTCAGTGGCGATGGTCCTCGCGAGCGATGCGCGCGCGGAGGGAGGCGAGTGGGTGGTTCGTGCCGAGACGCTCTACATGGAAGCGCACGGTCACGATCAGCACGTGATGACGATTCACGAGACCGATGCCGCGATGGGAACCGATACGAAATCCGCAGTGCTCACGGACGTCGACAGCGGAAACGCGTTCCGAGTCGGCGCGGAGTACGTGACGGAGTCGTGGAGGTGGGGACTGGAAGCGTGGGGCTTCTACACGAAACAAAGCGTCGACGACCGCGATGCCGCGGCTTCCGGACCGGGCCAGACCCTCGTCTTCGAGGTGCCCGACCGAGTGTCCACCTCGTCTTCCCCCGGCGAGACGCTTTACTACAGGTTTCTCGAGGACAACGATCTCGAGACGTGGACCGTCGACGTCTACGGAATTCGCCGCGTCGTCGAGACTGATACCGCCTCCCTGGGCATCCAGTTCGGCGTGCGCCTGGGCGATTTCGACAACGACTACCACGCCGCGATCGGCGTCGCGGGGAGCGGGGGAGTGCAGATCGACGCTTCGTCGAACTACGACCGCATGACGGGGCCTCTGGTCGGGTTCGCCGGTTCCGCGAGGCTCGGCCGGAGCTCGATCCGGGCCGCGGTTCGCCAGTCCGTGCTTCTCGGGTCGGTCGCGCTTTCGAGCTCGACGCGCGACTACGTCGGCGAGTTCAGCCTCTCCCCGGCGTTCGTCTCGCACGAGAGTTTCCGGACGACGGAAGACGTCGCGATTCCGGTGTCCGACCTGCAGCTCGAGTGGACGTGGCCGTTAGGCCGGCACTTCACCTTCGGCGCCGCGGTCAGCGGCTCTGTATGGTGGGATCTCCCGATCCCGCCCGGCACCGGCCCCGGAGAGGGCGCGAACGAATTACTCAACGAGAACACGATCGTCTATGTCGGCGTTGCCGCGACGATTCGGTATACGTTCTAGTGGCCTGTAACAGTGAATTCGGTATCACCGAATTCACTGTTACAGGCCACGAGTGTACCGTCCCGCGTGGGAGGCGTTGATTCGGCTGTCGCGCACCACCTGTCTCCCCTTGGGATAGGTCGACGCGCGGGCACGCGTACGCCCAGAATGCAAGACGACGTTCCTTGCACAGGTTGCGCCCAGGGCATGCACTGTCGGGCTCATGCCGTGAGGCGCATCTCGATCTGGCTTTCTTCCGTCGGCATACAATCGGCCGATGTGGCTCGGTAGTGAACGGGGTGCCTTCGTCGATTGGCTGACGCAGCAGTGGGTGAAGCTCGCAGGGCGAAGAGCCGACCTCGCGGCGGTACCCTGGCTCGGCGGGCCGGTTGGCACGACCACGCGGATCGGAAGAGGCTATTTCGACGATCTTGCGCGCGAAGAGGGACTCGTCGTCGCAAACCATGGAGGGGGTCCGCGTGGGTTGATTCTCATGGAGGCGCTGGGAGGTCCGAGCTTCGATTCCGAACGGGTCGACGTTGCCGTTCGAGCCTTCTACGAGCGAACCTCCGAATACGACTTCGACACATGGTCCGAGTGGTGCGGTTTCTTCCGGCCGTTCGGCTGGCTTCTGGCCGTCATCTTCAGCCGGCGCCTGCAGCAACTCAACATGCCGCTCAGCCCGCTCGACACGAGTGGTGGAATGGTGAGCGAGGTGCTGCACCTCGTCGATCGGGCGACGGGATCGCCTGCACAAACGGTCTGGCTTCGCGAGCTTCGGAAGACCGGGCAGGTTCTCTACGCAGGATGCTATGCAACCGCGACGCTGCCGGGACACCCCAACCCGTGCGTTAAAGTGCTCTTCCCACTTCCGAACGGCAATGCGATCGTGTTCCTGCGGCCATCGGTTGACGAAGAGGGCGCGCTGACGCTCACGTCATCCGGCCGCCGGTTCGGCGATCCCGGTTTTTACTTCACCGTTCACGATCGCAATGGTTCGGTCTGGGTGAAGCAGCTCCGGACGCTGAGAGAAACCATCCGCGTCTATCCCGACGAGCGTGGAGTACGCGCCGATCACACGCTCACGATCTGGCGACTCGTCTTCCTCCGACTTCATTACCGCTGTTCACTGCGTGTCAGCCAGCCTGCGAACGCCGGTTCGATTGCGGGGCCGTGAGACCGGCGGTTGAAGGTCTCGCATGCTCCGAGCGCCGCGACGATTCTCCATCCGAGCGGCGTAATCGGTTAGGATTCCGGCTGCTTTTCGCAACGCGACGGCTCCGGAGGCTTCGATGACTGATCAGGCGACCACGCAAGAGAGCGCTCCCTCGACCTATCTGCTCGTAATGCCGGGCGGCGGATTCGAGGAGCTCGACCGTGTCGCGGTTCGCGAGCGGATCCGCAAGGGCGATGTCGTACCGGGAACCGATCTCTCCGTCGCGGGCACGGACGCGTGGCGCCCGGCGGGCTCGTATCCCGAGCTCGCTCGCTACTTCGAGATGGCGGCAGCATCGCCGCGCACCCCTTCGAGTCTTGCGGAGGCCCGGCCGCCGCGAGTCGTGCAGTCGATGGGCGAACGCATTGTTGGCGGTCTTTCGTACCCGGTGGCCGGAGGCGAGATCGGCACACTGATCGGCATCGCGATCCTGTCGGCGATTCCGATCATCGGATTTCTGGCGTCGCTCGCGACGACAGTCGTGATGTTGTCGATCATCAGGAAGTCGGCCGACGGCTCGACGCGGATGCCTCCAATCATCGACACGAGCAGCGTCTGGGACATGGCGTGGCTTTCCTTGCGCGTGCTCTTTGTGACGCTCGTCGCGCTGCTCCCGCTCATTGCATTCGGCGTGTACGGGGTCGCGTCGCTGCTCCAGGGAGGAATGAGCTCCTCGACCGTGCTGCTCGGCATACTCGGATGCCTCGCGTTCGGGATGGTCTACTACCCTGCATGTCTCGCGACGATTGCGGTGTGGGACAACGCGCTCAGCGCGCTGAACCCGGTCTACGTGGGCCGCGTGATCCGACTCGTGGGGGGCGACTACTTCGTCGTCATCGGCATCTGGTTCGTTGCGACGGCGGTGACGACGTTGCTTACGATGCCCGGAATCTCTCCGCTCTCCGCGATCCCGATCGTCGGAGGCATCGTAAGTTCCATCTTGTCGCTCTGGGCGCTCTTCTACGCGTCTCATCTGCTCGGCTACGCAATCTACAGGCACGCGCCCGAGCTCGGGTGGGAGTAGGAGGGCGAGGCCAGCGGCCGGCCCCGCAGACTCCTAACCTGCCGCCTCGAATGCGCGCTTCACGACGGCGATGAGCTTCGCGTCGACCTGATCCGGGGAAGTCAGCGCGGCGACGTACTGGCACATGCCGCCGGGCGGTACGGCGTTCACGAGAGGATGGTCGACCGCGTCCTTGAGATTGATGCCGAGCTCGAAGCGGTCGTTCGTCTTCGGACCGAGCATCGCGAACTGCTTCTTGCGACGGAGCGATACGTAGCCCTTCTTCGGGGCGACCTCGAATGCGCCGAAGCCGTTGATCGCTGCCATCAGCTTCTCATGGATCGGGCGCTGGTGCTCCTTCTTCCCCGAGTAGATCTCGTTGAGGACGTCGTCGGTCGTCGCCCCGGCGGCCTTCGCCGCGCTCTCGCCATCGGACTTGAGGGCGACGTGCGTCAGCGTGTTCGCGTCGCCGTGGCCGATGCCGTAGGTCTCCATTAGCCACGAACGGATCTCTCCATGCTTCGACTTACCGCACTTGCCGATTGCGGCGGTGAGCTGTTCGAGCGATTTCCCTGTCTTTTTCTCGATGTTCGCGATCTGCGTCGCGAGTGCCTTTTCCATCTCGGCCATGATTCCCTCCCGGCCTTTGTTGTGAGGTCGATCGCAGTTTCATCAACGTGCGGAGACCGGCTCGGCAGCTTTTCCGTACCTCTGAGTCGCCCAGCCGACGACCGCTCCGAGAATGCTCCCGGGAAGCATGATCTCGAAGTAGTAGTGATTTCCGTTCGCGTCGGGCATTGCGGCAATGCCGTATGCGAGCAGGAGGCCGACCGCGAGGCCGAACGCGATGCCGGCGGGCACCGAGTGGACCTTGCGCGCGAACCATCCCGCGGCGATGCCGGCGATCATGCCTTTGATCGTCGAGCCGACGACGATTTCGATGATCATCGGCCGCACTGCCGGCGTCAGCCAGGCAGTCAAGCCGTCGAATACACCGAGGAACCCTCCAAGAAGCAGTCCAAGCAGCACCTTGTTCATCGCATCTCCTCTCGTGTCGAGCTCGAGTCGAACCCGTTCATCTCTTCTATTCAACGAATCGTCGATTCCCTTTGACCGCTCTCCGCTCAGCGCCCGAACCAGAGAAAGATGACTGCTCTCATGGCGAGATAGGCGAGCACGACTGCGACTGCCACTTTGTTCCTCCGGACCCAGCGTCCGATCCGTTCCCAGGGAGCCTCCTTGTGGGCCTCGACGCGATTGCCATCGCCGAAGCGGACGATGTCGGCCGCCAGCTCGGCTGCGGTGGCGTAGCGATCCGAGGGATCGAGCGCGGTAGCTTTCGCAATGATCGCGGTGAGCGCTTTCGGAATTCGCGCGCGCTCGTGCGCAGTCGCTGCAAGCGCCAGCTCGCCCAGGATCGTACCGAGGGCCCAGACATCGGTCCGCGTGCTGATGGCCCGGGTCTCTCCACGTTCCTGCTCGGGAGCCATGTAGCCGCGAGTGCCGATGAGGTCGCCGTCGGATGTCAGGGATCGACCGGCAGCATGGCCGAGCGGATCGGCGCGATGCGTCACGGTCGATGGAGGACGAGAAGCCACTGCTGCAGCGCACTCGTCCCCGAGGAGCTTCGCGACGCCCCAGTCCATCACGAGGACTTCGCCGAACTCTCCGACCATGATGTTCTCGGGTTTGAGGTCGCGATGGACGACTCCTCGCGCGTGGGCGAAGGCGACCGGTTCGCAAGCTCTGACGAAGAGGCGCAATGCCTCGGCGACTGAGAGCCCGGAGCGCGCGATCGTGTCGACGCGAGCGCCACGGACGCGCTTCATGACATACCAGGCGCGCCCGTCGGCGAGCATCCCGGCGTCGTGCACTGGAACGATGCCTGGGTGCTCGAGCGCGGCTAGGATCTTTGCTTCACGCTCGAGGCGGTCGGCCGCATCGTGGCGGATGAGTCCATCGCGCAGCACCTTGATCGCAACTTCACGCCCGAGTGCTGCGTCTTCCGCGGCGTAGATGACTCCCATCCCGCCTCGGTCGATCTCGTTGAGCAACCGGTAGCGTGTGCCGGTGAAGTCGGGCATGTCGGGGAGAGCGCCGAGCCGCGCGATCGCATCGTCGGAGATCCAGATCACGGTTCGATCCCCAGCACCGCGCGCACTTCGGCGCGGAATTCCAGCTCCGACGCCGTCACGTCGCGGAGCGTCTCGAGGACGATGGCGCGAAACCTGCGTCGCGCGGCCGCCAGATCGTTCGTGACCTTCGTTTCTGTTAGGCCAAGCCGCGCGGCGAGCTCCCGGTACGATGGCCGCGAGGCAGCATCGTCGAGATCGACGGACTCAAAGAGGCGGAACTGTTGCGCTCGACCCGAATCGTCGAGCTCCGATCGAAGCCGATCCACGGCGTCGCCGAAGAGCGAGCGTACCCATTCGCGTCGGAGCAGCTCTTCGGGGTCAGGTCTGCTGGCAGCGATGCGGGCCAGTTCATCCTCAGCGGCGTCGAAATCGAGCGTCACGGTGTCGCCGCCTCGTTTGATGCAACTCGCGCTCTTGAGCTCGTTTGATGCGTAGCGATCGAGCAGAAGGCGGAGGAACGTGCGAAAGCTCGCGCGGGACGGATCGAATGTTGCAAGCGACTCTCGCTCGAGCGCGATTGTGAAGAATCCCTGAATCAGGTCCTTCGCGTCTTCATTGGAACGATTCCACTTGAGGCGGGCGTACTTGTATAGCGGCTTCCAGTAGAGCGCGACGAGCCGCTCGCACGCCCGCCGGCGCGCGTCGGCGTCGTCGCTGCGGAGCGATTCGACGACGCTTGCGCGAGTCACAGGGAAGCGCGAGCTCCCGCCGCCGATTGCCGTGTCGCGATCCATCATGGAGGTGGAGCCGCATGATAGCGGAGGCCATGTTTGAAGGCACCCATCGCGTATGATTGCCCGATGCTCGACCTCGCTTCGTTCCACGCCCGATTCGGTGAGATGCCGGTCTTCGGCATGGTGCACTTACTGCCTTTGCCCGGTGCCCCGTTGTTTGGCGGATCGATCGCCGAGGTGATCGACCACGCCGTCGGCGACGCGAAGGCGATCGCGGAGGGAGGAGCAGCCGGGTTGGTGATCGAGAACTTTGGCGACAAGCCGTTCGGAAAAACGGTTCAGGCGGAGACGATCGCGGCGATGTCGCGCGTGATCGGGGAAATCGCCCGCGAAGTGACGATTCCGTTCGGCGTCAACGCGCTGCGCAGCGACGGACTTGCCGCGCTCGCGATCGCCGTGGCGACTGGTGCGGCGTTTATCAGGATCAATGTCCACAGCGGCGCGATGCTCACCGACCAGGGCGTCATCGAAGGGGATGCCGCAACGGTTCTGCGCCGAAGGCGCGAGCTTGGTGCGGCGTCGGTCGCGATCTTCGCCGACCACCTGGTCAAGCATGCGGCGCCGATCGCCGCGATCGATCCCGCACAGTCGGCAAAGGACCTCCGCTACCGCGGTCTTGCCGATGCGATCGTCGGGAGCGGCGCCGAAACTGGCGGCGAGGCCGATCCGCACCGCTTTGTGCTTCTGCGCAGCGCGGTACCCGACGCGCCGCTATTGATCGGTTCGGGGTTGACCGAAATGAACGCTCGACGCTATCGGGGCCTGATCGACGGCGCGATCGTCGGAACGTCGCTCAAACGCGACGGCGACGTCGCCGCTCCCGTGGAGCGTGCCCGCGTCCGTGCGGTCGTCGATGCGGTCGCGACGCTTCTCTGACGCGCAAGCGAGCGAAACCGCGCCCCTCCTGTAGAATTGCGACCGTGAGAACAGATCGCAAGATACCGATCCTCGACGTCATGGGGCCCGTGATGGTTGGCCCGTCGAGCTCGCACACTGCGGGGACTGCGCGCCTGGGCCGCGTCGCGCACGAGATTCTCGGCGAAGATCCGGTGATGCTTCGCTTCTTTCTCCATCCGCCGCTCGAGCGGACGTTCCGCGGGCACGGCTCCGACTTCGCCCTCGTCGGCGGCGCCCTCGGGCTCGACGTTCACGACCATCGCATTCCGGAGGCGATACGGATCGCGGAGCAGCTTGGTGTCGATGTCGACTTCGCCGAAGAGGATCTCGGCGATGTGCACCCCAACACGGTGCGGATCGTAGCGAAGGGTGCGGCGCGGGAGGTGGAGATCGTCGGCTCGTCGATCGGTGGCGCGGCGATCGAGGTCTTCAGCATCAACGGTTTCTCGGCGCGATATAAGGGCGATTCGCCGACCCTGCTTCTCTTCTATCGCGACCGGATTGGAATGATTCATCAGGTCGCGGAAGCGATCGCCCGGGAAGGCATCAACATCGCGTCGCTCTCGTGCTCACGCAAGGAGCGGGGGAAGGACGCGTTCATGCAGGTCGATGTCGACTCGCCGCTGTCGTCGCAAGGGCTGGCAAAGATCCTCGCGCTCGACGAGATGGACGATGCGAGGTATTTGGACAGGATCCCTTGACGGGACGGTGCGCCCACTACGGAGAATGAATGATCGCAAGCTTCAACGAACTGCTGGCGGCCGGTGAAGGCCGCGACCTCGCACAGGTGCTGCTCGACGCCGATGCGGAGGAGAGTGGCTTCACGCAGCAGCAGATCCTCGACGCACTCGCCAAGCGCCGCGAGGTGATGTGGGAGTGCGTCAGGCGCGGGAAATTGAACGCGGGATTGTCGATGGGCAAGCTCGTCGGTGGCGAGGCGTTGACGATGGCGGCCGCATTCGACGCCGGTAAGACCTTTCTCGATCCACTCACCGTCAAGACGATGATCTATTCGCTCGCCGTGATGGACGAGAACTCGCGGATGGGAGTCATCGTCGCGGCACCCACCGCGGGCGCAGGAGGGGTCGTCCCCGGCATGCTGCTCGCGCTCGAGGAGGAGCGCAACGTCGCACCGGAGAAGACGATCCGCGGGCTCGTCGTCGCTGGCGGTGTCGGCTCGCTCGTTTCACTCAAGGCGAACATTTCGGGGGCAGCCGGCGGCTGCCAGAACGAAGTTGGAGTCGCCACCGCGATGGGCGCCGCAGCAATCGCATACATGAAGGGCGGCACGACGCGCGAATGCGTTCAGGCGGGAGCGCTCGCGCTCAAGAACGTGCTCGGTCTCGTCTGCGATCCCGTCGGCGGGCTGGTCGAGGTTCCATGCGTGAAGCGGAACTCGTTTTACGCGGTGCACGGCCTTACGGCAGCACAGCTCGCGCTCGCTGGAGTGCAGTCGATCATTCCAATGGACGAGATCATTGACGCCATGGTGCGCATCGGTCGCGCGCTGCCACGAGGGCTGAAGGAAACCGCCGAGGGCGGACTTGCCATGACTCCGACCGGGTGCGCGATCGCGGAACGGATCAAGGGTGAAGCGAACGACAGGCGCCAGGCCGCCGCGGACGAACGCGAGCGGGTTGCCGCGGAACGGAAAGCGGAACGAGGAGAGGGGAAGGATTGAGGTTCTTCGATTCTCAACTCTCAACTCCTGGTGCCGCTACGGGTAGTATCCCGCGATCGTCCGCGCCTTTCCCTGTGACGACCGCACGCTGACCTCCCGCCATTTCCCTCCCGGCTGGACCTCGCCTGGCGGGTAGAAGCCGAGCAGGTACTGCGCGCGCAGCTCGGTGTGGATCGAGTCGTACACCCTCTCCAGATCCGACGCCTTCTCGATGTAGAAGATGTCTCCTCCCGTGTCCGCCGCGAACTTCCCCATCTTGTAGCGGGTGTCGATTTCGGTCGTCTTGATCCCGATGGCGATGATGTAGATCGGAACCGCGGTGCGGCGGGCGTACTCTGCCGCCTGGTCGAACGTGAATCGCGATGCGGTGTCCTTGCCATCGGAAATGACGACGAGAGCCTTCTGCCCTTTGACGTTCTTGAAGTTGTAGAGCGAGAAGACGATCGCGTCGTAGAGCGCAGTCGCCTCTTCCGCGCGGAGACTTGCGAGCCCCGCATTCAGGCCGGCGAGCGAGTCGGTCCATTTCTGGATGACGAGTGCCTGCGAATCGAACCCCAGCAGGAATGCCTTGTCGCCGGGCCGCAAGACGTTGCGGAAGAACTGAAAGCCGGCGCGCTGCGCCTCCGTGAGCCGCGGCCTCATCGATCCCGAAGTGTCGAACGCCATGCCGAGCGACAGGGGTAGATCCTTCTGGTACTCGAACTTCGCGATCTCGACCGGTTTCTTTTCGTCGAGGATTTGAAAGTCCTGCTGCGAAAGGCCGGTCAGGTGATGGCCCTTGTTGTTGATGACTGAAGTCGGCAGCTCGACGAGCAGAACCTGGATGTTCTGCATGAAGTCGGGGGTGTTGATGAATACGATGTCCTCGGCCGGGGCAGTCGCCGTGTCGTCTTTGAGGTACGCGACCGCGCGGAGGTATCCGATCGCTTTGTTAGGCGGAACGTTGATCGTCGCGACGAAAGGGGGCGTGTAGAGCGTCGACAGCCGCGTCTCGTTGAAGAAGAGCTCGATCCGCTCGAGCTCCTTGTTCTCGGGAACGCTCGCTTCCATCGCGACGCGGAGCGGGCCGCTGACGCTCATGGCGACGCGCGGCGAGGCGATACGGACGCGGAACGGATCGGTTCCGACGTTCAACGTGAGGTCGTCGCCCGCGACGACGCTCCCCTTTTCGTCTAGACCGACCGCACGTACGTTTCTTGTGCGCGGCACCTCGCCGAAATCGAGGTCGAGGCGGAACGGTGGTGCACGCTTCGACATGACCTTCTTGCCGTCGAGGTAGAACTCGACGACTTTGATCGCGTCGCCGGACACCATCGCCTCGATCTGCTGGAGGCCGGTGAGGATGTCGTCGGCGAGAGGCGCGATCTTGAGTTGCGACTCGCCGAGGCGAATCTCGGTCTGCATTCGGTCGATCGTTCCCGCGGCCTCCGTTTTCGCATCGCGCTTCTCGGCCGATTCCTGGATGTACGGTACCTCGAGAAGCTGCTCCACGACCGCCTGTACGTTCGCGTTCACGTCGATGACCTTCATCCGCGCGAGGTACGTGTTAGGGCGGAGGTAGCGTTCGACGATCACGGGGATCGTTTCGGGGCTTCCGTCGGCGGGGTAGTCGTAGCGGTAACGGAAGGTCTCGAACATCTTTCCTTCCTTGAGGATCTCGCCGACGACATCGACGTTGTAGTACGAGCTTCCTTCGAGCTCTTTGGGGGTCAGCTCGGCGCGCTTGAGCCGCAGCGTCATTTCCGCGGCGACGCGCGCTCCGCGCTTTCCCGGGAAGCGAACGCTCAGCTCGGCAGAGATCTTCGCCGCGGTCGCGTCCTGCATGACGATCCGGTCGAAGATCTTCGCAACGCCTTCCTGGTCGACTTGCGGCGCGGTGAAGGTCCGCGTGAGGATCATCTTGTTGTACTCCGACTTGCCGATCGCTTCGAGGAAGATCTCGGAGTTCAGGCACATCAGAATCTTGGGAAGCATCCGGACACCGTTGGCGACTTCGCCGAAGAAGATTGCCTCGTAGCCCGACTGCTCGCCGTCGCGCGAGATGAGCTGCGAGCGCGCTTCACGCTCATCGCGGGTGCCGACGGGGTTGTACAAGATGTAGTCGCTTCCGTATTTCGGGTAGTAGAAGACGAACATCGCGCGTTCGCCGAAGCCGGGCAGATAGCTGTAGATCCAGATCTGTGTCGGCTGGATGTAGCGCTCGCAGCCGAAATCGATGATCTCGTCGGGCTCGCTGTTGATCAGCAGGAAGCGGGATCGCTCGGATGAAAGGTACTTGAATCGAAGCTTGGCGACCTCGAGCCGGCGCTGATAGTCCTCTTCGTACTCGTTGTACGAGGTCTTCGGGTCAGGGTCGCGGCGAAGCCAGAACTCGTCGATGAAGACGTCGCGCTGGGCGTCCGATTCCAGCAGGAGAAAGGCGTTCAGTTCGTCGGGGAGGATGATCGGCTCGACCTTGTCGAGAAAGTCGCGGTACTTTTCGGTCAGCTCGCGGATCGCCTCTTTCCGCTCGCGGCGTGAGAGCTTCCGAAGCCCGGGATCCTGCGTTGCGTCTTTGGCGGGTTGCGCCGCCTGCGTCTTGCCCGGTTCCGACGCCTTTGACGACGAGGGATTGTTGTCCTCGGCGGTGGCGTTGAGGGTGCAGAGCGCTGTGAGCAGGACGATGGCGGCTGTTCGAATCATCGAGTACCTCGCGCGAACGACTTCGATGAGCCGAGTCTATTTGGACAACAACGCATCGGCCCCCCCGTTTCCCAGCGTGATCGAGGCGACGGCGCGGGCGATGCGAGAGCTGTGTGGCAACGCCTCGAGCGTTCACGCCGAAGGGCGGCTCGCGCGTCACATGCTCGAAGAGTCCCGTGAGATCGTCGCATCGTTCCTCGGCGTCGCCGCGCGCGATCTCGTCTTCACGAGCGGCGGCTCTGAATCGAATAACACAGCTGTTCGAGGCGTCGCGTTGCGAACGCGTGAACGTTGCCACGTCATCGTCACGGCGATCGAGCATCCGTCGGTGCTCGCTACGGCGGATGCGCTGCGTGCCGAGGGGTGCGAAGTGACGGTTGTGGGCTGCGGCGCGTCAGGTGCGGTCGACCCGTCGGAAATTGAGAGTGCGATCGGCGCGAGAACCGGGATCGTCGCCGTGATGCTCGCAAACAACGAGACGGGTATCGTTCAGCCGGTGGCGCGAATCGCCGAGATCTGCAAGTCGCGTGGCGTGCGCCTTCATTGTGATGCGTCGCAGGCGGCGGGCAGGATTCCGCTCGACGCCGTTGCGCTCGGAGCCGACAGCGTCGCGATCTCCGCACACAAGATGCATGGCCCGAAGGGGATCGGCGCGCTCTTCCTCCGCCGTGGCATCGAACTGGCGCCTCTCGTAACCGGTGGAGCTCAGGAGCGGCGCCGCCGCGCTGGAACCGAAAGCGTACCGCTCGCCGCCGGATTCGCCGCAGCCGTCGAAGAGATCGACGACGACGCGGCAGGGGAGGCGCGTATGGCCGCGCTTCGCGACGAGCTCGAAGCTGGCGTTTGCGCCATGCTTCCGACGGCGAGGATCCTCGGCGCCGGGGCTGCGCGTCTACCCAATACTTCGAGCCTCTGCCTTCCCGGGTACGATGCTGAAGGGATGGTGATCGGCCTCGATCTCGAAGGCGTTGCGGTCTCGACCGGATCGGCCTGCTCCTCGGGGAGGATTGCACCGAGCCATGTGTTGCTCGCGATGGGTCTTTCGGAGGAAGATGCTCGCAGTTCGGTCCGGATCTCGCTCGGCCGTCTGAACGCGTCAGCTGACGTTCGTCAGGCGATCGAGGCGATCAGGATCGTTCTGCCCAGAAACCGGAAGGAACCCGCGGCCGGCGGTGTTGCGTAGGCAGCCGTCGAATCCGACGAGCCCAATCGCGTGCAATGACCGAGCAGCAGATCGCCGACAGCTTTGACGATACCCAGACGAGACGGCGTAAACGCCCGATTCTCGAAGGGGATCTGACCGCGATCCAGCTCCCCGACCTTCTCGCCTTCATCGCGATGATCCGAGCAACCGGGAAGCTCCTCCTCCGCCAGGGAGAGCTCGAGAAGACGGTCTACTGGAAAGACGGAGAGATCGTCTTCGCATCGTCGAGCTCCCCCGACGAAACGCTCGGCCGCTTCCTTCTGAACCAAGGAAAGATCACGCAGCAGCAGTACGAGGAATCGAAGGCGCGCCTGCAGCCGGGCATGCGTCACGGCAAGCTTCTCGTACAAATGGGGTACATCTCGCCGAAGGACCTCTGGTGGGGTGTCAAGAACCAGGTGACCGAGATCCTCTATGGACTCTTCACCTGGAAGGCAGGATCGTTCCACTTCTTCCAGTCGATGATCGACTTTCAGGAGAAGATCACCCTCTCCCTCTCGACGACGAGCCTGATCATGGAAGGGATCCGGCGCATGGACGAGAGCGCGCGGATCAAGGAGAAGATCAAGAGCTCGGAGATGACGTTCGAGCGGGTCCAGGGGGCCGATCCGAACAAGGAAGACCTCGACCTGACTCAGGAAGAGCTGAAGATCTGGGACCACATCGACGGGCAGCGCACGATCCGCGAGCTCGCAGGGCTCTGCGACCTCACCGAGTTCGAGGTTTCGCGGATCATGTTCCAGCTTCTCTCGGCCCGTATGATCGAGGAGGTCACACGCGAGAAGACCTACCGGCCTGTCTTTCTCGACGTGGAAGATTCTCCTGAGCTTCTCAAAGTCATCTCCACCTACAACGGGATGTTCGAGTACCTCTACCGCGCGCTCGACCGAGCGATCGGGGAAGAGAGTGCGCGCGAGATCTTCACGTCGACGCTGCAAAGCACGAACGAGAACGAGCTCTGGAATGGGGTTTTCTTCGACCAGTACGGGCGTTTTGACGAGAACATGTTGATCGCCAACATCTCCGAACTACCGTTCGAGGAGCGAAAGAACGTACTCGACGAGGGGCTCAACACGTTGCTCTCGATCCAGCTGTTCGAGGTCTCCCAACATCTCGACGCGACCGGCAAGGTCGAGGTCTTCCGCTTCATCTCGGATCAGAAGTCGCAGCTGGAAGCTGCGCTCGCCGGTTGACGGATGGCTGGCGCCGAATCGAATACTGAGCGTTGAAAAGTGGACCGGAAGCAGGTGTGACCGGCCCGCTCTTCGGTTTGGTGTGCCAGGTTTCAACCGGAGACGCGCTCCCAGGAGTTTGCGCAGTAGAAAAGCACCCGGCTGCGAACGTGGTGTCGGCGGCCCAGATTCGATCGAATCTTCGTCACGTAGAACCACTACGCTCCTCAGATTCGGTCGAATCTTGGCTCACCGCTCCACGTTCTCGCTGTCGGGCGTTTCTACCGCGCAGACTCCTTGCTCGGTTTTCAGTTTTCAATTTTCAATTCGGCTCGCCCGAGCCGCCACACATCTGCTAACTTGCCTGCCGCATGTTTCCTACCCTCCTGAAGTTCGGAAGTTTCGAGATCACGACGTTCGGTTTCATGATGTTCCTCGGCTTTCTGGTCGCAGGAATCGTGCTCGGACGTCAATTCCGCCAGTCAGGGCTTGGTGACGACCTCGCATCGTCGGTCGTCCTGGCGGGCGCGGTCGGCGGCATTCTCGGCGCGAAGATTTACTACGCGATTCTCTATCGCTCCCTCGACGCGCTCTGGAGCCGAGGCGGGCTCGTCTGGTATGGCGGCTTCATCGGCGGCTTCCTGGCGGTGACTTGGGTCATCCGCAGGGCACGCGTCAGTTGGCTTCGCGCCGCCGATGGCGTCGCTCCCGCGCTCGCGATCGGCTATGCGTTAGGCCGCATAGGCTGTTTCCTCGTCGGCGACGACTACGGACGCCCGACCGAGAGCTGGGTTGGCGTTGCCTTCCCGAAGGGATTGCCTCCCACGACGGCCGACAGCCTTCGCGGTTTCGGCGTTGCCGTCGATCCGACGATTCCGGGCGACGTGCTGCTCAGGGTCCATCCGACACAGCTCTACGAGGCCGGCGCCTCTCTGATCTTCTTCGGCCTGCTCGTCGCTATGGCGTCGCGCGTAAAGGTTCCAGGGCGCGTGTTCGGAATGTTCCTGCTGCTCGCCGGTGTCGAGCGCTTTCTCGTCGAGATTCTTCGGGCGAAGGACGACCGATTCCTCGGGCCGCTCACGGTCGCGCAGGTCATCTCGGTCCTCCTCGTGCTCGGGGGCGGATGGCTGCTCGCACGGAAGGTGAAGGTCGAGGAATCGTGAGTCGCTTTACCTTCGTGACCGCGGGCGAATCTCACGGACCGGCGTTGACGGTGACCGTCAGCGGCGTTCCGGCGGGACTGAAGCTCGATCGCGTGCGCATGAATCGCGAGCTGGAGCGACGCCAGCAGGGCTATGGCCGCGGCGGCCGGATGAAGATCGAGCACGACGAGATCGTCGTGACCGCCGGCGTCCGTGGAGGCGAGACGATCGGATCTCCGGTGTCGATCTCCATCCCTAACGCCGATCACGAGGCGTGGAAAGGCGCGATGGGAGTCTGGGAGCTCGACGCGACCGACGCGGAGGCGCGCCGGCTCCGTTCTCCCAGGCCGGGACACGTCGACCTCGTCGGTGGGATCAAGTTCGACCGACGCGACCTTCGCGACGTCCTCGAGCGTGCTTCGGCGCGCGAGACCGCAGCGCGTGTCGCCGCGGGTGCGATCGCGAAGGAGCTCCTCCTTACGTTCGGAATCGAGATCCGCTCGTGTGTCGTGAGCGTCGGCCTCGCCGGCGACCCGCAGCGGGCCGTTGCGTGGCCGGAGATGCTCGCGGTCGATGATTCGTCCCCGCTTCGCGCGATCGACGCGCCAACCGAGGAGGCGATGATCGCCGAGGTCGACAAGGCGCGGGCAGATGGAGAGACGTTAGGCGGAGCGCTCGTGGTGCTCGCGCATGGTCTGCCGGTGGGGCTCGGGAGTCACGTGCAGTGGGACTCGAAGCTCGACGGCAGGATTGCGCAGGCGATCATGTCGGTTCACGCGGTGAAGGGAGTCGCGATCGGCGATGGCATCGAGTGCGCGTCACATCCAGGCTCCGAGGTTCACGACGCCATCTACTTCGAGAGGGACGCCGGGTGGATTCGCACCACGAATCGGGCGGGAGGGCTCGAAGGTGGAGTGACCAACGGGCAGGACCTCGTGGTCCGCGCGTTCATGAAGCCGATCTCGACGCTTCGCAAGGGGCTCCCGTCAGTCGACGTCGACACACGTACGCCCGAACGCTCGCAATGGGAGCGGAGCGACATCTCCGCGGTGCCGGCCTGCGGCGTCGTGTGCGAAGCGATGCTCGCGATCATCCTTGCCGACGCGATGCGCGAGAAGTTCGGCGGCGACTCCATCGCCGAAATGACGCGCAACTTCCGCGCATACGTCGATGCGGCGCGCGCGTACTGACGCGCGGCGTCGTCCTGCTCCGCGCCTGTATCGTACGGGCAAGCCGACGCGTCGCACCTACCAGGGACCTGCGCCGGCGTGAGCCGCGACCGGCTCTCTCCGGGTAGAAGGCCCAAGACTCACTTTGCTGTACGTCCATTCTCGTGGGTTATGCTGACTCGACTCGACGATGAACAAGAAAGAGCTGCGCTATCTCTTCCCCGTCACGCGGAACTGCATCTACCTGAACCATGCCGCGGTCGGGCCGCTTGCCAGGCACTCGTATGAGGCGATGGAAGAGCTCGCGCGCGATCAGCGCGACTGGGGCGCGGTGCACTGGCGCAGCTGGCTTGGGCACTACAAGCGATTCCGCGAGAACGCGGCTCGACTGATCGGCGCCACACCGGGAGAGATCGCGATCCTCAAGAACACGTCCGAGGGGATCTCGTTTGTCGCGGAGGGGCTCGACTGGAAGGCGGGGGAGAACGTCGTCACGACTGACATGGAGTTCCCATCGAATTTCGTACCGTGGAAGCGGCTCGAGCGGCGCGGCGTGGAGTGCCGGCAGATCGCAAACCGTGATGGGCGGTTCGACGTCGCAGACGTCGAGGCGATAATCGATGGAAAGACGCGCGTCGTTGCACTCTCGGCAGTCTCATATCACAACGGCTTTCGTCCCGATCTCGAGGAGATCGGCGCGCTCTGTGCTTCGCGCGGGATCCTTTTCTCGCTCGACGCGATTCAAAGCCTCGGGGCGATCGCGATCGACGTGAAGCGGTGTCACATTTCCTTTCTCGCATCTGACGGACATAAGTGGCTCCTTGGGCCTGAGGGGCTGGCGATCTTTTTCGCCTCCGAGGAGGCGCGCGAGCGCTTGACGCCGCTCGAATCGGGGTGGATGAGCCTGGCGCGCGACGCGACGAGTCTGGGAAAAGTAACCGAGTTGCACCGCGACGCCCGACGATTCGAAGCAGGATCGATCAACACGGCAGGAGTCTGCGGGCTCGACGCGTCGATCGCGTTTCTGAATGGAATCGGTATCGGCGAGATCGAGGCAGAGGTTCTCCGGCTCGCGCGGTCGCTCGGCGACGCGCTTACCGCGATTGGATTCACGCTCCGTACGCCGGCACCCGCTTCATCGGGGATCGTGTCATTGACGCCTCCGGTCGAGATCGATCTCGTCAGCGTGCGACGCGCCTTGCGTCCCGGATCGGCGGGCGACGCAACGGGCGACATTCCGCCGGTCCAGCTTCTTCACGCATGGCTCGAACTGCACGGCGTGATCTGCTCCGCACGAGAAGGGATGCTCCGATTCTCTCCGCACTTCTACAATGACGACGCGGAGATCGGACGAGTTGCCGAGCTGCTCGGCTCGCTCGTCTGATCCTCGACGTCGAAAGGGAGCTCTCGAACCGATGGATCCGATCATCATCATCACCATCGTCGCGCTATTCGCCCTCCTTGCGGGATCTCTGGCTGGCTGGCTCGTTGCGTCATCTCGGGGGCGAAAGGCACTCGGCGACGCGAGTGGCGATCTTCAGCGCACGAAGGCCGAATCGGATGCGGCGCGTCGGGAGCGCGAGAAGGCGGAAGTTGAGCTGGCCGCCGTGCGTGCCCGGCTCGAAAGCGAACAGCAGGAGCGGGCGACGGCGAAGACGAGGCTCGAGGAAGCGGAGAAGAACGTCGAGGAGCTCAGGAGATTCGTCGAAGCGTCGCGCGAACAGCTCGAGGGATCGTACGCGAAGCTCTCGCAGGACGCGCTGAAGCAGGCGATCGATCAACTCGCTGCCGTAGTGAAACCGCAGCTCGACGGTGCCAGGGAGTCGATCGGCACGACCCTCGACGAGAAGGGCAAGGCAATCGAGACCTTGCTCACTCCTGTGCGGGAGATGATCGAGGCCTACCGGAAGCAGATGGAGGAGAGCGAGGGACATCGCAACAAAGCGCTCGGCGGTATCAGCGAACAGCTCAAGAATCTGCTCGAGGCGAACCAGCAGACACGGCAGGAGACGGCGAAGCTGGCATCCGCGCTGAAGAACCCTGCCGTGAGTGGATCGTGGGGAGAGAACAGCCTGCGGAATTGCGTCGAGCAGGCGGGGATGAGCGATTACTGCGACTTCAGCCTCCAGGAGACGGTTACGACGGAAGGGGGGAAGAAGCAGCGTCCCGACATGATCGTTAGGCTGCCGGGAGGGCGCGTGATCGCCGTCGATTCGAAGGCCCCGCTCGAGTCGTATCTGGAGGCGGCCGCCGAGCAGGAGGAGGGTAGGCGAAACCAGCTTCTCCTCGACCACGCGGGGAAGATTCGCCGCCATGTCGACACACTCTCGCGCAAGGAGTACCAGCAGAGCGTCGGCGACACGCTCGATTTCACGATCCTCTTCATCGGCGGCGAGCAGTTCCTCTCCGCTGCTCTCGTGAAGGATCCAACGCTGTTCGAATACGCCGCGACGCGGAAGATCTACCTTGCGTCGCCAATGGTTCTGATGCCGATGCTGCGTGCCGTCGCGGCGGGGTGGCGCGCCGACAAGGCGGAACAGAGCGCGAAGGAATCGCTCGAAGTCGGCCTCGAGCTCTGCAAACGCTTCGTCACTTTCTTCGGCTACGTCGCCTCGGTCGGGAAGAACCTGGAGGGGAGCGTGAAGAGCTACAACGAAGCGGTGCAGTCGGCGAGTTCGCGGCTCATCCCGCAGATCGCGAAGCTTCAGGCGATGGTTGGTGCCGAGAAGCAGATCGAGGACGTGAAGCCGATCGATCGGCTGGTCGAGGGAGCGCCGGTCGACGACGCAAGGCTTGCGGCGCTGCGTGACGAGCCGGACGGATTGTGAGCATTGGTTGTTGGTTGTTAGTTGTTGGTTGTTAGACAGGTGTTCCAAGTCGTTCAGTCCGCCGCCCGGTCGTCCGTCCCGACGATCATGGGTAAGTGGCTGGGACCCGATGACCAACGGCGAGTGATCAAGGCGTAAACCTTCGCCTGGCGTCTAACAGCTAACGCCTAACGTCCAACAACTACTGACAAGTCGGCGGGTTGTGCTACAGCGGACCGAGCATCGATTGCGAGCACGGGCCAGTTGTCATCCCGACGAGCGAAGCGAGGAGGGATCTCGCGGGCTGGTACACGCGAGGTATGTTTGGTCGAATGTTCGTCCGAACCTGAGAGGTCCCTCGCTCCGCTCGGGACGACACGCCCGATGCTGTAGCGCAAACCGCCGACTCGTCAGTAACAACTAACAACTAACAACTAACAAGTACCCGCCCACTACCCACCAACCGACCGCCAATCCTCGTCGATTTCGTCGAAAAAGCTGGTGTCGTCCCTGCGAAGCCACGCTTCGAGTGCGGCGACGGACGTGGGATCGAGCGACTGGATGATCGAAAGGCTCGCCGCCGCGGCGATCCTGTCGATCGGCTTGTGAAGCTGGGCAACCAGTTTTGCCGAACGAAGCAGCGTCCAGCCGAGCTCGACATCGCGCTTTAGCCGGAGGAGCCGCGCGCCGGCGACCGAGAGCCGGATCGCAGCGCTCCAGTTCCCGTACGGAGTGAGTCCGGGAGTCGTCACGCGGTCGCCGATCGACCGCTCGTGCGCCAGCTTCGCGACGAGACGCTCGGTGTCGACACTCTCGTCGTCGCGGTCGGTGTCGAACATCGACTGCCAGGCGCCGGTGTCACCACCCAGCATCGCGGCGAGAGTGTGCCGCGCGGAAATGTCGAGATCGAGCGGCGCCGAAGCGAGGAACAATGCCCCATTCTCGGCGGCGAGGTCCGCGATTTCCCGCAAGCTCTCCTCCGCGACCTCGGGAGGAAGAATCGCCGGCACCAATGCGCCCCATTGGAAGCCGGCGACCGAGGCGCGACGGAAGAGCCGCGACAGATCCCCCACGAGGAGCGGCCAACACGAGATCACGACGGAGCTCGTCGTGGCAGGCTCGATCGCAGGAAGGCGTCCGGCCGTCGAGATGAGCTGCATTGTCCGAATCGAGCGAGACTGCAGGATCCGCAACGCCTCCTCGCCTCGACGGAAGACTGTCTCTGTCGCGTCAGCAGACTCGACGAGCACCGGCTCGTCGAGTCGTTGTTCGCGCTCGAGCCTTCCCGCGACAGAACGGGTAACGGTGATCTCCCGCTTCGCCTTACCCGTTGCCGTGAGCGTGAGGTAATTCACGGCGATATCGTGGCCGCGCGGCGCGCCGTAGGGAGCGACGGTCGTCGCCTGCCAGAACGGAGCCTGCGGCCAGGTTGCGCGCTCGAGGCGCAGCTGGGAAACCTTCTGATATGTGATCAATCGCGGTTCGGGCGGTACGGGCCAAGCAGTTTGACCGCGTACTTTGCCATCATATCGAACTCGAGATTGACCGGATCGCCGACGCGCGATCCGCCGAGATTCGTCCGCGCGAGCGTCTCGGGAATGAGCGCGGCCGCAAACGACGTGTCATCGGGATCGACCACGGTGAGCGAGACGCCATCGACGGCGATCGATCCCTTCGAGATGATGAAGTCGCCGAACTCCCGTGGGAAGCTCCAGCGGAATACCGCGAATTCGCCTTCTCTCGCGACGCCGGCAAGCCGGCCGACTGCATCGACGTGCCCCTGGACGATGTGTCCGCCGAGGTGAGCGCCTAACGAGAGCGCCCGCTCGAGGTTGACGCGCGAGCCTTTCGAGAGGCCGCCGAGGCTCGTAACCGAGAGCGTCTCGTTCGACAAGTCGGCGATGAATACTCCACGGTCGTTAGGCAGCGACGTAAGGCAGACGCCGTTGATTGCGATGCTTTCGCCGCGACGCAGAGGCGATCCGAGGTCGATCGGCTCGAGCTCGAGCCGCGCGCCCCCCTCGATCGGAGTGAGCTGCGCGACGGTGCCGAGGTGCTCGATGATTCCAGTGAACATGGCGGTCTCGTTCATTCGGGGTATGCGGTGATCATGAGATCGGGCCCGACGGGCTCGACCGAGTCGAAGCGGATCGCCCATGCGTCCGCGAGGTCGGTGACTGCGTCGCCGCCGAAGAGCGAAGGCGCGCTCCGGCCACCGATCAACTTCGGCGCCACGAACAGCGCCATCTTGTTCCAGAGCTGTCGCCTGATCAGGATCGAGTGGATCGCCGAGCCTCCTTCGACGATCACCGAACGGTAGCCGAGGGCTGCCAGCGCCGCGAGTGCCGCGTCGAGAGCCTCGTCCCAATCGTTCGAGTTCGAGGAGAGAACCTCGAGCGCCGGTGAGGCGGCGATCCGGCTCGGCGACGAGGTGACGAGGAGCGTATGGCCCTCGTCGCGCAGCACGCGGGCATCGGCCGGTACGCGTCCCGTTGCGTCGGCGACGACGCGCATCCACGGGGTGATCGACGTCGAGCGGCCCAGCCTGCGCGTCAGCTCCGGATCGTCGGTTGCGATCGTTCCAGCGCCGACGAGTATCGCGTCGTACTCCTCGCGTAGCGCGAGACTGCGCTGCCGGGATTCGGTGGATGTGATCCAGCGGCTCGATCGTGATTCGGTTGCGAGTTTTCCGTCGAGCGTGATCGCTGCCTTGAGCAGAACGAACGGCCGTCCCGTCGACACCGAGACGAGGAACTTCTCGTTCAACTTGCGCGCTTCCTCGCCGAGCAGCCCGACCTCGGTCGCGATGCCAGCGGCGCGGAGGCGGTCGAGTCCTCGTCCAGCGACTTCGTCGTGAGGGTCTCCCGTCGCGACGACGACTCGGGCGATTCCCGCGCGGATCAGCGCGTCGGCGCAGGGAGGCGTGCGGCCGTGGTGGCTGCACGGTTCGAGATTCACGTAGAGCGTTGCGCCCGCGGGGTCTTCTGTCGCCCGGTTCAGCGCCTCGATCTCCGCGTGAGGCTCGCCCGCGCGCTGATGGTATCCCTCGGCGATCACCCGGCCGTCACGGACGATCACGCAACCGACCATCGGATTCGGGCTCGTCGAGTAGCGCCCCATCTCCGCGAGCTCCAGCGCGCGGCGCATGAACTTCTCGTGATTCATCGGGAGTGATTGTATCCGCTGGGGTTGGAGGGGAATGGTGGCACGGCACACATTCTCAGCGGTTGCTCGTCCAGAGGTGGATTGAAATGCGCAGGGGCACGGCGAGCCGTGCCCCTGCGCAAGTCGGTGTGGTTTCTGCCTTACGGGATCTCGACGAAGCGGAAGAACGAGCGCGACGGGCCACCTGCGCGCGAACCGCGGGTGACATAGAGACGCATCACATCGCCGCTCTTCAAGCCTTCGATCACTTTCCGGAGATCTTCCGGCGTGCTGATCTTCCTCCCCTGGGCTTCCCGGATGACGTCACCCATCGCGACGCCACCTTCACCAGCGGGGGAGACTTCCTTGACGTCGGTGACGACGACTCCCTGAACGGTTTCGTCGATGCCATACATCTGGCGCGAACGCTCCGTCAGTTCCTGAACCGAGATGCCGATCTTGTTTCGTGTCGGTTCCGATTCGCCTGCTGGCGCGTCAGCTCGCGCCGTGTCTTCGCCGCGCTCTTCCGTCGTGGCGGTCACGGTCTTCTTTGCGCCGTCGCGGTAGAAAGAGATCTTCACCTTGACGCCGGGGCCGACGTCGGAGACGTAGTCGATCAGGTCGCGCGTTCGCTTGATCATGATGTCGTCGACCTGAACGATGACATCGCCGTACTTCAGCCCCGCCTTGTCGGCCGGCTTGCCTGGAACGGGCTCATCGACCAGCACACCACGCGTTCCGTCAGGGAGCCCGAACGCTTTGGCCTGGTTCGCCTCCAGATCCCTGATGCTGATTCCGAGATAGCCTCGGCTTACCGTTCCCTTCTCCTTGAGCTGCGGATAGATCCGCTTTGCGACGTCGATTGGCGTCGCGAAGCCGATGTTCTGCGCGTAGGCGCGAATCGCGGTGTTGATGCCGATGACCTCGCCGCTGATGTTGAGAAGCGGGCCGCCCGAATTGCCATAGTTGATCGCGGCGTCGGTCTGGATGAAATTCTCGAAGGAACGAGTTGCGTCGCTGATTCCGATCGCGCGACCGCGGCCGGAGATGACTCCGACGGTTAACGTGTTGTTGAACTGAAGCGGATTGCCGATGGCGATTGCCCAGTCGCCGACGCGAATATCGTTGGAGTCACCGAGTTTCACGGTCGGCAGTTTCTCCTTCGTGTCGACCTTGATCAGCGCGATGTCGGTCGCTTCGTCGCGGCCGATGATCTTCGCCGGGACGCTGCGGCCCGGGTCCTCGAGCGTCTGGCCGATCACGACTTCGACCTTCGTCGCTCCCTCGATCACGTGGTTGTTCGTGAGGATGTAGCCATCCTCGCTGATGATGAAGCCGGTGCCGCCCGAGACCTGGCGGCGCTCTTCCTGTTCACCCTGGTCCTGCGGCGTCTGCCGGCGCGGATCAGGGAAGAAGAATTCGAAAGGATCGTTGCCGTGGAATCTGCGTGGTGTCTCCTTGACGACCTCGGTCGAGGTGATGGACACGACAGCGGGCATTACGCGGTCGGCGATGTCGGCGAATGACGGCACCGTGACCGAGGCGACCGCACCCCGCTTCTCACCCGTCGATTCCTGAGCGATCGACGGCCGGGTAAACCCGAAGTCGGCTGTGAACACGACACCTGCGGCAAACGAGGCCACGACGATTGCGGCCACCGAAATGGCGCGTTTGGCGGTCTGACTCATCACTACGTTGTCCTCCTGGAAAGATATGGAGTTGTGCGCTGGTTAGCTGGGATCGGCCAGCACGGGAGCGGGATCGACTATTCTTGTGACGATCACACACGGAATACGTAACTTTCGAACGTAGTGCCGGTTGACCGTCATTCCGGCCTGTTTGCAGATTGTTTGCAGAGATTGAGGATCATGGAGCTCAAGCCGTTTCATATCGGAGGGATCGCGATTGATCCCCCCCTTGCCCTCGCCCCGATGGCGGAGGTGACTGACACCTACTACCGTTCGCTCATCAAAGAGCTCGGCGGGGTGGGGCTCGTCGTCTCGGAGTTCATCTCGGCCGAAGGGTTGACGCGGGCCAATCGGCGAAGCCATCAGATGCTCACGTTCTCCGAGGAGGAGCGGCCGGTCTCGATCCAGATCTACGGCGGGAACCCCGATCGGATGGACGACGCAGCCGCGATCGTCGAGGATCAGGGGATCGACATCGTCGACATCAACATGGGCTGCCCGGTCAAGAAGATCGTCGGAAGCGGAGCCGGATCGGCGTTGCTGAAAGACTTCGACCGCGCGGCGTCGATCGTCGAGAAGATCTGCCGTCGCGTGAAGATCCCGGTCACGGTCAAGGTCCGCAAGGGTTGGGAGAGCGACGACGTGCTTCCGCTGCTGAAGCGATTCGAGGAGATTGGCGTCGCGGCGATCGCAATTCATGGGCGCACGCGCAACGAGTGCTATACGGGCGCGAGCGACTGGGACTACATCGCGGGCGTCAAGCGCGAGCTCGAGATTCCGGTGTTCGGCAACGGCGACGTCAAGACTCCCGAAGATGCGGTGAGGATGTTCGAAACGACAGGAGTCGACGGCGTGATGATCGGTCGCGCGGCTCTTCACAATCCGTTTATCTTCCGCGACATTGTTGCGCACGTCACGGGGCGGAAGGTCGACGACGAAGTCGACCGGCGCATCGATGCGATGATGCGATACCTGCGAAAGATCGACGGCGCGCCGCAGATCGACAAGTGGAAGCTCCACAAGGCGCGTACGGTGATCGGTTGGTTCTCGAAAGGGATTCCGAATGCGAGACACCTGCGCACCGGGCTCAACGACATTGCGTCGATCGACGACGTCCTGCACCTGCTCGACCTGACCCGCGAGCGCGAGGTCGCGTGACGGGAAGCGCGATGTCGTTTCCCCCGCACATCGCGCGCGTTCTCGATGAGTACGGGATCTCGGCTGCAACGAAGGCAGCGCTGCTCGACGCGTATTTCCAAATGGGAGCGCATTCGCTCGAAGCATTCTCCGACCTCTGCGAGTCGTTTCCGACACCCTCGGCGATCGAGCCGGGCGATCTCGGACGCCTGCGCGAAGTGGCGGTTGAGCGCTATCTCGGCGCGATGCATTCCAAATGGCTCCGCGGCCAGCCGACACCGAGCTTCTTTGCTCCGCGCTCGGCACAAGGGCGCGCGAACGGACTCTCCGCGCCTCTCGGCCTCATCGCAGCAGAGGGTGACTGCGAGCTCGCGGAGGCGGTTAGGCTCCAAACCGAATCGATCATCGGCGCGGGGCAACCGGTGCCTCGTGGGCTCCTGCTCATGAGCCGAAACGGTCACTACGGCGGTCGCGACGACACCGTCTCGTTCGACCTCGTGTGCGAGTCACTCGCCGACGCGATCGCCGTCGGGAATGCCGCCGGAAGGCAACATACCGCGCCTGGATCGATTGGTGAGACGAGTGGAACGCACGATGGCATCGCGAAGCTCGCGCTGCTTTGGGAGATCCAACCAAACGCATGGAAGCCGCAGGGCGAGCGCAATCGCGCGATCGCGAAGATCTGGCGGCGCAACCGGAACTGGCATGTCGTGACGATGGTCGCCGCGATTCGCTGGCTGCAGCGCGCTGGTGCCGTGATCTATGTGCTTCGAGGGCAGGCGCTTCAGGCGACGCATGAGGTCAACCCGCGCGAGCCCGTAACCGCAGCGCTCGTCGCAATGCACGACAGGACGGTTGCGACTGTCGCCGCGGGACTCGGCGGTTTCCTCCGGGAACCGACCGTGGGCGAGGGACGAGCGGTCGCCGATTCAGGACTGATGAACGCCGGTTTGTCGAAGTACGTGGCCGCAAATGGCGTGACCGCAGCGATGTGGCGCGCGGACATTCCCGGCAGCGACGAAATGGGGGATGGCACAACGACGTTCCCCACCCCTGCGAATTGAAGGACACGATGAACGATACGACTTCGAAGCCGGTCTCCCGCGTCGGGATGATCTCACTCGGTTGCCCGAAAAACCTGGTCGACGCCGAAATCATGCTCGGGCAGCTTCGCCAGGACGTGGATGTCGAATTGACGAACGACATCGAGAGTGCGGACGTCGTCATCGTGAATACCTGCGGGTTCATCGACGCTGCGAAGAAGGAATCGATCGACACGATCCTCGAGATTGCAGAACGAAAGGGGCGGGGAGTGCAGCGCCTCGTCGTCAGCGGCTGCATGGTCCAGAAGTACCGAAGCGAGCTCCAGGACTCGATTCCCGAGATCGACGCCTTCGTGGGGCTCGACCATCTCGAAGCGATTGGCGCAGCAGTCACCGGCGGTGATGTCAGTGACGCCGCTCCCGTGAAGCGAAAGATGTCGCAGCGACTCTACGAGGACCTGCCGCGCGTACTCACGCATGGAACGGCACACGCCTATCTGAAAGTCTCGGAAGGGTGTTCGAATCCGTGCACCTTCTGCGCGATCCCGCAGATGCGCGGAAAGTTCAGGAGCCGTACGATCGACTCGCTCGTCCACGAGGCGAAGAGCCTCGACGAGATGGGCGTCAAGGAGCTCTGCCTCATCGCCCAGGACACGACTCGATACGGCGAAGACCTGGGCGTCGACCACGGCCTAACACGGCTCGTCGAGGAGCTTCTGGCGAAGACGAGCTTCCGATGGATCCGCTTTCTCTACGCATACCCAGGAAGCCTCGACTGGAGTTTGTTCGAGCTCATGGGAAAGGAAGAACGCTTCGTGTCGTACTGCGACATTCCGCTCCAGCACGTGAGTGCCAACGTTCTCGGGAAGATGCGACGTCCGGGATCGCCGATGGAGTATCGCGAGATGATCACGCGGATGCGCGCGCTCGTCCCCGACATCTCGCTGCGGACGACCTTCATCACCGGTCATCCCGGCGAGACGCCGAAAGACTTCGGCGAGCTCTATGACTTCGTCGAGTGGGCACGATTCGATCAGCTCGGCGTCTTCTGCTATTCGCCCGAAGAGTCGACGCCCGCGTCGAAGATGAGAGAGACCCCGACCCGCAGGACCGCGGAGCGTCGCAGCGCGAAGATCATGGAGCTTCAGCAGCAGATTTCGCTCGCGAAGAACCGCGAGCGGGTGGGCAAGACGTTCGAGGCTCTCGTGACGAGCGTTTCCTCGGAGATCGACCTCCTGTTCGAAGGACGCGTCGCCGGCCAGGCACCGGAGATCGACGGCAAACTCCTCATCAACGACGGCCATGAGCTCGTCAAGTCGTTTCCGCAGTTCGTCCGCGTGGAAATCAACGATGCACACCCATACGATCTCGTTGGCGGAGTCGTCGGCACGTAGTTGGTTGTTAGTTGTTCGTTGTTAGACAAGCCGCGTGATCCGACCTGATTTGCTGCGGCGACCGCAATGCGAAAGGCGGCCCTTGCGAGCCGCCTTTTTTGCGTCCAGCGCTGAATGTCTAACAACTAACAACCAACAACTAACAACTAAAAGCTCTTCAAGAACGCCTCGTTGCTCGGAAAGCGCTGCATCTTTTCGAGTAGCATCTTCATCGCGGTCATCGGGTCGGTCCCGGCAAGCGCGCGACGGAGCGTGTGGATCTTCGGCAGGACTTCGGGCGGAAGAAGCTTTTCTTCCTTTCGCGTTCCGGTCTGCGGAATGTTGATCGCCGGAAAGATGCGGCGCTCGAAGAGGCCGCGATCGAGGACGATCTCTGTGTTTCCGGTCCCCTTGAACTCCTGGAAGATGACCTCATCCATGCGCGAGCCGGTGTCGACGAGGGCCGTGGCGACGATTGTCAGCGAGCCCCAGTGCTCGGCGTTGCGTGCGGAGCCGAAGAAGCGGCGAGGCTTCTCCATCGTGCGCGCATCGATGCCGCCGCTCATGATGCGTCCGCTCGACTTCTGCTCGTTGTTGTAGGCGCGCGACATGCGAGTAATCGAGTCGCAGAGGATTACGACGTCGTGTTTGATCTCGACGAGGCGCCGCGCGCGATCGAGCACGATCTCGGCGATCGAGATGTGGTTCTCCGCCGATTCGTCGGAGCTCGAGGCGATCACTTCGCCCTTCACGGAACGACGCATATCGGTGACTTCTTCGGGGCGTTCGTCGACGAGCAGCACCATCACGATGACTTCCGGGTGGTTCGTCTCGATCCCGTGGGCGATGTCTTTGAGGAGCGTCGTCTTGCCAGCCTTCGGCGGCGCGACGATGAGGCAGCGCTGGCCGCGGCCGAGCGGAGAGAGGATGTCGATGACGCGCGTCGACAGTCTGTTCGACTCCGTCTCGAGCTTGAACTGTTCGAGCGGGTCGACCGAGATCAGCTCGGAGAAGGGCTGGCGGCTCTCCTGGTACTCGGAGAGCGGAACACCCTCGACGGACTCGATCGCGACGAGCTCGGTGTTGTTGCCGGCGCGCCGTGTCGGTCCCGCGAGCCGCAGGCCCGCTTCGAGCCTGTTTCGCTCGAGCAGCGGACGCGGAACGATCGGATCACCGTGCCGCGCGACGTAGTTGTTCGTGTAGCTCACGAGCACGCCCGTTCCATTCGGCTTCACCCAGAGAACGCCTTCGGCAGCTCCCTGGACCGGCGAGTCTCCCGGCGTCGCAGGCTGACTCGTTCCTTCGGACGATCCGTCGGTGGGACGCCGGCCGCGTCGCCTCGAGCGGCGGCGCCGGTTGCGCAGAGCGCTGTCTCCTCCCGGCTGCACGTCCTGCGGCTCGGCGCCGTCGTCGGGTGGAAGTCCGTCCTGCGGGACGGAGGCTGCTGCGCCAGTGGCGGGTGAGGATCCCTGGCCGCGGCGTCTGCGACGCCGGCGTCTACGTGGCTTCAATTCGTCGTTCATGCGGACTCGTCGTCTCCGTGGAACTTTCTTCGTTCGTCTGGTTCGGAATCGTCGGGAAGCGACTCGCCTCGGCGATTCGTTTCCCTGAGGCGTTCACGCCTGCGCGGCGGGCCGGTGCGACCGTCATCCGCGTCGTCGATGCGCGGCCAGGCATCTTGCCGAGGCCGTCACGTGCTGGAGTCGCCGCCAATCGCGCGTCTCGATTCCGGCTCGCCCGCTTCCGCTTCGGGCGTGCCGTTCGCGACGGAATGATGGGGCGCGAACGCGGCGCTAGTATAGCGGATAGATCGCCGGTTCGTGCAAGCGTGAATTGAGTACGTGGGCTGCGGGCACAGAATCTGCACTTCGTTCGATTGACGCGATGGTAGGCGTGTGCAAGAATCCAGCGAGCCGCTTTTCGGCCAAAAATCCCATGTCAGAGAGCATTCTTGTCGTCGAGTACGAACCTCGCTACACCGAACGTGTTCGGCAGGCGTTAACGGGTCAGTCCTTCGAAGCGTCCTTTGCAAAGGATGGCGAAGAGGCCCTTTCCGCTCTGACGCAGCGCGAGCCGCAGCTCATCGTTCTCTCTTCGATCATTCCGAAGATCAGCACGTCCGAGCTCATCCGTAGGATCCGCGCGAACAGCCGTTTTCAAAACACGCCGATCCTGATCACCGTGTCGGGTTACAACGGAAAGAACCCGAAATCCGATGCGATCCGTCTTGGGGCGAACGACATCCTTCCAAAGCCGTATTCGGAAGGCGAGTTCCTGAGCAAGATCCGGCAACTTGCCGTTGCGCCGAGCGAGGTTGATCCGTCGTTCGCGCAGACCGTGCAAATGGCGATTCCAAAGCCAGGAGCCAGCGGTTCCGGACAGCTCACCTCGGACGATATCTTCGGCGAGCTGCTCGACGAGGGTGGAGCCGTGAAGAAGCGGCAGCAGGTGAAGGGCTCCGACAGCAGCATCGACGACCTTTTGTCGAAGACGCTTTCCGGAATCCAGCAGTCGCCGAGAAAGCCGGCGGACACTCCTGCCGCTGCGCCAGCGCCCGCCGACGCGAAGCCTGCAGACGTGAAGAAGCGCCCTCAATCGGATCTCGACAAGCTGCTCGAGAACACGCTGTCCGGTCTCGAGAAATCGAGGCCGCGTACGCCGACGGCGGAGCGGGCCATACCGCGGCCCGCCGCCCCACCGCCGCCTTCCGCGCCTGCCGCGAAGGCGCCTGCTCCCCCGGCCGCACCCGCTCCGAAGCCGCCGGCACCGGCACCTGCCGCCGCCGCGCCTTTACCACCACCGCCCCCTCCGACGGCTCCGACGGTCGGTCCCTCTGCGCCGGTATTCCCCGCGCCTGCCCGTGTCGAGGAACCGGAATCAAAGGATGATGACGGCATCCGCTTCGGCCAATACACGCTCCTCGAGAAGATCGCGACCGGCGGGATGGCTGAAGTCTGGAAGGCCCGGATGAAGGGTGTCGAAGGCTTCCAGAAAACGGTGGCGATCAAGAAGATCCTGCCGCACATGTCGGACAATGAAGAGTTCGTCACGATGTTCGTCGATGAGGCGAAGCTCGCGGCGCAGCTTAACCATAACAACATCATTCATATTTACGACCTCGGCAGGATCACGAACTCCTACTACATTGCGATGGAGTTCATCGACGGCGATGATCTCAAGAGCATCCTGAAGAGAGGGGTGGAGGTCGGGCAGCCGATGGCGCCCGAGCTCGCGTTGTTCATCGCTTCGAAGGTCGCGGCGGCGCTCGACTACGCGCACCGTAAGCGTGACTTCGACGAGAAGGAGATGGGTCTCGTTCATCGCGACGTCTCACCGCAGAACGTACTCATCTCGTACGAAGGGGACATCAAGCTCTGCGATTTCGGCATCGCGAAGGCGGCCTCGAAGGCGTCTCACACGATGGCCGGCGCTCTGAAGGGCAAACTGCAGTACATGTCGCCGGAGCAAGCCTGGGGCAAGGCGATCGACAAACGCTCCGACATTTTCGCGCTCGCCGCGGTGCTCTTCGAGCTCCTCACGGGAGAGAAGCTTTTTGCTGGTGATAGCGAGCTGTCAATCCTCGAGCAGGTGCGCGAGGCACGCGTTCGTCCCCCCTCGAGCATCAACGACGAAGTGACGCCTGACGTCGACGCCATCGTGCTCAAAGCGCTCGCGAAGGAACAGGACGCGCGATACCAGACCGCAGGTGAAATGGCGAAGGATCTCGACCGAGTGCTCTTCAGCATGCGCCCGACGCCGAGCAGCGCCGACCTCGCGATCTACCTCAACCGCATCTATTCGGAGCAGCCGGTCTCTCCTGTCATGGGCGAGCATGTCGTCGAAGAGTCGCACGAGCGCGTACGCGAGCGCGAGATTCCGGCGGCGCCCGCGCCGATCGTCGTTCCTGCTCCGGTCGCCGTTCAAGCGCCCGCACCTTCTCCGGCGCCGGCTCCCGCGGCTACGTTCGCCGCCACCGAACCCGAGGAAGAGAAGAAACCCCCGATCGTTGCAATCGGAATCGCCGCGGTCGTCCTGATCGGCGTGATCGGCGGCGGGCTCTACTTCATGAAGGGAAGAGGAACCGCGCAGCCGACATCGACTGCGACAGCCGCCGTTGCGACGACTGCCGCGGTCACACCCGTAGTTCCCGCGACGGTTACGGACACCGCCACCGCGACGACGACCGCCGACGCGACCGCGGACCAGGCGATGATCGACGAGGAAGTGAAGCGACGCCTCGCCGAGGAGCGAGCTAAGCTCGAACAGCAGCGCCAGCTGGACTTGGCGAAGGCGCAGGCCGCGCAGCAGACCAAGGCGCCCGTGGTCCCGGTCGAGACGGCTCCGACGCCAGAGCAGCCGGCTCCGCAGCCCGCGGTGCAGGAACCGCCTCCTGCCGTAGCGACGCAGGCGCCCCCGGTAGAGACTCCACCGCAGCCAGCACCTAGGCCGGTGCAGCCTGCCGTGACCCAGGTGAAGGAAGGTGACCTCGTTCCGATCGGGACGCCGGGTCTCACTGCACCGAAACTCGACAAGGTGTTCAAAGTGCCGTACCCGAATCAGGCGCGACTCGCGAAAGTCGAGGGCACGGTTACCGTTCAGGTGCTCGTCTCGGAGACCGGGGCGGCGATCGACGTCAAAGTGCTCCGCGGCGTAGCGCAGCTCAATGCTGCCGCGATTGAAATGGCGCGCCGCTCAACGTTCCGCCCCGCCACCAAGGATGGAGTGCGGGTTCGCTCGTACTACAACATGACGATTCCGTTCAAGCTCTAAAACACCGCTCGGATGAGCGTAATGCGAGGGAAAGATGCCGGTTCTGACTGATCAGCAGCGCAAGTTCTACGAAACGACGCTCGAAGTGACGCGTCAGGAGATCAACGACCTCAAGGACCAGATCGATCAGGAGCTGGCGAAGGTCAAGGACCGGATCGCCGACCTGCAGAACGCGATCAATGCCTCGAAACAGATGTATGAGGCCGCGTGCACGCGTCTCGGTGTGCCGAACGACCTCGACGACGAGGGCGAGGGCCAGGACTAGTACCCCTCGCGATTTGGCCTGAAGATTCGCTTTGCCCCGCTTTCGAGCGGGGCATTTTCGTCAGTGCGGAACTGGCGCGGCGGCGCGGCTGTTTATCATTGTCCCAGCGGGCGTACCGATGATCCGTCTCGAAGACATCCTCGACAAGGTTGAGACCTACAAGCCGGAGCTCGATGACGAGCTCATACGGCGCGCGTACGTCTTCTCCGCGATGGCTCACAAGGGGCAGACCCGTCGCTCGGGCGAGCCTTACCTGATCCACCCTCTCCACGTCGCGCTCCTTCTTGCCGAGATGAAGCTCGATGAGGCCTCGATCTGTGCCGGCCTTCTGCACGATGTGCTCGAAGACACCCTAACCACGAAGGAGAAGCTCGTCGAGCTATTCGGAGACGACGTCGCCGAGGTCGTCGACGGTCTGACGAAGATCTCCCGATTCGCCTACGTGTCGAAGGAGCAGCAACAGGCCGAGACCTTCCGCAAGATGATCCTCGCGATGGCGTCGGATCTCCGCGTGGTTCTCGTCAAGCTCGCCGACCGCCTTCACAACATGCAGACGCTCGAGCATCTCCCCGAGGAGCGGAGGAGAGCGATCGCCAAGGAGACCCTCGAGATCTACGCGCCGATTGCGAACCGGCTCGGCATGGGGCGGATCAAGGGTGAGCTCGAGGATCTTGCTCTGCGCCACTTGCATCCGAAGGACTACATGGAGCTGCGAGATGCGGTCGAGGCGAAGCTCGAAGTCTCTGGCGAGCTCATCGGCAGGATCCGCGCGGTGCTGACCGACACCATGAAGAAGAGCGAGATCGAGTGCGAGGTGATCGGACGTGTCAAGTCGATGCACTCGATCCGGCAGAAGTTGATCCGGCAGGGGATCGACATCGGCCAGGTTTACGACTATCTCGCGTTTCGCGTGATCGTCCCCTCGGTGCGCGACTGCTACACCGCTCTCGGCCTCGTACATCAACTCTGGCGTCCTGTCCCGGGACGCTTCAAAGATTACGTTGCCATGCCGAAGCCTAACTTCTACCAGTCGCTCCACACGACGGTAGTCGCGGAGAAGGGGCATCCGTTCGAGGTCCAGATTCGAACGCGCGAGATGGACCTCGTCGCCGAGCAGGGGATCGCGGCGCACTGGAAGTACAAGGAAGGCCGTGTCGGACCGTCGGTGGACGACGAAAACTTTCTCTGGCTACGCCATCTCGTCGAGTGGCAGCAGGAGATCAAGGATCCGAGGATCTTCCTCCATTCGCTCAAGATCGACCTCTATCCCGATGAGGTGTACACGTTCACGCCGCGAGGCGACGTCTACGCGTTTCCACGCGGGGCAACGCCGCTCGATTTCGCCTATCGCATCCACACCGACCTCGGGAATCACTGCGTCGGCGCGAGGATCAACGGCAAGCTCGTTCCCTTGCGCACACAGTTGAACAACGGAGACATCGTCGAGGTCTTCACCTCTCCAGGCCAGACGCCGAGCCAGGAATGGCTGTCGATCGTCGGCACATCGAGAGCTCGGCATAAGATCCGGCACTGGCTCAACACAGAGCAGAAGAGTCGATCGATCGAGCTCGGCCGGCGCCTCTTCGAGAAAGAGCTCAAGAAGTACAGGCTCTCACTCAAGAAGCTGATCAAGGACGGCACGCTCCCACGCCTGGCCGAGGAACATGGACATTCGAAGAGCGATGAGCTCTTCGCAGACGTTGGCTTCGGGAAGCTCTCGGCCAAGACGCTCGTCCAGAAGATGATTCCCGACAGCGACCGGCGCGAGCCTTCTCCGCCCGGGCTGCTGCAGCAGGCTGTCCGGAAACTGCTTCCGCTGGGGTCGGGCGCGGTAATTCGCGTGCGAGGCTTTGACGATCTGTTGACCTACCTGGCGCGCTGCTGCAGTCCGTTGCCGGGCGAGGAGATCGTCGGCTACATCACGAGAGGGAAGGGAGTCGCAGTTCACAGCGCCAACTGTCCGAACGTGAAGAACCTGCTGTTCAGCCCCGACCGCGAGATCGAAGTCGAGTGGGGTGAGGCACCCGAGGCGCACTTCCAGGTTGACCTCGAGGTGATCGTGACCGACCAGACCGGGGTGCTCGCCCGAGTCATCTCGTCGATCGCGAATTTGAAGACGAACATCAGGAATATGGAGGCGAGGGCGGCGGAAGGGAAAGGGGTCATCGACCTCAGCGTGGAGATCGCCGACCGACGACATCTCGACCGGTTGATCAAGTCGATTACCGCGATTGATGGTGTGACGAGAGTGGAGAGGCGCTACAAGGTGAGGGACGCGAGCGCCTGAATCGGGAGAGGGAAGGCGAGGGCAGTCGGCGGGAGCCGACTGCCGGTTAACGAGCAGCCTTCTGGATCTTGCCGCTGCGGATGCAGCGGGTGCAGACGCGCATGCGACGGACGGTGGTGCCGACCTTCACGCGAATGCTCTGAACGTTCGGGAGCCAGCGACGGCTCGAGACGTTGTGGGCGTGACTGATGCGGTTCCCGAAGACAGGCTTCTTACCGCACATTTCGCACATCATTGCCATGAGCAAATACCTCCAACGGAATCGACAGTCTAGCAGGGTTCGAGACCATTCGAATCGGGCTCGATTCTCCGGTCCGGCTCGGCATAAACAAAATACGAACTGCCGAATTCCATGTTGTTGACATCACTGACTAAAGAGTGTACCGTCAGTCTCAACTTTCTCAGTCTCTTATAGTTGACGCCAACGAGAAGTCGTGTGAGATGGATGGGGTGAGCGGTGTTCTTCTCAAAGAGCAAGAATCTCGTCGGGCTTGACGTCGGGTCCTCAGCGATCAAGCTGGTGGAGTTGAAAGAGAAGAAGTCTGGCTTTCAGCTCGTAAAAATCGGCGTCGAGCCACTCTCTCCGGAAGCGATCGTCGACGGCTCGATCATGGACTCGTCCATGGTCGTCGAGACGATCCAGCGGATTAACTCCACTCTCGGCATCAAGAACGCGAATTACGCGGTCTCGCTGTCGGGTCATTCGGTCATCATCAAGAAGATATCGCTTCCGGCGATGTCTCCCGATGAGCTCGCCGAGTCGATTCAGTGGGAAGCCGAGCAGTACATCCCCTTCGACATCAATGATGTGAATCTCGACTACGTCCCCATGCCGGCACGTGAAGGGGAGAATCTCGAGGTCATTCTCGTCGCGGTGAAGAAGGAGAAGATCAACGACTACACGTCGGTGATCTCGCAGGCGGGCAAGGCGCCTGTGCTCGTCGACGTCGACGCGTTCGCCGTACAGAACGCGTACGAGACGAACTACGACATCGACGATGGCCGGGTGACTGCGCTCGTGAACATCGGAGCGTCGGTGACGAACGTCAACGTTCTATCGGGCGCGACCTCCGTCTTCTGGCGCGACATTACGTTCGGAGGGAATCAGTACACCGACGCGGTGCAGCGCGAGCTGAATCTGTCGTTCACGCAAGCCGAGGAGCTCAAACGCGGCGAGCAGGTGGGCGACTACAACGTTCAGCAGATCATCCCGATTCTCAACTCGGTCTCCGAGGACTTCGCCAGCGAGCTTCGCAAGACGCTCGACTTCTTCACTGCGACTTCAGGCACCGATCGCGTCGACCACGTCGTCCTCTCGGGCGGCGGCGCCGGCGTGATGAATCTCGATTCGATCCTTCGCGAGAAGTTCGGAATCGACGTCGAGATCATGAACCCGCTGAAGAAGATCACATTCAATGAGAGTGACTACAGTCCCGAGTGGATCAGCGAAGTCGCTCCGAGCATGGCGGTCGCCGTCGGGCTTGCGATCAGGAAGGTAGGCGACGCTTGATCAAGATCAACCTGGTTCGGGAAGGACGCGCGCCAGTCCGCGGTGCGGCCGCCGGGGCAGGCCCATCTGCCGTAGGCGGAGGGGCCGCCAATGCGAACAATCTGGTCATCGCTGCCTTTCTGATTCTGGCCGCGGTTCTCGCAGGCGGCTGGTTCATGATCAAGAGCCGTGAGCTGAGTGCCAAACGGGCCGACGTCGAGGCAAAGCAGATCGAGGCGCAGAAACTCGAGGCAATCATCAAAGAAGTTGAGGCCTTCGAAAAGCGTAAAGAAGATCTCAAGAAGCGCATCGACACGATCAACAACCTCAAGCAGAACCAGAAGGGCCCGGTCAGGGTCATGGATCGCATCAGCCAGGACCTGCCCGACCTCGTTTGGCTCGACCGCCTTACGCTGGATGGCGGGCCGAAGACAATCGAAGTCACTGGGCGGGGCCTGAACCCCAACGCAATTGCGCTGTTCATCGAACAGATCAAGAACGACCCGCTGTTCGATGAGCCTCAGGTTGGAAACGTGACGCAGGCAACCGGTGGAACCGGCCCCGACGTCTACTCCTTCACCATGAAGTTCGGCTTCAAATTCGACGAGACCGCGCCTGCGGAAGGCGAAGAAGGGGAGGATGACGGCGCTGCGCCGCCATCCGCCAGGTAGGGGGCGACTATGGCGCTCGAGACTGCGCTCGAAGGCAAGCCGATTTGGTGGGGTTTCTCGATCGGTGTCGTCATCGCCGCCCTGATCGTGGGGGGCGTTCACTGGAATTGGGTTTCGAAGGCGGGCGGCATCAATTCCCAGATCGCGGCTGCCAACGCTCAGATTGGAGAGCTTGACAAGAAGATCGTCGCGGGACGCGATGCGGAGAAGAAGCTCCCGCAGTTCCGTGAGGAAGTCGCCGGACTCGAGCGCGAGCTCGAGAAGCTTCGCCGGATTCTTCCGTCGAGCCGCAACACCGAAGAGATCATCAAGAAGATCAAAGCGCTCGTCGACCAGGGAGACTTCCAGCTTCGGGATCTCAAGTTCCCTGACCTCGCTGGCGCCTCGAGCGCGGAAGCTGGCGACGTTCCGATCGTGGAGTGGCCGATTGATGTCAGAGTGACGGGCAACTACCACGACCTTGCGATCCTCTTCAACAAGTTGAGCAACTTCACCCGAATCATGAACGTGGAGAAATTCACGATCACTGCGCTCTCAGCCCAGGAGCAGAGGACGATTGACAGCAACTTCGTCGCGAAGACCTTCGTTTACGTTGAGCCCAAGGAAGCACCGCAGGAAGAAAAACCGGCGCGCAGGGGCGCACCGGGCGGCGGGGGCGGCGGCGCGGATGAGGGTGGCGAGGAGCCAGGCGGATGAAATCATGAATAGACGTTGGCACCGACTCGTGTTGATCGCCGGACTCGTCGCGGTAGTGGCGGCTCCGGTCGTGGCGCAGAAGGCGCCGGCCGCACCGCAGTCGGGTACGGCCGCTCCTGCCGATACGACGACCGCCGCTCCTGGGAAGGAAGGCGAGTTCGACATCGAGCAGAACCTCGAAGATGTGCTGCAGCAGCAGCCGGTGGGAGCTGACTCGTATCGCTACGATTCCCAGGGCCGCCGCGATCCGTTCCGCTCGCTCATCGGCCCTCGTCAATCGCTTGGAGAAGGCGAGAGGCCACCCGGAGTTCCCGGGTTCCTCGTGGACGAGATCGACCTGGCGGGTGTCGTCAAGACGAAACAGGGGCTTGTCGCAATGATCAAGGGTCCCGACAACAAGGGTTATCTCGTCCGCGTGGGCGACAAAGTGTTCGACGGAGAGCTCATCCGCATCGCCCAGGGATCGATCGTCTTCCGGCAGGAAGTCAACGATCCGACGCAAATCGAGCGCTACAAAGAGGTCGTCAAAGAGTTGGTACCTCAGACGGTGAAGAAGTGAGGTAGGAGCCGCATGGCTGCGTGGAGGGTTGGTGTGATGGTGAAGCAAGCGAAATTTGTGAGCAAGCCGCAAACGCTCAGGGCGGTCACCCTGCTCTTGTCGGCGGCTCTCTTCGCCGCCGTGGCGTCGGCCAGGCCCGCGGCGCCAGACAGCCGGGGTGGAGGGGACGTACGCGATCAATTGACGCTCGAGAAGATCGAAGCGGACGCGAACACGCTCATCCTCCAGACGAACGTCACTCCGGCCTTCTCATCGTATTCGCCGCAGCCGGGAGTCTACGTCGTCGACCTTCCACTCGCGGCCAAGGGTCCGGAGGCCTTGGTTCCGACGTCGCTTCCAGACGCGGTCGCGTCCGTTTCGGCCGACGAGGCCCTGGAGCTTGGCGCTGCCCTCACGCGGGTCACGATTCGCCTTCGAAGCGATGCGCGTCCCGAGACGCTCAGCTTCGATCGAGGAATCGCGATTCGCTTTGGCGGCGCGAATGGTGAAGTGGCGACATCAGCACCCATCGTCGACGAGCCGGAAGCCGTTCCCGACGTCCCGGTGAAAGCGGCAGAGGTCCCCGCGGTCGTGAAGGCGCCTGCCGTTCGGGAGGAGCCGTCCGTGCCCGCGCCGTCGGTTGCAGCGCCGCGCACCGCAAAATCCAGCGGTCGCCCGGCTCGCGAGCTCGATCGCGTCACTCCGGAACCGCTCGACGGCGGCATCGGGGTGCGCCTATCTGCGGACGGTACCCTCGACTACACGGCATTCCGGCTCGAGAACCCGGCTCGCCTGGTGATCGATCTCAATGGTGTTCGAAACGCGGTGAGCAAGCCGCAGCAGGATCTCGACAGCGCGTCGGTACGTCGCGTTCGCGTTGCGCAATTCCAGACGAGCCCGCGACCTGTGACCAGAGTTGTGTTCGACCTAGGAGTGTCGACCGAGTATCACGTCGCCGCCGACGGTGACAGCGTGTTCGTGGCGTTCGGGGGCATGGCGCCCGCGACCCGAGTCGTGGAATCTCCGGTTGCTCCCGCGCAGGCGCCAAGCGTGTTCGAAGAGGCAGCGGAAGTTCCCGTCGTCGCCGAGACCGAGATGCCTCGGTCACCAAGGCAGCCAGAGCCGTCCACGGAGCGGCACGTAGTTAGGGCGGCCGCCGATCCCACCGCTCCCGAAATGACGGGAGGGCGGATGACGGAGGAGGGGCAGAGCAGGACGCTCAGCGCCGGGGAACGTGTATACACCGGTGAGCCGATCGACCTCAGCCTCAAAGACGCGGACGTGAAGGACGTACTTCGTACCTTCGCGCAACTTACTGGACTGAACATTGCAGTTGATCCTGGCGTCGCCGGAACGGTGACGGTCGAGTTCGTGGCGGTCCCTTGGGATCAGGCGCTGGAGATCATCCTCCGGCAGAACGGTCTCACCTACACGCTGCAGGGCAACGTGATGCGAGTCGGTACGATCGACCGCCTCTCGAAGGAAGCTTCCGACCAACGAAAGCTCGATGAGGAAGCCCGGCTCAACGTCCAGACGGTGACGATCATCAAGGACCTGTCGTACGCGAAGGCGGACACCGTAGCGGGGTTACTCACCCAGATGGCGTCGCCGAAGGGCAAGATCATCGTCGATACGAGAACGAATCAGCTCGTCATCACCGAGGTCCCCGATTACCTGCAGACGATGTTGAACCTCATCGATACGGTCGACATCGCGACGCCTCAGGTCGTGATCGAGGCGAGAATCGTCGAGACGACGAAGAACTTCCTGCAGCAGTTCGGCATCGACTGGGGCTTCGGGATGATTTACGACCCGGCGCTCGGTACTGGCACCGGGCTCCAGTTCCCTAACGCGGTTGATGTCGCTGGCGGTCCGTTCAGCTTCGGTCGCGGCAACACGCTGCTCGATATTGCGATGACCGATGTTCTTGGCGCGTTCGATCTCGACATCGCGCTCGCGGCTGCTGAAAACGACGGTCTTGCGCGGATTGTGAGTGCGCCGAAGATCGTGACGCAGGACAATCAGTCGGCTGAAATCCAGAGCGGTACGCAGATTCCGGTTCAAACCCGAGTGAACTTCACGACGACTGTCCAGTACGTCGACGCCACACTGCGGCTTTCGGTCACGCCGCAAATCACCGCGCGCGATACTGTCATCATGGACGTGCAGGTACAGAAGACCGAGCCGCTGACTGGTATCGCGCTCGGTGGCGCGAACAATGTGCCGCTGTCAACCCGACGCGCGCAGACACGCCTCATGGTTCGCGACGGCGGGACGACGGTCATCGGCGGCATCTACACGGCAACGGAGAACCGGAGCCAGGACAGAGTACCGCTCCTTTGGAAGATCCCGGTTCTCGGCTGGCTGTTCAAGAACCACGACATCAGTAGTAAGCACGATGAGTTGCTGATCTTTATCACGCCCAAGATCGTGAGGACTCAGTAGAGTTTGGCCTCTCGGGGACGGGTGAATGGGACGAGGCGAGGAACGGAAATGAACACGAAGACGATCGGAAAGACGACTCTGGTGTTGCTCGCGGTTGCCGCGTTGCTGGGGCTCAATTCCTGCGGCAGCGACATCAACGAGGAAGGCTCGCCGGTAGAGTTGATCGCGTCGTTCGACCAGGCCATTCTGGTTTACGACTACGCGCCGGAGACGGGTTGCACCGTAGGCGTTGGAACGCTGAGTATCCGGTCCGTCATCAAGACGCTTAACTCAGACACCCGGTTCCTCGGCGTCAAACTCAGCACGGTTCGGATCACCTACAAGCGCACCGACGGCGGTACTGTCGTTCCGCCGGCGTATGTCCAGGCGCTTTCAGGGACGATCGATCCGGGCTCCAGCGGTGACGTCACCGGATTCCTTCTGTATGACGCGAATGCACTGCGGCAGGCGCCGTTTGTGGCATTGCTCCCGGAGAACGGCGGACGCGATCCCGAGACCGGCAAGCCGATCATCATCATCGAAACGAAGATCGAGGTGTTCGGTGAGACGCTTTCGGGCGAGAAGGTATCGGCCGAGACCCGCTTCCCGCTTTCGTTCTGCTTCGGGTGCGGCTGCTCGATCGTGAATTAGCGGACTCCAGGTTACCGGTGGATGGGTGAGAGGATGTTGGGAGAGACGACGATGAAGACGATGAAGACGCGAACGGTGGCGACGATCGCCACGGTCCTTCTGCTGGCCCTTTTCGGTTGCCAGTCGGAGTCGCCGACCGAGCCCAGCACGGGTGGAGGGGGCGGTACGACCCCGCCGACGAGCGACATCACGATCACGCTGACAGCGTCGAATGTGAACCCACCGGTGGGTTCGAGTGCCGTCATCACGGCGCGAGCGACGTCTGCGGGCGCCAACGTGGTGAACGGTACTGCGATCGAGTTCGCGACGACCTTCGGTTCGTTCGTCGAGACGGCAGGTACTTTCGCGCTCAGGACGACGTCCGGAGGCGCAGCGAATGTAACCCTCACTTCGGCCGAGGTCGGTTCCGCCGTGGTGACCGCGCGTCTCGGAAATGTGTCGAAATCGATCACGATCAACTTCGAGGTCGACGGCGGCAGTGGAGACGGTCCGCAGATTTCGTCGGTTACGCCTTCATCGGGTCCTCCTTCCGGCAATCAAGTTGTGACGATCGTCGGGTCTAACTTCAGGACCCCCGTGCGCGTCTTCTTCGGTTCAAAGGAAGCTACGGTCGTCTCGGTGACTGACACGCAGATCAAGGCTGTCACGCCAGCGACGAATCTTGCGGCTTCGGAGCAGTTCCGCGAAGTCGACGTGCGCGTGATTGCGGAGGCCGGAACAGCAAACGAAGCGGCCGCAACGCTGACAAACGGATATCGATACGAGCTCGAGATCCTGACGCCTAGTATCGAGCATGTCAGTCCTGCTTCGGGACCGAATGAAGGAAACACGCGGATCACGATTTTCGGCTCAGGATTCCAGTCTCCCGCGAAGGTCTTCTTTGGTGCGGGTGCCACGCAGGTCGAGCTTGACGTTACGAGTGTGACCTTCAGTCAGATCCAGGCGACTACACCTGCTGCATCGGGCCTCGGATCGTCGTTCCTGAACTCGTCGGTGAGTGTACGGGTTCTCAACCTCGCCTCGGGTACGCAAGCGACCCTTGCTAACGCGTTCCGTTACGGACCGGAGATCGAGATCACAGGAGTATCGCCGTCGGTCGGCACGCATCTGGGCGGCGACCGGGTGACGGTATTCGGCTTCGGATTCGACGATCCGGTCCAGGTTTCAATTGCGGGCATCCCGGCGCAGGTCGTCCGCGTGTCGGGCACGGAAGTCGTAGTGCTCACGGGTGCAATTCAGTGCGACGGTGGGGGCGGAGGCGCGGGGGGCGGCAGTGTAGTCGTCACAAACCTCGAGCAACCGGCCGGCACGGGGACCGCTACGCTGGACAACGGGTTCACGTATCGGGTGACGACGAAGATCCTTTCGGTGTCGCCGCTGCCGTTAGTGGAAGGCGCAGGTGGATCGATCGTTGTTGACGATCCTGGGTTTGGCAATGTGAAGCTTAGCATCGGGGGCAAGACCGTGTTCCCGGCTCCAGCTGCAGCGAGCGATGCGTTCGCGGCAACGACCTTTACGTTCGTGGTGCCGGCTGGCCTCGAGTTTGAGACTGATGACTGCATCACGGGTGGAGGAGTAACCGGCACGATCGATGTCGTGACGGACTTCGAGATCGAGTTCGAGAACATTCTCAATGGCTGCGGTGCAACGATTTCCGTTCCGATCGCGCCTGCAGCACCGACGTGTGTCACCGAGCCGGCGATCACCGTAAGCCCCGCCGGATCATTTGGAGTCGTGGCGGAGGGCGCGACGGCAGACATCCTATTTACCGTCACGAACATTGGCGGCGTTCCGGTCAGCGGTCTCAACGTGAGCGGCGTTGTTGCGCCCTTCTCGGTGCTGGTACCGCTTAACACGACATCCCTGGCGCCGGCAGGATCTGCACAATTCACGCTGAGGTTCTCGCCGCCGGTGACGGGAACGGATGCTGATTACTCAGCGCCTGCGGCGGTGGATTTCTCGGGCGGCACGTTTGCGCTACCGCTGAGTGGAAGCGGGAACGCGCCGTAGAGTCGGAGCTTGAGACGAACTCATGTCGACGACCGCCCCTTCGGGGCGGTCGTCGTGTCGAATGCGGTAGAATTTGCGTGGGCAGGACGCTAACGAATGGCGGACGCGACGGCAGCCACGACTCCGAAGATCGAAGAGCTTCGAGGAAGGCTGAAAGCCGAGCCGAAGTCGCGGCATTTCTATCCGCTCGCCGAGGAGCTGAGGAAGATTCACCAGCTCGAGCAGGCCGAGGAGATCCTTCGAGAAGGACTTCAGGGCCACCCGGCATACCTGTCTGCGTGGATCTCGCTCGGCCGGGTTCTGCGCGAGCGCGGCCGTGACCACGAGGCGGTTGAGGTGCTGAAGCGCGCTCTCGCTCTCGACGCTGGCAACGTCGTGGCCGCGAAGCTCCTTGCTCAAGCGTACCTGGGCGTCGGCGACAAGGTCGAGGCGATCAAGAAGTTCAAGCTCGTGTACGCGCTGATGCCGGCGGACAGTGAGGTCGAGTCGGAGATCGAGCGGCTCGATCGTGAATTGAATCCAGCGAATTACCCCGCAGTGACGGCAGAACCCCAACCTGTGGTCGAGGCTCCCTTCGTGTTGGCGGAGTCGGATGAACCCGCCGTCGCATCCGTCGAGCCACTCCTGCCCGACGCATCGCGATTCGATCTGACCGATTCCCATCCGTTCACCGTTGACGAGGAGCCGTTTGGAAGCACGTCGGAGGCGGCGCTTTCGAGCCTGCTCGATACTCCGGGAGTAGAGGCTGGCCCTCTTTCGGGCCTCGACGAAGCAGCGATCAGCGAGCCGGAGGCTCCTTTCGTTCCTCCGCCGATCGCTGCCGAGGAATCCGCAGCAGAACCCGAGCCATTCGGCGAAATTGCCGGAACGACGATCGGCGAGGCTCCTACGTCCACGAGGCTCGACGTAACGCGGGATGAGTCCGAGACTGGATACGAGGAGGGTGGATCATCGACCCCGATTCCCGCGACTCTGACCATGGCTCAACTCTTCGAGAGTCAGGGACACGACGCGCAGGCGGCCGAGCTCTACAGGCAGGTGCTCGAACTTCACCCTGACAACGCCGAGGCGCGGGATGCGCTCTCCCGAGGCGCCGCCCATTCCGAACCGCCCCGCTCCGACTCCTCGGGGAAAGGTGGCAAGATCAAGAGACTCGAGACGTGGCGGGCCAGGGTGACCCGATCGTGAGCAGCCCATTCAGGGGAGTGCTGGAAGAGCTCGGAACCAGAGTCGATGGCGTCCTCGGCGTGAGCCTTCTCGGGCTCGATGGCATCGCCATCGATTCGATTCGAAAGCGCGACGACGTGATGCTCGATTCGCTCGGCGCCGAGCTTGGTTCGTTCGTGAAGTCGGTTCGGATCTCGAGCGCCGACCTGAACGTCGGAAGCGTGGAGCAGTTCTCGCTTGTCACCGACCGCTACATCACGATACTCTCCGCGGTCACCGCTGAGTATTTCGTGCTGCTCGTCCTCGATCGGGACGGCAACTTCGGGCGCGCGAGATACGAGCTGCGGAAACTCAAATTCAGACTAAGGGATGAGCTGAGCTGACGTGGCACTCCTGAACTTCAAGGAAATCCTCGAACTGATCGACAAGGTGGCCGACAAAGGGCTCGGAGCGGTCGAAATCGAGTCTTCGGGTTTCAAGCTGCGTGTCGAAGGAAAGGCAAACGAGCCAGTCGTCGCGGCATACGTGCACGACAATCTCCAGCAGGCCACGATCGCGCCGCGGGGCGTCGTCCAGGCCGCGCCGGTGTCAGGCGGCTCACTTCCTGCCGCACCGCCTGCTGAGGCCGATGACGCAGGCCTCCATATCGTAACCTCTCCGATTGTCGGTACGTTCTATAAGGCGCCGAACCCTGAATCTGCGCCCTTCGTCAACGTTGGCGACAGGGTGACGAAGGGTCAGGTTGTCTGCATCATCGAGGCGATGAAGCTGATGAACGAAATCGAGTCGGACATCGACGGCGTCGTCGCGAGCGTCTATCCGCAAAACGGCCAGCCGGTTGAATACGGCGAGAAGCTCTTCGCCGTGAGGATCTCCTGACCGCGTCGGACGCGCGTCCGGTATCGCCACGGACCGAGACAGCCTGGAACCGTCATGTTCTCTACCGCCGACCTCGAAGCAAAGCTACCTGAACATCTCGAGCATCATCGCGGCTGCTGAGATCACGGGTGCCGACGCAGTGCATCCCGGCTATGGATTCCTGGCTGAGAACGACCACTTCGCGGAAATCCTCGAGGAGTGCGGAATTCGTTTCATCGGCCCCCCGGCCGAGGCGATCCGCCTCATGGGCAACAAGTCGCGCGCGCGAGAGACCGCAAAGGCTGCGGGCGTCCCGATCATCCCTGGGAGTGACGGTCCTGTGGAGGACGTCGATACGGCGGAAGGGATTGCCCGCGAGATCGGATTCCCGGTCATCCTGAAGGCGTCTGCCGGCGGAGGCGGACGCGGCATGCGAATCTGTTGGGACGAGAAGGAGCTTCGAACCGCGTATGACACGGCGAGGCACGAAGCGGAGCGCGCATTTGGCGTCGCCGACGTGTACATCGAGAAGTACCTTCAGAACCCGCGGCACATCGAGTTTCAGGTCTTTGGCGACGCACATGGACGAATCGTCCATCTCGGCGAGCGCGAGTGCTCCATCCAGCGGCGGCATCAGAAGCTGATGGAGGAGTCACCGTCTCCCATGATGACGCCCGAGTTTCGCGAGCGGATGGGTGCGGCTGCGGTTAGGGTATGTGAGGCGGTCGGCTATCAGAACGCGGGAACGATCGAGTTCCTCGTCGACGGCTCGAACTTCTATTTCATGGAGATGAATACACGCATTCAGGTCGAGCACCCAGTGACGGAGGAAGTGACCGGCCTCGATCTCGTGCGTGAACAGATCTTCGTCGCCGCGGGCGAGAAGCTGTCATTTCCGAAGCAGATCGCGATGGAGGGGCACGCCATCGAGTTCCGAATCAACGCCGAAGACCCGGTGACGTTCGCGCCTAACCCTGGGCGTATCACTACGTTCCACCAGCCGGGCGGACCAGGAGTGCGCGTCGACACCGCAGCGTACGGCGACTACATGATCCCGCCTCACTACGACTCCATGATCGCCAAACTGATCGTCAAAGCGCCGTCGCGCCGCGACGCGATCGAACGGGGACGCCGCGCCCTCGACATGTTCATCGTCGAAGGAATCAAGACGACGATTCCGCTTCAGCGCCGCATTTTGAGCGATCCGAGATTCCTCCGAGGCGAGCTTTCGACACGCTTCATGGAGGCGCTACTCAAGTAGCCGCAGGGTTCGCGTCGCGGCCTCTGGTCGTATGAAGATCTACGTTATTGGCTTTATGGGTGCAGGCAAGACCGCCGTCGGACAGGAAGTGTCCCGCCGCCTGGGCGTCCCATTCTTCGACCTTGACGAGCTCATCGAGGCCGCCGAGGGCATGCCTGTCCGCGAGATCTTTGCCGAGAAGGGAGAGCCGCATTTCCGGCGGCGTGAATCGGATCTACTCCGTTCCACGCAACACCTCGAGCACGGCGTCATCGCCACCGGTGGGGGAACATTCACGTTCGAGGAGAACATCCAGTTTGTACTTGCGCACGGCATTTCGGTCTACTTGCAGGCGCCACTACCACTCGTGATGAAGCGAGTGGGTGCGAAGGCGGCCGAGAGACCGATGTTCCGCGATGAGATCGCGGTCCGCGATCTGTACCAGTACCGGCTCAGGTACTATAAGATGGCCGACGTCACGCTCGATATCCGCGA